>JAOIVW010000001.1 GCA_028224375.1 Hellea sp.
CGCATGGCCTTCATGGTCTGATTTTGTGATATTAAACCGCTCTATCTCTTTGGGTTTTGGGGCGGCAGTCGCCGCGCGCCCTTTGGCAAATTGCTTACCTAAAATCTTTCGCCCGCCTGACAGGCGCAAAAGCAACACGAAAAAATGATGAGACAATGAAACGGCCATAAGTCACACTATCATTCTCGCAGGCGCTGTAAATTCTATAATTTCTTACCAACACGCCTTGCTTTTCCGCCCTTATGGGCATAGCTATGCAACTAATTGCATATAGGAGTTTATCATGCGCGAAGCCGTCATCGTCTCAACTGCCCGCACCCCGATTGGCCGGGCTTATCGCGGAGCTTTCAATAATACCTTTTCCCCAACGCTGGCTGGACATGTCCTTAAACATGCTGTTGAGCGTGCAGGTCTTGAAGGCGGCGAAGTCGAAGATGTTATTCTAGGCTGTGCACTGCAACAGGGGACACAATCCTCCAACGTAGCCCGCATGGCGACACTCCGCGCAGGTCTTCCCGATAGCGTCTCCGCCATGACGATTGACCGTCAGTGTTCCTCTGGCATGATGGCGATTGGGATTGCGGCGAAGCAAATCCTTGTCGACGGCATGGACATCGCCATTGGCGGCGGTTTGGATTCAATCTCAAAAGTTCAAACAGCTGAGATGCGCGTCGAGGCTGATCCTGAGCTTTATAAGGTTCACCCTACGGCCTATATGCAGATGATTGATACGGCTGAAACGGTCTCAAAGCGCTATGACGTGTCCCGCGAAGCGCAAGACGAATATGCGCTGCAAAGCCAGCAGCGCACCCATGCCGCCCAAGAAGCGGGTAAATTCGACGATGAAATCGTCCCGATGAAATCCGTCATGGGCGTAAAGAATAAAGAGACAGGCGAAATCTCTACACAGGAAGTCACACTTGAAAAAGACGAAGGCAACCGTCCCTCTACAAACCTTGAAGGTCTTGCAGGTCTTAAACCTGTGCGCGGCCCAGGTAATTTCATCACAGCGGGTAACGCCTCACAGCTTTCGGACGGGGCCTCTGCCTCTGTTCTGATGGAAGCTAAAATCGCATCGCAGCGCGGCCTCAATCCGCTGGGTATTTATCGCGGTATGGCCGTCGCAGGCCTTGCGCCAGACGAGATGGGTATTGGCCCAGTTTACGCGATACCAAAGCTGCTTGAGAAAACAGGTTTGAAAATGGATGATATTGGTCTGTGGGAGCTGAATGAGGCTTTCGCCGTTCAAGTCATTTATTGCCGCGATAAGCTCGGCATTCCGAATGAAAACCTTAACGTCAATGGCGGCGCAATCTCTATCGGTCACCCTTACGGCATGTCCGGCGCGCGCATGGTCGCTCACGCTCTTATCGAAGGCAAAAGACGCGGCGCGAAATATGTCGTCAGCACGATGTGTGTCGGCGGCGGAATGGGCGCAGCAGGATTGTTCGAAGTCGTATAACGCACCATTTAGGAAAAAATAATGAGCACAGTAGAATTTAAAGACCGGGTCGCCATCGTAACAGGTGCAGGCGGCGGGCTAGGCCGTTCCCATGCTTTGGCATTGGCCTCTCGCGGCGTGAAAGTTGTCGTCAATGACCTTGGCGGCTCTGTCGATGGGACAGGCGGCGGGTCAACCATGGCGGAGAATGTCGTGGCTGAAATCATTGCGGCAGGCGGCGAAGCGATTGCCAATGGCGCAAACGTCACCAACGAGTCCGAAGTCCAAGCCATGGTAGATGAAGCTATCGCCAAATGGGGACATGTCGATATCCTCGTCAATAATGCAGGTATCCTGCGCGATAAGTCCTTTTCTAAAATGACCTTAGCCGATTGGGATTTGGTTGTGGCGGTTCATCTGCGCGGTTCTGCGACCTGCACCAAAGCTGTGTGGAACCATATGAAAGAGCGCGGCTATGGCCGTATCGTCATGACCACCTCCAGCTCTGGCATGTATGGTAATTTCGGCCAGACAAATTACGGCGCGGCGAAAGCAGGGCTGTCAGGCTTCATGCGCACGCTTTGCCTCGAAGGCGCGAAATATGATATCCGCATTAATACGCTTAGTCCGACAGCGCGCTCGCGTATGACAGAGAACTTGATGCCTGAAGAAATTCTGGAAAAGCTTACGGTAGAGTCTGTCTCTGCAGGACTTGTTTATCTCGTCTGTGATGACGCGCCCAACCGCATGATTTTATGTGCGGGTGCAGGCGGCTATTCAGAAACTAAAGTCGTTGAAACTCAAGGCATTAACCTCGCCGAAGGTGACCAAACCGCTGAAAATGTTGCGAAACATATTGACCAAATTCGCTCTATGGACGGCGCCGAGGAATTCACCAATGGCGGCCAACAAGGCACGAAGTTTTTGACACGCATTCAGAAGGGTGAGTTTACTAAGTAGGGGCGATTTTCCCACCTTCGTCATACCGACACAGCGCGTAGCGCTGACGGTACCCATGCCTTGATGTCGAGGCTATCGGCAAATCGTATTTAGACGTGATATTCAGGTATGGGTTCCGCCATCGCTACGCGATGAGACGGAATGACGATAAATGATAGTTATTTTATTTAATTATAGCGGCGCGCATGCCTTCTTAAGCCAAGCCTTAACCTCACCCTCAACCTGACCACCAATCTTACCCCAGACATCCGTGTGATAATCATCGACATATTTGCGCTCCGAAGCTGTCAGCAACTCCACATCAATTAAGTCCTTATGTAGCGGCGCTAAGGTGAGGTTCGCGAAGCCGAGCATCTTGCGCTCTCCGCCTTTAATCGCGGCAGGCTCTGTTACATATTGGAGGTTCTCAATCCGAATGCCGTAGCCATCCGTCTTATAGTAGCCGGGTTCATTAGAGACGATCATGCCAGGTTTCAGCGCGACCTTATTGGGCATTTTGGAAATGCGCTGCGGGCCTTCATGCACGCCTAGATAAACGCCAACGCCGTGGCCTGTGCCGTGATCATAATCAAGCCCATGTTGCCAAAGCGCATGGCGGGCGAGGGCGTCCAGATTGCTGCCTGTTGTTCCTTCGGGGAAGCGCACAGTTGCGAGGGCAATGTGACCTTTTAAGACGAGCGTAAAACGCTCGCGCATTTCTGCATCCGCTTTGCCAATAGGAACCGTGCGCGTAACATCCGTTGTCCCGTCCTGATATTGCGCGCCGCTATCGATGAGAAAGAGCGAACCCTTGGCGAGCTTTTTGGTGGTCGCTTTACTGACGCGGTAATGGACAATCGCCCCGTTGGAGCCTGCGCCTGAAATGCTTTCAAAGCTGAGATCCTTCAGCTGTCCCGTCTCGTGGCGGAAATGTTCAAGCTGTCCTGCCGCGTCTATTTCATCGACTTTGCCGGATTGGGCTTCAGTGTCGAGCCAATGCAAAAACTTAATCAGCGGCACGGCATCGCGCTTATGCGCCTCTGTAGTGCCCGCAATTTCTGCGCTGTTCTTGCAGGCTTTGGGCAGCGCCACAGGGTCTTGGGCTTTGATGATACTCGCGCCCGCCGCTTTCAACGCTTCAAAGTAGAAGGCCGAACTGACCGCCGGGTCTGCAATCACGGCTTGGCCTTTAAGAGCCTCTATGCTTTCAGTGATATCCTCTTCCTTGCGGATGGACACATCATTGCCAAGATGCGTGCGGATATCATCTGTGAGCTTTTCGGGATTCACGAACAGATCAACTTGGCCACTCGCTTTCACTATTGCGGTAGAGAGCGGCAGGGGGGTGCACATGACATCGCCGCCGCGAATGTTTAATAGCCACGCGATAGATGCCGGAGAGGTGATAAGCGCGGCGTCCGCATTTTGCGCTTTCAAGGCTTTACCAATGCGCGCGCGTTTATCGCTATGGCTCTCCCCTGCGAGTTTTTTAGACTGAATAGTTAACGCGGCCTTGGGCGCTTCGGGGCGGTCCGTCCATGCCGCATCAATGGGATTGCTGTCCAAAGCTTTTAGTGTCGCCCCCGAAAGCGTGACTGATTTTTTAAATGTGTCCAGAGCGGCGGGACTGTGAAGGCGGGGGTCATAGCCGATGATTTGACCGGATTTCGTATTGTCTCTCAGCCATGCCGCTACGCCGCCGCGCTCTAATGTTTCGTAAGAGAATAAGCCGTTATCAACTTGGGCGGCGACTTGCAGCGTATAGCGGCCATCCACGAACATCGCGGCTGTGTCGGTCATGACCACGGCGGCCCCCGCAGAGCCCGTAAAGCCGCTCACCCACATCAAGCGCTCATTACAATCGGGCAGATATTCATTTTGGTATTCATCTTCATGCGGGACTAAAAAGCCGTCCAACCCCTGTTTTTCTAAGGATTTACGCAGTTTTGGAAGATTTTTTTGCCCATATTCAGGGCCGCCCTGAACCTCAAAATTCTGTATCATGTCAAAGTCTTGGCGCATCTCAAATCCTTATTCTGTCCCTCCCATGTAATAGAGGTCACAAGAATTCGCCAGAGCAGACTTATAATTGTTACGAAGATGTGTTATAGGAAATCTCTGGGAGGGCTTTTACTTAGGGAGAATGACATGGCGCAAAAATTCTTCGGGACAATTTTTGACCGGCGCAAAATCGATATTGCTGACAGTAAGATAAAACCAAGCGAGTTAGAGCCAATTATAACGGCCTTGGATATTGCAGAGTTTAAGTATCCACCCGAGTCCAGTTTTTACCGCGAGCTCGACGACCACAGCTAGTATAGTTAACCAAATATGAGGTAATTATCCCCTAGACATACGTGAATAAATATGTCATATAATGCTCATGACCAAGCAAACTGTAAGAGATTTTTTCAAACAATTCCCAGACGATGATACGTGTCTGCAACATCTTTTTGATGTGCGTTATGGTGATAGCCATGAGTGCAAAAAATGCGGCACAATCGGCAAATTTCACCGCCTAAAAGACCACAAAGCGTTCTCTTGTCAGAAGTGTGGAGACCACATTCATCCGATGGCAGGAACCATCTACGAAGGCTCTACAACCCCCTTACAACTGTGGTTTTACGCTATGTTCCTATTCACCAAGTCCCGCAACGGCGTGTCTGGTAAAGAGCTACAGCGTCAATTAGGCGTCACATATAAGACTGCATGGCGCATGGGTCATAAGATACGTGAGCATATGGCCCGTGTTGACGGTGACGCGCCTCTAGGCGGCTCTGGTAAAATTGTTGAAGTCGATGAGACTTACATCGGTGGACGTAAAAAAGGCGCATATGGCGGCAAGGGCAAGGCTATTGTTCAAGGTATGTTAGAGCATGGCGGCGAAATCATTACGCACGTCACAACAGACACAAAGAGCAAAACGCTAATCAAGAATATCACAGACCACGTTAAGTCTGGCACTGAAATCCATACGGATGAATTACCCGCTTATTCACGCCTTAGCTACAGCACTGAATACACGCATAAGAAAGTAAATCATGCGGGTAAGCAGTATGTCGGGCCTAAAGGCGAAACAACAAATTCAATCGAAGGCTTTTTCATGCACCTTAAGCGCACGATTAAAGGCACTCACATTTGGGTTAGCGCAAAGCACTTACACAGCTATACAGGTGAAGCAGAGTTTATTTACAATCGGAGAAACGAGCCGCATCGGATTTTGAACGACCTTCTTTACGGTTATCCAAAGGGGTAGCAGAGGCGTCTATATAGCGCTTCAACTGCTCTTTTTCCACGGCTTCTCCTTCATGCTCTTTGATAAAGGCTTCTAGGTTATTTTCGATCTGCGCTTTACGTAATGTTGTCATGGTTTCGCCTTACACGATTTTGTATTCATTTTCTAGAAGCTATTGGAGTCCTTGAATTAAGGTTGTAAAGAGTTTGGATGAACATCAATAGTCTAGCTGCAGTAATAATCTCATGTTGCGCTATACTTTTGATTTATTGTCTCCACCTAAGCCTAATAGAGTGGCCAGCAGAGCGCACAAAAAACGACCACTGGGCAGAGCAAGCAAAGATAGCCCCAGAAAACTTTCAGCTTATTTGCCCTCCCAGTAATGACGGAAAACCCATACCCGCTGAGAATTGCAAGCGGAGCGGCCAATACGAATATGACCGCCAACAACAGATGCTCGACCATCGGGCTCAAATCAGTATGAAGCGTGCTTCGTGGGTTACTGCGGCTTTCACTGGGTTTGGCCTTTTGCTTGTGGGCATTACATTGATGCAGGCCTTCAAAGCTGCAACTCTTGCTGGAGATATGCTGGAAGAGGCTGAGACAGCCACCGTTATAGCTAGAGAAGGCCTTGTAGAGGCTAGGAACGCCACCATCGTAACTCGTGAAATAGGTCAAAAACAATCTAGAGCCTACATGTCCGTTAGTGGGGTTAGGTTTGAAAGCATAGGTGGTGGACATTACAGGGCCACTGTTTCTGTTGAGAATATCGGAGAAACCCCCGCAATTAATGTTAGACGGCATTTCGCCGCCGGCGGCTGTAAAATTGGGCAAGAAAGTGAACTTTTTGCTCAATTTGTTCCTATGCAGGATTTGCCTAGCCTTTCGGTGATACCACCAAAATCTGGGGTCAGAGTGACGCCGATAGATTTTCAAATTCACGCCGTCCAGATTTCTACAGGAAAGTTTCTCTCGAAAGCCCATGAGGTCTTTAACCAAAGGCCAGATTATAGGATTTATATTTTTGGATGGATTACCTACGAAGATGTTTTCGGAGAATCTCACAGAACTGAATTTAGGTGGTATGTTGATAAAGTAGTCATGGACGCCGGACTTGAGGTTAAGGTTGCTGAGGATGGCAACACCATGACATAATACAACTAAAACCCTTAACGCCCCTAACATTGGAACGCCCCAATTAAAGTTAAGGAATTACAAACACTTAGCCGCGAGCCGCCCGCAAATGAGGGTGGTAAACGCCGCACGCGTTCAGAGCTATGCGTTGTAAATACATAGCTAAAACAGTCACTTAGGGCTAAACTGGCCCTATTCATGGTACGTACCTGTAGGGGATAACTGCCAAATATGAGTATCTATGCATTAATGCATAGCTCTATTAGCTGTCTTGGCCGTAGAGATTAACCTTTTGATTTTCTATATTGTCTTCAAGAAATACGGCGATTTCGCCTAATTATGTGGAGACTACACAATGACTACTCAATTTAACGGAACTGAATTTACAAACGTCGAAACGCGGACATTTCGTCCAACTTTCGAAGGCGCTCAAGCGCGTCGTGAGCATGCAACGATGAACCTTATTGGTCGCCGTAATGCACGCCGCGATCGTCGTGCTAACCGCGCACTTTAAGGCTTTTGGCCTAACAAACTCGTCCAACCAGACAGAGAGGGCTGAGGGGAAACCTTCAGCCCTTTTTTTGTGAAAGCGTCTGTGACTGTCGCGGCTTGTTCATCCAGTATGCCTGAAAGAATTACCTGTCCGCCCGGTGCCAATGCATTTGCGATATCCAGCGCTAACCCCATTAGCGGGCCTGCCAAAATATTGGCAAAGATTAAATCAAATTGCCGCCCATTGAGGACAGGACTATCAAATCCATCCGCCTGATGGCTTTGAATATAGGGCTCAACATCGTTCACTTGCGCGTTTTGCAGCGTTACATCTACGGCGTCCTGATCAATATCCGTTGCGAGGATATCCCGTTTCAGTGCTTTGGCAGCGGCAATCGCGAGAACGCCTGCACCGCATCCCAAGTCCAAGACTTGCTTGGGGTCAAACCCGCCCGTTAGCAGTCCGTCAAATATCAATAAGCAGCCTTTGGTCGTGCCGTGATGCCCCGTCCCAAAGGCGAGGCCCGCATTAATTTCAATCGGGAAGGGGATATCTGCAGGGATATCGTCTTTATCATGACTGCCATAAAGCCAGAACCGTCCCGCTTTGACGGGCGGCAATCCGGCCTGGCTTTTGCTGACCCAATCCTCATCGGGGAGTTGGGTTATGAAGCTCTCCATCTCTGCTGGAAACTTTAACCCATCCAAACAGGTCTGCGCCTGCGCTTCTGTTTCAAACAGAGCTTGAACATGCATCGTGTCAGGACCATCTTCGAATAGGGAGACCGCCAGAGCTGTCATCTCGCTCTCAAACCCTAATTGATCTGAAATCTCAAAGGCGGCGTCTTTGGGTCCGCGTATGAAAAGCGCAAAGGGAGGGGAGGCCGTCATCTAATTCTGCAATTCTGTGGCCAGACACTCTTTATCATTTCGCTGCCCATCAACTGCGCCGCAGAGCAAATAAAGCATGAGCTCTTTCTCGCCCGCATGGCCGCTATGAGCATCTTTAGGGTCAACAAAACCGTTGACCATGGGGATGATTTTATCGGCAAATTCCAAGCGCATGTCGATCATTTCAAAACCGATATCCTCGGTCATCTTTTCGCGGATACGGGAGTCTATATAGGCCAAATTATTCTGCTCGGGCCGGATGGTACGTTTCCAAAGCTGCTCATAAAAGGGGACAAGCTCATAGCTAAGAAAGTCGTTGAGCTCTGACATGGCAATGATCTTTGGGCGGTCTTTCGGGCCAATTTTCGCAATGGGATTTGTATTTTTCCTGTCCAAATCACTCAGCGAGAGCAGGGCTAATTGATTGGCCAGCATATAAGTCTCGCTGCCCAATATCATATCATCATGAACGGTTTGACGGCCATCCGAGAGGGCTTCTTGCATCACGTCAAAGGTAATTTTACTACCCAAACTTTCGGTGACGAAAGCAAATTGATTGGTCTTAAGATCGCTAAAACTGGCTGTGTCGCAAATCGCATTATAGCTGACAGATGAGCCTTGGCCCGCAAAGTCGCGGCCCGCCGCGTCCAGCGCTGCGCTGCACATCGCCCCGCGAATGGCATTTCGAATTTCAGCGCCCGCCGGACCCAGATACATCACGGCATCACTAAAGCCGTAATTGACCAAATCGTCCTTTAGGATGCCGTTATATTTGCGGCGCAGCCCAGCGATGTCTTGTGACGTCCCGCGATTATCGTCCTGTCCGACATGGGCGAATTGGATATTGTCCCAAAATATATTATCCCAGAAGACACGGTAAATAACGAATTCAAGATTATCATCAATAGCGAGCGTTTGCTTATCCATACAGACAAGCTCGTCGAGTTTTAATTGGGAGCCGGGAAGGGCGGTATCAAAATAAGTGGGTTGATCGCCCTTAATGTAAATATGCGGGGTGGGCTTGCCGGCCGGATCATAAGGGGCTTCGCCGCAAAGCGTTGTTATTAAGCCATCTGACTCGTCAAGCTTATAAGCCTTAGCAATTCCGCCCAAAAAGTCCTCAGCAAGCTGCCCTTTGGAGCGATCTTCCGTCCAGCCTATACCGTGAAGATAGATGATGTTAACACGGTTTTTCAGCTTACCCGGAATTGGGTCAGCCAGATATTCCAGCCCCTTAAAACTGCCATCATTTCCATCTTCGGACGCCAAAGAATTAATATGGTGGACCTTAAGCGGGACTTTGCTCGATGTTGCGCAGCCCGTTAGCCATAAAGCTGACCATGCCAATATTACCAAGCGCCATATCATTTGCGGCTCTGCTTTACATTAGGCCCTGCTGTAATCTCGCATCCTGTCACGCGTGGGCTCCGGCCATCTGCGCCGCAAAGAATATATTCCATAATCTCTGGCTGCTGCACATGTCCGTTATGGGCATAGAGAGGGTCTACAAAACCGCCTACAAAGGGGATGAGTGGAGAAGCAAATTCCACACGCATGTCAACAATATTAAAACCTAAGAGATCAACAATATATTGCCGGTCTTCAGCTTGCGAGAAATCGAGCTGCTCCCCTTCAGTTTGCGATGAGCGGGTGTAAAGCTGCTCATAAAAGGGAACAAGCTCATAGGTTAGAAAGTCATTGATTTCAGAAAAAGCAATAATCGTCGGACGTTCACCATCCTCATAGTCGGATTCTTTAAACTGATTTTCTTCTCTGATGTCCTGAAGGCTGAGTAAGGGAATTTGGTTCGCCAGCATAAAAATTTGCGTGCCCTTAATAATATCATCATGCACATTTTCTTGACCGTCAGTCATGGCTTCGCGCATGATATCATAACTGATTTTAGACCCAAGGGATTCAGAGACAAAGGCAAAGGGATCCGTATCCAAAGGTGCATTATTCGCAGTATTACAGATACTCTCATAATCAACGATGGATCCCTGTTTTGAGAGAGGATAGCCGGCGGCGTCCAAGGCAGCTGAGCACATTGCTCCGCGTGTCGCATTTCGAATATCTTCACCGGCGGGGCCCATATACATAACAGCGTCGGAAAAACCGAAGGTAATAAGTTTATCTTTCAAGAAACTATTATATTTGCGCCGTAATGAAGCTGGGATACTTGTCTTATCAACGGCGTCGTCTTGTCCGACAAAGGCAACTTGCAAGCTGTCCCAAAAGAGTTCGTCCCAAAAAATTCTATAAATCACATATTCCAAATTATCATTCACGCGCAGGATTTGCTTATCCATGCAGACCAGATTGTCGAGCGTAAGAGACCGCCCGGGTAGGGCCTCATAAGTTTTGGGAGTCACTTCGCTGATATAAATATGGTTTTGCAATTCCACATTTTCATTGTCTTCATCACGTCCGCATAGGGAGCTTACTGTCTTCTCATCGGTCTCAAGACTATAAGCTCCGGCGACGCCTTTAATAAAACTATTGGCCAGCGGCGCATCTTCAGGATTTTCAATCGAACCCACGCCATGCAGAAACAGTATATTGATGCGCTCTATTTCGCGCTCTGTTGTGCCTAAACCGCCGCGGTTGGCTAAGCCCTCTAATCCATCAAATTGGCCATCACCGGAGGCTTTAGAGGCCAGTGAATTGATCTCAAGGACTTGAAATTTTGTCGTGGCACAGGCGCTCAGCCAAAAAGCAGACATTAATATGAGTATTAGCCTCATGTTCAAACTCTTTCCACAAATCCGTCTAGAACTTTTTTCTCGCCTGCTTTTTCAAAAGCCACTGTCAGCTTCGTACCATCAGCGGCTTTAACTGTTCCATAGCCGAACTTTTGATGAAAGATACGCTCGCCTACAGTAAAGTTAGATGTTTTACCTTTAGCAGGACGTTTAACGGCATGTCCTTCTATATCTTTTGGTGCGCGGCCGAAATTTTTGCCGCTATTCGCTTTGTAGCGTTGCCAGCCGGGGGATTTGTAATTGCTGCGGCCTGAGTCAAAGCTCTCCGTGAAACGCTCTGCAACCTCGCCCGCAATTTTGTTGCTGTCGTAATAGCCTGTCTCAGACCCGGCCTCGACGTGATGCGGTGGAAGCTCGTCAATGAAGCGGGAGGGGAGTGAGGATTGCCACGAGCCGTAGACTTGGCGGTTGGCGGCAAAGTAAATTTTCGCTTGTTCGCGCGCGCGGGTGATGCCGACATAGGCTAGGCGGCGTTCTTCTTCGAGCCCTGCCATGCCCGACTCGTCCATGCTCTTTTGGCTCGGAAACATGCCTTCTTCCCAGCCCGGGAGGAAGACCAGGGGAAACTCAAGACCTTTGGCCGAGTGCAATGTCATCAGAGAAATTTCATCTTCCTGCGGCCCGCTCTCGACATCCATCACAAGACTGACATGCTCCAGATAGGCGTCCAGCGTATCAAATTCGCTCATCGCTTGGATAAGCTCTTTTAGGTTTTCAAGGCGGCCGGCTGATTTGGCATCTTTATTATCGCGCCACATTTGCGTGTAGCCGCTCTCGTCCAAAATGCGTTCCGTCATTTCGGTGTGTTTGATGGTTTCCGCCTCGCGCCGCCAGCGGTCCACATCCATGATAAAAGCCCGAAGCGCGCTGCGGGCCTTACCGCGAATTTCATCTGTCTTGGTAAGCTCGCGCGTGGCGGTCTCAAGGCTGACATTCATCATCCGCGCGGCGGTTTGTAATTTTTGTATCGTGGTCGCGCCAATGCCGCGCTTGGGCGTGTTAACGATACGTTCAAAGGCAAGATCATCCGTATCAGATTTAAGTACCCGCACATAGGCATGAGCATCGCGGATTTCGAGGCGCTCGAAAAAGCGCGGCCCGCCAATAACGCGGTAGGGAAGGCCAAGCTGAATGAAGCGTTCTTCAAAGCTGCGCATTTGGCGCGACGCCCGCACAAGGATAGCGACATCGTTATATTTACGGTTCTTATGCCGCCAGCTTTCAATCTCATCAGCAATCATTCGCGCTTCAGCAGGGGCGTCCCAGACGCCTGTGACAGTGACTTTGTGCCCGCCTTCATCCTCGGTCCAAAGTGTTTTGCCAAGGCGGCTTTGGTTCGCAGCAATCAGGCCAGACGCGGCCCCGAGAATATGCTCAGTCGAGCGGTAATTGCGCTCCAGCTTGACCACTTTCGCGCCGGGAAAATCTTTCTCGAAACGCAGGATGTTATCAACTTCCGCGCCGCGCCATCCATAAATAGACTGGTCATCATCGCCGACCACACAGATATTATGCGAGCCTTGGGCAAGCAGACGTAGCCAGAGATATTGGCAAACATTGGTATCCTGATATTCGTCCACCAGCATATATTTGAACTTGGCATGGTAGCGTTTCAAAATGTCAGGGTTGTCCATGAACAGCGTCAGATTATGCAAAAGCAAATCGCCGAAGTCACAGGCATTGAGAACTTTTAAGCGCGCCTGATAAATTTCGTAGATTTTCTGGCCCTTACCATCGGCAAATTTAAAGGCTTCATTTGAGGTGATTTTATCAGGTGTCCAGCCTTTGTTTTTCCAGCTGTCAATCAGCCCCGCCATATATCGGGCGGTCCATTTTTTATCATCAATATTTTCCGCTTTGATGACTTGCTTAAGCAGGCGGATTTGATCGTCCGTATCCAAAATGGTGAAGCTCGATTTTAGCCCCACAAGCTCGGCATGAATGCGCAGAATTTTCGCGGCAATAGAGTGAAAGGTTCCAAGCCATGGAAGACCTTCCACAGCATCGCCGATTAATGTCCCCACACGGTGACGCATTTCGCGCGCCGCTTTATTCGTAAAGGTGACTGAGAGTATCTGAGATGGGAAAGCCATACGGTTTTGCAAAATATGGGCGAGGCGGCAGGTCAGCACCCGCGTCTTACCTGTACCCGCGCCGGCTAGGACAAGAACTGGTCCTTCGGTTGTCAGCACGGCTTCGCGCTGTTCAGGATTCAAGCCGTCCAAATAGTCGCCGCCTTGAACCTCGCGCACAGGCATGGCTTGCGCGGACAATGTTGGCGCAGGCCGCGGCGGCACAGGCTGAAACGTATCTTTTTTAGAATCGAAGGCGGACATGGTCGGAACATAAGGACAACATTCCGCTTTGGCTATGGGCGAGCCGAGAAAAATACATTCCCTGCCTTAATTTTAGCCCCGATATGTGCTACAGACACATATGCGAAAAATTTTACTTATCTCTGTGCTCTCATTTGGTTTCTCTTTTGCGGCTCATGCCCAAACAACGGCGCCGCAAGATAAGACAGCTGAAAGTGAAAGTTCAGAGACAGAGCCAGGTGAGCAACCTCAAACCGCTGACAGTCAGCCCGAAGCTGAAGACTCAGCTGTTAGAGAGCCGATTGATATCGATGAATATTTCAAAAATGGCGAAGAAAATGCCAAAAAGGGCTTTAGTTGTAATATGCCCTCTGAGCCTATTGCTTAGCTCAAACCGCGACTGAAAGATGGGTTAGATCGCCATGGTCTTTGGTGGCGATAGTCTCAGGATCTTTGCCAGCATGATGAGCGAGCGCATGACGTTTAGGTTTACCCTTTGCGTTTAGCGCCACAAATGTCACCGTTTCGATTTCAATTATATCACGTTTATCCTGCATGGTTCGGACATGGCATCTTACGGAGAGGTAAGTCCGCCCGATTTTGGCGGTTTCAACACCGATTTCCAAAACTTCGCCATTTGTGGCGGGGGAGATAAAATTCATCTCGCTCATATATTTCGTGATGATATTGGTGTGCTTCATTTGGCACGCGCAATAAATGCCGCATTCTTCATCAATCCAGCTCAGTAGGCGTCCGCCAAAAAGTGCGCCCCGGCAGTTTAAATCTTCAGGCTTAATCAGCTTACGTGTGCGATATTCAAAAGGCATAGGGGTCCGTCCAAATTTAAAAGACCCATAGCGTAGTGTCGTCACGCAGACTCCAAAAAGCTACAGGTCGATGAGTTTCGCGCTGCCCATGCTCTTTATTTGTGCAGCTTTTATGACACTTTGCTTAAATTTACAGTTGTTTTAAGGGGCGTGTTCCTGCACCCGTTTCAAAACCCAAACCCTTAAATATGAGGCCAAGTTCTGCTCTGTACCGTTTTCTGTGCGGATATCATCGAGGTCGCGAATGAAGCGCGCAAAGGACTTTCCGCTAGCCTCAACGGCGGCGTCGATAACGGTCCAAAACTCAGCCTCGAGCGCCAGCGACGTGCGGTGACCATGGATAGATAGGGAGCGTTTAATCATCAGATACCAGAGAAAAGGCGGTCTATAGATTTTGTAAACTCATAAAACTGTTCGTCAAAATCGCCTACTAACTCGCCAAAATTTCTTTTATTTAAGGCGCTGAGTTTTTCGACTTGAACAAAAAATGGTTGCGCATCAATCTCGATTTTGGGATTTAGGACAGGTATGCCTTTTATACGTGTGGCTTTAACGACGGGAGCGGCGACAACATCGTTTAAGTCGTATAGTCCGTCATATTGGAGCACTATCAGATATGGAATGAGCCGCGAAAAACCTTTGGCTTCGTAGACACAATATTGCTTAAGAGTTTTCACAGGCTTTAGTCAACTTTATCGTCAGACCAAAACACGTCGCTCAATAAGCCGGATTTTTCTGCAAACTCATTTGTTGACTGTATCGCAGAGGCATTATCTTTCGCCCAAGACTCAAGCTTTAAAGTGCGCAGTTCGCGCTGAATGCGGTGCTCAACATATTCCGAAAGATTTATGTTATTGGCCTTGGCCGTCTCAATCAAATCCTCGCTCAGGCTAAGATTGACGGCTTTTTTCTTTGGGAATCTTTTATGCGCATAGTTCATGCGCATAAAGTAACACATAAGCTAACTTTTGTCATCATCACTTTTAGATGTGTCTCGCTTATGCCCGTCCAGATGTCCCTGCAATTTCTCGGTCAGGGCTTTGGCTTTGTCCTTTTCAGACTTTTTCATCCCAAACTTCACACGGTTCTCTGCCGCACGTAGCACTTTCTTATGCCGCGCTTTAGACTTACGGACCTTGTTAAAATTGACGATGTTGTCGGGCATTAGCGCGGCTTAATCATCAACTCAGGCCGTACGACTTTATCAAATTCTTTCTCTGTGACAAAGCCAAGCTTCACCGCTTCCTCGCGTAAGGTTGTGCCGTTCTTATGCGCCGTCTTGGCGACCTTAGTCGCATTGTCATAACCGATAGTCGGGGCGAGGGCGGTGACGAGCATGAGCGAACGGCCGAGCAAATCAGCGATACGGTCTTCATTGGCGGTGATACCGACCACGCATTTATCCGAAAATGCCATACAGCTGTCTGTGAGCAATTGGATGGATTGCATCATATTATAGGCCATGACGGGTTTATAAACGTTGAGTTCAAAATGACCTTGGCTCCCGGCCATGGACATTGTCGTATTGTTACCGATGACTTGTGTGCAGACCATGGTCAGCGCTTCGCATTGTGTCGGGTTGACTTTGCCGGGCATGATAGAGGAACCGGGCTCATTGGCGGGCAGCGATATTTCGCCAAGGCCAGAGCGCGGGCCGGAGCCAAGAAAGCGAATATCATTGGCGATTTTAAAGAGTGAGGCCGCCACCGTATTGAGCGCGCCATGGGCCGAAACGTAAGCATCGTGGGTCGCCAGAGCTTCGAACTTATTCGGCGCGGTTTTGAAGGGCAGCTTGGTGTAGGCGGCGACTTCTTCAGCGAAAGCTTTGGCAAAACCGGGTTTAGCATTGAGGCCCGTACCAACCGCCGTGCCGCCTTGGGCGAGGGGGTAGAGTTCTTTAAGCCCGCGCTCGACGCGCTTAATGCCGTTATCCAGCTGCGCGACATAGCCTGAAAATTCTTGGCCCAATGTAATCGGCGTGGCGTCTTGCGTGTGGGTACGGCCAATCTTGATAATCTTTTTAAATTCTTGCGCCTTATCCTTCAAGGCGTTGCGCAAATATTGCAGGGCTGGGAGCAGCGAATGATGAAACTCCTCAGCGGCCGCAATATGCATGGCGGTGGGGAAGGTATCATTAGAAGACTGGCTGCGATTCACATGATCATTGGGATGAACGGGGTCCTTGGAGCCGATAACGCCGCCCATAATTTCAATCGCGCGGTTAGAGATAACCTCATTAGTATTCATATTTGACTGTGTGCCCGAGCCTGTCTGCCAGACGGAAAGCGGGAAGTTGTCATCGAGCTTACCTTCGGCGACTTCGGAGGCGGCGCTAACAATGGCTTTGCAAGTTTTCGCGTCCAGGTTCTTGGCTTTCTTATTGGCCAGAGCTGCAGAGCGTTTGATAATGCCCAGCGCGCGAATGATGGCAGGCGACATCGTTTCAATCCCAATAGGGAAATTGATGAGCGAGCGCGCGGTCTGAGCGCCATAATATTTATCCGCAGGGACTTTGAGTTTGCCGAAGCTATCGGATTCCGTACGCATTTTTGACATGAGCAACTCTTTTAGCTGGGAGGTTATTTTTTACGAAAAGCATCCAAGCTCACGACTTTATTCGCCGGCTCTTTGGTCTTCTCGGTCTTGTCAGCTTTTGGCTTTATGGCCTTAGCGCTATCTGACTTTTTCGCTTTAGCGGTTTTGGCTTTGGGCGCTTTAGCGGGTTTAATCTGTGTGACGTCCGGCGCGGCAGTTTCCATTTCTTTAGGCGGATCAAATTGCAGCGCAAAGCCGACACTTGGATCATGGAAGCGCGTAATGGCGTGATAAGGTACTTTGAGATATTTCGGAACGCCGCCAAATTTCAGGGTCACTTCAAATTCATCGGCATGGGCTTGCAAATCCCAAAACTGATGCTCAATCACAATCGTGATTTCTTCGGGATATTTCTTCGCTAAGCCTTCATCGATTTCCGCGCCAGGATAGCGCGTAAGGAAGGTGATATAAAAGTGATGCGCGCCAGGCAGACCGTCTTCGCGGATGACACGTCGAATGGCATCGCGAACAACACCGCGCAGAGCGAGTTGTGTCATTTGCTCGTAATTCATCAAGTCCTGACTCATATCTCTACCCTAAATCACTGTCAGAGCGCGTCAACTGCCGTTTTTGTGAAATGGTCGCATAACTCAGCGCTTCCCATCTTCGGAAACCTCGCTATCGTAATAATTATATGCCGGATACGCTTGAGACACGAGATGAGGGCTTTTTTTACCCGCCCCACGCGCAGCCTTTAAAGGGCGATGAGGGCTTTATCTATTCGACTTGGAAGTTTCTGCGCAATCCCATCGAAGGCTTTGGGCCCATGGCCTATAACCAGCCCATCGTCAGCGTGCCGAGTTTTGGTAAGAAGCTTCACGTCATCACAGATCCTGAAGGAATGATGCAGGTCCTGGCGTTGGAAGCTAAGAAGTTTACCAAGACGGCTATTGATGCGCGTATTCTCGGCCCTGCGACCAAAGAAGGCTTGCTTTCAGTACATGGAGAGCAGTGGAAACGCCAAAGACGTGCCGTCGCCCCTATGTTTGCCAAACGCCATATGGTGAATTTGGCGCCGCTGATTACTGAGGAGCTCAATAGCTTCAAAGCCAAGCTGGATGCTGAGCCTGAACTGGATTTAAATGCGGGCATGGCGGAGCTGACTTTTGACGTTCTGGCTAAAGCGCTGCTCGGTGATCCGAAGGGGCTCGATGGAGAGCGCCTTAAATTTGCGACCCGTAATGCTGTGACCTCTGCAGGGACATTGCGGCCTGATGACCTGCTCCCATTTCCGCGCTGGGTGCCGCGCCCCATCTCGCCCAAAGGCTCGCGCGCACTAAAAAAGCTCAAAGCGGCAGCGGATGATTTGCTGGACAGCCGCGATGCGGAGGAGCCGGGTGATGATTTGGTGGGACTGCTTATCTCAGCGCAAGATCCGAAAACGGGGCAGCCGCTTTCTCGCCGTGAACGCCGCGATAATTTGATTGGGTTCTTCATCGCGGGTCATGAGACTACGGCACTCACGCTGACATGGGCGCTTTATCTCGCGGGGATGCATCAGTCAACCGCAGAGCGTATTCGGGCTGAGGTGACAGAAGTCTGCGGGCAGGGCGATATTACTTATGACGACATTGAGAAACTGACCTTCACCCGCGCCGTATTGGACGAAACCATGCGGCTATATCCGCCCGCGCCTATGCTCAATCGTGAATGCCATGAAGAGACAGAAGTACATGGCCGTAAGATAGAGGTAGGTGATACATTCCTACTCGCCAATTACATCATGCACCGCACGGAACGGCTCTGGGAAAACCCGAACGCTTTTGACCCTGACCGCTTCATCCGTCAGCCTGAATTAAAAGCCAAAGGCGCGCCCTATATGCCTTTCGGTGCTGGGCCTAGAATATGCGTAGGTATGGCCTTCGCAGTTATGGAAGCGGTGATGGCGCTTGGCACATTAGTGCGCGATTACGATATACAAATAGCCGATGATTGTTACCCGAGGCCGCTCATGACTGTAACGCTAAGGCCAGAGGGCGGGGTGCCTGCGCGGATGGTTAGGGTCTAGCGGTATATGTTTTTCCGGTGGCTAATTTCGATGACTGTTATCGTCAACACATTGTCTTTGATCCGCGCGAATATTCTGTAATTGCCGACGCGGTAACGCCAAAGCCCTTTATATCTCTTCCCGACTAGAGTTTTGCCTAATTGCCGTGGATCATCCAAATTTTGCACACGGTCTTCTAAGAAGTCCAAAATGCGGGCTTGGTCGGGTTTGGAAATTTTCTTTAGGTCTTTACGAGCGCTCGCAGAAAAAACGACAGTATAAGACACGTGTCAGTGTTCCAAACCCAGTTCTTCTTTTATGTCTTTCAGTGTGAAAACAGCTTCTTCACCGGATTCGATGCGGCCTATGACCTTCTCCATTCGGGCAATGTCTTCCATATCTTGAATTTTTTCTTCGATAGCCTGACGGGCGTAATAGCTTTTACTACGCCCGGACTCCTTGGCAAGCTTGTCCAATCTGGCTTCAAGGTCTTTATCTAATCTAACGCTAAGCATAGCACTCTCCTTGTCATACATGTATGACAATAGGTTTAAATGTCAATGATAAGCTAGGTTTCTGATGAGTAAGTGGAGGGTTTCTGTTGCCAGCTACCCTCCGAAGCCCGCCTAGGGTTATGACACGCTAGGAGTTAAAGTGCGGTTTAGACGCGCTGCTTACGCTGCGAGTGCAAAACCTTCATTAGAATTGTCATTTGCAATTACTAAAATTAGGCATTTAACGATACCAAATCGGATGAAAGCTAACTTCTTTAGACGTCTGTCGATCCTATTTCGGCCCCATCAAAAACACACCGAAATCAATGTGTTTATGGTGGAGCCGCCGGGTACCGCCCCCGGGTCCAGTCCGCTTATGACAAGCGCGTTTATCATCATAGCTGGCAAGCCAGCACGTTATATGTAGTGTTTTTGTGTGAATTTTACAATAAAAACTGTGCTTTTTCTTGATACCGTCACATTGCGCTTCTATCCAAAGCCTATAGGAGCCTTTTATCACTAAAAGATTAGACCATATCCTCGATGGCTTAGCCAAACTTGTCGCTTTCGACACGCGTAATGGCACGGGCGATGAGATGGCTTGTGTGGAATATATGCGAGGGATTTTGGCGGCGCATAAGCCTGATGAGATCGTCGTGGAGACAGTTGCTCGCACGCGCGGGAAAAGTGATAGCGGCTATGTCATGGCGCGGTGGGGACAGCCTAAAGTTCTGCTGAATGTGCATATTGATACGGTTCCCAGCGGGGAGGGCTGGACGTCTGATCCTTTGAAGCTGCGCCGCGAAGGCGAGCGAGTTATTGGCCTTGGCACAAGCGACATTAAAGGCGCGGCGGCCTGTATCTTGGCGGCGATGGAAACACACCCGCCCAAAGATGTCGCGGTGTTGTTCTCGGGCGATGAGGAACATGGCAGCGAAGTCATGCCCGCCGTGATAGAGCGCGGCCATTATGGCGGGGCAAAGATGGCCATCGTTTGTGAACCGACTTGTTGCGAAGTTGGTCGGCGGCATCGCGGAATGCTCGCATTGAATGCCTTATTCACAGGGCGCGGCGGACATAGTTCGCTCTCAGACGTGACCGAAAGGCCTTTATTGCAAGCGGCCAGATTAGCAGCGGCATGGGGCGAGTATAATGACGTTCATCTGGCGTTCGGGAAAGAGCCTTATAAAGGCCTGTGCTTGAATATTGGAGATATTGAAAATGATGGCGCTTACAACGTCATTCCCACACGCTCTAAACTGTGGGCGTCTATGAGGCCGCCGCCCGGAGATAATGTCGCTGCGCGCCGCGAGGACTTGCTGCGCATTGCAGGTGAGGTTGCGCCCGAAGCTGTGATGGACACCATTGTCGCCTTCGAGCCTTTTGACTCTCAAAACCCAGAAGCTTTTTCGCCTGTTTTTGAAAACACGCCCATTGTGGATTTGCCCTATTGGACTGAAGCCGCGATGCTATCAAAAGCGGGTTTGAATGTTGTTGTTTACGGCCCAGGTGATGTTGAGCAAGCGCACAAGCCCAATGAATATGTCACCGAAGCCCATCTTCTGACCGCCGCCGCAGCTTATGGCCGCGCACTTTCAGGAGCGTATCTGTGAGTAAGGTCGGCATAAGAGACACAGTCCTGAGAAGCCTCTCGGCGGTTGGCGCGACGAAAGAAGCCAAATTTTATGCTGAGCTTTTTACGGCGCAAGACGCTGAGCGATTTGCGCTTATTGTTCTGGACCCGCGCTGCCTTAAAAACCCGTTGCTTGAGGCGTTGATTTCAAACTTGCGTATTTTATCAGATTTGGGCCTGTCGCCTGTATTATTGGTCGGTGCGCTGGATGATGACCGCACATCGGTGAAATTTCAGAGCCAAAGATTGGCTAAAGATTTAGACTTGGCCTCGGTGCAAACCGCAAAACTAAACACTGCGAGTTATCAGCTCATTCCTGAGGTTCGCCAAAAAGCCCGCAAAGGCATAATCCCCATTCTCGAAATGACGGAACTCATGACGTTGGTCAAAGAGCTAAAGCCTAAAAAGGTGATTTTCCTGCAGCCCTCGGGCGGGCTCAGCCGCGGGGATGAGAGGCTTTCATTTTTAAACATTGACCGCTTAGATGAGACTTTGAATTTTGAAGATCTAACAATTGGACAGGCACGTTTTATCACTTTGGTTCAGGAACTCGCGCAGGATAAAGATAATGCTGCAGTTTATGTCATTGCCTCGCCGCTTAATCTGCTGGCTGAGCTTTTCACAACAAAAGGGTCGGGGACATTATTGCGCCGCGCCGCGCAGATTATGACGGTTCCTACGCTGGCACGAACGGATAAGGACAGGCTTGAGTCCAGTATTGAGGAAGCTTTTGGCAAAGAGATTAAACCGGTCTTTCTGCGCAGTAAAATTCATCAAGCCTTTATTGAAGAGGACTATCGCGGCGGCGCTATTTTCACGCAGCTTGCAGGCCTGCCATATCTGTCAAAATTTTGGGTTAGCCGCGCCGCGCAAGGCGAGGGTATAGCGCGTGATATTTGGGATACTATGTGCAGCGAAATTCCGGCCTTCTTCTGGCGCTCGCGCATGGAAAACCCGTTTAATGATTGGTATATGAGCAGCTGTGACGGCATGCAGATCAATGGAGATTGGCGGGTCTTTTGGAAAGGTCTGGACGCGCCCGAAGTGCCTGGCGCTATCATTGCCGCGTCCTCTGCGCCTGATGACTTTGCGCCAGCGGCATAAGTTCAGCCTGTAAATCAGAGGGTTAACACTATTTTGGGTAGATGTGCTTGTCATACAACTCAGCGATTGACGCCTTATGGCTGTCGACATATGCCAAACTTGTTGTGGGTATGAATCGTATAATTATAAATTCGCGTAAAGACTGATATTATGACTAACCTTCACATTACCTGTGCTTTTGATGGCGGCAATATTATTGTGCACGACGCCAAAGACCCGTCCAATATTCGCTTGGCTATTCGTCCTGATAATAATTCTGATTTTTTTCAGTGGTTTTATTACCGCGTAACCGGCGCAAAAGGGCAGCCGCTGAAAATGGTCTTGGAGAATGCTAAGGATGCGGCATTCGCGGGCGGGTGGGAAAATTACCGTGCCTGCGCAAGCTATGACCGCGAAACATGGTTCCGTGTCGACACCACGAGCTATGTCGATGGGCAGCTGATTATCGAGCATACCCCCGAAGTTGATAGCGTCTATTACGCTTACTTTGCGCCTTACCCGATGGACCGCCATGCAGATGTCGTCGCCGAAGCTGCTCTGCAAGACGGTGTGTCACTGCGCATTTTAGGCCAAACCGTCCAAGGTCAAGACATGGATTGCCTCTCTGTTGGGACAGGCGATAAAATCATTTGGGTCATTGCTCGCCAGCACCCCGGCGAGACCATGGCCGAATGGTGGATGGAAGGCTTTCTCTCTCGTTTGCTCGACACTGAAGATGAAGTCTCAATGGCGCTGCGCGAAAAGGCGACATTCCATATCGTGCCCAATATGTGCCCTGATGGAGGACGAAACGGCAATCTGCGCACCAATGAAACTGGCGCAAACCTCAACCGAGAATGGGGCGTGGCGACCATACAATCCGCGCCTGAAGTCTATCACACGATTAAGGCGATGGACGAGGCGAGACCTGATCTCTGTCTTGACGTCCACGGCGATGAAAGCCTGCCCTATAACTTTATTGCGGGTGCCGAAGGCATTCCAGGCTATACGGATAAGCAGGCTGATAATTTAGCGGCATTTTTATCGGCTTATAAAACGGCATCCCCTGATTTTCAGACGACGCACGGTTACGCGCTGACTAAACCTGGAAAAGCGAACCTAACAATGTGCACCAATTACACAGCCCACGCCTATGATTGCCTCGCCATGACTTTGGAAATGCCATTTAAAGATAATGCCGATGCGCCGGATGAAAAGTTTGGCTGGAGTCCTGATAGAAGCGCTGATTTAGGCGCAGCGGTGCTTGATGCAATGTTGGCGGTTGTGGATAAATTATAAAAAAGGCCGCCAAAATCGGCGACCTTTAGTTTTCATATGGTACAGCCCTTTAATTACGACGACGGTACTTTTCTCCGTCAGGACGCTCATACCGGCGTGGTCTCACGCGATCATCGCCTTTTTCTTCGATTTGAATGACGTTCCCATTTTCATCTAAGTGATATTTCTCTGATGGAACGCAGAAGAGTTCGCGTTTTGTCGAGACAACTTTATCTGCACCCATCTGATTGTTTATCATTAATTCCTCAGACTTAGGACTTTGTTGTTTGACGTAGTTATAGCAGACAAGATGACGTTTCTTGTTGCGAATATCATAAGACTTCCGGTTATGCACCTTAGTTGACGGGTTACACAGCATGACAGGGCGACCGAGAACGGCTTCACTTTTGCCAAATTGGTCTTCTATGGTTAGGGCCTCATCTTTGATATTGTCACCTTTCTTGAGCATGTAACACTGGAAATGATCACCCGGCACATCAATCGGATCTGGAAGAGGTGGCGGCGGAGGTGGAACTTGTTTTACTAAGCTGCCGCAACCCATTTTAAATGCAGAGTATTGCCCCGTCATTTGATTTGAGGTTGGCCAAATCCATTGGAAACTACTCGCCGGAACGCCGGTCATGACGCTAGAATAATCAATCGTTCCCCATGGGTTCGTGCCGCCTGTTACAGTTCCCGGAATTTCAAAAGGATTCGGCTGGAAACTGCCCGCGACGATGGTGTCAATTTGCGAAGGTGTTGGACCACCGCCAGTACTTGCCCAGCCACTAGACGCAATACCTGTGGCTTGTGCTGTGATGCCCGAACCGCCTGTGTAAATCGTGCCATCCGGACCGCGGAAGATACCCGCAAACCCCTGAGATACGGCTCTATCGCCCCATGCAATCACATTTATAGAGCATTGCTTGTTAGTATTGTCTCCTGGAACTTCGAATTTGAAGTCCTCGCGGCGGTTCCACCGACTGGCGTGAGCCCCTTTGTAGACCGTTGAATTTGTTGTGTTACCAGCTGCGTCTGTTACGCTTAGAACGACAATGAAATCATTATCAACATTGACTGAGCCCGTCACTGGCGCCGCATTGGCGGCACAGCTTAAGGCGAAGGTGGCGGCAACGCCGCATAATAGTTTTGTAGGAAGTTTAGACATTTTGGTCTCCATTTGCCCCGTCGCGATATGCGATGGATATGTTGGCTGTATGGAGACCTTGCGCATTTGAATCTGTGACGCAGATCACGGCTAAAAAAGTAATGTAGTTTTCAGGGCTTTACCTTTCGATTTTCAAATTGTGGATTATGCGCGAGCGGGCATTGCAGCGAATCGGTCTTTGCGCTTATGTCAGTCTATGCAGCAATATCTCGACCTTCTTTCTCATGTTATGGAAAACGGCACAGACCGTATGGATAGAACAGGAACCGGTACGCGCGGCGTGTTCGGCTATCAGATGCGGTTTGATTTGTCCGAAGGCTTTCCAATGGTCACGACGAAAAAGCTACATAAGAAATCCATTGTTCATGAGCTGATTTGGTTCCTAGCAGGCGATACCAATATCAAATACCTCCAAGAAAACGGCGTGCGGATTTGGGATGAATGGGCGGATGAAAATGGCGACCTTGGCCCTGTTTACGGCAAACAATGGCGGCGCTGGGAAGGGCCAGATGGCGCTGTGATTGATCAAGTTGATAAAGTCATCGACGCGATTAAAATCAATCCCCATTCTCGCCGCCATATTGTCAGTGCCTGGAACCCCGCTGATGTCGATGATATGGCTTTGCCGCCTTGCCACTGCCTGTTTCAGTTTTTTGTCGCGGATGGAAAGCTGTCCTGTCAGCTCTATCAACGTAGCGCCGATATCTTCCTCGGTGTGCCGTTTAATATCGCGAGCTATGCGCTGCTCACCCATATGATGGCGCAGGTCTGCGGGCTAAAGGTCGGAGATTTCGTCCACACATTCGGTGACGCCCATATTTATTCTAATCACTTTGAGCAGGTGAAGGAGCAGCTCTCACGCGCGCCAAAGCCGCTGCCGCGATTGAAGCTGAATAAGGATGTGAAGAGTATTTATGATTTCACTTATTCTGACGTGAAGATATTTGGGTATGAGGCGCATCCGCATATTGCTGGGAAAGTGGCTGTTTAACATCGACGTGACCGCTGAGCGGTCTGCCTCGCGAAGCGAGGTTCGCGGCGATGCTTTTTAAGTTAAATCCTTTCATCATTCCACGAACGCTTCGCGTTGAGACGGAATGACGATGGTTGTTACTTCAAGCTTTCTTAACAAACATCATCTTCAATTTCAGTGCAACTACCCCATCTCTTCAAACAATTCACGGCCCCGCATAGCCCGCTTGCGCCAATGTCACGAGCAGGGCGATTTGAATGCCGATGTGAGCGTCTTGGTCGGTCCAGGTTTCTTCGAATGAATGTGCACCCGAACTTTTTCCGCCTCGGCTGATTGTGATAGCGGGCAGTCCTTTAGAAATCGGAATATTGGCGTCGGTTGAGGAACTGCTCAATTGCGGATCTAAATCAAAGCTTGCTATTGCGGCCATCGCTTGCTGAACAAGAGCGCTGTTTGGGTCACCATTTGCGACGGGGCGGTCGCCGACCTTTTTAACCTCAACAGTGATTTCATCGCCGCGTGTGCGTGCGGCATTTTCTTCCGCGAGGCCGTCAGTCATGGCCTGTTTGAAAACCGCGTCCATATCGTCAAGTTTGTCCACATCTTCCGAGCGCATATCAACTTCCATCCAGCTTTCAAACGGAATGGAGTTGATGGAGGTTCCGCCGCCAATACGGCCAATGTTGAAACTTGTTTTGGGGCCTGCGCTTGAGACCTTCACAGCGCGCTGCGTGAATAATGTAGAGGCGCGAGCCAAAGCGTGATGTGGATTGGCGTCACCAAAATCGCCCCAACTATGTCCGCCTGGGCCCTTAAAGGTAACGCGGTAACGAAAGGACCCAACGCCGCTATAGACTAGGCGGCTGTCACTGCCGCCGTCCACGGCTATGAATGTATCGATTTTCGGCGCGCCTTCGCGGTAAAGATGTTTGATGCCGCGCAAATCTCCCAACCCTTCTTCGCCGACATTGCCAACAAACATGAGATTGTGTTCGGTCTGAATGTTATTTGCGCCGAGCGCCCTTGCAAGACTAAGAAGGACAACGACGCCGCGCGTATTATCTCCGATTCCGGGCGCAATATATGTTTCGCCCTCGCGCCTTACGGTAACATCGGTCTCAATCGGAAAGACGGTGTCGATATGGGCGCCAATCGCGATTGTCTTAGCGCCGCTTCGCCCGATAACATTCCCGGCCTCGTCAATTTTAACATCGGAGAGACCGACTTCGCGAAACATCTCCGCGACACGTTCCGCGCGCGTCTCCTCACCAAAGGGCGGCGCGGGTATTTCAGTTAGCTCTATCATGTCCAAATTATTTTTATCGCGGTCAGCCTTTATGGTCTGAAAGGCCGCGAGAATTGCAGGACGGTTTTTGAGCGCTGATATATCAGTTTTATAGGCCTCGCCAATTTGAGCAGTCTCAATTTTAGGCTGGTTTTGAGGTTGGGTTTGGGAGGCTTGGGCTTTTTGAACGGACTGGCTTACCGCTGCCTGCGAACATCCCGCTAGCAAGGCCGCCGTTAAAATAAATGTCCGGCCCATATATTTTGATATAGATTTCATAATTTAGGGCCCAGTTCATATGTGGTGGTAAGGATTTAATCTAACCACATTCGCATGGGCTTTAGAAATAGTTTTTCACTACTCTTCACCAGAATAAATTAAGCCTACCCAGCGTCTTCAAACAATAGATGCGGGTTCACCATGGACTTAATTTCCAGAATGTTATTGTTAGGGTCGGCGATGAAGAAAGTTTCTTGCTCATATTTATCACCTTTGAAGCGGCGGTAAGGCTCATCAATATAGTCGAGCTTAGCCTCAGCGATGCGCGCTTTAACGCCGTCAAAATCATCTTGGGTCAGGTGGATGCCAAAATGAGGGACAAGTACGGCGCCCATATCAACATCGTGGCGGACTGTCGGCAGCCGCTCTTCGCTTTGGTGCAGGGTCAGCTCATTGCCCCAAAAGTTAACATCAACCCATCGCCCCTCTTCGCTATTGCCAAGCGTACAACCAAGGACATCTGTGTAGAACTTCACCGTTTGGCTCAGCTCTCCGGCGGGTATTGCGAGGTGTAAGATAGCAGACATAGTGATTCCAATGAAGTAATGTTGAAAACTGTACAGATTTAATATGCTGCATTGCGAGGGTTTTGCGTGCTAATTTTTGTATTAAGGCTTGCTAAACGGCAGAATTTGCCAGTTAGGAGGTCAATTGTATAAAAATATTCGTTTCAGCATCCACTGAATGCAATATGGGCTAAGCCTTCTTCACAAACTGAGTCTTCAGTTTCATCGCGCCTATTCCGTCGATTTTGCAATCAATATCGTGGTCTTCATCTATCAGCCTCTGTATCCGCACTTTCGTGCCGACCTTTGCGACTTTGGATGTCCCTTTGACTTTCAGGTCTTTGATAATAGTGACCCAATCGCCTTCTTGCAGTAGATTGCCATTCGCGTCTTTATAGATCCGTTCATTTGTGAATTCAGGATTATTGCTCCATTCGTGAGCGCATTCGGGACAGACGAGCAGGGCGCCGTCTTCATATGTGTATTCACAAGCGCATTGCGGGCAGGGCGGTAGAGTCTCAGACATATTAGGCGCTTTCACGCTTTGAAAATGTCACTCGCCCTGAATTATTCATTATCTGACGGCATTAGGTCGTCCATTTTTATCAGGTCCTTCATTTTCATATTCATTTCATGATGGGCTTCTGAAACTGTCCGAATGTTTTTTAGAATAACCGGAATACCAATGGCGGTCTGTTCGCGAATGACGCGGTTCGGAATAGGCAAAGAAGGCTTAATAGCGGCTTGGTAGATGAGGCGGCTCTTATTGGGTTCGAGTGTTAAAATGTCCCAACGCGCGTCTTGTACTTTCAAGTCGCCGGAAATGCGTGTCACTTTCACAATATGATTATTGCTTTCATCCGTAGTATAATCTGTGCGGAACGTGCTTTTGAACTTGGGCAAAAAAGGGCTCACGGCAAATTTCTCTTTACGAATATCATACTCGCCGGTTGGGCTTTCTTCGAGAATCATACAGTCCCGAATATCCGTCGAGAACTCATTGATTTTGCCGCAATCTTTTATGAGGTCCAGAACAATATCTGACGGGGCCATGATTTCAATTCCGCCGCGCGTAACCGTGGGATTATGGTCTAATTCTTCGCCCTTTCTTACAGTTATGAACACCTCTCCGCTCTTTAAAGTCGAAACCTCGTCGGCTGATAGGGCGGTAAAGTCAAAAGCCGATGCGATTGAACTCAAGGCTAAAGTCGTAAGGCAAGTGAGCGCGATTTTTGAGAAATTTTTCATAAGAGAAGATGGTTTCGTTAAAAGGGATGTAAGAGTTAGACGTGCTTAGCAAGATGTGATGTCATTCACAATTAGAATAGTCAGCCGAGACTTTCTTATTCAATTTTTCGTATTGTGACCCTTTCGGACGTGTCTAGTCTCGTTCCATGCGCTGCCTTATCAGCCACCAGAGAATGAGCGCGCCAAACATTTTTCCGCCGACTGACATGACGACATTGGGGACGGTGAATTGCGCGTCGCGAATATAGCTGGCCCCGTAAAGAAAGGCTGTGGTGTCTATAGGCGCAGCGATGGCAGAGGAGAGTAGCACCCGCGTGGAGAGCTTATATTTAGTGAAAGTGAAGATGGCATAGTCCACGAGTTCTGAAATCAGAAAAGCTACGCCGCTGGCGAGCGCCAAAGCCCCGCCGCTGGTCACATATGTCAGAAACAGGGCCAGCCCCATGGCAATGAGAACTTCATGCCCGATTTCGCGCTGGGCAAAGTCTCTGACAACTAAGACGATGCCCGTTACAATCGTCACAGGGTTAAAGGCCCAAGCTGCCAGTCCTGGCAATTCAATCATCGGCGCCCAGGTAAAGCTCCAATTGATGAAAGGAATGAGCATAATATAGAGCAGCGTATATTTGAAAAAACGCAATGAGGTTTTAGGCGGCTCTTTTTCGGCAGAAGATGTCATGCTTTCCCTATACGGAATGCGGCGGTTCCTGTAACCCCCGTTTCATGTCTACGAATCCTAAATTATCGCTGATCGTTGCCAAGTCCCGAAATGGAGTGATTGGTGTGGACGGGGATTTACCGTGGCGGCTGTCCTCTGATTTGAAATTTTTCAAGGCCACGACTTTGGGTAAGCCCGTTATGATGGGCCGCGTGACGTGGGAGAGCTTGCCATTCCCATTACCAGGACGGCCAAATTTAGTGCTGACCCGAAACGCAGATTACAAAGCGCCCAAGGCCGAGGTCTTTACCGATGTGCTCGAAATGATTGGGCGGGGCTATGAACTCGCAGGACTAACGGGCGCGGATGAGATAATGCTCATTGGCGGGGCTAAGCTTTACGCGTCTCTTATGAAATATTGCGACCGCATGTATATTAGCGAAGTCGACGCCATGATTGAAGGGGATGCTCATTTCCCTGCCATCCGCGCGGATCATTGGGATTTAATCTCTGAAACCGCTCATCCTCGAGGGGAAAAAGATGACTTTCCTTTCACAGTGCGGCTATATGAGCGCCGATGAACCTCTGCGGGATTTTATCACCTATAAACCTTGATTAAGGGCGGCTATACCGCCACATAGAGCTTACGAATTTAACGGAGAGAACATGCCGGATAATAATAGTCCTTGGGGCAATAAAGGCGGCGGCGGCAAGAAGCCCGGCCAAAACCCTTGGGGAAGCCAAGGTAAACCTGATCGCAACCGTCCCAAGCCGGGCGAGGGATCGCCTGATTTAGATAATGTTATTCAAGGGTTTAAAAACCGCGTTCGCTCTGGTGGTCCGCGCGGCCCTCGCGGCGGCGGGGGAAATCCTAACAGCCCGCTTCAAAAGTTTGGACCCTTTGGCATTGTGGCCGTCATTGGCCTGTTTTTTCTTTTGGCGACAACCATCTACACGGTCGACCAACAAGAAGAAGCCGTGGTTCTGCGTTTTGGTAAATATCAGCGCACAGCTCCGCCTGGACTGAACTTTAAACTGCCGTCACCATTTGAGTCTGTCATAAAGCAAAAGACCCGTGTTGTTCAAAAGACAGCTATTGGCGGCAATGACAAAAACTCTCTGATGCTAACGGGTGACGAAAATATTGTTGATATTGATTTCACGGTTCTCTGGCGAATTAATGATTTGAAGAATTATATCTTTGAAGTCGATGAGCCTTCAGTGGCGCTTAAAGCTGTCGCCGAAAGTGCGATGCGCGAAATCATCGGCCGCAGTGAGCTGGAAAACATCATCACCACGGAACGTCTAAATACAACCATCGCTGTGCGTGATTTGATGCAAGCGACCTTGGATGAATATGGCGCTGGTATAGAAGTTGTCGAAGTGCAACTGCAAAAGGCTGACGCCCCTGACGGACGCGTTGTCGATGCTTTCCGCGACGTTGTTGACGCGACACAGGAAAAAGAAACTCTGATTAATGAAGCGACAGCCATTCGTAACACAATCGTGCCAAAGGCGCGGGGTGAAGCTGCGCAAATCACTCAAGATGCTGAAGCCTATAAAGGCCGCGTCGTTGCGGAAGCCAAAGGTGAGGCCGAACGCTTCACCTTGATTTTGGGCGAGTATAAAGCCGCGCCTCGTGTGACACGTCAGCGTATGTATCTCGAAACCATCGAAGACGTTTACAAAGACGCCGATAAGATTCTTTTAGACAGTGATGCAGGCTCGGGCGTTGTGCCTTATCTGCCGCTAGATCAATTAGGTAAGAAAAGAGGAGCGAACTAATGAAAGGTGCACCCATATTAGTTATCATTGCTGCCATCATCGCTGTTATTATTTTAACGTGTACGTTTACGGTTAAGGAATGGGAACAGGCGCTTGTCTTGGAATTTGGTCAAGCTAAACGCGTCGAAAACGCTTGGGGCGGAGAGCCCGAAGCCGGGCTGAAATTCAAGCTTCCTTATGAGAAAGCGGTCATGCTCGACCGCCGTAACCTCGAAGTTGATTTGGCCTCTGTCGAACTTGTTGCCTCCGACCAAGAACGTCTCGTTGTGGATGCCTTTATCCGCTACCGTATTGTTGATGGCGTGCAATTCTATCAGGCTTTGCAAACAGAACGCGGCGCGCAGCTACAGCTTCAATCTATCATGGATTCAACATTGCGCGACGTTTTAGGCCGCGTTGACCGTCCTAATATCATCGCTGGCCGCCGCGCCGAATTGATGGCAGAAATTCAGCAAGTCTCAAACAATGTCGTCAAAGATAAAGACTTTGGTATTGAGATTATTGATGTGCGGATTAAACGCGCTGACCTTCCGCCGGCCAACACCGAGCAAGTCTTAAACCGCATGGTCACAGAACGTAAGCAAATCGCTGATTTGATCCGCTCTGAGGGCCGCGAAGAAGCACAAGAAATTACGTCCACAGCCGAGAAAGATGCGACAATCATTCGCGCTGAAGCCCAGCAACAAGCGGAAATCATTCGCGGTCAAGGTGACCAAGAACGTAACGCTGTCTATGCGCAGGCCTATAATCAGGACCCTGAGTTCTTTGCCTTTTACCGCTCAATGGAAGCTTACAAGACGGGCCTTGGAAACGGGACGACCTATGTCCTCTCGCCGGACAGTGACTTCTTAGGGTATCTTGGTAATCAAAGCGGTCCCGGTCGCCGTTAATGGGGCTTGGAACCATCATAGCCGTCGCCATTGGCGGCGCGCTGGCCTTTGAAGGCGTTATCTGGGCGATATTCCCGTCTCAAACACGGCGCATGTATCAAGAGGCGCTCTCGCAGATGGATGATAAGGCCCTGCACATTGGCGGTCTGATTTCTGTGTTACTTGGCGTATTATTGGTCGGCACGGCGGTTAAACTCGGTGGATGACGGAAATTTCATCCTGCAAGCTGACGGAACGTCTTGGCAAATCATTACAAGGCGCTAGGGTAGACATATGATAAAACGTTTTGGACTTTCGCTCTCTGTTCTTCTCGCAGCTAGCCTGCCGCTTTCTGCGCAGGCTCAAGACAGTTCTATTAGTGAGCTTCTTGATAAAGTTAAGGCTGAACATTCAGACCCAAAGTCGAGACGCAGTGAATTGCCTGAATTAACTGAACTCGCGAAAATATTATCTCCCGCTGTTGTCAATATTTCCACTGCGCAAACCGTAGAGGTGAATACTGATGACGCGCCGGCCTTTCCCAAAGGCTCACCGCTTGAACGCTTTAATGACTTTTTTGGCGGCGGCGGCTCTCAAAATGGACGCGTGTCTAAATCGCTCGGCTCAGGCTTTGTTGTTGATGCAGATGGATATATCGTCACAAATAATCACGTCATCGAAGATGCGGATTTGATTGAAGTCACGTTCCCTAATGGTGACACATATGAAGCGGAATTATTGGGCCGCGACCCGGCAACGGATATTGCGCTTTTGAAAATTGATGCCGGTAAAGATCTGCCCTTTGTAAAATTCGGTGATTCCGATAATGCCGAAGTTGGCGAATGGGTCATGGCTATCGGTAACCCCTTTGGCTATTCTGGTTCCGTCGCAGCAGGGATTATCTCGGCGCGTAACCGCGATATTTCTCACGGCTCTTATGATGATTTCATCCAAACAGATGTAGCGATTAACAAAGGTAACTCAGGCGGGCCGCTCTTTAATATGGAGGGCGATGTTGTTGGCGTGAATACAGCTATACTCTCGCCCACGGGCTATAGTGTGGGCATCAGTTTCTCTGTTCCCGCAGAGCTCGCAAGCTCTGTTGTCGACCAATTACGCGAATATGGCGAAACGCGCCGCGGCTATTTGGGCGTCCGGCCACAAAAGGTCAGCAACGCCATCGCCAAATCTTACGGCCTAGATAGCCCTTACGGAGCTTTGGTTACGACGGTTATCGCTGACAGTCCTGCTGATAAAGGCGGATTACAAAAGGGCGATTTGATAACGCATCTGGGCGGCGAAAAGCTCGAAAGCTCACGCCTGCTCTCTCGCAAGATTGCGGATTCCAAAATCGATGAAGTTCTTGAGGTCTCTTATATTCGCAAGCGTAAAAAGAAGACTGCTAAAATTACGATAGAGCGCTTGAAAGAGCAGGTCACGGATGAAGAAAAAGCCCGCCGCGAGCAGGCTGAAAATGATATTGACCGCGTACACTCCGGTATTGCTATCGAAGCTCTTAGCGACGCAACCCGCAAGAAATACCGCATTAGCGATGACGTCAAAGGCGTTCGTGTTGTCAAAGTTGAAAAAAACGCTGAGGCTAGCGGTAAAATCCTATCTGGCGATATTATCGAAGAAGTTGGATTTGAAGCCGTCACCTCGCCCAAAGAATTTGAAGAAGCGATGGCTGCAGCCAAAGAATTTGACGCGCCGGTGACGATTTTGATTAATCGCGGCGGGAACTATATTTTCTACGCGCTGACTATCTAGCTTAGCGATTTAGTCTTTCAGCTTCACTTTATGTTTGCTGGCACGTCCGCTGACGCGCTTCCTCCACATCCGAAAACTGCTGGGCTGCATGTGGCTGCGCATAATTTTGATGACCTCGCCCTCGCTAAGGCCTGACTGGGTTTGAATGTCATCAAAGGATGTTTCGTCATCCCATGCCATAGCGACAATCTCGGATGTTGTAAGGCTCCCCTTATCAGGGCGAGGGGCGGCGGGAATAAAATCGTCGGGGAACTTGCGGTCTGTCATGAGGTAACTACGCAGAGCTAAGCATCATAGTTGTCCCTTTAGGTTTTTAGGGCCGCCGTAATGATGATTTCGACTTTCAAGATATCTCTCGCCATTTTAACTTGGCCGCATGCCCGCGCAGGCGCATGACCCTCGGGTACCCACGCGTTCCAGATCTCGTTGAACTCGGCAAAATAAGACATGTCAGAGAGCCAGATGATAGCCTGCAAGATATGCTCTCTACTCGACCCCGCTTCGCTCAGAAGGGCATCAATACGGGACAAGCACTCATGCGCTTGTTCAGACAAGCTGTCGCCGCTTCCGACCTGACCGCAAAGATAGACCGTGTTATTATGCGTGACGATTTTGCTCATGCGAGCCGTGGTATGAAAGCGTTCTATAGTCATATTCTATCCTATGAGATAAATTCGTTTTCGCGATAGCCTTGGAAATAAAGAGCCGTTGTAAGGTCCGTGTGATTTATTGCGCAATGGGCCTGCGCTGCGACAACTGGCTTGGCGTAGAAAGCGATACCGAGACCCGCCGCCGTAATCATAGCCAAATCATTCGCGCCGTCACCAATGGCGATAGCCTGATCCGCGCCGCCACATTCGGCGCTGTGCTCGTTCAAAGCATCAAGCTTTGCTTCGCGTCCAAGGATGGGCATACTGACAGTTCCGGTAAGCTTTCCATTGTCTTCCAGCAGCGTATTGGCTTGGTGAATTTCAAAGCCGCAAGCGTCAGCCACGCGTCCAGAGAAAAATGTAAATCCGCCCGAGACAATAACCGTCTTCGCCCCATTGGCTTTCATGGTTTGGCAGAGTGTCCTGGCGCCATCATTTAAAACAATGCGCTCTTCAAAACACTTTTGCAGGACCGAAATATCCAAGTCTTTCAATAGGCTAACGCGCTCTGTTAGCGCGCCCTCAAAGCCTATCTCCCCGCGCATAGCGCGTTCTGTGATGGCGGAGACGCGGTCTTTAACGCCGGCAAAATCAGCAAGCTCATCGATACATTCCTGACCAATCAAGGTGCTATCCATGTCGCAAATCAGGAGCCTCTTCTTGCGGCCCTCACTACTTTGGATGCAGACATCCGCTTTGATGTTAGCGGCGCTTAAGGCTTTGAGAATATCTTCCTGCGTCAGGCTGTTCGTGACATGGCCTTCAAAGGCTTTGCCTTCACAGAGAATATTTAAATCCTCCAAAAGCGGTATGCTGCCAATGGCATGCTCAAAATGTTTTGCGTTGCTTTTGGCTAGCACAATCGTGGCGATGCGGGTTAGAGACGTGGACATGAAAAGACTCGTTTTATGAAACCAATTATTTGTATCGCAGGCCCGACAGCTAGCGGCAAGAGTTCTTGGGCGCTTGAGATAGCAAAATCTGTGGGCGGCGAAATTATCAATGCCGATGCTTTGCAAGTTTATGAGGATTTACAAATTCTCTCGGCGCGGCCCACCCCTGATGAAATGGACGGTGTTCCGCACCATCTCTTTGGGCATGTCGCGGGAACCACGCGCTACTCAACAGGGGAATGGTTGCGAGATGTACAGCCCGTTATACTCGACTGCCTCGCCAGAGATGTGGTCCCAATCCTAACGGGAGGCACAGGACTTTATTTCAAAGCGCTTATCGAAGGCATTGCCAAAGTGCCGCCTATATCAGACGCGGCGATGTCACAGGCTCAGGCGATTTTGGATGATGACGGAATTGCAGCACTGCGTGCCAAGGCCGAGGCCGTTGACTCCGTAGCGGCAGCGCGGGTTTTGGGTAACGACCCCCAAAGGCTCTTACGTATCGTCAGCGTTCACATGGAGACGGGGCAAGCCTTATCGGCCTGGCAGGAAAAGACACGCCCGATTATACCCAAATCATTTTGCGCGCGGGCGGTTTTGCTGCCTGAGCGCGAAAGTCTCTATGCGCGTATCAATGCCCGCTTTGAGGCGATGGTCGATAATGGCGGGCTTGAGGAAGCAAAAGCGGTCTTTGAAAAAGGCTATGACGTTAGCCTACCCATGATGAAGGCCATCGGGTTGCAGCAATTTTTTCCTTATCTGCGCGGCGAGATGAGCCTGAACGATTCGGTAGACATCGCCAAGCGCGACACGCGCCGTTTTGCCAAGCGGCAATACACATGGTTCAGAGGACAAGCTAAAGATTGGGTGCATATCCACAATAATGCGCAAAAAATACAATTTCAGGCAGATATTACCGAAAAAACTCTTTGACTCAGGCTTAAAAGGTAAATATTGCTAAACATGCTCCTAATCGGAGCAGTCATGCGCAAACTTAGCCATTTTTTGGTAAGGTGTCCTTTCTTCGAAGAGGACGCCTTTTTTTTGTAACCAAGCTTGATGCAAATTCATTTTCCACATGCGGTCAATCTCTGTAAGGGCAAAGCATGAAGTCGGTCTGGGCATTTTTCACGCAAATGGACAAGCAAGCTCTGAGAGCTTTGGCGGTTCTGCTCGTCATGTTTGGTGTGGTGATACTCCTTATCCTTATCGGGCGTGACATGCTGAGCTTGCCTGAAAGTGAGTTTCACCAATTTTTCGAATCCTTACGAGCATCTGGTTATGGCCTGCCTTTGACAATTCTGACATTTGTTTTGGCGGCCTTTTTGGGCGCGCCGCAATGGGCCTTAATCGCAGGAGTCGTCGTAGCCTTTGGGCCCATGAGCGGCGGGATATACGCTTGGATTGCGACCATGGTGTCTGCGACGATTGATTTCTGGCTAGGCCGCTGGATGGGGGCTGAGCGGTTGCGACGTTATGGCGGGGAGTTTGTTAACAGAATTGTCCGCATCGTTCGCAAAAACGGACTGGTCACCAGCTTTGCTGTGCGCTTCGTGCCGACCGGGCCATTTGTCTTGGTGAATATGGCGGCTGGGGTTTCTCATATGAAATTCTTGTCGTTCTTTTTGGGCACAGCGCTGGGCATTATTCCAAAGATTGCGATTGTCGCTTTGGTTGGGCAGGGGCTGATATCCGGCTCGGAAGGCAAAGCCGTGATGGGTATTTTCATTGGCTTAGCGGTATTGTTGATTGTATTTATGTTTTTGGCGCGAAGACGTTTGAGAGCCGAAGTCGCGTTAGAGCCGAAAAAACATAGTGATTAACCCTATTTAAGGGTATGCAAGGCTTGCTTTTTACCCGCGCAAAAAGCATTAACACTTATTAAAGCGAATCCCGTTCTCTATGTGTCTTTGAAATGAGTCTTCTCGCGCGCGCGGCATATCAGATTAACGGATAGAAATTTACTAGGTCTATAATGTTTTCATCACTCCTCAGTGCCTTTTCATCGGACATCGCGATTGATTTGGGTACCGCCAACACTTTGGTTTATGCCAAGGGTCGAGACGTCGTTCTTAACGAGCCTTCTGTTGTAGCCTTTTCAACCCGTAATGGCCGCAAGGTTGTTCACGCTGTAGGTCTTGAAGCGCGAAATATGCTGGGCCGCACGCCCGGCCATATTGAAGCTATTCGCCCCATGAAAGACGGCGTGATTGCGGACTTCGAAGTCGCGGAAGCTATGATCGCCCACTTCATCAAGAAGGTGAACAAAACAGGCTTCATTCGCCGCAAACCCCATGTTGTGATTTGTGTGCCATCTGGCGCAACAGCTGTGGAACGCCGCGCCATCCATCAATCCGCCGAGCAAGCGGGTGCAAAGCGTGTATATCTTATCGAAGAACCTATGGCCGCGGCGCTAGGTGCGGGCTTGCCCATTCACGAACCTTCAGGGTCTATGGTTGTCGATATTGGCGGCGGGACAACCGAGGTTGCCGTGCTGTCTCTAGACGGCATTGTCTATTCGCGCTCTGTACGGGTCGGCGGCGATAAGATGGACGATGCGATTATCCAATATGTGCGCCGCACGACGAACTTGTTGCTGGGCGAAATGTCAGCCGAGCGCGTGAAGAAAGAAATCGGCTCTGCGACCATGCCTGCAGATAATGAAGGCATGACAGTTCAAATTAAAGGCCGTGATTTGATGAACGGCGTCCCGCGCGAAATCCGCGTGACTGAGGCCATGATTGCCGAGAGCTTGGCTGAACCTGTTGAGCAAATTGTTGAGGCGGTGAAGATGGCTTTGGAAGCTACTCCGCCCGAACTTGCCGCTGATATTGTTGACAAAGGCATTATGCTGACGGGAGGCGGAGCTTTGCTGCGCAATCTGGATACAGAGCTTAGTAATCGTACAGGTCTTCCAGTCTCTATCGCAGATGACCCGCTCTCTTGTGTCGTTCGCGGTTCAGGAACCGTAGTTGAGAATTTAAAAAAATGGAAAAGCGTGCTGTCAAGCGGCGTTTAATCTTGTCAAAAGGAGTGCTAGCTTCACATCATGATTGGAAGCGATACAGATAGCACCCGCGCGTCAACCATCACGCTCATATTGGCTTTTTTAGTCGCCAGTATTCTCTTCATGACGGACCGAGGCAGCGATCGTTTATTACAGAGAACGCAGATAGGGGCCGAGTCTACCATGTCTCCAGGTCTTGCCATATTATCAAAACCCCTCCGCGGCGCCGAAAACCTTATAGCTGAGTTCAAAGACCGTTCACGCGCTTTGGAAGAAAACAAAGCTTTGAAAGAAGAGCTTTACAGATTGCGTGAGGATAAGCAGCGCTCTCAAATTATGGCCAAGAAGCTGGAGCGCTTTGAAGCTATTCTTGCAGCTGACCCTGGCATTGATATTCCAGAGAAGAAAATAGCAGCGCGCGCCGTCAGCGAAGTGGAAGGTCCTTTTGTTCGAGCGGCGCTTATAAATGCTGGCCGCAATAAAGGTGTTCAAAAGGGACATCCTGTTATGACCGTTGACGGGCTTTACGGCCATGTTCTCAGGGCGGGCCCGCGTGCTTCGCGTGTCTTGCTGCTCGGTGATTTGAACAGCCATGTCTCTGTTATGTCTTTGCGCTCTGATGCCCGCGCTATTTTATCCGGGGATAATAGTGAGCAGCCGCGCTTGGATTTTGTTGACGATCGCGCGGATTGGAAAGATGGCGATACCGTTGTGACCTCTGGAGATGACGGCATACTCCCGCGGGGACTGCCAGTAGGCACCGTCAAAGAGACGGGGGAACGAAAATTCATTGTCGGACTAAATACGCGAGATAAAAATGTCGATTGGGTTTGGGTCTATCCCTATGTCCCGACCCAAGCCCCTGATGAGACTGAGGCCGAGAATGAAACCGCAGCTGAGGATGCCAATGTGGTTGCCGATGCTGACAATGCGGCGAGCGCTCCGGACTCGGCTGAGGCTGCACCTGTCGGGGCAAACACTGAAGCGGGGTTGCGGTAATCATGGCTCGCAGCGCATCACAAAGTTTTGCAGATGGCGGAGAGTGGAAGGGCATTTTATTGATGATCCTTCTGGTGTTTATCTCTGTGCTGAATGTCAATATTGCAGGGCGCACTATCGGATTTATATTCCTTCCGCTCATCGGAGTCTGTCTCTGGCCGAGGACAGATAAAGTCATCATTTCGATTATTGCTATTTTTATTTTCGGTTTGCTACTGGACTTACTCTCTGCTGGACCCTTAGGCTTGTGGGCGTTGATATTTTTAACCGTCTTTGCTATTTCGCGTCCGCATATGCGGCTTAAACCGCACAATTTTAGTTCCGCTTTCATTCAATGGGTGATTTTTTTGATATTCGCCATCATAGCCTCATATTTGCTGGGATGGTTTGCAATGGAAAACCGGCCCGATGCCCCCGCGCTATTGTTCCAGGCTTTGGCCGCAGCGATTTTATTCCCTTTAGTTTATGGCTTGCGCCATATCGGTAGATATATGCTGTCGGATGCAGATGCGAGGGGGCTGTAATGTCTGAGCATGATCAAGGTCCCGATGAAGGCGTCATAACGCGGCGCACGCTCATGTTGGGGGCGGGCGGAGCTGGCATATTCGGAGTTTTAGCGAGCCGCCTTTATTATCTGCAAGTCGTAAAGGCTGAGGATTACCGCGTCCTATCCGACGATAACCGCTTTAATTTTAAGATCAGCCTTCCGTCTCGCGGGCGCATCATGGACAGATTTGGCGAAAACCTAGCCGTGAACAAACAAGACTATAGGGTTGTGATGATCCCAGAGCAGGTCAAAGATGTTGAGGCCACGCTAAAGCGCATCTCGAATATTGTTCCGCTAAACACCAAAATGCTGGATCGGATAAGAAAAGATATTCGCGACCATGCCCGCTTCGTTCCGATTTTGATTGATGACCATTTGGACTGGAAAACATTCTCGGCGCTTAACTTCAATATCCCTGACCTGCCGGGTGTTATCCCACAAGTCGGGGAGGGACGTTTCTATCCAAATAAGGGCCTCTTTGCTCACACATTAGGCTATGTCGGGCGCGCCAATCCTAAAGACGTAGAAAAAGATAATGACCCCATGCTGCGTCAACCGACTTTTCGCATTGGCAAGACGGGCGTGGAGGCGGCGGCTGATAAAACACTTCGCGGCTCTGCGGGTAAATTAAAGGTCGAGGTCAATGCGCTGGGCCGTATTGTGCGCGAATGGCCTGACCCTAATGATGCTGCGATTAAAGGCAAAGATGTCTGGCTGACCCTCGATGCTGAATTACAGCGTTATGGGGCTGAGCTGTTTGAAGAGGATAGCGGCGGCCTTGCCGTGATTGATGTCATGACAGGGGAGCTTAGAACGCTGCTATCTATGCCGACCTTTGACGCCAACCTATTCGTCTCAGGCCTGACCCAAGCTGATATGAACCGTCTAAATAATGACGAGAAGCGCCCGCAATATAATAAGGTGCTGAGCGGAGGCTATCCGCCTGCGTCCACCTTTAAGATGACAGTTATGCTGGCTGCGCTCGAAAGCGGGCTTATTGATCCCAAAAAGAAAGTCTTCTGCACACAAAAACTTAGACTCGGGAACCGCATTTTCCACTGCTGGAAGCGAGGCGGTCATGGGGCCATGGATATGCGCGATGGTCTGAAAAATTCCTGCGACATCTATTTTTATGAAACTGCTCAAATTATCGGCATGGAGAAAATCGCTGAGATGGGCCGCAAGCTCGGATTCGGGACAGCTTATGACATTGGGATTTCAGGCGTAAAGCCAGGCATTATGCCTGACCCTGCTTGGAAACAAGCCAGGCTGGGCAATGGATGGCGAATGGGGGATACGCTAAATGCATCTATCGGGCAGGGTTTTGTTCTCGCGACACCGCTTCAATTAGCGGTCATGGCGGGGCGCATAGCAAACGGCCAAAAAGCCTTGGTGCCTAACTTACTCGTAGGCCAAGATTTGCCGGAGCTGGCGGATTTGGATATTGACCCAGAACATATTGCCTTTGTTCAGGACGCGATGTGGTCTGTCTGTGAGGAACCTGGCGGGACGGCCTATCGTGCCAACGGCCTTGGCATTAAAGGGCTTGATATGGCTGGGAAAACAGGGACAGGTCAGGTGAGGGGTATTTCCACATCAGAGCGTCAGTCCCGTTTGCGTAAACATGAAGAACTGCCGTGGAAGCTTCGCGACCATTCTATTTTTGTCGGATATGCGCCTTATAACGCACCGCGCTTTGCCGTGGGCTGTGTTGTCGAACATGGCGGGTCCGGGTCTAAGCGCGCGGCATCTATCGTTAGGGCTGTTTTAGGCAGAGCGCTTGAACGTGATGGGCTTGGCCCTGAAACTGAACTCAAGACGAACGGGGCTACATTATGATGAACCCGCTCTCCTCAAGCGCAGGCATAACGGCCAAGCTTTATGAGGTGAACTGGCTTCTGGTGGCGCTTGTCGTTTTAGTCGGACTTGTCGGCGTTTTGATGATTTTCGCGGCGACGGATGGGGTTTGGTCAAGCGGCGCGCAGCAGCATTTAATCAGGTTGATTGTCGCAAGCGGGCTGATGCTGGGCGTGGCGATGACAGATGTGAAGGTTTGGTATGCACTAGCTTATCCTGCCTATTTCGGGGCGCTTGTCTTACTGATCGCCGTGGATGTCATGGGCGTAAGCGTAAATGGTTCTCAAAGGTGGCTAGACCTGCAAGTCATGCGAATACAGCCTTCCGAGGTTATGAAACTGGCCATAGTCTTGGCCATGGCGCGTTATTATCACGATTTGCCGAATTGGCGGGTCTCGCGGCTTTCAGGGTTATTAGGCGCGGCCATACTGATTTTATTGCCTATGGCGCTTGTGTTGCGGCAACCAGATTTGGGCACGACCTTGCTTCTCGCGGCGACAGGCGTGGGAATTATTTTTCTGGCTGGCGTAAACTGGCGTGTCATTGGCGGAGCCGCTCTGGCCGGCGCTATTGCCTTACCGCTCTTCTTTCGTTTTGGGCTAAAAGAGTATCAGCGCTCTCGGATTTTGACCTTTCTGGACCCGTCCCGAGATCCGACAGGGGCCAGCTATCATATTACCCAATCCAAAATTGCGCTGGGAAGCGGCGGCTTTTCAGGCAAAGGCTTTATGAACGGTACGCAGCGCCAGCTTGCATATGTGCCTGAAAACAGGACGGACTTTATTTTCACGGTTATCGGCGAGGAATTTGGTCTCTTGGGTAGTCTTCTGACTATTGGCCTTTATATACTGGTTATTAGCTTATGTGTTTGGCTATCCATGCAATGCAAGCATGTCTTCTCGCGTCTCTTGGTTTTAGGCCTGACAACAACTTTCACCTTATATATCTTTATCAATCTTGGCATGGTGATGGGATTGGCGCCTGTTGTGGGTGTGCCGCTTCCGCTTATCTCTTATGGCGGCACAGTTGTGTTGACGGTGATGACAGGTTTTGGTTTGATTTTGTCAGCGCATTTACACCGCCAAAACGAATTGCCGCGCAGTCAATTTTGAAGGCGCGTTTCTCTGCCTGTTTTCTTATTTAGCAAACTTATTTAAAGCGCGTCTTGACCCACGCGGCTAAAGTATTAACGTGCTGAAAAATTAAAAATATAACCTTTAGGGGGTTCTCATGGCGGCAGCTGGCACAGCACAATGGTCATCAAAATTTGCATTCATCATGGCAGCCGTCGGCTCGTCGGTCGGGCTGGGTAATCTTTGGCGGTTTTCTTCGGAAGCTGGCACAAATGGAGGCGGAGCTTTTATTTTCATCTACCTAATGGCTGTGTTCCTCGTCTGTGTTCCTGTTTTGATGAGCGAATATTTGGTTGGACGCACAGGTAATGTTGCCAACGCCGTCGGATCAATTGCTGATGTAGCTCAAAAGTCTGGACGCAGTAGCGCTTGGAAGCTTGCCTCCTGGGCAGGTATGTTAGCGGGTTTTCTTATCGTCACATTTTATTGTGTGATTGCTGGTTGGGTCGTGCGCTATATATTCTTCTTTCTGACAAATGGTTTTGCAGGAATGACACCAGACCAAGTCGCAACGCGTTTTGTTGATTTCATTAGTAACCCTATGGCCGTTTTGCCGTCCTTCTTATTCTTTGCGGCTATTACGACTTGGCTCGTCAGCCGCGGGGTTAATAAAGGCATTGAGATGGCCGCAAAAGTTTTGATGCCTGCATTTTTTGTGCTTCTAGCATTGCTGGCGATTTTTGCGCTCATCACTAATGTGGGCAATGGCGGCACCATGCAGGCCTTAAAATTTCTATATGTCCCTGATATCGGTGAAATGATGACGAAAAACCCTAGTGCCTCTGGCATCGCAAATGTGGGTAGTGTGGCAAATGCCGCGCTGGGGCAGGCCTTTTTCTCAGTCGGTGTTGGCAGCGCGATTATGATTACTTACGGCTCTTACATCCCTAATGGCGTCTCGCTTCCCAAATCTGCGGCTATCGTTGCGTTTATGGATACTTTGGTCGCCCTTGTTGCTGGCCTCGCTATTTTCCCGATTGTTTTTGGGTCAGGCCTTTCCGAAAGCGCTGGACCTGCTTTGCTGTTTATTACCCTGCCGAATGCTTTTGAAGCGATGGGCGGCTTTGGTTGGATATTAGGCGCAGCCTTCTTCTTCCTCGCTTTCTTTGCAGCGATTACGTCTTCTGTGTCGCTATTAGAACCCTCTGCCGCTTATGTAAGTGAGCGCTTTAAACTGACCAAGTCCAAAGCGGCTTGGATTGTCGGAGCCATAATGGTGCTTGTTGGTTTAATTTCTCTCTTTGGTGTTGAGGCTGGCGGTAAGACGCCTGCTCTGGATGCTATCGATGGCTTTACCGGGAAAATATTACTACCGCTCGCAGGCTTCCTGATTGTTCTGTTTGTCGGCTGGCGGATGGATTCGCGGCTAGTCTATGAACAAATCAAAGGGGAAGGCGAGGGACTAGGTAAGTTTATCTTCTTCTTAACGCGTTGGGTTGCGCCTATCTTTGTAGGCGCCGTGATGATTTCGCAAATGATAAGCTACGTCTCGGGGTTTTTGGGCTCTTAGATAAAAAGCTATCAAAGTCGCGACATTACAAATTTGTAAGCGACTATTCGCCTATTGCGGTATGTTTTTTGCTGTCGTAAGTAAAAGTTAACGCTGTTCGTTCAGATAATATTCAACATGCTGTGCTTAAGAGTACGTCAATGTTGCTGCTCTGGACTATGGTGTTCTTGGGCGCAGACAAAAGGATGAATATATGAGCCTTCGGCTTACGATTGCCCTTACTGCTTGCCTCTCGGTATCAGCTTGCGCCACTGTCGATTTGAATGAGATGGGAGCGCAGAGCAAACCTACCGCAACTAAATCCGTTGACGTGAATGTTGTTCAGCGCGCTACAGCGAAACTCGTTGCCGCTTTTTCCAATCGTGGTTTTGTCCATAAAGACAGCCGCAAGAAAGTCCGTTCTGCTACGCGCGTCTTGCTAAAAGGCCTTGAAGATAAAGATGTCACGGCCAGCGCTCCTGTAAGTTATGCCTCTTTGGCGACGGATAAAAACGTTGTCCTATCTGATATTCGTCTGGCGTCGTCACAAGTCGAGCAAACGACGAAGGCCGCCGAAGTCTATCTTGCTATGGTACCTGCTGATAAGTCTGTTCGCAAAGAACTGGTAAGTCTCGAAAAAGCGCTTATCGCGTCTCGTGAAGCCTCTATGATTTTCGAAGATGCGCTGCTTAAGACCGCAGGGACAGCTAATGATTTGGATTACACATCCTATAAATCTTCGGTAAATGCACTTCGCGATGTGACCAATGCTTTTGGTGACCGCGTTCGCGAATCTCAAATGGCGAAACCGAATATTATCAACTAAGTTTGATACTCAGCCCCAAAGCTCACGCTTGGGGGGATGCACATAAGACCCGTCATATTTCAGACCCTTATCTATGTCTTTGGCCAGTAAGAGTGGCCCGTCTAAATCTATAACATCCGCAAAACTCTCCAACATCATGATCGGTGCCATTGCTAAAGATGTGCCGACCATACAGCCCGCCATAATGATGAAGCCTTTAGCTTTAGCGGCGCGCGTGAGCTCCAGTCCCGCGGTCAGTCCGCCGCATTTATCCAGTTTCACATTTACAGCGCGGTAACCTGCAGCCCAAAGACGGTCTAAATCTTTAGCCGTATGCAAAGATTCATCAGCACAGAAAATTGGGAGCGCGTCAGGCGTATTCGGTATATGCATATCGTGGTCGTGGGGCAGGGGCTGCTCAATCATCACAACGGGTTTATCTTTTAAGGCCGATTGAAAACGCTCTATTTCATCTGGCTTCAAAGATTCGTTTGCATCGATGATAAGTTCAGCATCAGGGCGGGCCTGCATCACAGCCAAGCAAGCCTTAAGCCCGTCCATCCCGCCGATTTTAAGTTTTAATAGAGGATAAACCTTGGCCTTAATGGCGGCGCGGCGCATTCTCTCAGGCGTATCGATAGAGAGCGTGTAAGCTGTGAGACGCTTTTGCGGCGGGGCGATGCCCAGAAGCTGAGGGGCTGTCGTTCCGCTCAATTTCGCCTTCAAATCCCAGAGCGCGCAATCAACCGCATTTCTGGCCGCCCCCGCTGGCATGAGAGTTTGCAAGTCCTGCAGTGTGAGGCCGTTTTCGATGTCTTCACGGACAGTTTCGATTTGCGCGCTTACACTTTGAGGCGTCTCGTCATAGCGCGGATAAGGGCGACATTCGCCTCGCCCTGCGTGGCTTCCATCCATAATCGTGACGCGCACAACCGTAATCTCTGTCAAAGCGCTGCGCGAAATACGAAAAGACCCCGCGACAGGCCAAATTTGAGTCTCTATTTTTAACTGCCGCAAAGGTAATCCTGTCTTGACCTATGGTGCGTTGATACGCACGTTACGCAAATGTCGTCAAACAGCAATTCATCCCCAGCGAAATATGTGCTGACCCAGGAAGATCGCTCCATCACGTTCAGGCCGAATGGTGACTGGACGCTTGATCAAGTGGCAGCTATCGATCCTGTTCTAACAGCAGAGCTACAGGCGCTTGATTATGACATGGTCTATTATGATTTTACCGATTTAGGCGAGCTCGATACGGCGGGGGCTTATATGTTTGCCCGTGCCGTGCGTATCGGACCAGGGCAAAGACATTTCTGGGTCGTGACAGAAGGCACGAAGGGTCAACAAACCCTCATGCAAGCGGCTGCGGACGCGGTGAAAGGCAAACCGCCAGTGGTTGACCGTCAGTGGTATGATTCTTTGACGCGTCTTGGAAAAGCGACAGAACGATTTTTTACTGAAGTTTTCGAGACCCTAGCCTTTATAGGCAAGTTTTTTGCCGTGTTCTTCAAGCTGATGCTCCGCCCAAGACAGATAAGGTGGAATTCTGTCGTCTCGCTTATAGAAGAAATTGGTCTCAATGCCGCGCCCATCGTCGTAACGCTGTGTTTCTTCATTGGCGCAGTCATTGCCTATATGGGCGCGAGTCTCTTAGCCTCATTCGGAGCCTCCGTCTTCATGGTAGACTTGGTTGGTGTCTCGGTTTTGCGTGAACTCGCCCCTATTATTACCGCTATCCTAATCGCAGGGCGCTCTGATTCGGCCTTCACGGCTCAAATCGGAGCGATGAAAATGCGCCAAGAAGTTGACGCTATGACAGTGATCGGGCTTGATACCTTTGAAACACTCGTCGTGCCTAGGGCGATTGCCTGTTTAGTGTCACTGCCGATACTGACCTTTTTAGGGATGATGAGCGGCGTTTTTGCGGGCATGTTAATCGCGTGGACGGGCGAAATTGATATTTCACCCGTGCTGTTTTTCCAGCGCCTTAATGAAGTCGTCGGCGTCAAAGCTTTTTGGGTAGGCATGGTCAAAACGCCCTTTTTCGCCGTGATTATCGCAGTTATCGGCTGCCGCCAAGGTCTGGCCGTCACAGGCAGTGTTGAGTCGCTCGGCTCGCGCACGACGCAGAGTGTTGTACAATCCATCTTTGCGGTGATAGCGGTGAATGCAATTTTCGCCATTCTGTTCTATCAGATGGGGATATAAGATGAGCATTGAAGATAAAGACACAGCGCCTCCCATGGAAGCCCACGGAATTTTGACGCAATTTGGCACAAATGTTATCCATGAAAATTTGGACTTTCGTGTAGAAAAAGGCGAAATTGTTGGACTAGTCGGCGGATCAGGTACGGGTAAATCGGTACTTCTCAATACAATGTTGGGCCTGAAAGAGCCTGAGGGCGGTATCATCCGCTATTTTGGACGTGACCGCACAGAGCTGACAAAAGAAGAGCGCGAAGCGATTAATAATGAAATGGGGGTTTTGTTTCAAGGCGGCGCTCTGTTTTCATCATTGTCCGTACGGGAAAATATCATGGTGCCCTTACGGGAACATACCGACTTACCAGTTCCGTTGATGCGAGAATTGGCCGATATGAAAATTCACATGGTCGGATTGCCAGCACAGTCCGCGACTCTCTATCCGTCTGACCTGTCAGGCGGGATGAAAAAACGAGCGGGACTCGCGCGGTCTTTATCTCTCGATCCAAAGTTGCTGTTTTTGGATGAACCGACAGCTGGGCTTGATCCTGTAGGGGCGAATGCCTTTGATGAGTTGATATTAGGGCTGCGCGAAGCGATGGATCTCACCATTTTGATGATTACACATGACCTTGATAGTCTTTACACAATTTGCGACCGCGTCGCCGTCTTAGTGGATAAACGCATTGCCATTGCGGATACTCTCCCTAAAGTGCAAGAATATGATCACCCTTGGGTAAAAGAATATTTTGGCGGGCCTAGATCGCGGGCAGCTTTAAAAGCAGGAAAGACTTAGTTCGGGCTCAACCATGGAAAACAAAGCACATTACGCGCTGATAGGTACATTTGTTCTGATATCTCTCTTCACGATCATCGCTTTCGTAGCCTGGTTGTCCAATGCGCAATTTGACCAACAATTCGATGAATATGAAGTCTCGTTCCAAGGCGGTGTGCAAGGCATGTCTCAGGGAACTGAAGTCAGATTTAACGGGCTGAAAGTCGGTGACGTTACAAGGCTGCGCATCGACCCGAATGATACCAATGCCGTGTTAGTTGATATTCAAATCGAGAAGGGCACGCCTGTTGATACAAAAAGTGTGGGCCGTATGGAGCCTTTGGGGCTTACGGGGCTGAACTATATTCAAATTATTCCTGGGGGTGAGGGATTTCCTCTTATCACAGATTTGCCGGGTAGCGGTCCTTACCGCTTGGTGGGCGAAGGCAGCCGTATTGATGCGCTTCTAGGCGGCGGCGGTAATGTTATCGAGGCGGCGCAAACAGCCCTTTCTAGAGTTAATACCATCATGAACCAACAGGGCATAGATGACTTTCACGCTATACTTTCAAATTTGGAACAAATGACGTCTAATCTTAGAGATGTAGATATCGACAGTGAGTCAATCGAGAATACTTTGAACGCGTTTGAAGCGGCCGCCAAAGATGTCTCAACCGCAGCCCTAAATGTTGATAATGCGGCTAAGGATTTTGATGACCTCATGAAAAACGACGTGAAGTCGGTTATTGCGCGGGCGAACGTGTCTATGGCTGAATTGGATAAAGCTTTGGGGTCAATAAAAGGGGTGTCTGACAATACTGGTGAGCTGATCGTCGATAGCCGCGACGCGATTAATCGTTTGTCAAACTCAGGTTTGACAGACCTTGAAGAAACTATTGATGGATTTCGCCGTCTTGTTGTAACGCTCGGACGGATTGCTGACGATCTAGAGCGTAATCCCGCACAATTTATTGCGGGTGAACAACGCGAAACAGTAGAGTTGCCACAATGATAAAAAGACATTCCCTCAAAACAGTTTTAAGCGCAGCGGTGTTGGCTTCTCTAAGTGGTTGCGTGTCATTACTACCCGACCCTGCGCCAGCCGAGAGTGTTTATCGTCTAAGCGCTCCGCGCGAGCATGTCGTTCATACGGCCTCAGCTCAAGTTATAAGAGTTGATAGGCCCAGCGCATCTAATGTGTTTGAGACCCGAGACATTATCGTATCTCCGGATGGCCGTAGATTGGCTGTCGCAGGCGGCGCAAGATGGTCAGAAGTCATTCCTGTTATGGTACAAGAGTCATTAATCGATGTGATGGGCCAGAGAGCTGACCTTGTTGGGCTTATTCCGTCATCAGGCGCACGCACGAATATGCGCATACATATGACTATAAAAAACTTTGAAGCTCATTATGATAATGGAGAGGATAGCCCACCATTGGCTGTTGTGCATTATTCCGTCACGCTCGCAAATTCGTCAGATAGAAATTTCGTGGGGTCTCTTGATGTAGAGAAAAGGATTCGAGCTGACGCTTCTCGCGTAACAGCAATAGTGAATGCGATAGACGAGGCGAACAAGCAGGCTATGAATGATATTGCCGATTGGGTGCAATTGCCTAAGAACCGGAGTTGACGGGCTTTAATCCTGTTTCGCCACTTGCCTTCTGTTTCGCAAGGTTTGAATGCCGACAAATAATAGCGCGAAAGTAACGCCTGCAATAGGTAACAGCCATTCAAAGCGCTCCCCGACAACTTCGCCTACCAAATGGCAAAAGGCGAATATCACAAGCGCGTATATCGTGGCTGTAAAGGCGACGATTGCGCAAAACTTCCAGTATGGCACTTTAAAAAAACCGCAGGCAACATAGGTTGGAATGCGAGCAAACGGAACAAAACGAGCTCCAAACAGTGTCGCTAATGTATAGCGCTGAACTTTATCCTGTAAATCGACAACTTTCTTCTTTTCTGCAAAGGCACGTGCCCGTGGGTTTTTAAGCGCCGCCCAGCCGATCCAGTACTTCCAAATATCAGAGAGAATCAATCCAGCTAAAATCACAAAAAACATAGATGGAAAGTAATTTGGATTATTTGCGGAAAGCGTTGCGGCCAGAAACACGGCGGCATCTTCTTGTACGAAAGGGCCAACAAAGACACTCAGGTAGTGAAGTAGCTCAGAATCTGCTAGCCAATCCATATATTTATCACAGTCTTTTCACCATTAGGCCCCGATTCTATCTCTAATTTGCGTTTTGAAGCTCTCTTGGCAAGTAAACTATGAATTTTTGCGAAAAACATTCTGCAACAGGCGTTGCGTTCATATAGTGAAAGTGACATAAGGCGCGAAATTTCACTGACAGATACGGGTGCTGAGCGAGACGCGTTGGCACCTTTCCTGTTTAAGACGATGGACTTACGTCATGCAAATAAAAGAACTCAAAGCCGAAGGCCTCAGCAAAACTTTTGCGATCACGGTGCCTAAAGAGGATTTGGACACAAAGCTTGAAGCTAAAATTAAAGAGATGCAGCCGCAAGTCTCGCTAAAGGGCTTCCGCCCCGGTAAGGTGCCTGTCGCGCATATCCGCAAAATGTTTGGTCAGAGCATCATGAAAGACGTTGTCGAAGAAACCGTCAATGAGACAACGCAACAGGCCATCAACGATAATAAAATTCGCCCTGCGGGTCAGCCGAAAGTCGATCTTCGCGCAAACGGTGAAGACGTCACGAAAGGCAATGCGGATTTGGAATACCAACTCACTGTTGAGTCTATTCCTGAATTTGAACCTGTTGATCCAGCAACATTGAAATTTACGCGCCTCACGCATGAAGCTGATGTAAAAGAACTAGAGGAAGAGGTCGCTAAACTCGGCGAAGGTCAAAAGTCTTACAAAAAGAAAGCTAAGACAGCCAAAGCCAAAAAAGGCGACGCGGTTCTTATCGATTTTGTCGGCACTGTTGACGGCGAGGCCTTTGATGGCGGCGCGATGGAAGGCCATCAACTCGTTATCGGGTCAGGGACATTCATCCCCGGTTTTGAAGATCAACTCGTTGGCGTCAAAGCCGGTGATGAGCTTGACGTAAAAGTCACATTCCCAGAGCCCTATCAGGCGGCTGATTTAGCGGGCAAAGACGCTATCTTCGCGACGAAAGTTATCGAAGTTCAAGGCGAACAAGACGCTGTCATTGATGATGAATTTGCGCAGAAATTTGGCTTGGCGGATTTGGAAGCTCTTAAAGCGGCTGTCAAAGATCAATATGGCTCACAGCTTGAAATTCAATCTCGCATGAAGCTAAAACGCGCCATCCTTGATGAGCTTGATAAAAAGCATAAGTTTGATTTACCGCCAAACATGGTCGAAGCTGAGTTTTCTAACATCTGGTCACAAGTTCAATCTGAAAAAGAAGCCGGACAGCTTGACGAAGATGATGCCAAGAAAACCGATAAGCAGCTTGAAAAAGACTACCGCAAAATCGCAGAGCGCCGTGTGCGCCTAGGATTGGTTCTGGCTGAAATGGGTCAAAAGCAAGAAATTCAAATTTCCAATGAAGAGCTACAACAAGCGATGATCGCTGAAGCGCGTCAATATCCCGGCCAAGAGCAGCAAGTGATTGAGTTCTATCAAAAGAACCCACAAGCTATCGCTCAGCTTCGCGCGCCTATCTATGAAGAGAAGGTTGTCGACCTGATTATCGAAAAAGCGAAAGTCACAGATAAGAAAGTGACGAAAGACGTTCTTTTTGAAGAAGACGAAATGATTTAGTTTCGTTTGCGAAATGTAAAAATGCAGAAGCCCGGTTCATAAGAGCCGGGCTTTTTTGTATCTAAATTTACGGCCTAAGCCGCTTTGAGGAACTCAGTAATTGATATTTGAATGTCGCGAGCCTTCTCAACATCAATGCGTCCGTCCACAAATTTAATGAAATTATGGATCGTTTCAGCGCCATCATTATTCATATAATTATGCAGAATTTGCTCTTCACGATCTAAAGCGGGATGACTGATGTTTAATCCAGCACGCGTAAAGTTATAAAGGCGCGGCATTATAATAAATTTTTGCACGTTGGGCTGTCCAGCGGCGCCAATCAGCGCGTCCCATATCGCGATATCTTGTTTTGCTAATGATTGTGCACGTTTCTTACGCGCAAGGTCTCTGTCTGACATATTTGCCCCCTGTTATGACAGTTGCTCTGCTAGATTAATCTTCCTGAGAAATCCAGTCCCTAGTCTTAAAAAGTGTAGGCTTAGGATAATATTCTCGTTTTAAATGTGATATGCGTCACAGTTTCAAAATTTGTGTCTCGCAGTGCGTAAATATCTATGCCCCCTCTTGTAAAACAGGCGCAAGATGCTGATATTAGCTCAATGGCTTTGCACATAAAGCCTTAATAAAAATGCTGTCCTATGCGTATAAAGACAGCAAGTGATTCGAATTCAAGGATGTTCTCATGCAAGACCCACAAGACGTTTTAACTAGTTACCTCATTCCGACGGTTGTTGAGCAATCCAGCCGCGGGGAACGTGCCTTTGATATCTATTCACGTCTCTTGCGGGATCGTATCATTTTCCTCTCTGGCGTTGTCGAAGACGGCATGGCCGCATCTATTACCGCGCAGCTACTCTTCCTCGAATCTGAAAACCCGAAAAAAGAAATCTCCATGTATATCAACTCGCCAGGCGGCGTCGTCACGGCGGGCATGGCGATTTATGACACTATGCAATACATCAAATCACCTGTGTCCACAGTCTGTATGGGTCAAGCCTGCTCAATGGGTTCACTCCTTTTGGCTGCTGGTGAGGCTGGGCAGCGCATCGCGCTTCCAAATGCGCGCGTGATGGTTCACCAACCCTCAGGCGGTTTCCGCGGTCAGGCGTCTGACATTCAGCGTCACGCCAATGATATCCTCGCGATGAAAAAACGCCTTAACGAGATTTATGTCCATCATACGGGTAAGAAATATGCGACTATCGAGAAGACGCTCGACCGAGACCACTTCATGACAGCTCAAGAAGCCAAAGACTTCGGAATTGTGGACCACGTCTACGAAAAACGCGGCGACGATAAGTAAGCTAGACAAGTAAATGTGTTAAGGATGGTAGGTGATTTAACTTGCCAGTTTACGCAGAAAAGTGTTCCTTAACGGGAAAGTGTAAGGCATGATTAAGAAAAACGTCATATTACGGTGCAATAAGCACCCGAATTGATGGAATCATCTTTGCAAAGATATTCCCGATAACGGGCACAAACGGAATGGACTTATGAGCAAAACCACAGGCAGCGACAGCAAGAACACGCTTTATTGCTCATTTTGCGGCAAGAGCCAGCACGAAGTCCGTAAGCTTATCGCGGGGCCGACAGTCTTTATCTGTGATGAATGTGTCGAACTTTGCATGGACATCATAAAGGAAGAGGGCAAAGGCTCGATTTCTAAGGCTCAAGAAGGTGTCCCGACGCCGCAGGAAATCTGCGAAACACTAGATGATTATGTCATCGGTCAGTATCACGCCAAACGCGTTTTATCTGTCGCCGTGCACAATCACTATAAGCGGTTAAATCACTCAACCTCCAATCCTGATGTTGAGCTTGCTAAATCTAACATCCTGCTCGTCGGACCTACGGGTTGCGGTAAAACGCTTCTAGCCCAAACATTGGCCCGAATTCTGGATGTACCGTTCACAATGGCGGATGCGACCACGCTAACAGAAGCTGGCTATGTCGGCGAAGATGTTGAGAACATCATTTTGAAATTGCTTCAATCTGCTGAGTATAATGTAGAGCGCGCTCAGCGCGGTATCGTCTATATTGACGAAGTTGATAAGATCAGCCGCAAATCTGATAATCCCTCCATCACGCGCGATGTGTCAGGTGAGGGCGTTCAGCAAGCGCTTCTAAAGATTATGGAAGGCACAGTGGCTTCTGTGCCGCCGCAAGGTGGACGTAAGCATCCTCAACAAGAGTTCTTACAAGTCGACACAACGAATATCCTTTTCGTTGTCGGCGGCGCTTTTGCCGGTCTTGATAAAGTCATTGCCAATCGCGGCGATGCTGTCTCCATCGGATTTGGCGGTAAGGTTAAAGAGCTTGATGATCGCCGTGTTGGTGAAATCCTACAAGGCGTTGAGCCCGAAGATCTAACGCGTTTCGGTCTTATCCCTGAATTTGTCGGACGGCTGCCCGTTATCGCAACATTGACAGACCTTGATGCCGAGGCGCTTGTTACAATCCTGACAGAGCCGCGCAACGCGCTGGTCAAGCAGTATCAAACACTGTTTGAAATGGAAGATGTGCGTTTGTCCTTCTCTGATGACGCTTTGAAGGCCATTGCCAAGAAAGCCTTGGACCGCAAGACAGGTGCGCGTGGATTACGCTCGATTATGGAGGGCATTTTGCTCGACAGCATGTATGATTTGCCGACCTATGAAGGCGTAGAAGAAGTGGTTATTAACGGCGAAGTTGTCAAAGGCGAAGCTAAACCCTTATTGATTTACTCTGACAAAAAACAAACAAAAGAAAAGGCCTCTTAAAGGTCTGATTTATACAGGTAATTGGTGGTATTATCGGGTGCAAAGCCTTGAAACCACTGTCTTTGCATCCCACCTTGGTATGAACGGATACGTATATAGCGTGCCACCAATTTGAGATTATCTATGCCTGACACAACATTGTTCCCAGTCCTGCCGCTTCGCGATATTGTGGTATTTCCGCATATGGTCGTGCCTTTATTTGTAGGGCGCGAAAAATCCATTAAAGCGCTCGAAGATGTCATGGCGAATGATAAGCGTATCCTGCTGCTGACACAAAAAGACGCTGATGCGGATGAGCCCGGTAAAGATGATATTTATCACCGCGGCAGCGTCGCAAAAATCTTGCAATTGTTGAAACTGCCTGACGGAACCGTGCGCGTCCTCGTCGAAGGTGAAGACCGCGCCATTGTTGAAGCGTTTACCGACAGAACTGATTTTATAGAGGCCTATGCCGCGCTGACGCCCTCTGCCTATGCTGACCAAGCTAAGGCGAAGAAGCTAGCGCAGGACGTATCCACGCAGTTTGAGACTTATGGTAAGCTGAATAAGAAGATTGCTGAAGAAGTCGTCACCTCTGTTACTGAGACGAAAGACCCGTCCAAACTGACCGACATTATTGCCGTCCACCTAAATGCCAAGATTGAAGAGAAGCAGGAGCTTTTGGAAGAAGTTGAAGTTACAGCCCGCTTAAACAAAATCCTCGACCTTATCAGCGGCGAAGCCAGCGTCTTAAAGGTTGAAAAGAAAATACGCGGGCGTGTCAAACGCCAAATGGAAAAGACCCAGCGCGAATATTATTTGAACGAGCAAATGAAAGCCATTCAGACTGAACTTGGCGGCGAAGAAGGCACCGATGAATTTTCAGAACTTCAAAGCCGTATTGAAGAGACGAAACTGACCAAAGAAGCTAAAGAAAAAGTCGATAAGGAAGTCAAGAAGCTCCGCCAGATGAGCCCGATGTCTGCCGAAGCCAATGTGTCTCGCAATTATCTGGATTGGATGCTCTCTGTGCCATGGGGCAAGAAAAAACGTGTTCAGCGCAACCTCAAAAAGGCGCAAGATATTTTAGATGCCGATCACTATGGCCTTGATAAAGTCAAAGAGCGCATCATTGAGCATTTGGCTGTTCAAACTCGCACGAAAAAGGTCAAAGGCCCTATCCTTTGTCTCGTCGGCCCTCCAGGCGTGGGTAAAACATCTCTAGGTAAATCTGTTGCCCGCGCGACAGGACGTGAATTTGTGCGCGTCTCCTTGGGCGGTGTGCGCGATGAGTCCGAAATTCGGGGTCACCGCCGCACCTATATCGGGTCTATGCCGGGCCGCATCATCCAGTCGATGAAAAAGGCGAAATATAACAACCCGCTCTTCCTCTTTGACGAGATTGACAAAATGGGGTCCGATCATCGCGGCGATCCGTCATCTGCGCTGCTTGAGGTCTTGGACCCGGAGCAGAATGACACATTTAATGACCATTATCTCGATGTCGATTACGACCTTTCAGATGTCATGTTTATCACAACGGCCAACTCGCTCAACATGCAGCAGGCCTTGCTTGACCGCATGGAAATCATTCGCATCCCAGGCTATACCGAGGATGAAAAAGTTGAGATTGCCAAGCGCCACCTTGTACCAGACCAAGTTAAAGAACACGGCCTGAAAAAAGGTGAATTCGCCGTCAAAGACGAAGCTCTGCGCGACATCATTCGCTATTACACACGCGAAGCTGGCGTCCGTAGTCTTAAGCGCGAGATTGCCTCTATGGCGCGGAAAGCTTTGACCAAGATTGTCTCTAAAGAAAAAAAATCCGTCACTGTGACATCTAAAAATATCGAAGACTTTTTGGGCGTGAAGAAATTCCGCTTCGGGATGATTGATACAGAAGATCAAATCGGCGTCGTCACAGGTCTGGCTTGGACATCTGTCGGCGGTGATACGCTCACCATTGAGGCCGCCTCTATGTCCGGCAAAGGCAAGATGACCGTCACAGGTAACCTTAAAGACGTGATGAAAGAATCGATTTCAGCGGCCAATAGCTATGTTCAAGCCAAAGCGCCTGAGCTCGGTATTAGCCCGCGTCAATTCCGCAGCACGGATATCCATATCCACGTCCCAGAAGGCGCAACGCCTAAGGATGGCCCCAGTGCAGGCGTGGCGATGATAACAGCCATGGTCTCCGTCCTAACAGGCATTCCCGTTAGTAAAGACATCGCGATGACAGGCGAGATTACATTGCGCGGCCGTGTGCTTCCGATTGGCGGCTTAAAAGAAAAGCTCTTGGCGGCTTTGCGGGCGGGCGTGACCACCGTGCTTATTCCGCAGGACAATGAAAAAGACCTCGCGGATATCCCAGATAATGTCAAAAAAGCGCTGAAAATCATCCCCGTCGGTACAGTTGACGAGGTTTTGAAACACGCTCTGACGCGTAAGCCTAAGAAGGTTAAATGGACATCTAGTGATGAAGCCGCTTTGGCGGGTATTATAGTGGCGCAAGATACGCCTCTGGGCGGCGGCGCTGCCGCGCATTAGCGCCTAACTTAAATCAAAATAATTCTGCGCCAAGGTGTTGACCTTGGCGCTTTTTCTGCGCATTAAGCGCGCTCCCAATGGGGGCGGTTAGCTCAGCTGGTAGAGCATCTCGTTTACACCGAGAGGGTCAGCGGTTCGAACCCGTTACCGCCCACCATCAGGTAATTTGGCAGTTTTTCGCCACTTCCTTCCCCCTTAAGTCCTTGAATTACTTGAAAAGATTTGGCGATTTGGGCGGTTCGAACCCCACTCTTTAAATCGTACTCTAACCCCCCACCAAAGGCCAATCTAAGCATGGCGCGGCGAGCATGGGAGTCACCAGAAACCCAACAATCACGGGGGTTTAGCAAGAAAGTCATAGCGGTTCGCAGTGATTTATCAAAGGGTCGGCGTTTTTTGGGTCTAATGGCTCTTTTTTCCGCTAATAAGAGCTTGTTACGCTCTAATTTAGTGATTTTTTGTTCTAAAGCATTAGCCACAGTTTGGTTTTCAGTCTCAACGAGGCGCGATAAAAAACTGTCTATTTGCTTTTGACAATCCTTGAGGGCTTTATCGGAGCTTTTTGACATGGCATCGACCTTGTTTTCCATCTGCACCCATGCGTCCCTAAAGACTTGTTCGGCTATGTTGGCGATGGGACGACTTGGCTGTAATTCGTTCATTAGAGCCTCTACAGCACCCTCAACCTTATCTCGCGCTACGGATTTGCCGTATGAGGCACAGCCCTTTTTACAGCACTTATAGTAAGCGTATTTTTTAGAGCGACCAGACGACCAAGCGGCGGTTAATTGCCACCCACAGCCTGCGCACTTGATAGCCCCGCGAAGGATGAAGTCTTGATTGAAATCTTTCCTCTCTGGCGCGATGGGTCTTTCTTGAAGACGTGCGAGAATCTTTTCATATGTTGCGGCATCGACAAGCCCTTCATGTTGAGCCTTGCGAAGCGACACCTCCCACCGCTTATGCTCTATAAGCCCCGCATAAAGAGGATTAGCCACCAAACGCTCTAGATTATCAAATCTTATCTTGCCCCGCCCATCGCGCGGGAAATAAGGCAGGGCCTCAAAATAACGCATGACTTCATAATAGTTTTGAAAACGCCCAGAGGCGTACCCCTCAAGAGCGGTTTGAATAGCGGTAGCAAGCGGTTCATGGCGCACAAGCATTTTACCGCGCCCTTCAACACGTTCGTATTTATAACCAGATGGGGCGCGATACACCCAATAGCCATTCATAACCCTAGCCCGCATTCTGTTCTTAGCTTGTTCAGCATTCTTTTCGCGTTGGTGTTGGGCGACAACAGCCATCATATGTTCCATGAAATGGCTGTCCGCATCTTCCCCAAATTCGATTGAAGGGCTTTCGAGTATAGCCCCCGCTTTTATGAGTTCACGCTTGAGTGAGAGATAAACTTCAAAGTCACGGGCAAGACGGCTTAGATCATCGATGATGACAACATATTGCTTATTTTTCTTAGATTTTAGAAAGGCGAGCATATCCGTCATCCCGTTACGTTTACGCAGTGACCCAGACACATCATCTTTAAATTTTGCAACTACCTTATAGCTATGATGCTTTGCGTATTCAGCGCAGCGCGTAATTTGAGAATTTAAACCGTCGCCTTTTGAGACCTGTTTTGCACTTGAGACACGCGCATAAATTATGGCTTCTTTTACGGTGTGAGGTTTGGAATCAGAATATGCAGTATAGCTCATGAGCAATCCTTCCTTTCGTTATCGGTAATATTGAGGTGATTTAAGTTTACCAGAGTGCCGTCTTTAATGCGACTGTCCCGTTCACGTTGTTCACAAGCAAGGGTATGAGAGTCCATACCAAAGCCAATTTCAACAAAGCGGCACATGATATTCCAAAGGTCGTTTAAGACCTCTAGCTTCTCATCTTCTGTCATGACGAAGTCTTTGAATTGGTGCAGATATTTCTCAACATCTAGCGTTAAGACAGGCGCAGAGCTTTGCGATTTAGGGTCAAGCTTGATGAGCGGTGTTTTGCTTATCGGGGTTGGTTGATATGTTTTTGCCTTATATTTACTAGGCTTTGATTTTTTACGGTTCTGGGTGACGTTAACAATGCGCTGAGCGGCGGTATTATTAAAGGCAGGTTTAGAGGTTGGCTCATCCATAAGGACTCCTTCTTAGGTTTTGGTTTATGTAGAAATTTGAAAATGCCTGCCGAGCAATCGCTCAAGACAGGCATCTATCAGTCAGTACGCCTTATTAAACGGGTGGCGTTTCATGCTGAAAAGAATACCGAAAAGTGCGTCTAAAACGCAAGAAATACATATGCGTGTATGAGTAAGGGAAATTTCTTCCTAGACATTTATTGCCATTTGAAGTAGCAAGGCTTTCTAAATAAATGTGAGATGGTGTTATGGAAGAGTCAGAAGTTCAATCAATAATAGAGAGTTTTGAGGCGTTACCTCAACCGACAACATATCGACGTATTAGTTTTGATGATGCTCAAGTTAATGCAGGCTTTATTGCTGATACGTACTTTCTTACTGTATCAGGTGTAAAATCTACGGTAAATATGGATGTGTTTTTGCAGCCACTCATATATATTGAGAAACCCGATTACTGGGAGATTGAAGTTATTGGACATCTTAGAGGTATAGGTTTGCCAGCCACAGCCCCCTACACCAAAACCATAGATATATCAGCTAATATAGGTCACAAAGGTATAAAAGTCATTGGGTCAAACAAAGAACAACAATTTGATATACCCTAAATGTATCTTGTTCACTTGTGTGGCTGATTGAGGTTAACTGCTCCTACTACGTTCAATAGGGAGTGACTTCTCAAGTCCCTGTTCGCGTTCTTTCTTCACTTCTAGGTCAGCTTTGATAGCCTCTAATTCTTTAGAGATATCAATACGCCGCGCCGTAGCCTCTTGCCGAGCGAGAGCCTGTCCATCGTGTTTGAGCGTTCCGTTTGGCGTGAGGTGACGTTGTGGTGTTTTAGGCTTGCGCAAAGCATCGTCTAATGCCTTGGCTTGTGCCTCTAAGCGGAGTTTGCGCTGTTCACGGGTTTCTGTCGCCAGATTGAAATTGGGTTGAGACGACATGATTATTCTGCCGCCTGCGCAATTGGTGTTAAAGGCTCTAGCGTTGTTTTTACAATGGCCTTGTCAGGCTCATAGACTAAGCCCTTTGGTATCATATCCCATGCGTAATACGGGGCACGAGGCAGACGCATAGGCTTCATATCGGGGATTAGAAAGTAAGCAGAGCCAGAGGTGCGGTTTGTTTGACGCGCAACCTCATCAGCCCGCGCGACACTTCTAAGTTCAAGCGTGGATGAAGTTGAGCCAGATTGACCAGAGCTTGTTGTTATCTTTTTATAATATTCTTTGCCGAGTTTAGCGGAAAGGTAATTTTGCGTTGCCAGATCATTGTTAGCAAACATGATAGTCAACCCACTATTACCAATAAAGGTTTCCCAAGCCTCGCCGTATATCTCTTTTAGTTGAGTGATATCTTGGGCACATATAAAGAGCTTAACGCCAAACTTGGCGGCTTCCCCTGCGGCGCGTTTTATGCGTCCCATGTATCCGAGGAGCGGAAATTCATCCATTAGAAATAAAGTTGGAGTTTTAGGGGAGGGAATTGAGTTATCCTGCATCGCGTCAAACGCGCAGTCAAAGAGTAATCGTAACCACCCCTTATAGGTTTCCCCTGCGCCCGCTGGCATGACGATATAAACAGTTGTCTTACCGTCTTTTAGGTCACGCATTGTAAAATCTGTAGTCGATAAATTATTACGCATGGTCTGTGTGGCCATGAAGCGAAGCGCGGTGCGCAGACTTTGAATAACACCGGCAAACTCTTTGTTGTCACGATTACCTTGAGCTTGTCCGTAGCGAGAGAGAATGCCGTTCAGCCCTTCGCAGGTGGACATGGCATACCAAAGAGGCTCTAGTTCCCCGCTTTGAAGTAAGTCGTAGATTTGAGGTAAATGCATATTTTCAGGAATTGAGCGCAGGCCTACATAGGCACACATCATCGCCAAAAGCTCTTGAGCAGATTGCGACCAGTACGGGTCTTTCCCTTCAACAGCGATTATGCTTTCCGCAAGAGCATAACATTTGTCTAAGGCTTGCGGGTCACCTTCAAAATCTATTTCTGCTAAAGGATTCCAAGCGTGAGACTTTTGCCCCGTGACAGAAAATGGGTCTAACACCACAATTGTCTGCCCCAATACCTTTTGACGATAGGCAGCGGTTAGAGCAAAGTTTTCACCCGCGGGGTCATAGACAATCACAGAGCCTTTATGGTGCAGAAGGTTTGGGACAATAATACTTGTGCCCTTACCGCCTCTTGTGCCGCCAAGAACTCCCACATGCCTATCATCTTCATAGGTAAGTTTACGGCGCGGCAAACGCAAAAATCTATGCTTACCAAGCATCGTTAATAATGTGCCGCCCTCTTGAGAATGCGCTGATAAGCGCAGTCTGACAATAAGAGGGTTAGTCGTGACCGCTTGCCATCTATCTTTGCGCCTTGCTGTGCCAATAGCCCACCACCGCAGGAATAAATGCCAGTTAGCACTGACGGTGAGATAGATGCATGAAAGAATGCATAGGAGCATTATTATCAAGCATGACCAATTAAAAATATAGAGAGCTTTAGATTTCAATGACCCAAGAGCAACCAATCTTTCATATCTGTTCTCACCGCTAAGATAATACATCACCATAACAATGTTTAAAAGTATCAGAGGGACACCGATTACAATTGCCCGAAACGCCCATTTAGAACTTAATGTTTTGGTAAAGACGGGGTGAGTTCTAAACGCTTTCCAAATAATTACAGGAAGCCTTAAAACCTGTTTTAATACAACAATAGCTGTGTGCTTCGGTTTTACAGTATTTATTTTTTTCATCTTTATAATCATAGGTCATGCTCCTTATGAACATAGGGTATCGGTCATTGACAAGGTCAATTTTGAGAGAATCTTTAAAAGTGATGTGAGGTCTTTGCCTAACGCCTCAGTGGCATAATTTCATGACCATGCCAATATATCTAAAAGGATATGCAATTTGTTGCACAGAGACATGAAGCCATAAAAAACGCCCCATAAATGGAGCGCCTAAATTCTAGGTTATTTTCCTATCGTTCGAATATTTTTAGACCGTTCCCTACCATAAAACCGTATTGGCCTCTCGTCTTGTCTTGAATACTCCTTTGCAGCCTCCTGCCGCTCTAATCCAACCATTACACCCAACAGCATAACAACAGAAATTGGTGCTATAGACACAAATATTTCAGAAAAAGATGGATTGCTTTTTATAAAAGTATCGCTTGCATTTACCCACGCTAAAATCATTACAGGAACCAGAGCAATATGAATTCCTGCCAATCCTGTAAGAATGCGAAACCTGATTGTTCTGTCTTGCTTGTCTTTTAATTTATCTATTTGCCAAATAATGGCGGCTGTTATTAGCACACCAAATGACGCGTAAAATGTTTGAAAATTTGCCATTAGATAAAAAGAAATGACAAGCATAACTCCAAATGAAGCAAATAAGATTCTTGCTTGACTCTTAAGGTTAGACCCATTTTCTAAAATTCGCATTCTAAACCTCTTAAGATAGGTCATCCTGCTATCTGTTTGCTAAGGTATCTGCAAGGAAGAGAAAACATAAATTTGCAATATGTAATAAAAATATGTTATTATATAACTATAACTAGGAGGACTATTGAAGGCAGGAAATTTCTTTAAAGCAGTATCTAAAAAGTCAGAATTTAGCGTGAATAAACTTCTCGCACCAATCGTCCTTACGGCGGCGGCAATGGCTACAATGAGCGCAGGCGCGGTAAATGCGGAAAACATCGTAGAGCAGAGTTTTGCTCAAACTGCGCCATCGGCAAGTCACTACACAATGACAGGATATACAGCGCACATTCCTCAATAGTTTAACTTTGGCTTATGTGACTCAATCCAAAACATAAAAGTGTAATAAGCAGACCTAGTGTGCCTGTTATACCAGAAGGTGGTTTTGCCAAGAGAGAAAACAGCCGATTAAACCCAAGTGCAATATATCCAAATATTCGAGCGATAATATATGTGCTCAATATTTCATTCAAAATTAGACCAATGAAAATAGACACAATGACTATGGTTTTTAACATTGTGCTTAAGCCTAAGAACCCTGTCCACAAAATTTCACCCCATCCCATCACCCAAACAGTAAATAGATATAATACTAATAGGATTGGAAAAGTCTGCACAGCTTCAACGCTGAGTGACTTTATATTTTTATGAGGCGGCCAGAAAGAACGCGCATGGTCGGCTTTATAATGTGAGTACGTTTTCAAGCTATTCTCAATAGCCCCAAAGCCATGCTCTAGCTTTTCAGATAGATTGAAAAATCCGATTACCGCTAAAACGATACCAAGTATCTCGAAGAAGCTAAGAACATCCCAAGTAAAGCTAAAAGACATGGCGCGGCCTCCGTAAAGAGTCCTCTTGCCAAAAAGGGTCGGTTTCGCGCTGTGCTCAAAGCACAAGATTTGCGAATCATATAGGCTTGATTACGGGCGGTTCGAAGTGCCCCCAATGGCTAGATGGGGGTTTGACAGAAACGACCCTTTATGTCGGATAACACGCCAAGGGAGGTGAGCACATCACAGGACGTAAATTAGGCTATGCTCGCGTTTCGACTTTCGAGCAGAACATGGATTTACAAATCAATGCGCTTACCCTTGCGGGATGCGAGGGCATTTATCGTGACCACGGCGTTTCAGGCACAGTCATAGAGCGAAGCGGACTTGATGCGCTGCTTGATGATATACAGCCTGGTGATACGCTCGTGGTGTGGAAGCTAGACCGTTTAGGACGGTCTTTATCTAATCTTATCTTTCTTATTCAAGGCATTGTCGGGCGAGGCATTGGCTTTTGTTCACTAAAAGATTTGATTGATACCTCAACGGCAGGAGGCCGTTTGAGCTTCCACATAATGGCGGCTTTGGCAGAGTTTGAACGAGATATGATTTCGGAACGCACTAAGGCTGGTCTGGAAGCCGCTAAAGCCAGAGGTGTAATAATTGGAAGACCGCAAAAGCTTACGCCCCAGACCATTATTGAGATTCACGAAAAACACAATCAGGGGCATAAGATTGAGGCTTTAGCAAAAGAACATAGCGTTCACCCAAGAACGATAGCGCGGTATCTTAAGTCTATTTAGAATATAACCCATCGCTTAGCGGTGGGTCTACTCATTATTCAGTGGCGTCTACAAGCTGGACAAAGGTCAGCGCAATTATCTTCCCACGCATTCTTTGCAAGGTCAAAAAACTCTTCCTTTGTGTAGTCAGAAAACTCCGTTTCATTCTTTAGTTTCCACACTTCTTCCAAGCCATCATCACTTGATAAGATGGCCTCTCCACTGTCATAAAGTGTATCGCAGTTAATGCATTTTTTGAGATAGCCTAGTTTATGTAGACAAATTGCCATACTTCCTAACTCTTCATGTCTTCTTATCATACTATCTTTAGCTCTTCCCATATTTTTCTCCTTTTCGAGTTTGAGGGGGAATTGGATATAGGGAGAGGCTTTGTCGGAAACTAGGTGAGAGATAGACTATATTTTCTCCTGAACACTCTGGTATGTTGAGCTACACATGGTTGTGACTTAATGACCTTGCTTTGCATCGGTCATGAACCGCCAATGACGTGGTATAAAACGGTTCAATGTTCCTTGATAGTGTCGAGAGTGTATCTTTGTTATTGCGCCCTGCGGCTCTGATTTGGTAGTTTGTTTTTGTGCAAGGTATGTCGTGTGCCCACGACCCTTGAAAAGGGGAAGAATATCTTCCCCGTTTTATCCCCATCTAGGATGACATTTAGGCATCGAGCCAAATAGTCATCGCGGGAAATCCCGCCAGAGTGACGCTAATTGTTAGCGGCTTTTTTATCCCCTGCACATCATTCAACCCTTACCATGAAGGAGCATCAATGGCTGAATCATCAGGCGATACAATACGCCATCATTTTATAAAAACCCGCGTGTCAGAGACTGAACGCGGTATCATTTTTAAGAATGCTGATAAGGCAAAAGCAAGCGTTAGCGCTTTTATCCGTGCGCGAGCTATGAGCGATATGGGGCAAAGCCCCCGCTCAAAGCGGCGTACTATTCTATCAGCGAGTGAGGGGCGTTCTGTGGCTATTACATTGGCCTGTATGGGGCGACTTGTTGATATCATCCGAGAGTATGATGAGACGCTACCATACCCCGAAGATATCCAGTTTGTTTTTACCCATCTCTTGCGCGAAATAAAAGAGAACCGCGATAGATGCTTTACCGCTTTAGGGAAAAAGCCGTGATCCTTGCGGCCAGTTCAAGACGCGGCGCAATTGACCTTGCGCTTCATTTATCCAACGGCGTGGACAATGAGCGGGTCAATGTATTTGACGTGCGCGGTGCGTCCTCACCATCGCTTTATGGTGCATTTTTAGAATGGGAAACCATTGCCGACCAATCCAAGACCCGCAAATGTTTCTATAGTCTCAGTATAAATCCCGACCCATTGCAAAGAGACTTAACCGAGGCCGAATGGCTAAGGTCGATAGAGCATATTGAAGCAAAAATGGGGCTTACAAATCAGCCCCGCGCTGTCGTGTTCCATGAGAAAATCGGCGAGGCTAATGGCGACCTCAGAAAACATTGTCATGTTGTGTGGCTACGGGTGAATACCAAGACCTTAAAAAGCATCTCAGATAGCAACGATTATTATAAACTCCGTGCCGCCGCGCGAGAATTAACAAAAGAGTTTCAGCTTAATTTGCGCCGTGGACGTAAGAGTGAATCCTATGACTTGGCCAAGTCCCACGGCAAGAACCGTGATGTTGAGACTAGTGCAGAGCGCAAAGCTACCATCACTAATCTTTGGAATAAGCACCAAGCACAAGCCAAGTTTGAGATTGCGCTATCAAATGCGGGCTATGTGATAGCACAGGGTAGCAGGCGCAGTCATGTCGTTGTTGATTGTGACGGTCAAACTCACAGCCTTGCCCGGCAGATTAGCGGGGCAAGAGTGAAAGACGTGAGGGCGCGTTTAAAACCGTCAGAGTATTACCCCACGGTGGAGCAAGCCAAAGAGGAGCAACGCATTCGCGCACAATCTCTTGAACATGAAAAACAGGTTGAACAGAAACGTCTTGATTTAACCCGTGAGCAAAAATTGATGCGTAAGCTAAAGCGCATGGCGAAACGCGCAGACCGTTTAAAGGATTCTAGGCAAAGGGAAGTAAAGACTAAAGCAGATATTCTCAATACAGCTTTTAAAGAGGAACTTGCTTTTAGAAAAAGGCATTATCGTCAAAAGATGGCCAAGGCATTCAAACAGCGCGAGGCCAGAAAACCGATAGGGCTAATCAGACATGTTCGCATAGCCATAGGCTATGAGACGCTTCTCAAACGGAAGCATGAGCACGAAGACAGGCAACGCAAATTATCCTTTGAGGCAGAGTTACAAGACCTAAAAAAAGCCTATGCTAGAGAGCATGAGCGTTTAGCGAGATATAAGAGAAGGCTTGAGCAACAGACCACACGCGAAGCCGCAACCCTTAATCGCTTCGCTAAAAAGCTATCTGTGCGCAAAGAAAAACTTCAACAGATTTTAGAACAAGACAGACAACGGGAAGCGCAACAGCAAACGATGCAGAGAGGGCTTTCGCTCTAAATCTTGAAAATCAGAAAATAACACCCATATATAGTATTAGGACATTGTAGAGTTTGAGCCGTCTAGGTGGCTCATCTTTTATTATGTCACGCGCACCTACAGCCCTATGGTTTTGGCCTGACACGTCAGGCGACGACACCGTGCGTTTCACAGATAAGCAAAAAGAAGTTTTTGACCTGATCTGTCGGGGATATTCCTATAAGGAGATAGCATTTATGCTTGGTATTGCTGAAGTAACCGTTAAACAAAGAATGGCGACAATTCGGAAAAATTTAGGTGCAAAAAACAACACGCATGCGTTAAAGATTACGGTTATCTTATCTTTTTAGCTCTACGGACCGCGTTTCTCTTTTCAGCTTTTGATGGGCTTGAACATTTAAGTTCTGAGATATTGCATCAACCTTCAAAAGAGTTTGAAGAATAACTATTGAAGCTACTAAACCAGTAAACTTATTTGGGTAAATTACAAATGATGCAATAAACCCTGTGTACGCCCAACATTTAAATTGTGTACTCGTCGGTAATCTAAAACTACTCAATAAGCTTCTCCTAAAAAATATTAGTTTCAATTTTGATTTTACCAGAGTTTAGAAGTTTCTGTAAAATAAGAGTTATAATTTATTGATTTTATTGATTTTATTGAGTTTTAAGGTTGCGCATATTTCTCATTTATCTATGTTAAGTAGCTACTTGGATATAACCAAAGTAACACGATATGCTTGACAGTCTACAAAGAGAAATCATTCAGTTTATAACTTCGGACGAAGGCAAGACACTCGTTTTCATTATGGCAATGTTACCAACAATTGCTTGGTTAGTCAGCTTTTTTAAAAAAGTAAGCACTAAAGAGGCTTTAAAGGCCTCAAGAGTCGACAATATACATTTAGTAGAAGAAAATGATGCGCTGTCGCATGAAATACGGTGTCTTAATGAATACATTTTGAAAATCGATCCTAACGAATGGATAACTGAGTTCCAAAAAAATAACATGGACGAAACGTTCGATGAAGCTGAATCACGTCTTTTATCTCGATATGAAATTAACGCAAAAGATTTAGCAAAAGTAACTTTCCAAATTTCGAAGAATTATACTGGTAAAATTTTTGAAGATAATCTCGCGATTGATAAAGCTTTAAGTTTTTGTAAATTAAGTTTGAAGCTGAACCCAAATTCTTCGTTAACGCGTTCACTATTAAGAGAATTGGAAAATTTTAAGGCTGATCATTCTGAACTCGCAATATTAGAGCCTAATGATTTTATTGAACTGAAATCTGATGTAACGAAATCTTATTGGCTCGTTTGTAGGTTGCTAGAAAGGATAGATTCTTTCATTATGCAACGCGCGTATCATCTTGGATACCTACTATCTGAGCGAGTTGAGATTGTCTTCACTAGAGCAGGTTTCTTGAATTTAAAAGAACAGCTGGATCCAGAGCTCTTAGATGCAACAAATATAGACCTTCTCTATTTAGAAATTTTAGTGAAAAAGATGGGGCTTGCCGTAAATAGCGGTAGAAATGAAGTCGCCGTATTGGTAGCCAATAAGCTTATTCAATTGCATGAAGATAATGACGGGTTACCTCTTAACTACTATGCTAGAGCACTAAACGCTTTAGCAGAAATTAAAGCGATAGAAGAAGACTATCAACAAGCATGTTATTTCTTAATGGCGGCGATTAAAGATAGACTTGATGCCGAAGATGTCAGCCGCACTCTTTTGAAGTCTTGTTATTTTGTTTTAATGCTTAGAAATAAAATTCCAGAAGACGAAAAATATCAGAATGTCTTAGATTTGGCGTTTAGCCTAATTCCAATGATTAAGGAATCTTGTGACAATGAAGACTTAATGATTTTCGAATTAGATTTTCTTGCCGCTGAAATTATGGCGGAGATGGGAGAAGTTAAAGATTGCATTCACTTGAGGCAAAAAACTACAGATGAAATGAAAAAACATATTGATGAAAACGACCCTCTCATCCTACAGCATCAAATTACAACACTGGCTTATAAAAGCACTATTGAAGAGATTTCAGAAGCAAAAATAAAAGTAGCTCAATCTTGGTTAAAAATCATTTTAGATAAATGTGGTGAAAACAGTCCAGCTTTTGGAATTGCTAAGAGGGCGTATGCTGATATTTTAAATAGCAAATCAGATAGTATTATCGACGAAAGCGTAATATTCACCGCCCCCAACGATGATGATGACTTGGGAAATTTTGAGACGGCGTTTAATTATAAAATAACTACGGCATGCAATTATAAAATAGATTAGGGGCGTTGCCCCTCTCACACTCCGACAATAATAGACAAGGCCGTGGCTCATACACTTGCGCTTCTTGCGCCCGCACCAACCTTATCGATTTTTGCGCTCCGCGCTCCACCCCAATCTCGGCGATGGCCAACTGGTTTTATTGCAAAACCAGAAATCCAAAGGAGATTCAAAATGGAGAATCAAAGAACAGAAATCAGTATCTATGTCGCTTGCTTAGCATCATACAATAACGGAATTTTACATGGTGAGTGGATATGTGCCGAGAGCGGTCTAGAACATATCCAAAGCAAGGTCAGATTAATGCTTAAAGCCTCACCCGTTGAGGGCGCGGAAGAATATGCCATACACGACTATGAGGGCTTTGAGGGAATACAGCTTTCAGAATATGAAGGCTTTGGGCAGATTGTCGAATATGCTGAATATTTAAATGAACATGGAACGCTTGGAGCAAAGCTAGTAGAGCATTACGGCAATCTTGATGATGCTAATACAGCGTTAAGCGACCACTATGCAGGGCACTATAGTTCCGTAGCTGAATATGCAGAGCAGATAACCGAAGAAACAACCACGATACCGCAATCACTCACATACTACATCGACTATGAAAAGATGGCGCGGGACATGGAAGTGAATGACATTGTTGCGGTTGAGACAAATTTTGAGGAAGTCCACATATTCTGGCAACACTAACATTTGTGAGCTATGAGGAGCTTTTTAGCTCCTCATTTAGGCTTCAGAGGATTCTTTAAATGCTTCAATTGATGCTCCCAATCTTCCAGTTCATCCCAAAACTCTGGGTTCGAAGAAATTTTCACCTTGTCCACCATTTCTGGGATTACCTCAGCCCTAAATCCATATGACGCCAAGCCTGTTTGAGAGCTTACAGGCTTTCGAAATGCCGTATCATTGTCTCGCGCATAGCGGCATCTGGCAGTTTTCCTGTGCCGGCCCGCATATTCTCTCTCATGTGGTCTGCGCGGCGTGTGGCTGGAATGACGCAATGAACAGCAGGATGAGAGATAATAAATTTAAGCAAATATTCCGCCCAGCTTTGACAGTCCAGTTCAGAGACCGCCCAGTCTGGTAGGTTTTGACCTTTGACGCGGTTAAATAAGCCTCCGGTTCGAAAGGGCTTGTTGATGATGACAGCCAGGCCTTTATCTTGCGCGGTCGGTAGCAGCCGTTTTTCTGCTTCGCGGTCAAGAATATTATAGGTGAATTGAACGGTGTCTATGTCCTCTGACCGCATAAGCTTCTCAAAGGCATCATGCCGCCGCCCGTGAGACGTCGTTAGTCCAATATATCTGATAGTGCCTTTAGCTTTAGCTTCGCGCAGCATCTTTAAATGAGGCTCCCATCTGAGAAGATTATGCACCTGCTCCAGATCAAGAATGTTCTCGTTCCAGAGCCTTTGGGATTGCGAAAGTTGATTGTCGCCATTTGAAGCGATTGGCGTCCAAATTTTTGTGGCTGAGAACAGATTAGCATCCTCGGGCAACTCTTTCATAAGATGCCCAACAATCTTTTCCGAATTGCCATACATGGGCGAGCTGTCGATCATGCCGCCGCCGGCGTCAAAGAACGCCTCTAATACGGCTTTCCGCTGAGAGAGCTCGGGACTGCCCAGAGATATGTTAAAGGTCAGCCACGTCCCCATGCCGATAGGTGGTAATGATAATCCTGATTTTGACACCAGTTTTTTTGTATTCGCTGTGGGGGTCGCCCGTGCAAGTCCTGCGGTGAAAGGCAGGGCCGCGAGGCCAGATATAACAGTACGGCGTTTGATCATGTATATTTTGTGAAAGCTAAATCTTATGATGACAAGTTAATTTGTGACAAGGCGATATTCTTGGTTTTATGGCCTCAAAACTAGAGAGCAAAAGGTTCTTGAAGATGGGGGCATATCTTTTTGCATTTCTAAGCATATCTATTGTTGACGGGCAGGGGCGGCACGGCTAAACCCCGCTCACATCTTAGCGGGTGTAGCTCAGTTGGTTAGAGCGCCGGCCTGTCACGCCGGAGGCCGCGGGTTCGAGTCCCGTCACTCGCGCCACTTCTTTTGAAGTGGCCATGTATTCCCCGCATCATAGAGTTCTCTCGATTAGCACGACCACAATGATGTGTTTCTAAAACAGTCAATGCATATGTCAGCTCGCTAAACGCCTTTGTGTGTATGTTTTCGGCTATGTTTTCCATTTTTATAAATACAACTTGAAATAGTGTTTGTTTACTTTATAACACACCTTTAAGTTGCTTAACCAAGGAGTAAATTATGTCACTTAAATTAAAACCCAATCCCCAACAGACGACGCCTGACACGGCTACAGCACTGCCGTTTTACGGCGCGCCGCAATCGACCCAAGACGCGTTAGGTCTTGTCGCGCTTGAGCCGCGTATTCTTTTGGATGCGGCCGGATTTATGACCGGGGCTGATATTGCCATGGACGCTATGGCGTCAGGTGATGCACAGCTTGGCGTGGACGCAATATTTGGCAGCAGCGATGTGTCGACTCAGACGACTGACGTTGGGATGCAACATCAAGAGCTCTTAGACTCCCTCGCGCAAGTTGAGACATTAGAAAGCGTTGGCCCAGCTCAGGATAACAATCCGACAGCCGCTCCGTTTGATGGCCCATGGCTTAATGAGTTAGACCCTGAGGCTCCGCTAAATGAGAGTGACCCTACGGCTGCCCCGTTTGACGGTCCTTGGCTTGATGAGCTGACGCCGGAAGATGCTAATCCGCCTAATGATGGTGGTGATCCTGCAGCCGCTCCGTTTGATGGCCCTTGGCTTAACGAGCTAACGCCGGAAGATGCTGACACGCCTGACGATGGTGGTGAACCTTCAGTAGCTCCATTTGATGGTCCCTGGTTGTAGGGGCTGTATTGAAAATGATGAGGGCGGAATTGACTTCGCCCTCATCGAAAGTTCTTTATAAGGGGCCGCTTATTTTTGAGCGAGGCGTGTTATCAAAGACGCCTTATTAACAATGGCTGGCGCATAATTCGCACGCAGTTCCAAAGCTGAATCGCAAGCCTCTTGAGCCTCTTCCATCTGGCCTAATTTTGCATAAGCGGCGCAAAGGTTAGAGTAGGCAACAGCTTCTTTTCTGGAAGATAGACTGCCTTCTAAAGCGGATTTTGACCATCTGACGCTTCTCTCGAAATCGCCTCGCTTAAAGGCTTTGACACCCAGTTTAACACGGCCATCTGTTGTTGATTTAACAACAAAACTAGCTGTTGGTGCGTCTGTCGCCATGGCACTGGCGGGAGCAAGAGTTGTTGTTATGGCAAGGGCTGCAAGAGTTGCGAGGCTCGCTTTTTTAAGTGTTGTATAAGTCATATCGTTTCCTTTCGTTTGACAAAAAGTCTTTAGCTTCGTTCAAAAAAGAATGAAATTGACAAAGTTTGTATAAATGCTATGCACATGCGCATGAGTAACTGGTCAGACTATCCAATTTTATTAGCTGTTGCAGAAACAGGAAGCCTTACAGCTGCAGGGCGAAAGCTATCTATGAGCCAACCGACGGTCGGACGCCGCATTCGCGCGCTCGAAGATCATTTCGGCACGCCGCTGCTAAAAAGAGAAGATGGCGCCTTGGTGCCGACCTCATTTGGGCAATCCATGCTGGATCATATCCGCCGTATGCAAGATGAGGCTTCGGCCATTGACCGCTCATCTGCGACGCTGGAAGACTCTTTAGCAGGGGTTGTGCGGCTTTCGGCGACGGAAGGGATAGGCACGGCTTGGTTGCCACCCGTCTTGCAGGTGTTCCGGGCAAGCCATCCTGATATTCTCATAGACTTAGGCATAGGCTTTAAGAATTATAATCTTGCGCAGCGTGAGGCTGATATTGCTGTGCGTTGGATGGGGCCAGGGGATCAAAATAGTTTGATAGGCAGAAAAGTCGCCACAGTGACATTTGGATTATTTGCCTCTGAGTCATACCTCCAACATAAAGGCGCGCCGCAATCTTTGGAAGATTTGAAAAACCATGATGGTGTCATGGCAACGATTATGGATGATAAGCAGCTTTGGCTCATGGATAGTAATCATCAGCCGCGTAACTTGCCGGGACGTGTTACATTCAGAACAAGCTCTATTTGGGCTTTTGAACAAGCGATTGAAGATGGCTATGGAATAGGGGCAAGGCCTGTTTGCGGCGGCATGAATAGAAATACGGCTGTTCGCCGTGTCCTGCCTAATGTCACGCAGCAGGAAGATGTTTTTCTTGTCGCCCATGAAGACTTAAGACGTTCAGCGCGTATCCGTGCCGTCTTTGATTTTCTCGTAGAGGCCTTCGCTCAGGATGCGGCCTTTTTCTTAAATGGCGGCACATCTGAATTTGGAAATGTTGCGAAGGGAGTATATTGCGGCGGGCCTAATGCTGACAACCCGGATCATATACATGCCCCTGGCTCCCGCAAACTTGATGCGGCTGAGTAAGGTCTACTTCTAAAATTTTAGCGATGTCTTCAGGCGTGAAGACACGTCTCTATTTTTTTGGCAGGCTCGTCGGAAGCTTTGAGAGACCTTTTTCATTCATGTCCAAAATCAGCTTTGTCAGCGTTTCAGCATCTTGCTTGCCTTCATAAGCATCCCCGTTAATGTAAAAAGCTGGAACGCCCGCAAACCCCGCGCCATCAGCACGTTCACTGTTGGTCTGGATGTGCGCCAATTTATCTTTATCAGCAAAACAAGCTTGAATGTCAGCTTCGCTATTAAGGCCCGCCAAAGCGCCGACCTTATCATAGGCAGCACGCGCTTCGCCTTTTTCAGCGGCTTCAAATATTTTCTCTTGGTTTTCCATTTGATATTCAATGACCTCAAAATAGTCGTCAGATGGCGCGCACTCTGCCATCAGAAACCCTACCATAGCCAGTTGAGCAGGTGCCGTTGGTAGCTCGCGGAATACAAAGCGTAACTTGCCGGGCTCTATTAATGCTTTCCTGATAGTCGGCCATTCATTGGTGAACCAATCCGAGCAATGTGGGCATGTCACGGAGGCCCAGACAATCATTGTGATAGGGGCTTTGTCAGATCCTATAACATGATCATCAGGCGCTTCTGTCAAAGAATAGGGAACATCTTTTGCAGGAACCTTTGATTGCTGGCTGTGGTCATGTCCGTCATGCGGGCCATGTGCGCCATTTTTAGGAATAGGCGTGGTTTGCGCAAAGGCAGACCCAGCGAATAGAGCAATCAAAAGCAGCGCGGAAGTAAATTTAATCATCAGTCAGGACTCCTCGTCCGAGTTTTTCCAGGGCCTTTTTTAACCCGTCATTGTCAATATTTGAAAGCCCTTCTTGCAGTTGAGTTTCCTCACGGGGCGATAAGCCGCGCTTAGGCAAAGAGGTCTGGTTAGAGGTGGTCATTTTTGTCTGAATGACTCGAATACGGCTGATATATCCATCGCCCAAATATCCGTTGAGCCGTTCAATGATAGGCCCGCTCGCGGACATGATAAGCGTCGCCGCTGCGCCGGGCGCGGTAATGACTAATGTGCGGCCATCACGGCTGCCGGTAAATTTTAGCGGCTGGGATATCTTGGCCCATCGCGCGCCGACAATTTCGGGCCAGTGTTTGGATAAAGCCGCGGCAGACGCTCCGCCGCCGCCAAACTTTTTGGATAGGGGCCGCAAGACTTTGCCAACAGCAACACCTGCCATCGGGGCAGGGCGATATTGCGGTTTCCCGCGTTTTTGCTCGAGCCAATCTGTCAGGGCTTGTTTATCTTTACGCGAAATGCTCACGCCCCATATTTGGCCTATTGCGCGCGCAGGGTAAAGCGGCCAAAGCCTTTTTGAGAATGAAAAAACAGTCAGATATAACGAAGATGCAAAGCAAATTGCTGCTTTGGTATGATCAAGAGGGGCGAACGCTGCCATGGCGTGTACGGCCTGAAGACCGCGCCGCAGGTATTAAGGCTGACCCTTACGCTGTCTGGCTGTCGGAAATCATGTTGCAACAAACAACCGTCCCGCATGCGAAGCCTTATTGGCGAAAGTTTCTAGAAGCCTATCCAACCGTCACAGAGCTTGCAAACGCTGACCGTGACCAAGTCTTAGCCATGTGGGCGGGGTTGGGCTATTATGCGCGCGCCCGCAACCTACATAAATGCGCTGGGGTCATACGAGATGATTATGCGGGGGAGTTTCCACAGAGCGAAGCTGAGCTGTTAAAACTACCCGGCATTGGGCCTTACACGGCGGCGACACTTGCGGCTATTTGCTTTGATGAGGCAACGAATATCGTCGACGGGAATGTCGAGCGCGTCATTAGCCGCATATTTAGAATAGACGCGCCTTTGCCTAAAGCGCGGCCAGAATATCGGTGTATGGCCGCCACTCTAGCGCCTAAGAAACGTCCCGGTGATTACGGGCAGGCCTTGATGGATTTAGGGGCCACTCTCTGCACACCTCGAAACCCAAAATGCGATCTGTGCCCGTGGCAGAATGACTGCGCCGCGCATAAAGGTAATTGCGAGACGGATTATCCTAAGAAAATAAAAAAGGTCAAATTACCTGTGCGCTATGGCGCGGCATTTGTTTTAATCTCTGATGAGCATGTGATGTTACAGCGGCGTCCTGATAAGGGCTTATTAGGCGGAATGATGGGCTTCCCCGGAACAGATTGGAGTTCTGAATTATCCGAGCCTCTTAATGCCGCGCCAATCCCCCGTAATTGGGAAAAGTGCGAAGGAGAGGTCAAACATGTCTTCACGCATTTCGAGCTTCGGCTTGATGTTTACCGCGCTGAAATAGCCAATAGAGATGCAGAAGGGATTTGGGCGCCGCTTAACTCTATAAAGAGTTTTGCTTTGCCAACGGTGATGACGAAAGTCCTGTCATTAGCGCAAAAATAAAGGCGCGACAAAAAGTTCTGTGTGGGAAACCTGGCCGCGCCTCTAATTAGCGCTTTAGCACTAACGTCTGAAATCGTCTATTTTTTATAGACGCCTTCTTTTTTGAAGTGTTTCGCAAGAAGATAATAAACAACAGCGCGGTACTTAGCTTTCGTTGAGCGGCCATACTGGTCCATCACGGCATTGATGGCATCATCCAAGGCAGGGCCGTCTTTGAGGCCAAGCTTCTTGATGAGGAAGTTATTTTTAACTGTCGCAAGTTCTGACGGATCAGAAGCAGAAACTGTTGAGGAGTCGCGATTATAAATAGAAGGTCCGCAGCCAATCGTGACTTTGCGAAGAAAGTCCATATCCGGTGTTACATTGCACTTCTCTTTAAGATCAGCGCCATATTTCTCAATTAGATCGTCACGTTTACTCATAGGTTCACTCCCAGGTTAATCATTAATACAATCGGTAGGAATCAATTTCCTAACGCAGCGTATTATGGTTAATCTTTGCTACTTAAACAAGAGATGAACAGAATATTTAGCCCGTAGTCTCCATGCCGGCTCGAATCTCTGTGCGGATGGCATCGATGGGGGTGAGGCCTTTATCTGTCTTATAGTGCCAGAATGTCCAACCGTTGCAGCTAGGGGCGCCTTGAACATGCGCGCCGACTTTGTGGATTGATCCTTTAAAGTCTGCTGTGGCGAGGCTGCCATCCGGGCGAATACGCGCGGCTATCTTGCCGTTAGGCGAGAAGAGGCGTGTTCCAGGTGTCAGCAAGTTACGCTCGACAAGTGTGCCGAAAGGTACTTTAGGCTCGGCCCGCTTTGACTTTGTGACCGCAACATTCTCAAGCGAGCCTTCATTGATTTTCTTAATGCGGCGGCGGGCATGGATGATATATTCCTCTTCCATCTCAAAGCCAATAAATTTACGGCCAAGCTTTTTCGCCACAGCGCCTGTCGTGCCTGTGCCAAAAAATGGGTCGACAATAACGTCGCCCGGATTAGAGGTCGACAATATCACGCGGTGTAATAACCCTTCCGGCTTTTGCGTCGGGTGAGCTTTCTTACCGTCAGATTTTTTGAGGCGTTCCATGCCTGTGCAGATGGGCAGCGTCCAATCAGAGCGCATTTGAACGCCATCATTCATCATCTTCATCGCGTCATAATGAAAAGTGGGCTTAGCATCTTCGGTTTTTGTCGCCCAAATCAGGGTTTCATGAGCATTGGTAAAGCGTGTGCCGCGAAAATTGGGCATAGGGTTAGTCTTGCGCCAGATAATATCGTTTTGAATCCAAAACTGCTGGTCTTGTAAAATCGCGCCCACGCGGAAGATGTTATGATAGCTACCAATAACCCACATAGAGCCATTGGGTTTTAAGATACGCCGCGCGGCTTGCAGCCAATCATGGGTGAACAAGTCATAGGCATCCATCGTATCAAATTGATCCCAGTCTTCTGTTACGCCATTGACGACAGAGTTATCAGGACGCGACAAATCTCCGCCCAGCTGTAGATTATATGGCGGATCGGCAAATACCAGATCGACACTATTGGCGGGCAGGGCATTCATATTGGCGATACAGTCGCCTTGGATGATTTTATTAAGAGGCAGTGTGGTCACAAGTTATCCTTCGCGCAGATAACCTCTGGGGTAGGTTACCTATTTATCTTTGAAAGAATCTTTGGACGTGTTTTGGCTAACATAAGGTTAAGACGTTGAAAAACATGTCTTTTTAACCTTTTGTTAGGAGGGGTTAATATCCACAGGCTATTTTTAGTCTTTATATATAAGGGCTCACATTTTTAAGGCGGCCAAGGATGGCTATTCCATAATCGTTTTGGCAACATCCGCGAAAACCTGACCAACTTTTTCGAACTTTTTCGCTAAAGGTGAAGAATTACGCCAGATTAAATCGACTTTCCTTTGTGCCATAGGGTGTTTGACGGGGCGAACAATCAATTGCGGGTCTCGTTTAGCTTCTGAAATCGCATAGAGGCTTGGTAAAACGGCAACGCTTCCGCCCATAGCGGCCATCTGGCGTATGGCGTCGAGACTCGTGCCTTCATATTCGGCGCTGGTCGTGGCCCCCGCGAGCGAGGCTAGGTTTTTAACAACTGTCGTAAATTTATGGCCATGGCCCAGCGTTAAAAACTCTCGGCCCTCTAACGCTTCTAACGTGACAGGGCCGCGCGATACAGCCAGTGGATCGTCAGGCGCTATACATATATATATGTTCTCTTTAACAATCGGGAGGGATTTGGTGTCAGGATGGTCCTCGGGTGTGGAGATAATGACATCAAATTGCCCTGATGACAGATGGTTTTGTAAATCGACCGTGCGTTCTTCGCGTACAAAGAGTCTGAGGTCGGGATAGGCCTTGTGGAGGTTTCGGGTGGCTTGGGGGAGCAGATAAGGCCCAACGGTTGGCAGGACACCTAATTTAACACGGCCTGCCAATGTGCCTTCAGCTTCCCGGCCGAGTACCTTCATTTCTTCAACCTGCCGCAACACAATGCGTGCGCGGGCCACCATTTCTTCGCCTATAGGGGTTAAGACCGCGCCGTGCCGCCCGCGCTCGAGCAGGGACGCGCCAATATGCATCTCCATGTCTTTGACTTGGGTCGACAGGCTGGGCTGGCTGACAAAGGTGCGCTTAGCGGCCCCACCGAAAGTCCCTGTATCGGCAATAGCGACTAAATATTGCATCTGGCGGAGTGTAGGCTTCATGACGACTTTCCATAGTTTTAAACTTATAAAAATATAGTATATTTATATTTAAACTATGGCAAGGGCTTGCGTATATAGTTTTTGTAACAATCAATAGGAGTTAAAAATGTTACGCACTATTCAAACGAAATCGCTGTCACAGAGACTGGCGAAGCAAATGAGCGCTTTATTATCTCAGTCAAATACGGGAGCTTTAGTTCCCGTTGAACAGAACATGACACGTTGTGATGCGCGTTTGGAATTTGCACGGTTTAACCGTGAAACACCGCGCCGCCGCCGTTATCGCCGCGCAGGTGTAGCCGCGGGCCCCGCAGCACTACGGACGTCCTGGTACTAACCAGGGCGGGCAGGGGAACCTAATTCAACCCCATACGTTTTAATTAAACTATCGTTCGGAGAACTATTATGAAAACACTTACATCCAAAATGACGAAAATGAAGGCTGAGCTAACATTGGTAGGCCTAATGGTCTTTTTTGGAGTGGCTATCTAGCCTCCGACGCCTAGCGGCTTGATCGCCGCGTAGATCCTATCCTTGTTGAGGCGCTATAGCGTGCCTCAGCGCCCCCCACATCACTGCTTTGAATCATGCCGACCTGCAAGTCTTGCGGGCCGGCTCATTTATATTGGAATAAAACATGCCGAGAATTGTCAATAAAATCCAAGACTTTTTGAAATACGAAACTTCAGCAGGTTTCGTTTTAATGTTTGTCGCAATCCTAGCGTTGGTCGCCAATAATTCTCCGCTAGCTGGGTTTTATTCAGGCTTCCTATCAACACCTGTTGAAGTACAATTTGGCAGTTTTGAAATCGCAAAACCTCTGCTGCTCTGGATCAATGACGGGTTAATGGCGATCTTCTTTTTCCTTGTCGGACTAGAAATAAAACGAGAGGTTTTGGAAGGGGAGTTGTCGAGTTTCGATAAAGCCTCATTGCCCATATTTGCGGCGATTGGCGGCGTCATCGTGCCCGCCCTTTTTTATGTCTATTTCAATTATAGTGACGCCATTGCGGTGCAAGGCTGGGCGATACCAGCGGCGACAGATATTGCCTTTGCGCTGGGTATCTTAGCCTTAGTCGGCTCTCGTGTGCCTGTGTCGCTGAAAATTCTATTGCTCGCTGTCGCTATTATAGATGACCTAGTCGCCATCATCATTATCGCTTTGTTCTACACCCAAGATTTATCGCTTGTCGCGCTGGGTTGGGGCGCAGTTGGCGTGGCCGGACTTATCGCGCTAAACCGCTCAGGCATGATGCGGATTACGCCATATGCACTTATTGGTGTCTTCGTCTGGGCTTGTGTTTTAAAATCAGGTGTTCATGCGACACTGGCAGGGGTTATCACGGCGCTGGCCATTCCGCTCAAGGCCAAAGACCCGTCCAAGAGCTCGCCGCTTCACCGCGCTGAGCATGGCCTTCACATTTGGGTGGCTTTCTTAATCTTACCGCTCTTTGCCTTTGCCAATGCAGGAGTATCGCTCAAAGGCATTACGTTAAGTGATGTCTTGGCACCTATTCCTCTGGGTATCGCATTGGGCTTGTTTCTTGGTAAGCAAATTGGCGTCTTCTCTTTCTCATGGGTGGCGGTCAAATTGGGCTGGGCAAAACTCCCAAGCGGCGCGAATTGGGGCCAGCTTTACGGGATTGCCTGCCTCACAGGTGTCGGCTTCACCATGAGCCTCTTTATCGGAACGCTCGCCTTTGACGGCGATGAAACCCTCAATGCTGTGCGATTGGGCGTGTTGATGGGATCGATTGCCTCAGGGGTCTTAGGGTTTGCTTTACTGCGATTTTTCTGCAGTAATCCCAAAGAATCAAAGGTGTCGGTCACGGCATAAATATTGCCATCATCGCAAGCCTGCTCAGGCGAGCAGCGATGAGGGCTTTGACCTTTGAGCGACGTATTGAGGGATAGATTATGGCCAAGCCTAATGCTTTGAAGAAAAACCTGACCTTGTTTGATGTCTATGCGATGTCGACAGGGGCCATGTTTAGTTCCGGGCTGTTTTTACTGCCCGGCATTGCGGCCTCCTACACAGGTAATTCTGTCTGGTTTGCCTATCTGCTCGCTGGCTTTCTGATTCTACCAGCTATGTATTGCATGGCGGAGCTATCCACAGCGATGCCCAAAGCGGGCGGCACATATTACTTCCTAGACCGCGCCATGGGCCCGCTTATGGGAACAATAGGGGGCTTAGGATCGTGGATTGCTGTGGTCTTCAAAAGCGCTTTTGCCCTTGTGGGTATGGGGGCATATTTAGGGATATATTTAAATTTGCCCTTCACCGTAACGGCTATTTTACTGACGATAGCCTTCGGGCTTATCAATATTTTTGGCGCGAAAGAAACGACGCTCCTGCAGCGTATTCTCGTCACAACATTGGTCGTCATTTTGATTGTTTTTGTCATATTCGGTTTAAAAGAGACGGGGGTTGTTAGGGCCTTCACACCTGAAGCGGGGCATGGCGCGTTCTTTAAGTCAGGTCTTGTTGGCTTTGTCTCCACAATCGGTTTGGTTTTCGTCTCTTATGCAGGCCTAACCAAAGTCGCGAGTGTGGCAGAAGAGGTGCAAAATCCTGACCGTAACATTCCGCTGGGCATGACTTTATCGCTGATTACCGCGACGATTATTTATACGTTGGGCACAGTGGTGCTTATTAAAGTTTTAGAGCCGCAAGCGCTCTATGACAGCCTGACACCCATCGCAGATGCAGGACGCGAGTTTCTAGGCTGGATGCCATTTGATTTGGGCGTCATCTTGATTGTGGTCGCCGCTATTGCCGCGTTTGCCTCAACTGGTAATGCAGGGATTATGTCAGCCTCGCGCTATCCTTACGCCATGGCGAAGGACAAATTAGTCCCGCAAAGGCTAAGTCAAATCGGAAAATTCGGAACACCGACCCTCGCGATTATTGTGACTGTATTTGCCATGATTGTGGTCCTGCTGCTCTTTGATGTCGCCTCTGTGGCCAAGCTCGCCAGTGCGTTTCAGCTCTTATTATTTGGGCTAGTTTGTTTGGCCGTTATTGTCATGCGCGAATCCAGAATACCAACATACAAACCAGGCTACAAAGCGCCATTTTATCCATGGCTGCAAATTGTCGGTATTCTGATTTCCTTCTGGCTGATTATTGAAATGGGCATCTTGGCAATCGCTTTCACAGGCATGGTCACGATTGGCTGTGTGCTGTGGTATCATTTTTATGCGTCTGGAAATTTGGAACGCCGCGGCGCGATTTTCCATATTCATCAACGTCTAGGTCAGCAGCGTTATGAAGGTCTTGAGCGCGAGTTGATGACCATCATCCATGACCGCACCCAAGCCGAGAACCTGTCTTACGAAGGCTTGATTGCGCGCTCCGTTATGATGGATTTCCGTTACGGGATTTACGATAATTCCCACATCGGGGAGATATTAATAGAGCAGGCGACTGAGAAATTTGATCTCAAACCTGATGTCATCACGGCCATGATGCATGACGATACCTTCACTATGCATCCGATTAGCCAAGGCGTGCATATAGCCTATCAAACCCACACTGATGTCACTGAGCCTGAATTATTTGTTCTACGCTTTGGGCCTCAAGCTAAGCTTAATATTAAAACAGAGACTGAAGCCCATACATTGATGTTCTTAATCACGCCCACCAAACCTGTGGGATTAGATTTGCGCCTCGCAGGGCATTTGGCGGAAGTTGTTCAAAGCGATCATTTTGATCTGCGCTGGATGTCATCACAAACAGAGCGCGATATGAATGAAGTGCTCATGCGCGATGATCATTTCCTGCATGGGCCTGTCTCAAGCTTCCCGTCTCTAAGACAACAAGCTGGACGCAAGATATCGGAGATTACGCTTCCAGCGTCTTGCCTCATCGCCATTATCGAACGGGACGGAGATATTATTGTCGCCACGCCGGATACAGAATTATTGGAAACGGATGAAGTCGCCATCATTGGCGAGCCTGTTGATTTGCAAGATTTGAGGAATAATCCAGCCTTAGAGGACACAGACTAAATATGTCAGCAGACCTTATATTATCGACAATATTATCGCCTATAGTTTTGTTCTTTGTTTTGGGTTTGGTCGCCTCGCTGCTGCGCTCCCAAATGACCGTCCCTGAAGCCTTTGCAAAAGGTCTTGCCATCTATCTCATGATGGCCATCGGCATTAAAGGCGGCGTCGAGATGTCTAAGACGGCCATTACGCCCGATATCCTTCTCATCGCCCTTGCCGCTTTAGTGCTCTCATTCGCGACGCCTTTTCTGTCTTATATGATACTGCGTGTCACAAGTAAGATGAGCCGTATTGATGCGGCTGCGACGGCTGGGCATTACGGGTCAATTTCGATTGTGACCTTTGTCGCGGCCACACAGGCCTTGGAACTCGCAGGCATTTTGACCTCAGGCTATATGGTGGCGATGGCCGCCTTGATGGAAGTGCCTGCTATCATGTCAGCGCTTCTTTTGGCACGTCGCGGCATGAAGAAAAGCGGCGAAGTGGCTGGCTCTGAAAAAGGGGAATTGTTTAGAGAGGTTTTCCTCAATGCCTCAGTTGTGGTCCTCGTCGGCGCCTTAGTCATTGGCTGGGTCACGGGCGAGCGCGGTATGGAGAAAATAGCGCCGTTTTTCGTCACGCCTTTCCAAGGTGTCCTCTGTCTTTTCCTTTTAGATATGGGGCTCAATGCGGGACGCGGCCTTCGCCAAGGTTGGCGTCAGCTTGATGTGGGCGCGCTAAGTTTTGGTATTTCTATGCCGCTGATTAGCGCCGCCATAGCCACTCTAATCTGTTGGAGCATGGGCCTCTCAATCGGTGACGCTGCGCTGTTAATTACTCTCGCAGCCTCCGCCTCTTACATTGCGGTGCCCGCCGCCATGCGCTTAGCTTTGCCCAAGGCCCAGCCCTCCATCTATTTGACACTCTCGCTGGGCGTCACGTTCCCCTTTAACCTGACAGTGGGAATACCGCTCTATATTATACTAGCCCAATGGGTAGGAGGTTAAGCCGCCATGCATAATAAAAAACGCTTGGAGATGATTATTGAAAAACCGGCCTTAAAACGCGCCTCTCGTGTTTTAGAAGAGGCGGGCGTAAAAGGTTATACCGTCTTTCCAGCTATGGGAGGATATGGCGGAAATATGCGCTGGCAAAGGGGAACAGACCTCTCAGCCAGCCGCGACATGGTCATGATAATTTCCATATTAGACGAAACCGTTGTGACCAAAGCCATTGACGCCCTAGAAAACCTCGTCGGAGCCCATATCGGCGTGCTTAGCCTGTCAGATGTAGAAGTGCTGAGACCCGAAAAGTTTTAGGGTATAGTCGCCCTTATAATACTTGATAGGTGAACTGCCGATTGTTTGGTAACTAATGGAGGCACCACCCGGAATCGAACCGGGGTACACGGATTTGCAATCCGCTGCGTCACCACTCCGCCATGGTGCCTCGCAAGATTGCGTCTATAGCCAGACTGCATAAGAAGCGCAACGCGAAAATGTGCCCAATGATGACGAAGCGCGGCTTACGAAATTGTATGGAGTTTATGCGGCAATAGGGCATTGCGCGGGGTAGGGCGGCTAGTTTATAGCGGGGCAAGATATAAAGCCGGAAAGCCTCCTATGTTTGATTATTCTGCGGCGCGCGACCATATGGTTGAGAGCCAAATCCGTACCAGCGACGTCACTGACTTAGAGGTCTTGGGTGCCTTTCGCGGTATTGCGCGGGAAAAATTCGTTCCCAAATCTCAGCAAGCTTTGGCCTATGGCGATGCCCATGTTGATCTAGGTGATGGCCGCACGATGATACGTCCGCGTGATTTTGCTAAAATGGTTCAGGCTGCCGATATTGCGCCGACAGATGTTGTTTTGGACATTGCTTGCGGGCGCGGATATTCGACGGCGATATTAGCGCATTTGGGCGAAACCGTTGTCGGTCTTGAGGATAATGACGAGGCCGTCGAGCGCGCCACGGCGCAATTGGTAGAAGCTGACATTACCAATGCCGCGGTCGTAAAGGGCGATCTAAAAGCCGGCGCAGCTGAGCACGGTCCTTTTAATGTGATATTCGTCAATGGCGCAATTTCTGACGTTCCTAAGACGTGGCTGGATCAACTGGCTAATAATGGACGCTTAGTGTGTCTGGTGCAAAATGGTCCTATGGGCCGCGTTTGTGTCTATACCAAAGCCGGAGATACTGTCGGGGAGCGTATCGTTTTCGATGCAGGCGCGCCGCTTTTGCCCGGATTTTCTGCAGCTCCGGAATTCGTATTTTAGGGGCCTATTAACCCTAATTGCTCTAAATGTGCTTGGATATGGGCGTGTCCAAAACAGATTGTGGAAGATACGCTCAATGGATAACAGGACGCAATATGTCAGCTTTTAAGAAGACAGTTTCAGGGGTGGCGCTATTCGCTCTGCTCGGCTCCGCGTCGATTGCGTCTGCCGAGACGTTTCAGGAAGCCTTGATATCCGTTTATAATTCTAACCCCCGCTTGCAGGCAGAACGCGCGCGCGTGCGCGAGGTTGATGAAAATTACATTCAGGCCCGCGCCCAAGGCCGGCTGACAGCGACAGCTTCAGGCAATTATGGCTATACGGCTGCTAGCACCCCGGCCACTGATAACCCTTTTACAGGCTCGACCGGCGGAAATGTGAGCGGTTATCCCTATAGTGCGCAGCTTCAGGTTATTCAGCCCATCTACCAAGGCGGCCGCGTCAAAGCGCTCAAAAAACAAGCTAAATCCTCCATCCTTGCCGCGCGGGAAGGTTTGCGTAACGCCGAGCAGAGTATTTTCCTCTCCGCAGCCAATGCTTATATCGATGTCATCCGAGATGAAGAGACCGCCCGAATTCGTCGTAACAATGTTCGGGTGCTAGCCCGCCAGCAACTTGCCGCCAAAGATCGGTTTGATGTGGGTGAGGGGACGCGCACAGATATAGCCCAGGCCCAGAGCCGTCAGGCTGCCGCTGAGTCTGGCCTGGCGCAAGCCGAAGCTCAATTACAGTCGAGCCGCGCAACTTATACCCGTATTATCGGCCATCCGCCTGTTGACCTTCAGGAAGTACCCAGGTTTGGGCTGCCGCGGTCCTTGCCAATCGCAATCCGTTTAGCGCGAGAAAACAATCCACAACTTTTGGCGGCATATTTTAATGAAGATGCGGCTGTTTCCGCGATTGATGTGGCCAAATCGGCGTCTCGCCCAACAGTTTCTTTAAGTGGGACATTGGGCGGAACGCGTGCTCAAATTTTGAGCATTCGCGAGGCGGATCAAGCTGCTTTAACGGCGAATCTTAGTATTCCCATATTCTCTGGCGGATTGAACAGCTCCCGCATCAGACAAGCCAAACATGCCAAAACGCGGCTGGCTTTTGAAAGCCGTGACACTGAATTAGCGGTGGATCAGACCGTGGCGCAAATTTGGGCCCAGATCGAGGCGGCGCGCCTGTCTCTCAGGGCCAGCAATCAACAGGTCACAGCGGCAGAAGTCGCTTTTGAAGGTGTCGATTTAGAGCAAAAGGTCGGAACACGGACAACGCTGGACGTTCTGGATGCTGAGCAAGAAGTGCTCAATGCGAAATTATCCGTGGTGAATGCCGAGAGGGCTTTGAATACGGCCGTCTTCCAAATGCTCACGACTGTTGGGGTTTTTGACGTTGAAGGCATTCAATTGCCTGTTGCAGCTTATAACTCAGAAGAAAACTTTGAGTTAGTAAAATATAAAGGGATGGATGAGTTTGTTGATACCTATGTTCCGGAAATTATCCAAAAAGCCGCACCCGTCGTCGCCGGTATTCCTGAGAACATTGTCGACGGCGCAGCTTTTCTGGTGGATCAAGTCACCATAGATAATCCTCCAAGAAATATTAAAGACGACGTCTCATATTTGGGCGAAACGAGTCTCGGTCTTGGCAAAACAGCTGTTGATGCGGTGACGCTGCAAACGCCCGAATACAGCCCCTATAAAGATGTCCCTCTCGGTGAAATTGATACCACCTCCAAGCGCGAGGAGCCGCTGGAGTCTGTTGTTATCACGATAGACCCTGAGATTATTAGCGATAAAGAACGCCCTGACCTGATTTCTCCCAAGAATTGAGTCCTATCGCATCTAGACAATCGTCACGTGTTGTCTTAACCCTATGTTAATAACAGGGGAATTTGCTGAGGCTGGCAAAAGGAATACTATGTCTGAACAGACACCGGATACACATAACGGCGCATCGGACGGGCAAGATCCGAGCATGGAAGACATTCTGGCATCAATTCGCAAGATTATAGCGGAGGACGACGCGCCGTCCGCTGAGGCTGTTGAAACAAAGGCTGATTTCAAAGCGCCAGACCCTGTAGAGGGGGATGTGGCAGATCTGGTCACGGCGGATACGCTGGATTTGGATATTCTTGAGGATAGAAGTCCTGAGATATCAGACCTCACAAGCTCGCTCATACAGACGGATGATACAGCTGATATTGATGCGCTTATCGGGGATATGGATGTTAACGGAGCAGAAGAACTGGCGATTCCCGAAATTGGCGTTGAGCCCTTAGCGGATACTTTAGAGGCTAACGCAAAGTCCGATGATGTGCTCGATTTACTGATTCCTATGGATGATGCAGAGGTAATCCCTGTAGATATGGGGATGGATGAAGCCGTAAGTCTCATAGCTGATGAGCCTTTGGCGCTCGAAGATGATATACTCGACCTCGTCTTAGACGATGATGCGGTTACAGCTGAGGTTAGCTCCGATACATCATCAGGCGGTCTGATGGGCGGGGCAGCTGCGGCTCTCGGCCTTGGCGGCGCGGCGGCCACGGCCGCTAAAGCCCTTGAAACACCTGATGTTGAGCTGCCCAATATTGAAACTCTGACCGTCGAAGATCCGCAAGATGATTTGTCTTTATTGCTGGATAACATGCTCGAAGATAGCGAGGTATTTGCAGAAGCAGATGAGCCTGCCGCGGATGAGCAGGTCATTGACCCGGCAGAAAACCTGCTGGCGGAATTGGAGTTAGAAAGCGATGAAGCTGAACTTTCTGATACTGACATAGAGATGTTGGAGGATTTTGATGAGGATCTCATCCCTGCGAAAGAGGGCGGTGTTGATCCTGATATCATCCTCGTAAAATCGCTTATGGCCGATTTGACCGAAGACCCATTAGATGTGGATGACGAAGAGTCACTAGATGAGACGGATAATGTTCTGTCAGTTGCTGACGTAGATATCCAAGAGATCGATGAGCCTGACAGCGTTGATATTATGGACGAGATTTTATCCGCGAGCCTGGATGATGAGACGAAACTCTCTGAAGAAGCCATCCCTGAAGCGGACTTTGAGCCCTTTGCAGCCTCAATTGAAAATGCCACTGAAAACGCGCCGTCATTGAAAGAAATTGCCGCTCAAGCCGAGGCAGATGCCAAGCAGGCTGAAGTTGGCCTCGGTCTCGCCGCAGCTGGTATTGGCGCCGCAGGCCTTGCAGCTGTTGCAGCCGCAAACTCTGAAGAAGAGATTGAAGAATTTGAAGAGATTATCGAATCAGAAGATGTTGAAACTGCGTCGAACGATTTAGATGACTTAGACATGAGTGATAATGATTTCACTGATGAGTTACTCCCGGAAGAACCGGAACATATAGCCCCTGAACCCCTTATTGAGGAGATACCTGAAATGCCACGAGCTAAGAAAACAGATGCCATCATTGATGAAGTCACAGAGACCGCGACCGCAGGGGCCTTTGCGTCGCTTACCAATGTTGTTGAAGAAAAAGCCACAACGGCTGAACGCGGTGACCGCATTGGTGACCTCGTCATGGAAGCCTTGCAGCCTATGCTTAAAGAATGGCTTGATGCCAACCTCAAAGGCATTGTCGAACGCGCTGTGACCAAAGAGGTCAAGCGTATTTCTTCAGGGAAATAACAGAGCGAAATAAGTCTCTTTAATTCCCTGTTATTTCAGGGTAGAGCCATGAATACATAAGCCTCACCCTTTGAAATGGTGGGGCTTTCCTATTAGGTATTCATTATGCTCGACAATAAGTTCAATCCGCAAGACGCTGAGCCCCGCCTCTATAAGATGTGGGAAGAGAGCGGCGCGTTTAAGCCTCGCCCTGCCAAAGAGGGCGATACCAAAGACGATAATTTCTCCATCGTTATCCCGCCGCCCAATGTGACGGGCAGCTTGCATATGGGCCATGCGGTTAACAACACCATCCAAGATATTCTTGTGCGCTATAACCGTATGAAGGGCAAAGCCGTGCTCTGGCAGCCGGGCACAGACCATGCGGGCATTGCCACGCAAATGGTGGTTGAGCGTAAACTCGCCGCAGAGGGTAATAAATCGCGCAAAGATATGACCCGCGATGAATTTCTCGAGCATGTCTGGGAGTGGAAAGCCGAGAGCGGCGGGAATATCAATCAACAGCTGCGCCGCTTAGGTTCTTCCTGTGATTGGTCACGCGAGAAATTTACTCTCGGTAATCCCGAAGACCCTGATGATAAAATGGCTGAAGCGGTCACTAAGGCGTTCGTTGAAATGTACGAAGCCGGTCTGATTTATCGCGATAAACGACTCGTCAATTGGGACCCACATTTCCAGACGGCGATTTCTGATTTAGAAGTCGAAAATATTGAGAAAAATGGTCATTTTTGGCACTTCAAATATCCGCTCGATGGCGGGGAGACCTATACCTATGTCGAGAAAGACGAGGATGGGAATGTCACGCTGACCGAGGAGCGCGATTATATTTCTATCGCCACGACACGCCCTGAAACCATGTTGGGTGACGGCGCGGTGGCGGTGCATCCTGATGATGAGCGATATAAACCTATCGTCGGGAAAATGGTGCGCCTGCCTCTCGCGAACCGCCTTATTCCGATTATCACGGATGAATATCCCGATATGGATTTCGGCTCAGGCGCGGTGAAGATTACGGGCGCGCATGACTTTAATGACTATGAAGTCGCCAAGCGCAATGACATTCCAATGTATAGCCTGATGGATGAGCGCGGCGCGATGTGCGAGTCTGAAATTATGCCCGCTAAATATGTCGGCATGGACCGTTTTAAAGCCCGCAAAGCCGTGGTCGCCGATATCGACGCCGAAGGCTTGCTGATTAAGGTTGAAGATAAGAAAATCATGCAGCCCTATGGCGACCGATCAGGCGTTGTCATTGAGCCTATGTTGACAGACCAGTGGTTCGTCGCGGCGGATAAGCTCGCAGATGAGGCGATGGAAGCGGTTGCGCGTGGGCATGATAGTTCCCTCTCACAAAGGGAGAGGGGGGACCGCGAAGCGGTGGGTGAGGGGGCCGATGTGGCCATATCTCGCGATACTGATAAAACGGACCCCTCATCCGAGGCTTCGCCCCACCTTCTCCCTATGGGAGAAGGACAAAAAGGCGCCACCCGCTTTATCCCTGAAAACTGGAAAAAGACCTATGACCACTGGATGAAAGGAATCCAGCCTTGGTGTATTTCGCGGCAGTTGTGGTGGGGGCATCGCATTCCTGCTTGGATTTTAGGTGCAGCAATTGGTCGAACGAAATGGCTTGGAGCAGAAGAAACTGAGGAAGATAAAGCTAAGGATGAAGAATATGGATGTTTATTCGATGAATTAATGCTTGCTCCTGTTGTAACAGCAGATGCTGATAAAGCCCCTGAAATTTTAAAGAATATTTTGATTAATAATGATAAAATTACATCCGTTTCTGATGTTTCGTTTAAATCACATGGCGGACTTACAGCAGAGTTCAAGACAGTTCTTGGCGTGACTCATAGGTTCACCTACCATCGCGACCCAGACGTCCTAGACACATGGTTCTCCTCCGGCCTTTGGCCATTCTCGACACTCGGTTGGCCTGAGAACACGGACGAACTCGAACGCTTTTACCCGACCTCAACGCTTGTCACCGCCTTTGATATTATCTTTTTCTGGGTGGCGCGGATGATGATGCAGGGTTTGCATTTCATGGATGAGGTCCCGTTTAAGGATGTCTATATCCACGCGCTCGTCTTGGATGAAGACGGTAAGAAAATGTCGAAATCCATCGGCAATACGCTCGACCCGCTGGACTTGATTGACGGCGTTAGCATTGACGAACTTGTCGCCAAGCGCACACGCGGGCTGAAAAACCCCGAGAAAGCGCCCAAGATTGAGAAAGCCACGCGCAAGCAATATCCTGATGGCTTCGAACCTTATGGCGCGGACGCGCTGCGCTTTACCCTCGCTTCTATGGCGGGGCAGGGGCGCAACATCCGCCTTAGCGTTGACCGTATCGCAGGCTACCGTAATTTCGGCACCAAGCTCTGGTCAGCGGCTTTATTCGGCCAGATGAATGACTGCGAATTTGACCCCGCCTTCGGCCCCGACCTAGCCGTTGTGCCGATGAATAAATGGATTATTGCTGAAACCGTCAAAGCCGCAGCAGAGGTCAGCCGCTGTATCGAAGCCTACCGCTTTAACGACGCCGCCGATGCCGCTTATAAATTCACATGGGACACATTCTGCGCCTGGTATTTGGAACTGTCCAAGCCATTGCTCTCTGGCCCTGATGGCTCGGCCAAGGATGAAACACGCTCTGTCTTCGCTTGGACGCTCGACCAAATCTTGAAACTTCTCCATCCCTTCATGCCGTTCATTACGGAGGACATTTGGGGCAAAACAGTTCAAAATCGCGAGACGCATTTAATCGTCGCGCCATGGCCAGAACTGGATGAAGCTCTGATAGATAAAGAGGCCAGCGCAGAGGTCGAATGGCTGCAAACGCTTATCACAAATATCCGCTCTGTGCGGGCTGATATGAATATCCCGCCGAAGAAGAAAGCCCCGCTGCTCATGCTCGCCGATGAGCTGGACCCGCGTCTGGCTTATTTCGCGCCGCAGCTCTCGCCGATGGCGCGAGTGGAGAGCGTCAAAACGGCCAAAGCCGCGCCTGACGGCGCGCTGCAAACCGTTGTCGACGGCGTCACCTATGCCATCCCGCTAGACGGTTTAATTGATAAAGACGCAGAGCGTAAGCGCCTCTCCAAAGAAATCGAAAAGACAGAAGCCGAAATTCTGAAAATCGACAAAAAGCTCATCAATCCCGCCTTCACAGAAAAGGCGCCTGAAAAAGTCGTGAACCTACAAAAAGACCGACGCGCCGCCTATAAGGAAGAACTTGAAAAGCTGAATGAGGCACTGGCAAATTTAGGGTAAAGCTAAAACTCGCAATTTTCGTCATTCCGTCACAATGCGAAGCATTGACGGAACCCATGCCTTGCTCTCTAGCCTAAATACAATCTTCCGATAGTCGCGATAGAAAGGCATGGGTAGCGTCAGCGCTAAGCGCTGTGTTGCTATGACGATGATTGATGGTTCGCGAGAGCCTCTCTCTTATCCATGACAAACCCAACGCATTCCGCTAACAAATCCTCATGCATCAATTTGACGAACATCACGGAGAGTTCAAAGGTTTCTCGGAATATTATCACCGAGAGATTTTCCCGCTTTTAGCGGCAGAGGACGGCTCGCGCAGGGAAGCTCTGCGAAAGACCAAGGTCTATGGCGCGGTTATTATCGTTGTGACGATTTGCGCGGCGCTTTTTGTAGCCCTCAAATTAGGTAACTTTCAGCCCGCTTTTTTCATAGGGTTCGTAGGCCTAGCTGGGGTGTCGGCGGTTTATAGCTGGCTGATGAAAAGCATTCGCGGCGAAACGAAAGACAAAATTGTAGGCAGCATTTGCCGCTATATTGGTTGGAGATTTGCCCCCGAGGTCACGGAGAAACCTGACCTGAACTATTGGAGCGCTTTAGGTCTGCTCCCCAAAGGTTATCATGCGGGAAATGTATTTGGTGGAAAGCGATCCTCCTTTGAAGATCAAATAACAGGCGAAGCTTACGGCGCGCATTTCAACTCTCACGAAGTCCACCTAGAGCGCAAAGGCGACAAATCTTGGCACACGACTTTGCGGGGACAGATGATGACGATAAGTTTCCCGCGCAAGTTCTTGGGCCGCACAGTTGTCTTGCGCGATAAGGGTTTCCTTCAAGGTAAGAAAAAGGGCGACATGAAACGGGTAGGATTGGTCGATCCTGTCTTTGAAAAAATCTTCGAAGCTTACAGCACCGACCAAGTCGAATCCCGCTATCTGCTCGATCCTGTCTTTATGCAAAAACTGATTGATTTAGAACGCTCGGTTGATGGTAAAAACATCCGCTTTGGTTTTATCGAGGGGCACTTGCTGATTGTCGTCGAAACCCCCAATCGCTTCGAAGCAGGGTCAATGTTCAAGCCGCTAACCGCCCCTGACCGCACACAAAAAATCTTGGACGAAATCGGCGCGGTTCATGACGTTATTGACGGCGTAATAAAACCGAGAGTTCCCTAAACACGAAAGAGAATAGCTTTACTCACCGCCGAGCAGATTTAAATAATTCTCTGAGCCATCATAATCCAACCTGTCCAATGCCTCTGTGATTTCGGGACCGTCATCGACGAATTGCGCTTCTTTTAGCATAACCCAAATTTGCTTTTTAACGTCTGTACTGATTTCTTCATAGGGCCACTCATCTATGCGCCCGGCATAGGAGGCGACAAAATGCACCGTATCTTTAATTGAACCTGCGCCGCCTTTACGCTTTTCATAGATTTCGACATCGAGTTTTTGTCCAAGATGCGCCATGCGTAGGAAAGCCTCGGCATTAAAGGCATGGTAAAATAGCGATCTTGTGCGACCAATTTCACCGGGTAGCAGACCGTTTTTTTTAATCTGCTTTTTGGTTCGATCCAGACCGCTTTTAAGAGTCTTTTTCGCCAAATCGCAGCGCCCTGCAAAGACCAAGGTATGAGAGAGTTGCGCATCGTAAAACGACCCATGATTGTTCGTTTTAGACTTGGCTTTTTTACCAAAATCACTGGTGATTAACCATGCGCCGTAATTTGCAAACCAGGCTCTGACAGCATTGACGACTTTCTCATTTGCCATATCGGCCGATTGCAAAAGCCACATCGAATCCATCACATCCCAATAGATGCGCGTGTCCAAAATACCAAATTCGCGGCCCGGTATTTGGCCGGGGACACCTTGCGCAAATTTCAGATTGGGGTTCATGCGTGTGTCCTCGTCAACGAACCACGTATAGGCCAGTCTCACGGCCTTATCCGCATAGCGTTTGTCACCGCTAAAATATGCCGCGAGTGACAAGTCTCTGACTGCCTCCGTCATATGTTGGGAGCGCCGCCGATCAAAATCTACGCCGTTTATTTCTGGGTTTGATTGCCCGTCTTTCCGAATATAGGGCAGGCCATCTTCGGTATTGGGGTTTGGCCAAAAGTAACGCGATAAGCTTACATAATCATGCAAATCGCCGCTTGGGCCGGGGCGTGTTTTATCCGTAACCGAATAGGGGACGACTGTCAGGGCTTCATCAGCCCGCGCGAGGAGCGCTTTATAAGAAGGCATCAAAGCAGTGTCATTAGCCGCAAGCCTGCTTTTTACATTTGCCAGCCGATCAGCCTCCCAGAAAATCGGCGTATTTAAAACCGCTGGCTCACAACGGGTTTGCGCCGAACTGTCCTGAGCGCTCGCCGAAATGTCGGAAAAGCTCGGGGCAGTAGAGAGGCCAATGATGGCGACAGCCAATGCCCTGAACGCCACATGCGCGGAGGTGCGGCGAATGCGTTTCTTGTAGTTTATACTCATAGTCGTTCCAATCGCCCTCGCGAGGTCTTTACATCAGATGGTCTGCCCCGTTACGGCATCAGAGTCCATAAAGGCGAGATAGTGCTTTAACACGGCCTTGGGGGCTTCCACTTGCGGGTAATGGCCAATCTTACCGAGCTGCGCCAAATAGGCTGGCTGTCCAATAACCTTAAGATAGTGATCGACCATATGTTTACCGGACACTTTATCGCTCGACCCGTTGATTAAAGCCAGCGGGATGGCCGTGTTTTTCAAAGCCTCAAACCAGCGGGTCTTATGGGTGCGGCGGTCTGTGATATAGTTGATGAGGCGCGGTAAGGCTTGAAGACCGTCATTGTGGTTTAACAGACTCCAAAAGGCGTCAATCTCTGCTTCACTTGGCTGCGTGTCAGGGCCGAAAACACTCGATAGCGACGCTTTGAACTTTGCTCGTGTTTGGAGCTTGTTGATTAGCGGGCCAAGGGGGCTGAGCAGAAGTTTTTGTATCAAGAGTGCGCGGTGTTGTTCTGGGAATAAGCCTCCATTAAGCAGGCAGCAGGAGAGCCATTGACCAGTGCCCGAGCCCTCATTTTGCCGCGCCAGTAATTCCTGCGCAACCGTATCGCCATAGTCATGGGCGAGGACATGAAACGCACTAAGTTTGTGATGACGTATGAGCGCCTCAACCGTATCCGCCTGCTCCATAATTGAATATTTATGTCCGCGCGGTTTTTCAGAAAATCCGAAGCCGGGAAAGTCCAGCGCGATTAAATGATAGCGCTCGCTTAAATCGCCCCAAAGACTGTGCCAGTCCCAACTCGCCGTTGGAAATCCGTGCAGCAACAGAAGCGTCGGATCAGTCAATTTTCCCGCTTCAAGGTGAAATACGTCAAAGCCGTTAAGCTTATCTATCCGCCCTTTCGCCTGCCAATCCTGAACGGATATCATATCTGCCTCTTTAAGATAATTCTGACGCAGCTTAGACCCTAGGATACAAAATTCCTACATCATCAATCGTAAAATAATGAGCGGGTTAAATATGTTATTGAGGGGGTGATAAACTAGAGGGTAAGGGCGCACGCCATCAGAGAGCTTCACAGCTAAGTCGGATTAGGGGGAGCAATAAGAAAGCTTTGTCCAGATTTGACTCTGTCTCATATTATAAAATGTCTGCCGCTATCTCTGACGGCAGACACTAAAGTTAGGTCTTAGAAACGGCGACCATAAGTGATTGAGTAAACGTCGGCACTTCCGCCATCACCATTGAGATTTGTGTAATCAAGGCGGACAGAATTCTTTTTAGACGGGTTGAAGAAATATTCAAAACCGCCGCCAAAAGCGACATCATCGACACTGCCGATATCAGTGTCGATATAGTAATAGCCAACACGACCAAAGACTTCGACATTTTCCCCAATTGGCGCTTTCAGGCGGCCATAACCAGCAATTCTATAGTCGATTTTAAAGTCGTCATTATCATCAATAACGCCGACAGCGCCTTCGCCTTCGACGGCAAAATACTTACCGAAATCACTACCTGAATTGGCAAAGTCATAGCCAAAACGGCCTACGATATTTCCAGATGTTCCCTCAAAGTCTAAGCCTTCAACACCAATATTGCCATAAATACCGCTGTCTTGTGCTTGTGCCGCACCAACGAAAGACATAAGGGCGACAGTCGCCCCAAGAGTTTTAACTAGTTTCATTCTTACATTCCTGTTTTTAGTTTAAAATAGACCTAAGTCACCGAAATTTATAGAGTGCTGCGGTCGACGAAAATGGGGTTCTACATAGTTTAAATACAATACCAACTAACAATTCGGTCACATAAGACTTCATTTTGTAACGCTATATTTAAACCTCTCACCTTATACCGATTAGACCTTTATTCTGACCCAATCCTCACTCAAACACCCCAAAACCTCCACAATTATCCTACTTCATAAAAACTCAATCCTCGCTCTGCTAAACGGGGCTATGTTCTTATCATGAACGTTGCGTCGTCCATAACCCTCCCCCCTGAAACTGACGGGGCCGATCCGTCCGGGATTTGGGCGTTTCTCTGGCGCGTGAGTGCTTGGCTTTTGGGCGCTATGGGACAATCTCATCAGACGCAGGGCTTTGCGCCTATCCGCACAACATATGCAAATGGCCGCGATGGCTGCCATAGCTTTCGGCGCCGCTTTAAACCTGTACGGCATCAGCGCCGTATGCGGGCAAGGAAGGCACGCGGTATTCGGCCAGTGGGCCGTTATACCTGCTGCGGCCTTGCGCCGCTTATTCCTAACTCGCCCGACACTCCGCTGACCCGTTTTCAATATTTGGAGCGTTGCACCAAGCTCGCCCCGATGGGCCGCTTTCAGATTTATAACTGGAACTATGTTAGCCTAGTCAATCGTAAAAGCGCTGTTAATTTTACTCTAGTCTATCTGGGACTCTTTGTGGCCCATTGCGAGCCATATTGCGCCGCGCCGCTCAAGCCGGATTAGCTAGGACATTTAGATTTTATTGACGCGGCGCTCAGGGATTGACCTCTTGGGCGACCCTATCCGCTTGGCTACTTCATTGTGGCTGCTCATTTTATCTTAAATCATTTGGGCTAAGCGATATTTATGTTGAAGACCGAAGATTTCTATCCGCCCAAGGATTTCAGCGCGCAGGTCCATGGCTTGCGCAGCTATATCTATGAAGCGTTGGGATGGTCTTATCGCCCGAATGTTGGCGCGCCAGCCATCCTAATGGCGCTGCAAGCTGCCTCTATGGTGCATAGTCTTTCAGGCGTGTTTAAATTTCGCGGTGAAGTTTTGGGGCAAGGCTATAAGGGCCAACAATTTGAGCTTGTGGATGTGACCGCGCATAGTACGCCCAAGGTCCAAGCTCGCCGTCAAGACTGGCAATGGGGCGGCCAAAAAACCGAAGAGCAAGAATTTAACGCCATGTTTGACGCGACGAATACGGATACGCGCGGCGGATATGAGGGCATTGTTTTATCCATGCCGCATCATTCTAAATTTCTAGGCCACACCATTATTCGGCGAGATTTGGGTCGCCGCAATCCCGCGCAGGTCAATGGCCTTAAACGCGTGGGGTTTGCTGGTCTGGAGTTTGAAGGTAAGTTCGAGGTCTATAGTGATGACCAAGTCGAGGCGCGGTTTCTCCTAAGTCCTGACTTTGTCGCGCGGCTGACGGATTTTGCGGAAGATTATATGGGCCGAAATGTGCAATGCATTTTTGCGGGCAACAAGTTTCATGTGGCACTGGAAATCGATGACCGCTTTGATTTTTCCCGTGATTTTAAAGCCTTTAATTATCAAGAGGCGGCCACCACGATTATCAATGAAGTCGGCGCGGTTTTTTACCTGCTTGAAAAAGTTCATGGCTTGCAAGCCCGCATTGGCCGCGAGGGCGCAAAGGCGGCAGATGAAGCGCGCGGAAAATTTTACAGAGGGCTGCTGCAATCACTAATTCCCGCTATTAAAGACGCGGAAAACGCCTTTGAAAAACCTGAGAGATGGACAGAGGGTCAGCGACATGCGCTGCCATATTTCTGTGAGGGACTACAAGGCTTGCTGCGCCCCCGTTTCTAAGTCCAGCATGTAATAGGCTTTGAGGCGGTTTTCATCTTCTAGGAAGTTCGCCAAGGTTTTGCTGGTCGTCGTCAGGATTTTATCTTCGTGATCTTCCATCACCAATCGCTCATCCACCAGTGGCCCGATATAGCGTCGAATGAGAGAGGTCTTGAGCTCGGCGGGACGGAGTATATCTTTGAGCCGTGCTTTGATGGCAAGACTATCCGTAGTGTTCCATATCATAGCCGCTAAAGTATCGAGCATGAACTCATTACAATTTTGCAGCCGAGGGTCATAGGGATTAGAAATGAGCGAGTAATTGACTTGATGCACCGCGCCATATTGCGGCGATAAGATGTAATTATAAAGCTGCTCTTGGGTAGCATCATCGGGAATAATAAACCCCGCATCACGCTCACGCAAAAGCCGCAGAAAATCAGCAGGCGTATCTGCCACAAGGGACGAGACCAAGCGGTTCTCCTCTCCGTGATAAAGATTATAAACGGCATAGTTTTCTGTTTCGGGTTGATAGAGAAAAAAGGCGGAATGGGTAAACATGACGCCTTTAGGAAGTTTGTCGCGCGGCTGACCAGAGCGAGAGACGATTGCCGCTTTGACATTATTCTTGCGCAGTTCCGCCGTGATGGTCTTGCCATAATTGCCGAGCGTCTCATCATCAAAGAGGGCAGGGCCTATATTTGTTGACGCTGTGAATTGGCGGTAAACTGTATGAATGTGCCATCCAAAAACGGAGGAGGCGATGAATAGGGCCGCGACAATTCCCAGCAGGATTTTCCACTTAAGGTTCATTACAGATCAAAGGTTCCAATAACCGGGACATGGTCAGAAGGCTTCACCCCTTCGCGCACATCTTTATCAATGCGAAACTCGGTGAGGCGGTCTGCGGCTTGCGGCGAAAGCAGGAGGTGGTCAATGCGAATACCCAGATTGTTCTGCCAGGCCCCGCGTTGATAATCCCAAAACGTATATTGCCCCGCACGGCCATCCAGTTGCTCAAAGGTTTCAGTAAGCCCTAGGTTTAAAAGAGCCCGCCACGCCGCATGTGTTTCGGGCCGGTAGGCTGCATCACCTTCCCACCCCTTTGGGTCATGAACATCCTTGGCCTCGGGGATAACATTGTAATCCCCCGTCAGAATAAGCGGTTCTTCATAATCTAAGAGTATGGCGGCATGGTCTTTCAAACGGTGCATCCAGTTAAGCTTGTATTTATATTTGGCGGTCAACTCGCCGCTTTCCTCCATTACAGGATTACCATTGGGCAGGTATATAGACGCCACGCGGAAAGGACCTTGAGGGCCGGAGATAACAGCTTCGATGTAGCGGGCCTGTTCATCCGTCTCGTCACCAGGCAGGCCTGACGTAACCTCCTCAATGGGATGTTTTGACAGGATAGCCACACCATTATAACTCTTCTGGCCATGGGTTTTGATATTATAACCCAGCGCCTCTATCTCTTCGCGAGGGAAAGCTTCGTCGACAGTTTTGATCTCTTGGAGACAAACAACATCCGGCTTAGCCTCCGCCAGCCACTTCGTCACCGCATGCAGACGCGCATTGATGGAGTTCACATTCCAGGTGGCGATTTGCATCTTAGAGCTTTCGGTAAACTTGGTAGCCAAAGCCCTTGGTCGGGTCTTTTACCAGCTTCTCAAATTGGTCTTCAGGGAATGACGTATCAACGCAATGTTGCGGAATGTAACCAAAGGAGCGCCGCGGAAAATAATTGGCCAATAAACCTTTGAGAGTGCGCACTGATGTATTCTCAATCAGGTTTACGTTAAAGACCGCAATGCCGCCTGGTTTTAGCACGCGGGCAAACTCGGTGAGGTAGTTCCACTGTTTTACGAAAGGCATAAAATACAGACATGAGGAGGCGACACATATATCCATCGACTCGCTCTCAGTCTCCGATAATGACTCTCCGTCACACTGTTTTGAATCTACGCCGAGATTGTCCTTCAGCCATTGTGCCCAGCCCGTATCAATTTCATAGACGTGAAATGTATCAGGCTTATAGCGGTTTTGCATATATCGCGTTGCTGCGCCCCAAGCGGCCCCGATTTCGCAAACTGCTGTTACGCGCTTAGGGTCTATGAATTCTTTTTTGATAATTTCATCAAAGCGCTCAATCGTAATTCGGATATGATTAGCTTTCAATTCATCCAAGGTCATACCTTGTTTGGCGGCATAGGCGATATCAGTTTCACCGCGCTGGAAAGTTACGATGGGACGAAGGCCCGTAAAGTCAAAGCCTTGCGCCATATCCATTTCGGTCGTGAAGAGCTGTTCGTAAAAAGCCCGGTGCTGCGTTTTCTCCATCTCGCTCTTAAAGGCGATTATTTTATCAGGAGTTGCTTTATCCTCACATTTGGCAATGAAACGCTGATAAGCCTCTTCGGGCAAACGCAGTTTTGTGCCGGTGAAAAAAGTATCAATGCGATCGAGCGTCATATTTTTTCGGCTGTTAATACGCACCGCATTCATTTCAGCTTTTTGCGCCTCGATAACTTCTTTTAAGCTTGTATTTGATTCAATACGCTCGGCCAGGCGGGCACGATATTTTTCATTTGCTTCCGTTAACTTTGCAATCTCCTGATGCAGATTTGCGACGGAGAGCGGAGCTGTTCCGTCTCGGGATTGTGGCCCGGTACCCGTGAAAAATCTTGAAAGAATACCCATTATGCCGCTTTCAGGCTATGACTTACTTAACTTCCAAAAGTTGCATGTTGAAGACCAATGTTGCATTTGGCGGAATACCGGGGCGGCCACGCGGACCGTAGGCGATATCGCCTGGAACATAGAGAATCCAGGCAGAACAGGGCTTCATCATAGTCAGCGCTTCGTTCCAGCCTCTGATGAAAGCATTGGCATTATACTCCAAAGGCTCATTGCGCTCATAGGAACTGTCAAAGACTTTTCCGTCCGGGAAATAGCCATGATAATTGGCGCGAATAACTTGCGGGCCAACAGGTGAGGGGCCGTTTTTAACGCCCTTTTGAATAATCTTATATTGAAGCCCGCTATCTAGGGTCACAACACCTTTGCGCTTACCATTGGCTTCGTGCCAAGCGGCATAATCTTCAGACGCCGCAGGCATTTGATCGCCGGCGTAGGCGGTAACATCCGTAATAACATTTTCGGTCGGACACACGGTTGGCCCTGTCCCATCACTGGCTTCAATCGTTGTCGTGTCGCCCCCTGAACAGGCGATGAGTGTGAGGCAGGCTGCACCTGCGGCTAAGTATTTAAGTGTCATGATTTTTCCTTCTAGTCTGAGCGCTAGCGCGCCAATTCTTTCATAGCTGATTCGAGCCCTGACAATGTCATAGGGAACATACGCTCTAGGCCAATAATGTCTTGTATCATCTTTGTCGATTGCGAATATTGCCAATATTTTTCTTCAGTCGGGTTTATCCATATAAGGTGCGGATAAACTTCGACAAGCCGCTGTAACCAAACCGCGCCGGGTTCCTCGTTCCAATGCTCCACAGAGCCGCCGCGCATGGCAACCTCATAAGGGCTCATCGCAGCATCGCCAACAATCACCACGCGGTAATCGCTGGCAAATTTATGCAGGATATCCCACGTAGGCGTAACTTCGCGCATGCGGCGGATATTATCCTTCCAGACATGCTCATAAATGCAGTTGTGGAAATAGAAATATTCTAAGCGCTTAAATTCACTGCGGGCGGCAGAGAAAAGTTCTTCGGCTTGTTTGACATGAGCGTCCATGGACCCGCCAATATCAAAAAAGGTCAGGACTTTCACCGCGTTGCGGCGCTCAGGACGCATTTTAATATCAAGCCATCCTTGCTTAGCCGTGCCGCGAATAGTGCCGTCCAAATCCAATTCTTCAACCGCGCCTTCGCGGGCAAATTTTCGCAGACGGCGCAGGGCGACTTTTATGTTCCGCGTTCCAATTTCGCGGTCACCATCCAAATTTTTAAAGTGACGCTTATCCCAGACTTTGACAGCCTTGCCATGCTTGCCAGGTCCACCAATGCGCACACCCTCAGGATTATAGCCGCCATGGCCGAAAGGTGACGTACCGCCCGTGCCGATATTTTTACTGCCGCCCTCATGGCGTTTATCTTGGTTTTCAAGACGCTCTTTGAGGGCTTCCATAATTTTGTCGAAATCACCCAGCGCTTCTATCTCTGCCATTTCTTCAGGCGTCAGATGTTGCTCCGCCATTTTACGCAGCCAGTCGGCGGGAATTTCGTGTTCGTCCTGTCCGAATATATCAGACAGATAATCTAGCCCGCGAAAGACATGAGAAAAGACTTGATCAAATTTATCTAAATCACGCTCATCTTTCACAAGTGCTGTGCGCGCCAGATAATAAAAACCATCTAGGCTGTCATTAGCGACATTCTTATCTACCCCCTCGAGAAGCGTTAAATATTCTCGAATAGTGACAGGGAGTTTGGCGGCGCGAAGCTCTTTGAAAAAGGTCTGAAACATTAGCTTTCACATTCCCCTTGAGACATCGCGCTAACGCCATTTGAATTGGCAACGCATTCGTTAGAATAGGTTTTGCCGTCACACCCGCAAACGGGACGATAGTCTTTCGTGCAGATTTGAGGGCGGACACGGCAAACACCCGGGGCATCTGCTGCGCCGCACATATCGCGAACTTCGCGGTGGCAATATTCTTCAGGCGTATTGCAGGTCGCAGGAGCGGGGGCCATCCTAACGCCGCAATAACGCTCGCCCTCTTCGGGAGCTTCACTGACCGGAAAGCTCGGCGGCGGAATATGTTCACCCGCCGTTGGAAGCTGTTTACCCTTCGCCGCAGGACTATCAATCGGAACGGCACAAGATGAGAGAATAAAGCTCAATATGATTATGAGCAGACGCATTACCCCGTGCGCATCTCAGTTTCTATTTTAGCCGCAAGTTCAGGGTCTAGTTTTAAGCCCATGGCGAGTTGGTCAAGATAGTCGCGTTCTTTGGGGTTGAGGCCATTGGCCACGCGGCAAGATACAGCATAAATTTCAGCGGCAGTTTGGTCATTATTAGCTAAAGCGGCAATGGCTTTAGCGTTGGCGGGTTGGTCCATTACGGCTTGAACCGCTTCGACGCTTGCTCCTTCATAGGCTTTGATGATGTCGAGTTCTTCGTCATGAAGGGAGCCATCGGCTTTTGCGGCTGAAACCATGGCTTTGAGTAGTATTGCGGCGCGCTCATCAGCCTTTGGACCTTTGAGAAGACCAATAACTTCGTCTGCACTCGTCGGCATTTTTCCGGCCTTATGCGCTTTATAGGCTAGCACGCCAAAGGCACTTAATCCGCCCAAAGTGGCCAGCTTGCGTCCTGAGCGCGACGTGAGAAGAAGTGCAATCGCCCCAGCTGCCGCGCCAGTGCCAACGCCTTTGCGCAGCGCCTCACGGCTGACTTCGGTGTCTTCCAAATTCAGTTTGTCGACTAAGTAATCTTCGCCTTTTGCAGCAATCTCTTTGCCTTTTACTGTCAGGCCGCCTGTTTGGGCTTGGCCTTGTTTGACTAAGTTTTTGCCAGCCGCCAGAATTTGCTCAAGCAATTCCTGCGGGTTGATATCAGATAGGTTCATCGCTTTATCAGTCATATTCATCTCCAGAATGTGACCCAAGCCTACAACAGCGGTGTATGATTTCCAAATCTTACTTGCCTTTACTGCTGTATTTATCGACAAGGGGATTATGCGTAAATTACTAAAAACGACGGCCATTTTAGCTATATTTGGAGTAGCGGGCGGACTATTTTATCTGCACACTCCGTCTTCGACTAAGCCGAAGGCTGAAAGCGTTCGTGCTGCTGCCTCAAATTATCAAGCCCGTATCATTCGCGATGAGTGGGGCGTACCTCATATTTTCGGTAAAACTGATGCCGATGCTAGCTTTGGTTATGGCTATGCTCATGCTGAGGATGATTGGGAAACGATACAGGATGTTATAATTGCGGCGCGCGGGATGAGCGCGCAATATAAAGGCAAAGACGTTGCCCCGCAGGATTACCTCTATGATTTATTCAAAGTCCGTGAAGCTGTGGATGGTAAATATGACTCGGAAATTACGCCGCAGATTAAAGCTATCGCAAAAGCTTATGCTGATGCCATCAATTTCTTTGCAATCGAAAACCCTGACCGTGTTTTGCCAGGATTACTTCCTGTCACTGAGAAGGATGTTGTTGCTGGGTATACCTGGGCCACGCCTTTTTTTTACCGGCTGGACGGTAAGCTGGAAGAGCTGTTTACAGATGAAAATAAACCTGCCGTATCGCCTTGGCAGCAACAGTCTTCTCTAAACTTACCCGAGGCGGTCAGAGGGTCAAACGCATTCGCTATAGCGCCGTCAAAATCTGTAGATAGGCACACACGGTTGATTGTTAATTCGCATCAACCGATGAATGGACCTTATGCTTGGTATGAGGCGCATATGGTATCTGAAGAGGGTCTAAATTTAGCGGGAGCAAGTTTTCCGGGAACGCCGATATTGGCACAAGGCGTGACACCTAATTTGGGTTGGGCTCATACGGTCAATCAGCCTGACCTTGTTGATATTTATGTGCTCGAGACAAACCGAGAAAAGAAACCGACGCAATATAAGCTCGACGGTGAATGGCGTGACTTTGAAATCACAAAATCCAAGTTTCGGGTTAAGTTATTCGGGCCGTTTTCACTTCCAATTACGCGTGACGTGCTCTGGTCAGAACATGGGCCCGTGCTGGAAACGCCGACTGGATATTACGCAATACGTTTCGCTGGGCTTCAGGGTGTAGGGGCGCTGCAGCAATGGTATGACATGGGAAAAGCCACCAACATGGCCGAATGGCGCGAAGCGCTCGAGCAAAATGGCGTGTTGAGTTTTAACATCACCTATGCCGATAAAGAGGGCAATATTGGCGAGATTTATAATGCCCGTATGCCGCGGCGCATTGAGGGTCCTGATTGGCAGAAAGCTCTTCCGGGGGATCAATCTAAACTTATCTGGACAGATTTTCGTGATGTGTCAGAACTGCCGCAAATCTGGAATCCTGACTGCGGCTGGTTATTCTCAGCAAATTCAACACCGTTTAAAATTACGAGCGCGGAATGTAATAATAAGCGCGAAGATTTTTCAGAAACGATGGGGCTAGAACCGCGCATGACAAACCGCGCACGTAGAGCCTTGGCACTATTTGAACCTGATACGGAAATCACCGAGGAAGAGCTTATTCGGTATCGGGCAGACACGAAATATGACCCTCAAAGTGCGGTCATGCAAATGGTCGTTGAGCTAGTCGCGACGCCATCTGATGATCCTTTGGTGAAAGAAGCGCAAGAGGTTCTACGAAATTGGGATGGGGACACGACCCAAGACAATCGCGGCGCCGCACTAGCGATCATTACAGGGACGCGGGCTTTGGGATATGAATTTATCAAGCCTGAAGCTGACCCGATGGAAATGCTAAAGAAAACGGCCAACGAGCTGAAAGAAAGATTTGGCCGTATCGACCCTGAGTGGGGCGAGATAAACCGTATTCAGCGCGGTGATGTTGATTTGCCTCTGGATGGCGGGCCTGATGTTTTACGGGCTATCTATGCGGACCGCGACGGAATTTCCAAAGACGGCATCATGAATGCTTTCGCAGGAGATACTCACATTATGTATGCGGATTGGGACGAGACTGGAAAGCTTACGCTGAAAACTATTCATCAATATGGAGCAGCCACGCTGGATGAAAATTCACCCCATTTTGATGATCAAGCACCACTATTTGCCCGGGGAGAGTATAAGCGTATGCCTATGACCCTCGAAGAGGTTTTGCCCAATGCCGCACGTGATTACAAGCCTGGGCAATAAAAACGGCGCCTCAAGTCATTGAGACGCCGTCTATATTTATAGCTTTTTTACAGTCTAGTTAGATAACTAACCTAGGCGACTTCATCCATTTTAACGTCAAAGCGGTCGGCCATCATGACTTTGTTCCAAGCCGCGATGAAATCGCGTTTGAATTTATCTTCGGCGCCGGCTTCGGCATAGACTTCAGCAAGACCGCGCAACACAGAGTTTGATCCGAAGACTAGGTCTGCGCGTGTGCCGACATATTTGACGTCGCCGCTCTTGCGGTCACGGCCTTCATAGATTTCTTCTGCATCATCTTTTGCAGACCAAACAGTATCCATGCTGAGTAGATTGACAAAGACCTCATTGGAGAGCGTGCCGACATTATCGGTGAAAACGCCATGAGATGACCCATGTGCATTGGCGCCGAGTGAGCGTAGCCCGCCGACCAAGACTGTCATCTCAGGGGCTGTTAAGCCGAGGAGTTGCGCGCGATCTACTAAAAGAGCTTCTGTTGAACGCGGATCATCTGTCTTACGGTAATTACGGAAGCCATCAAATTTAGGCTCCAAGACATCAAACGCCTCAGCATCAGTTTGCTCATCCGTGGCATCCGTACGGCCAGGTGTGAACGGTACTGACAGGCCGCTGGCTTTCTCGATTGCGGCACAACCGCCAAGAACAATCAAGTCGGCCAGAGAAACGTTAGCGCCTGTCTTAGTCCCGATATCTGAAAGCACGGCTAAAACATCCGCTGTGCCTTTATTGACGTCCCAATCTTTTTGAGGCGCGAGACGAATGCGGGCACCATTAGCGCCGCCGCGTTTGTCAGAGCCGCGATATGTCGCGGCTGAGGCCCAGGCTGTGTTGACAAGTTGTGAAACTGTCAAACCTGAATCCAAGATGTGTTTCTTGAGCGAGGCAATCTCTTTATCCGTAACAAGCGGGCCAGTATGAGCTGGAACAGGATCTTGCCAAATTAAGTCCTCTGCTGGAACTTCGTCGCCGAGGTAACGGACTTTAGGGCCCATATCACGATGCGTTAGTTTAAACCATGCGCGAGCATAGGCATCCGCGAACTCATCAGGATTATCAAGGAAATGCTTGGAGATTTTTGCATATTCAGGATCTAACTTCAGAGCCATATCAGCCGTGGTCATCATAAGCGGCTGTGTTGAAGATGGATCATGTGCCATTGGCGCTTCGGGCGCATCTTGGCCAGCCTTAGGTTGCCATTGAACATGACCAGCAGCGCTTGTGACTTTCTCCCACTCATATCCGAGCAAAACTTCGAAATATTCCATATTCCATGTATCGGGCGTAGGAGTCCAAGGGCCTTCAAAACCAGCCGTTGTGGTATCGTCGCCCATGCCTGTACCGTGGGTATTCGCCCAGCCTAAACCTTGGGATTCCAGGCCCGCGCCTTCAGGCTCAACACCGACGAGGTCTTCTGACCCAGCACCGTGGCCTTTACCGAATGTGTGACCTCCGGCAACAAGCGCAACGGTTTCGTAATCGTTCATCGCCATACGGGCAAAGGTATCTCGGATATCAAATGCGGAGGCGAGGGGATCAGGAACGGCATTTGGACCTTCAGGATTAACGTAAATCAGGCCCATTTGAACTGCGGCGAGCGGGGTCGCGAGTTGGCGCTCACCTGTGTAACGCTTATCATCGAGCCACTCTGTTTCAGGACCCCAATAAATATCTTCTTCAGGCTCGTAAACATCTTCGCGTCCTCCGGCGAATCCGAACATTTTCAAACCCATGGTTTCCATGGCGACGTTACCCGTCAGGATGAAAAGGTCAGCCCAAGAGAGTTTGTTGCCGTATTTTGATTTGATTGGCCAAAGAAGGCGGCGGGCTTTGTCAAGGTTGCCATTATCAGGCCAGCTATTAAGAGGTGCGAAACGATGTGTGCCTGAGCCTGCGCCGCCGCGTCCGTCATATGTGCGGTATGTACCCGCGCTGTGCCAGGCCATACGGACAAAGAAACCGCCATAGTGGCCATAATCGGCTGGCCACCAGTCTTGGCTATCTGTCATCAAATCGGCAAGATCTTTTTTAACCGCTTTAAGATCAAGGCTTCTAAAGGCTGCGGCATAATCGAACGTTTCGCCCATAGGATTAACATTGGGACCGTTTTGATTGAGCATTTTGAGATTGAGCTGGTCGGGCCACCAATGTTGCAAGGCCGCAGTCCCGGCGGAAGAATGCGCTTTGCTCTTTCCGTGCATGACGGGGCATTTGCCGACAGGAACAGCATTTTCTTCATTAATATCAAAAGGTTGGTCGCCCATAGGTCTCTCCGATTCATTATTGGGATTATATATTTAACTTAGTTAGAGTTTTTTTTCAGCCGTGACTAATTGGTTTTATCATATTTACCCATAGGCAGAGCCAATGAACAGTCTTAAATTACACTATCATGCCAATGTGTTTTGACAAATTGCGACTTACGAGACATTCAAAGCAACTTATGGTAAGTTCTGATATGCGTCAGTTGTTAATATCGCTGGTTTCGGTGGGTGCCTTAGGTTTGGGAGGATGTGTAAGCAATCCCAAACTCCCTGTGGCCTTGGGAGAGGCTATGGAAAAAAATACGGCTATCCCGATAAAGATGAGTTTTACGGAGAAAGGGCTTATCGTTGCGGAAGATGTCAGAATTAACGGGCAAACTCTAAGGTTTATCTTAGATACTGGAGCTACACAGTCGGCAATTTTTGAATCCTCATTGGAGCAACTCGATTTAAATCTGACATCTCACAAAGATACAATGGTTCATGGCATGATGCAGTCCAAACAGCATCGCTTAGTCAATATACCCAATGTAGAAATTGGATCTCTCCAGTTTTTGAATAAGCCCATGGTCATTTTGGAAGACAGAAGTTTAGGTTCTGAACAAGCTAAAGACTATGACGGCTTGATTGGAATGGATGTCTTATCCGACTACCAAATTTATGTTTCTCCAGTATTGCGCGAGATGAGATTTATTCCGAATGCATCCCAAATATATGTGCCCAACTATTGGCGGCGTGTCGAGCTTCTTGAAAACCCTTTTCTGGCGGATGACAGAGACCTACACTTCATCGAGCTTAGAGTGGATGGACGTCTGACACCCGCGCTTGTCGATACAGGCGCAGAATTTAACGCTATGAATTGGTCCTCGGCGAGTTTTTCTCAAGCGAAACCGATAAGGAAGCGTTTACGTAAGGATTGGGAACTGCAGGGCGCTATTGGCACATTTGAACCTATCGCTATCTTAAACATGGAACTAGTTCGCGGAGGTCAGAGATTTTGGAAGGACAAAGACTTTATCATTATGGACTTTAAGAGCCTTGATATTCTGGGTGTTTCAGATGAACCTTTTGTCATTGCAGGTATGAAGCTTTTTGCAGATGAAACGCTCTTTATTGATTTTGAACGCAATTACATGGCAATAAAACCTGCAACCAGAAATGTGCAATCCCGCTTGGCTGAATGAAAAGTCAACGGCGTTTCTGCCCGCCATTTTTTTTGTAACCGCCTTTCTGGAAGCCGGTTTTCGCCGTGCTGGGCCTAGTTGATTTAGAGGATTGGTAGTTGCTTTTTGGCTTGGGCGCAGTCTCCTTCTTTTCGGGTTTCCCGTAATCACGGCGTAATCTTTGCCCGAGCCGCGTGAGCATTTCATAATTAATCGTTCCGATTTCTGAGGCTTCATTTTCAAGCTGATCGCCGCGAAAAACAACTACGCCGCCAACCTCTTTATGCATATGAACATCCGTAATATCGACCATGGTGATATCCATAGAGACACGGCCAACGATTGGCACCGCTTCGTCATGGAGGGTAGCATAACCTTTATTGGACGATAGAACGGGAATGCCGTCTGCATATCCTGCGCCCAAAACAGCAATTTGCATATCGCGCGGCGCTGTGTAGCTGGCATTATATCCAAGCGTGTCGCCTTTATTAATGTTACGAATTTGAAGGATGGGCGCGAGCAAGGTGACGACTGTTTTTATGTCCTCCTGCTCTGGTTTCGTTGTCGCGTAACCGCCGTAAAGGCCAATACCTGGCCGCACCATTTGAAATTGATAGGGCTTGCCCAGATATGTTCCGGCGGTGTTGGCGAGGCTAAGCGGCGTCATGGGCAGCTGCGCTGCAGCGCGTTTGAATTTAGAAAGCTGCTTGGCGTTGAGCGGATGTTCACTATCCGGCGCGCAAGCGAGGTGGCTCATAACCCATTCGGGATTTAGCGCATTCCAGAGCTTTTTATCGCGCGCAAATTCTTTGAACTCTTCCTCACTAAACCCAAGGCGGTTCATGCCTGTATCAATATGGATGGCCGTATAAGGCGGTTCATTCACGCTACCCGAGACCTGCGCCCAAAAACGGGCTTGCTCCAGCGAGTTGATAACGGGTTTTAGCTTTGCGCCGAGCAATACACCTTTGTCGCGAGGCGAGGGGCCATTGAGAACATAGATAGCAGAGTTTGGCCCTACGCTATCTCGCAGAATTTTACCTTCTCCTGCTGTCGCCACGAAAAAGATCCGGCAACCTGCACCGTAAAGAGCTCGGCTAATTTGTGCTGCCCCAAGTCCGTAAGCATCAGCCTTTACGCAGGCACCAATCTTAGCGGTTCCGACACGCGCCTTTATAGCCTCATAATTGTAACGCAAATTATCAAGATTAACCCGCAGGGTGGGTCGGGTTGAGTAGCTAATGGGCGGGTGGCTCATGAAAGCGGGATTAGACTAAGCCTATGGCGAAAGAAAGACCAGATTGTGTCTAGCGGCTATAATCTTTATTTACCGCACATAACTTGCGCCGTTAACATCAAATGTTGCGCCGACAGCGGATGGGCAAGCGTCGGAGAGTAGAAATGCGACAAGGTTAGCAACTTCCTCTGGTAGGGCTACGCGGCCTAAGGGAATGTCAGCGACGGCTTTCTTGCGGTTTTCAATATCTTGCGGAGCCATACGCGTTTCTACCCAGCCAGGCGCGATGCCATAAAGATGTATATTCTCGCCTGATAAAGCTCTCGCCCATGTTTTTGTCATCGCAAGAATTGCGCCTTTGGATGCTGCATAGGCCGCGTGATCAATCCCGTCGCCACGATGGCCAGCGCGACTGGCGATGTTCACAATTCGTCCGCCATTTGTGTCTCTGTAATGGGCGATAGCTGCGCGGCAAATATCAGCAGGTGCTTGGACATTAACGGCCATGGTTTTTGTCCAGCCTTCATTCCAATCTGCACCTGATAAGGTAGATGGTATATATATGCCTGCATTATTCACTACAGCGTCGATATGATCTACGGTCTTAAGAGCAGCTTTGAAAAGCCGCTCCCCTGCGCCAGCTAAGCTTAAATCTTCATAGAGAAACGAATCATCTGTATTGACGCTTGGACGGCTTGCATGAGCGATGACCTTAGCGCCTTGTTTTTCGCAGACCGATTTGATGGCTGCGCCAATTCCACGTGATGCACCCGTGACGAGGATATTTTTGTTAATGATTTCGCTCATCAATTTAGAAGTATAACCTTAATGATCGCCGCCAAAACGGTCATCTTGAGCGAGATTGCCAAATTTAGTCAGGTCAGGGTTAAAGGAGAGTTTGACCGTGCCGATGGGGCCGTGACGTTGCTTGCCAATAATAACTTCGGCTTTGCCGTGAAGCAGTTCCATTTCCTCTTGCCATTTCAGATGTTCTTCCGTGCCTTCGGAGGGCTCAGAGCGCGCGACATAATATTCTTCGCGGTAGACAAACATCACCACGTCCGCATCCTGTTCTATTGAGCCAGATTCGCGAAGGTCAGAGAGCTGCGGGCGTTTATCATCGCGCTGTTCGACCTGCCGTGAGAGCTGGGCGAGGGCTAGAACGGGGATGTCGAGTTCTTTGGCGAGGGCTTTTAGGCCCTGCGTAATCATTGAGACTTCCTGCACGCGGTTGGTGCTGGAATTCATGCCAGCGCCGCCTGTCAAAAGCTGCAAATAGTCCACCACAATCATGTCGAGGCCTACCATGCGTTTTAAACGGCGAGCTCTTGCTGACAGAGCTCCGATAGAGATACCGCCAGTATCGTCAATGTGCAAAGGAAGGCGAGAAATTTCTTCTGCGCTATCGCGGATATGTTCATATTGCTCTGCCGTGATATCGCCGCGGCGAATTTTATGGGAGGGAACTTGTGAGTGTTCAGCGAGCAAACGTGTCGCGAGCTGTTCAGAGCTCATCTCAAGAGAGAAAAAGCCAACCACGCCGCCTTCGGTCGTTTTCTCAATGCCATTATCATCTTTTTCGCGTTTGAATTTTTTGGCTATGTTAAAGGCAATATTCGTCGCCAATGAGGTTTTACCCATAGAAGGACGGCCCGCCAAAATAACAAGGTCAGAGCGGTGCATGCCGCCTAATTGCCTGTCAAGATCCACAAGTCCAGTTGAGGTGCCTGATAGATGACCATCCCGCGAGTAGGCGGCAGAGGCCATCTCAATGGATTTTATAAGGGCGTTTTCAAAGCTTACAAAGCCGGATTGCGTTCCGCCTAATTCGGCCAAGTTATAAAGTTGGCTTTCGGCCTTTGTGATTTGGGTCTGAGCATTAGCTTCACTGTCAGGGTCAGTGGCTTCGGCTTTAATATCGTCACCCAAACGGATAAGTTCTCGCCGCATTGCCATATCAAATATCAATTTGGCATATTCCGGGGCTGTTGACCCGGGCGGAGCATTATCCAGTAAGAGCGCTAAATATTCCACGCCGCCAATATCGACGAGCGTTTCATCTTGTGAAAATCTGTTTTTGAGGACAATCGCGTCGGCAAGATTACCGCGCTCAATCAAAATGGCGATTGAGTCGTAAATACGAATATGTATGGGATTGTAAAAATGCTTGGCCTGAACAATGCCTGAGACACGGTGATAAACCTCATTATCATAGAGCAATGCGCCGATAAGGGCCTGCTCAGCCTCCTGACTCTGAGGTGTCGAGTCTAGTTCGGACGCAATGCCCGAGTCGTTGTCTGCGATAAATGCCATGGGCTCATATAGGCTAAGATGGGTGAGACTGAAAGCGCTAAAGGTCTTATGTGAAGTCCAGACAAGCCAAAAGATTTATATCCCCAAATAATCCCGTGGATAATGGGGATAAGTTTTGGCAGACGCGCAGCTGGGGGAGGTTGCGCGTCTGCCATTTCAAGCCGAAGTTTTGAGAGGAGAGTTCGGCTTTGTGTTAGGTTTAAGTCTCAGTAAGAGAGCTCACGAGCTGTCCGACATTGTCTGCAAGTTCGCCGATATTATACTCAACGTTCTCAGCTGTTGCCGCGCCAAGCACTTCACCTGTGTAAGCATTTACGAGTAAAGCTTTCGCTTTGGCCTTTTGCCAGCTGTCACACCCCGCATGTACTGTCAGGCCTGTCTCGCGTAGCGCTTTGCCGCCAAAACTCGCCCAAGAGGCATCTGGACCGACGCCGTAAATCAAGACATGGGAGTAACCCTTAGACGCCGCCGTAATCCGAACTTCATCAATTTTATTATCAGTGTCTTGTCCCGGATAAGCAATTTCAGGAATGTATTTGATATAGTCACCGGCACTCATAAGTTCGATATTATTGGCTGTACGCTTGTTGAGCATTTTCCAATCAACCTCTTCACCATAAGGCGTTGGGATAAGACGGCCGCCATCCAAACGCGCAACAGCGATTTTAGCGGTGCTGTCCAAGGCGGGTTGCTTTATGTCTGATTGCGATAAAACTGGCCCGTCAAAGAGTTCGATGGATGTGCCCGGTACATAGAGTGGGTTGATAATCTCCAGCGCGGCAGCACTATTGGTAAAGCCTGTGATTAAAGCGGCGATTGCAGCGGTTTTGAAAAGTTTTGTCATTTTTAAGTTGGTCATGGGTTCAGCCCTCCTTGAGCCTGTGTTGTGTTGATGAGACTTTTATGACGCGCGATAAGGGCGGGGATTTGCTGGCTCTGTGATAATTTCAAGGCAATGTTTTGGTAATGTGGCGCAAAAAAGCCGAAAGCCGCCAATTAAGGCAGCTTTCGGCCATCAGGCTGAATGCTAAGTAAATGCTAGCTAATATTCCGCGAATTTCTCTGTAGCGATATCTCTAAGCTCGAACATAAAGTCTTCGACATCGCTTGTTAAGTTTTCAACGGCTATGACGCGGGCTTTGTCTTTTAATTTGGCTTTACGTCCGCTTGAGCCGACGACCGTCGTAACAGCTTTACGCTCTGCAAATGCCGTTGCGGTTCCGTAAGGGTAACCATTGCGCACATCAATCAACATAGCTGTGGCGGTGCTGTCTACCTTCATATTGCGAGATGGCAGAACGAAAAGTCCCAATATAGAAAGATCTGCAATTTGTAGCGCGTTGCGGTTTGAATCGGTTGTATCTGAGACTTCATATATAAGGACATAATCTAAATGCTGCCGTGCACTCCCGCGGCGGACATTATCTACGACAGCCCGGGCTTTGGGTGTTCCTTTTTCAACCTTGCTCACCATAGACGCAATGAGCGGCGAAACAGGAACAAACTCTCCGAATGACGGCCCCAAGCGGCGATGTAGTGTCGCCCAAGCCTCACTCTCATCTTGTGGTATTGAGATAAGATTGCCGCGTTCAATACGGGCCAAACCGATGCGGGCCGGGAATTGTAAGTCAGGCTCTATCGCAGCAATAGTACGAATATCGGATTCGATGGACCCTGAAGACGATGCGGACAATACGGCACTATTATCATATCGCGCCAAGTAATCTTGGCCGGATGTGTATTGTGTGGTCGACGCGCAGGCACATAGCGAAAGCGCGCTAATGCTTAAAATAAGGTGTTTGAGTGTCATATTGTTCTCCCGTTAAAGTAATATGTCAGCGGTGGGAGATAATCAGGGCGGTGATTTGCCCAAGATAAGGCGATATCATGGCAAGCTTTCTAAATCTGCCTGAACTTCGCGCATATATAAAAACGCGTCTTTATTTGGCCGTATATTTTTAGTTATGAAAGATATGTTCAAAGTTTTTCAATCGCTTCTCATTTTGCTTATCTTTTGCGGGGCACAGACAAGCTCTGCAAAAATGCCAGAAACAAAACGTAGCAAAGAGGCTGAAGCTCGTTTTACAGCACCGCTACAGAATGCCTTAACCAAGAAGGGCTTAAACCTCGGTGATCCTGTCTTTTTGCGTGTCACCAAAACACAAAACCCAAAGGACACACGCGGGAAACTTGAAGCCTTTGTTAAAAATAATGAAGGGGACTTCGTGCTTTTTAAGACATGGGATATCTGCACCTATTCTGGAAAGCTCGGCCCGAAACTTAAGCAAGGCGATGGTCAGTCACCTGAAGGGTTTTACTTTGTAAAGCCTGCGCAGATGAACCCGTATTCAAGTTATCATCTTAGCTTCAATCTTGGTTACCCGAATGCTTATGACCGCGCTTATAACCGAACCGGCGACTTCTTGATGGTGCATGGCGATTGTGTCTCTATCGGGTGTTATGCCATGACGGATAAGGGGATTGAAGAAATCTATACGCTGATGGGCGCGGCTTTTAAAAGCGGGCAGCCCTTTGTGCGCGTTCATGCTTTTCCTTTTCCGATGACGGATGAAAACCTCCGCACGAATAAAGACAATCCTAATGCCGCATTTTGGAAAAATCTGAAAACGGGTTGGGATTGGTTCGAGGAGAAGTCCCGCCCGCCTAATGTAAATGTCGCGCAAAAGCGCTATGTTTTCAGCGCGGCGCGGTAAGGTTTTGTTAACGCAATAATCCTTGGCAGATGACAAATGTTCCCCTAGTGTTCTCATTATGGAATCTATACGGATCATCGGGCTAGACCCTTCGCTTGTCGCTTGCGGTTGGGGCGTGGTGGAAGCGCAAGGGCTTAAAATCCGTCATGTGGCCCACGGCGTGATTAAGCCTAACCCCAAGATGGAATTACATTTGCGTCTAAGAGAGCTATTCGAAACTATCACCGATGTTATCCGCCTGCATGACCCATCCGAGGCTGCTGTCGAAGAGGCCTTTATGAAGAATAATGCCGCCAGCGCGATTAAACTCGGTCATGCAAGGGCTGCCTGCTTGCTCGCTGGTAGTCTGGCGGGGTTGGGCGTTGGCGAATATTCTCCGCGTTCGGTCAAGAAATCTGTCGTCGGCACCGGCGCGGCGGATAAAGCCCAAGTCGCCCATATGATGAATGTCCTCATGCCAGGTTGCGGCGTCAAAGCAGGCGACGCGGCAGACGCCCTCGCCATTGCGATTTGTCATGCGCATAGGGTGAAGGCGGCGGGCGCATTGTTTCGGAGGGTTGGATGAAAGTTTTTTCCAAAGGAATATTATGTATAACGCTCGCCTTAACAGCTTGCTCTCAGAGTCATCCTAAAAGTTCTCAAGCTTTGAGTCTTAAGGACTGTCCCGAGATTCAAAATCTAGAGCCGTTGTTTGAGGCTGAGACGCCTCGCGTCATCATTGTTGGCGAGTCTCATGGAATGCAGGAACCGCCTGCTTTGGTAGAAGCGCTTTTATGCCATAGTCTAGCGCGCGGGTTCAAAACTAATCTGGCATTGGAGGTTTCAGATGATGCGGGTCTCTACATGTCTTACTTAGACACTGAAGGTCGAGATGATGATAAGTTAGCGTTATTTGATGACTGGGCATGGAAATCAGAATTTACGGATGGTAGGTCCAGTGAAGCCATGCTTAGCCTCATCGATAAGGCGCGATCTTATATGACCGCGGGTCAAGATCTTAGTTTTACGGCTTTCAAAGCAGACGATCTTAATCAGGAAAATTTCGATGATCGCAATTCTTACACACAAGCCTATGAAAAGAAAATGGCCGAAAATATTCTGGTCAGCTCCCAATCAGCACAAAAGACCATCGCTCTGGTTGGAAATCTTCACGCGAGACGTGACAGGAGGGAAAGAGGCACGTCTTCTTATGATCTAATGGCAAAGCATATGCCCGCTCCCTATACATCAAGTTTTTTTATCGTCCATAAAGGTGGTACAGCTTGGAACTGTCGAAGTGGTAAGCCAGAAGATTGTAAGCAATATAAGTCTGGTGCTTATGTAGGTGCCGACAGTGACTTGGCCAAATCAGAAATTCTACAAATAATGTACAACGAAGATGAGGCTGAAATTGCGCCTTTCATTGGGCGCCAATATCAAAAAGATTGGTATGATGGCGTTATCTATGTCGGGGATGTCACGGCTTCGCCGCCAGCAAATCGAGATGGCCGCGTGCCTTATGTTGAGGATGAAAAATGATAGGCATGTTAACAGGCACGTGCCTCATGGCGGGGACGGGTGAGGCGATTGTCGATGTGAATGGCGTGGGCTATTTGCTGACCTGCGGATCCCGTACGCTCGGAAATTTTGGCGTTGGCGAAACGGTTTGCTTGCATGTCGAAACCCATGTGCGGGAACAAGCGATTACGCTTTATGGATTTCATAGTGAGGAAGAACGCGCTTGGTTCGTCCGTTTGCAATCCGTTCAGGGCGTTGGGCCGAAAGCGGCGCTGGCTATTTTAGATATTATGACGCCAGGGCAAATCTTATCCGCCGCGAGCCTCGAAGATAAAACCGCTTTTGCGCGCGCTAAGGGTATTGGGCCGAAATCAGCGGGACGTATCGCGGTTGAGCTTTCGGGAAAGCCTGCGCCGGCAGGACGTGGGTTTCAGTCGGTCTTTACCAAGCCCAGCGGCGGAACACCCTCAGCGGCTGAGCGGAGTGAAGGCCTGTCAGATATGCGCCTGCGTAATGACGCTGTTTCCGCGCTTGAGAATTTGGGCATTGGTCAATCCGATGCCTTGCGGGCCGTGGCCTCCGCCTATAACACTTTCCCGGAAGACCCGCCGCTTGATGATTTAATTAAGGTGGCCCTTAAGGAATTGAGTAATTAGGAGCCGAGTAAGAAGTGATTGAAGCTTTGCGCATAGAACTTTCTTCTCCCCATTTATGGGGGGAAGTGGCCGTAGCCGTCAGGCGAAGGTCGATGGGGGGGAGTTTCGTATCTTGCCAAAACATCGTTCATAAACGTAACAGCCCCCCATCCCCCACTGCGTGGGTACTTCCCCCCATAAATGGGGAGAAGAGTTGGCTCTCTACATGACTGAAGACCGTATCATATCAAACGAACCTCAAGTCGGGGACGGGCGTGACCGTGCGTTGCGGCCATTGTCTTTTGGCGATTTTGTCGGGCAAAAGAGCGCGATAAAAAATTTAAAAGTCTATGTAGAAGCGGCGCGGCGGCGGGAAGAGCCTTTGGATCATTTACTCCTCTCTGGTCCGCCCGGACTGGGTAAGACAACATTATCTCAAATCGTGGCGCGAGAGCTTGGCGTGAATTTCCGCTCGACCTCTGGTCCTGTGATTTCCAAAGCGGGAGACTTGGCGGCGCTGCTGACCAATCTCGAACCGCGCGATGTTCTTTTTATTGACGAAATTCACCGCCTTAATCCTGTAGTCGAAGAGGTGCTTTATCCCGCCATGGAAGATTTTGAGCTCGACCTTATTATAGGGGAAGGACCAGCGGCGCGCTCTATCAAGATTGATCTCGCGCCCTTTACATTAATTGGCGCGACCACACGAGCAGGGCTACTCGCTACGCCATTGCGGGACCGTTTCGGAATTCCTGTGCGGCTCGAATTTTATGATACCGAAGAACTGACCAAGATTGTCCTGCGCGGGGCGGGGAAGCTCGATATGGATATGACGGCGGATGGCGGACGTGAAATTGCCCGCCGTGCACGCGGAACGCCGAGGGTTGCGGGGCGGCTCCTGCGCCGCGTGCGTGACCTCGCCGAAGATAATGGTCATACGACAATTGATAAGGCGGCTGCCGATGCCGCGCTCATTCGTTTGGGTGTTGATGATATTGGCCTCGATAAGCAAGATATGCGCTATCTCCACGCGCTTTGCGAAATGTTTGGCGGCGGCCCTGTTGGGGCGGATACGCTCGCGGCGGCACTTAGTGAGGCCCGTGATGCGCTGGAAGACGTCATTGAACCCTACCTCATTCAGCAGGGATTTTTGCAGCGCACGCCAAGGGGCCGCGTGGCGACCGCGAGAGCCTTTGCGCATTTAGGATTGCAAGCGCCTGTTCAGCCTATTGCGCCGCAACTGTTTGGAGATGGTACAGATGGATAACTCTGGGCCAGCCGAAGAACCGACAATGGGCGCGCTTCACGGGCGGGAACATCACTATCCCTTGCGTGTTTTCTATGAGGACACCGATTTTACGGGCATTGTTTATTACGCCAATTATCTGCGCTTTTTTGAGCGCGCGCGGAGTAGTTTTTTTCGCCTCGTCGGCTTTCATCACTCCGAGCTTTGGGACGGGGATGACCCGCTCGCCTTTGCCATTCGTAAGATAGAACTCGAATATAAAAAGCCTGCCCGTATTGATGACCACTTAACGATTGTGACAACTTATGATTCATTTAAAGGCGCGCGGCTCTGGGTCTCCCAAGCCTGTTATCGCGGCGATGAGTTGTTAGTTACAGCGATTAGTGAAGCGGCTTCCATCACGCCAGAGGGGAGGCCGAAGAGGGCACCCAAGTGGATGATTGAAAAGCTTGGGCCTTATTTATTAGGGTCTTAGTTTGATGTTCACCTAAATTGACATCTGCAATTTCTAATTTTATGCCATAATTATGCGATTCAAGTATTTTAAGCCGCTTTTGTTGATACCAGTATTGATTGCCGTAGGATGTTCTCAGCAGGTAGAGGCACCGCCCGGGCCTAAGCCTTATGTGACAAACGCCGCATATGTTCTAGATGCGATGAAAAATAACAAAACTTCTGCTGTCGCGTTTCAGGTTAAGCCCATTCGAACGACGGCTTGCGAGTCAATGTATATTGAGTTTGGTCAGCAAAACTCTGAAGGTCAGTGGGACGTCACCAATGCCGTTTTTCCTGGGAAAAATAGTCTTGATAATTTTGGACAAGACAAGCTCATGGACCAAATTCATTTTGTTGAAGTAGACGGTCAAGGAGAGTTTGGCGTCCTTGCCTTTGGCTGCAAGCCCTACGGACAAGAACTAAAAACTTATAGAGGCCTTCAGGCAACATTTACAGTCGATTACGGGCGTTTGAACTACATTGGTGAATTGGCTTTAATTCCTGAAGGAAGAGAATTTTCTACTGTTGAGGTGGCTAATCGAACTGAATTTGCCAAAAAACAGATTCAAGCTCAACTACCTGACCTTGAGCCGTTTTTTCAAGAAAACATCATGGAAAAATATGTGCCCAAGTTATCAAAGGAGCTCCAAGCTGCCCTTGATGCGATGGATGCTCAAACTAAGGCGCTACAACCCTTACTGAATTTGCGTAATGCAGTCGCCCGGGACCTGAATTCCGTCAATACCGAATTGCATAATTGGAAGGTTACTTATGGTTATGTCGACGCAAATACACCAAGGGATGTTGAAAAAAAATTTAAACTCATTATCCGAAAGAAAGGTGCGTTAAAGGCTAAACTCGCGTTGCATGACACGTTTATAGATGAAGGCAGAAATCTGCGATATGTAAAGCGATATATGTTTCTGTTAGATGACTATGAAAAAAAGCAGGAAAAATATAGAGCCGAGCTTGGAGACAAGTTTCCAAGCTTTAAAGATAAACCGAGTGCTAAAGCAATTGAATTAATGTGGGATATGACTGAGGCTCAAGATGCTCTTAGAACTTTTAAAGAGAATAACCCATAAGGGATGACCCAGCCCCCCCACACACCCTTTACCCCATGGGCATCTCGCCCCACAGCTGATGTGCGCCGGGCCTCGCAAGCGCAATATATGCATGGCATGACAGAAATTCTTGCCGCCGAAGGCCCGATGCAGGCGTTGTCTCTTTTTCAGATTTACGGCAAGGCGAGCGGCGTTATGAAATTGGCCGCGCCTGTGCGTAAGTTGTGTGAAAGGACTTTGTTGGCGGGGGTAAAAGCGGGCGAGATTGTTCTGGAAAAGGAAGAGGATAGTGAGGTCGAGGGGCCAGAAGACTCCGTCGGCTGGATTGTGCGCTTGCCCGACCAACCCCGTGTCATTGTCCGTGATCTCGGCAATCGTGGCTTTGCCGATATTCCCATGAGTGAACTAGCGGCGCTCGTCCTCGAAATTCGCACCCAAGATGAATTTATGGGCCGCGAGGATATTTACCGCGCCGTGCTGGATCATTATGGCCTGCAAAAACTCACCGCGCTCGTCCGCCGCCGCTTGGACAAAGTGCTGCAGGTTTATTTCTAACCTTTCCAAAGCCTGTCTTAAATCTTGCCCTAAGTTAAGTTGCAGATCCAGCCAGTAGAACTCACAAGTCGTCATGGCTGCTTTGGGGAGAATTGCGGGGTTTGAACCGCTTAGGCAAGAGGACCTTCTTCGTATAGCCATAGCAATGCTCATGGCCTTGGGGCTTCATTTGCTTTTATTTCGAATGATGATGTTTGAAACGCCTAAGCCTTTTGAAGTTAAAGAAGATGTCATTGCGGTTGAGCTTGTGACCTTTTCGTCAACGGCGACGACAATTACGCCCGAAGATCTTCCGTTGGAAATTGACGACGCGCCTGCTCAGCCGCCGCCTAACGTCAAACCTAAAGCTAAGCCTGCTCCGCCAACTCCACCGCGCGAAACAGTTCAAACGCCAGACATTTTGGCGTCCTCTCGGGCCGCGACGGTTGAAGATGAGGGCAATGCCGTTCCATTGCCTGAAACAGGAACGACGTCAGAAGAGTCTCAGCGCGCCGCGAACCAAGCACGGATTGATGAAGGCCTTAAGGCTCTGGCAACTGAGTTGGCGTGCTTTAAAGGTTTCACAACTGACTGTGCAGATATGCGAAAAGATGTTTTTGAAGAGTTTCAGATGACGGAGACGGACAAGGTTTACACTAAAAAATATGCTCATACTGGCATGCCAGTCGAATTTTACGGTATGAGCGAACGTCAGATACGGGCGAAGCTAAATGTACCTAATGCTGGGGAGAATGGATTATACATTCCTTTTACGAATATCGGCATTGATGGCGGAATCTGGGATGCTTTGCATGGTGTAAATAAAGGATGCGAGTGGAAAGCTGCTGGTATTGACGAAAGAGGCAAATATAACCCCATAAAAGACTGTCCTGATTATTTGCCTGCCGCTAGAGAAGACCGAGACAGGCGAAATAAGTTCCAAAGACAGGCTATAAAATGACACGTGACACACTTTTCCTTTTACCACCTGGGTTCTTTGATAATAAGCGGCGGGAATATTGTCCTGAATGTGCGGAAATTTGGGGACTCTTGAGCTATTATCCAGCCATCAAGGAAAGCTTGCAGGTTATATATCAGCCTATCGCTAAACCGCGTGCTGATATTGTGATGCTATTGGGGGATAAAAATCAAAACTGCCCGACATTAGTTTTGGCCGAAGATAGCCCTCATTTCGACAATTGCGGGATTATGCAAAAAAGCGGGCACCGTTTTATCAACAATGCCCGCGATATAGGTCGCTATTATAGTCAGCGTTTTGGAACGGCTACGCCGCGCGGCTCATAAAGGAGGCTAACCGCCACCTTCGAGGATTTCTCCTTCACCTGGTCCGACATTTCCTCTCACGACATTTTCGCAAATGTCCAAAATTTCACGGCCTTCACTATTTACATAGAATACCTGGGCCGGTTTGACGACGATAGTGCGTTTTAATCTGGCGGATTCGATATCACCATATTCACCATTATCAATACCTGTGGAGTAATATTGAACTTTCGTTTCTGCCGGGACGGTTACTCTTTGCAAAGTTGAAACGGGCGCGCAGGTCCGCACGGGCTCAGGCGGAACGACGATAACCGGTTCGGGCAGAGGTTCTGGAACAGTTGAACAAGCGGCGAGGCTTGTCATGATTGCGGCGCTTAAAAGCCAGGCTGTGCGAGTCATAATTATCTCCATTTGTGTCAGACTATCACAGAGTGCGCCTGAATTGTGTCTGAATGTGTGAATTTTTGTGACAAATGCCATAAATGTACCTTGTTTAAGGACATGGTTAAGACTTTGTTTCTATCCTGCGAATGTTACAGCCTCTTAATTAGCCCTGGCGCCAGGAATGCCCTTAAATCCGTATATAATAAAAGCTAGTCTCGCCTAAGACGCGAATCAGCCATTTGGAAGAAAAGTTATGTTATTGATTGAATTAGTCATGCAGTCCGCAAGTTTGGAGCCAATTGCTAACGGTGACTTCTCCTTTTGGTCGCTCTTCACCCGCGCCGATTGGGTCGTCAAAGCGGTTATGATTATTCTGGTTGCGGCGTCTTTCTGGTCTTGGGGGATTGCTGTTGATAAAGCGATTACGATGTTTTTGCTAAAACGGCGCGCAACGGCCTTTGAGGATACGTTCTGGTCAGGCAAAACTTTGGATGAGCTTTCAACAGGTCTAGCAGGAGATACGCGCGATCCTATGGCCCGAGTCTTTGCAGCGGCGATGCGCGAATATGAAGAGAGTAAGACCATGCCGCGCACAGATGCAGTCAGTGTGTCCTCTCAGCAACGGATTGATAGTGTTATGAACCTCGTCGTGAACCGCGAGATGGCAAAGGCTGAACGCGGTATGTCGGTTTTGGCGACTGTCGGCTCTGCGTCAGTCTTTATCGGTCTTTTCGGAACGGTTTGGGGCATCATGAATGCCTTCCGCGCTATTGCCGCCTCTCAAAACACCAGCCTGACCGTTGTGGCCCCTGGTATTGCCGAAGCTTTGTTTGCGACGGCCTTGGGCCTGATTGCCGCTATCCCAGCCGTTATATTCTATAATAGCTATTCTACGGATTTGGATAAATATTCTGGCCGCCTAGAAGGATATGCCGATGAGCTTTCCGCGATATTGTCCCGTAAAATAAGCAAGGGTGGGTAGCCGCTATGGGCATGAGTGCAGGATCAATGGGCGGTAATCGCCGCGGAGGACGTCGCCGCTCAAGCCGACGCGGAAGGTTGAACTCGGAAATCAATGTCACGCCCTTGGTGGATGTTATGCTTGTGCTGCTGATTGTTTTCATGATTGCCGCGCCGCTTCTCTCTGTTGGCGTTCCCGTTGAACTACCCAAGACAGATGCCAAAGCGCTCCCCTCGCAACAAGAACCCATTACAATTACGGTAGATTTTGAAGGCGGTGTCTTCATTCAAGACGAGGAGATTTCACTTGATGATCTTGCAACGCGTCTCATCGCAGTTTCAACGAATGGCTATGAAGAGCGTATTTATCTGCGCGGAGACCGCGATACAGATTACGGTGAAGTGATGAAAGTCATGGCCCGTATCAATACGGCTGGTTTTACCAATATTGGTCTCGTTACGGATCCGATCAACCAATAGATGAAACTCGGCTTGCCCATATCCTTTGTCTTGCATGGCGCGGCTATTTTTGGCGGTCTGTTTATCTATAAGGGCGGTGTAAGACCTTTGCCAGAAACACGCATTATCCCGATTGAGATTGTAAGTGTCGCTGAGACGACGAATATCCGAGCGGCTGTAAAAGCGCCCAAACCTGAAAAAATATCGCCGCCAGACACCGAGCCGATGACACTTGAAACGCCCATGGAAAACGCACCTGAGGAAGCGGACGCGATTGAAGCTGCAAAAGAGGTAGTGAAAGAACCTGTTGAAATTGTGAAAGAGGCCGAAGTTAAAATTCTTGATGCGACGGCGCTGCCCATTCCTGAAAAAGAATTGGAAACGAAGCCTGAAGAGCCAGAGGCCCCAACCTTTGATTTAGATAAGCTAGCCTCAATGGTCGATCTGTCCCGCGAAACAGCGCCCGAAAAGAACCAGCAAAAAGTGCTTCAATCGGAAAGCAATAATTACGTATTTGCAGAACAATCTCTGGCGGGCTCAGGTGAGGGCACGGCCATGACCGTCAATGAAATGGACGCGTTGCAATCAGCCATGTATAAATGCTGGCGCATGCCTGCGGATGCCAAAAATGCAGAAAAACTTGTGGTGCGCTTGGCTGTAAAAATTCTGCCTGATGGCTATGTGCAGGATGTCAAGATTATCGATAGTGCGCGGCAACGCCGTAATGACCCTGGTAACCCCTTTTGGGATGTGGCGGAACAACGCGCGGTACGGGCCGTTTCGCAATGCGGCCCTTATGATTTTCTACCTGCGGAAAAATATAGCCAGTGGAAAGATATGACCCTAAACTTCCGCCCGGATGTATAAATGGGCTGTGATGCTTAGGTGTTTTATCTGAGCCAATGAAAAGGACTATGAACTTGAAACATTTCATCATCTCGCTTTGGACAGCTTTTTGTGCGGCCTTATTGACCGTGGGAACAGCTCATGCGCAGCTCGAAATTGATATTACCAAAGGTAATATAGACCCGACGCCCATTGCGGTCCCTAGTTTTCTTGGAACGGACACGCAGACTCGGGAATTGGGTCAGCAAATTGCCGAAGTTATCCGTGCGGATTTGGAACGCTCAGGACTTTTCAAGTCTCTTAACCCTGCAAGTTTTTTAGAAACACAGACGAATATCGACTATCAACCTACTTTTGCAGATTGGCGCGTGATTAAGGCGGAAGCCCTTGTCTCAGGCCGTATCGTAAAAGAAAGCCCAACTAAAATTCGTGTTGAATTTCGTCTTTGGGATATATTTGCAGGAAGTCAGCTGGCAGGCCTTCGCTTTGCCACGACGCCTGATAATTGGCGCCGCACGGCCCACAAAGCCTCTGATGCAATTTATAAATCGTTGACTGGTGAAGAGGGTTATTTTGATAGCCGTATTGTCTTTATTGACGAAACAGGCCCCAAAACAAACCGTAAAAAACGCCTCGCCATTATGGATCAAGACGGTCACGCGCCGCAATATCTCTTGGCAGGATCGGACCTTGTCCTCACGCCGCGCTTTTCCCCATCCTCTCAAAAAATTACATTTATGAGCTATGAGAATATAACGCCACATGTTTACCTATTGGATATTGAAACGGGTCGACGTGAGCTGTTGGGGAACTTCCCAGGCATGACATTCGCGCCTCGTTTTTCTCATGATGGCAATCAACTAATTATGGCCATGGAAGGCAAGAGCGCTAATAGTGATATATACATTATGGATCTTCGTTCGCGTTCTACCACACGCCTGACGACTGACCCTTCCATTGATGTTTCAGCAAGTTTCTCTCCCGACGGACGCAAAATTGTTTTTAACTCTGATCGTGGCGGCTCGCCCCAACTCTACACAATGAATGCTGATGGTACGAACAAAAAGCGTATCAGCTTTGGTAAGGGCCGGTACAACTCGCCCGTTTGGTCACCACGTGGAGATAAAATCGCTTTCGTCAAAAGCGGGGGCGGTAAGTTTTCTATAAGTGTCATGGATCCTGATGGCTCCAATGAACGTCAACTTACCGAGAGCTTCTCAGAAGAGGGGCCGACATGGTCGCCTAATGGCCGTGTAATCATTTTCTCGCGCGAAACTAAGGGCGTGAACGGCTATAATACTGTATGGTCTGTGGATTTAACGGGACAAAACCTACGCAAAGTTGAAACACCCGGAAAAGCGTCTGACCCCGCTTGGTCGCCTTTACTGCCTTAAAAACAGGTCCAAACCACATTTTTGTAGTCAAATTAGCGTTATATTACGGGATTGTAGAGATATTGCCTCGGTATTGCCTTGATTGCAGGGAAACCAAAGGGTTTACTTAGACTATAAAAGAGCGCGCAAATTAAGGACAAAAACTATGAATATTAAACCTATCGCGATTTCGCTAACTGTCTTGGCGTTGACAGCTTGTGCAACTAAGGCGCCAGTTCAAGAAGTCCAAGAGAGACCTGAGGTAACGGCCCCGCCGCCAGTTACGCAAGAGGCTCGGCCGACACTTCCGCCAGTTGTCCAAGCCCCGAGCGTTGTCCAAGGGCCGACATTTGATCCGAATGCACCTGTGCCTGGATCCATCGAAGACTTTGCTTATCAATCTGGCGGGGAACCTCGTGTCTATTTTGGTTATAATCGTTATGATTTGACAGAAGATGCTCGTAACGCGCTTCGTAATCAGGCCCAATGGCTGCAAAGCTACTCAAACTTTAATGCAATTGTTGAAGGTAATGCAGATGAGCGCGGAACACGCGAATATAATCTGGCCTTAGGCGCACGCCGCGCCGATAGCGTCAAAGCTTTCCTTGTCAGCCAAGGGGTTAGCCCGTCACGCCTAACAACTGTTTCCTATGGTAAGGAACGTCCGATTGATGGCCGCTCAAACGAGGCTGGATGGTCTCGTAACCGTAATGGACACACAAATATCACTGTCGGGAGTATAGGTTAGTCTTGATAATGGGTTATTTGGCCCAGCTTTAAAATGTGAATAGCAATTAATGACTTTAACTGCCTTTTAATCACAATCGCCTTAATTCAGCTTTATAGTCAGGTCAGTCTCTGACCTGACTTTTTAATATGAGGACTTATGATGCGCACTATATTTGCGGCTCTTTTACTTTCATCAACACTGCTTGCGACGCCTGCTATGGCGCAAAGCAAAAAAGAATTAGCAGCTGTGGATGCACAGCTAGCTCAGCGTCTCTCGACATTGGAATCACGTATGTTGACGGGTGACCCAGCAGCGGAGCGCCTGATGCAAAAGATGGACGCTCTGGAAACCTCAATGCGGACTTTGCGCGGCGAGGTGGAACAGTTACGCTTTGAGCGCGATAGCTTGTTACAACAAGTTGAGGCTATGGCTGGAGACACAGCATTATCGCAAGACCTTATCAATCGCATGAAAATTCATTTGGACGCTGTTGATTTAGTCGCCAGCGAGCAAAGGTCTGCGCCTGTGCAAAGCAATCCCTATGCGCCGCGCACCTATGGTAATGGAACAGAATTTTCCTCGGGGTCTACGTCTACTGCTGACCCATATTCCTCCGAGCCTGTAGTGCCGGGCAGCGGAACTCTGTCCCAAGTGCCCAGCGCGCCGGTTTTCAAAGAGCAAACCATTGGCGTTCAGGAAAACTACAATGACGTCTCTCAGCTCTCAAAGGTAGGCCAAACCAAACTAGCAGAGGGTGATTTCGCGGGCGCGCAAACAGCTTTTAAACAATATCTTGAATTTAATCCAAATGCTGCCGATGCGGGCGAAGTGAATTTCTGGCTCGGCGAGAGCTACTTTGTACGCGGAGGTTACGCCGACGCCGCAGATGCTTATATTACATCCATGCGCAAAAACCCTAAAGGGCCTAAAGCGCCCGATGCAATGGTGCGTCTTGCGGCAACACTTGGTAAGCTGGGAAATAAAGCTGAGGCGTGTCAGACCTTAGCGACATTCCCTGCGCAATTTCCGAATGCCTCTGCGAGCGCCAAAGAAAAGGCACGAGTCGAGGCCGCGCGCACGGGTTGTTAAAATCTACTTGAATCCTGGGATGGATTAATTTGCGTTTCGTAATGAAACGCTTACAAAATCCATCATGTTAGTTACAGCACATCTGACCAAGAAAATTGCTGCGCTTATCCCCAAGAGCGAAAATTTCGCTATCGCTTTTTCAGGCGGCGGTGACAGTACCGCGTTGGTCTATACTCTCAGAGACCACCCGCAAGCCAGTCACGCCTATATTGTAGATCATAAATTGCGAAAGGGCTCAGGCGCAGAGGCGTTAGCGGCCAAGCAATTTGCTCTCGATTGCGGATATGACACTAAGATTCTGACATGGGAGCATAGTTCGCCCACATCTGCGCTCCAGGAAAAAGCGCGAAACGCTAGATATGCTTTTATCGGGCATCAGTGCCGCGAAGATGGAATTAAATATGTTCTGACGGCACATAGCGAAGATGACCAAGCGGAAACGCTTTTAATGCGGTATGACCGTAAAACCGATTGGCGCGGCGCCGCGGGCATCGCAGAAAAGACATATGGGCCGGTTTGGCCCGCATTGGCGATGGTAACTTTGGTGCGGCCATTATTGGATGTAACGCGTCGAGAGTTGAGAGACTATAACCGCGAGCATCATTTAGATTGGTCTGAAGACCCTTCTAATGAGAACCGCGACTATGCCCGTATTCGCGCAAGAGATAATCTTAAATCTCGCCCTGGATTAAAGTCCCACCTTCTTGAAACCGCACGGGATATGCGCTCCTGCCTTAATGATGAAAAACATTTTCTCCGCGATGAATTTGCTCGCATAGGCCAGATTGACGCTAACGGAATTATAACTCTGTCTGAAGTCCCTTTACCAGAATTTATGTTTCACGCTCTGCGCTGCGCTGGTGGACAGGGCGGCACCGTTGATCGAGCTCGAATCAAACATCTGCTGGGCCAGATGCGCGTTGATGATTTTAAGTCGGCGACTCTCGGCGGCGCTTTAGTTATAAAGCATGAAGGAAGCTTTGTAATTTGCCGCGATCCCGTTGCTGTGAAAGGGCGGCAGGACAGCCATCACGAACGCCGGAGCATCCGATCAGGTTTAAATTTTCGCCTGAATAACATACCTCGAATTTGGGATGGCCGTTTTTCTGTGACAGGCCCTACACGCCGCAGTTACATGGGCAGTGTTCACCAAAATAAGGAGTTATTGTTACCGGAACAAGTCGAGATTTTGAAAAGAATCCCTGAAGCGGCGCGATTAACGCTGCCTGTATCTAAGAAAGAGAATCTAATCAGGATTTTGGGGCATGGAGATTTGGGCTCTCGAACTGTGATATCTTTGGTAAGAGCGCGGCTTGAGGCCGCACTTGGCGGCAAGCTATAATAAAACGCCTAATAAGGCCCATGCGTATGTAAAATACACGTTAGGTGTGCCTTTATTTTGATGCAAAACTTCCTATGTGTTATAGACAATAAATACGACCATTCTTTTAGGTGACGCGCAATGAATATAAATATGAAAAATTTAGCTGTTTGGGCCCTAATCATCACGATGTTTTTGGTGATGTTGCAAGTCTCATCAACCTCAATGAATTCCGCTTCGGCGCCGAATGAATATACTTTCACTCAACTCGAAGAGGTCGTGGCTAACGGAACTATAGCAAAGGCCGAAATCAATGAAGCCGAGGGGCTCATTACCGGCGAAACAACGGATAATAAGACGTTCAAGGCCAATACATCTCGCATTGATGACCGTGCAGGCGAGCTTTTTGATAAATATGACGTGCCTTATGAATACTCCAAGGTGAAGGGGGCGAACACTTGGGCGACCCTACTCATAAATATTCTTCCGCTCGTTCTTATCGTGGGTATCTCAATTCTCATTTTCCGCTCTATGCAGGGCGGTGGTCGCGGCGGGGCTATGAGCTTTGGTAAATCTCGCGCGAAGATGCTGACTGAAAATACTAAGCGCGTTACATTTGACGATGTTGCTGGTGTTGAATCCGCTAAAGAAGACTTAAAAGAAGTTGTTGAATTTCTGGAAGATCCTAGCCGTTTTACGCGCCTTGGCGCAAAAATCCCAACGGGCGCGCTTTTGATTGGCCCTCCCGGTACTGGTAAAACTTTGCTGGCCCGTGCTGTTGCGGGTGAGGCGGGCGTGCCGTTCTTTACGATTTCAGGTTCTGACTTTGTGGAAATGTTTGTCGGCGTCGGTGCCTCTCGTGTCCGCGATATGTTCGCGGATGCGCGTAAGAATGCGCCGTGTATTATCTTTATTGACGAGATTGATGCTGTCGGTCGCCATCGCGGCGTTGGCACCTCAGGCGGTCATGAAGAGCGCGAGCAGACGCTCAACCAACTTCTTGTAGAGATGGATGGTTTTGAAGGTGATGAAGGCGTTATCATTATCGCGGCGACAAACCGACCTGACGTCCTCGACAAAGCCCTATTACGTCCAGGCCGTTTTGACCGTCAGATTGAAGTGCCTTATCCCGATATTCAAGGGCGCGAAAAAATCCTTGAAGTGCATATGAAAGGCAAGCCGATTGCGGCTGAGCTTGACGTAAAATATATCGCGCGCGGAACGCCTGGTTTCTCTGGCGCTGACTTGATGAATCTCGTGAATGAAGCTGCGCTTCTCTCGGCACGACGGAACAAACTTAAAATTACGATGCGTGAATTTGAAGATGCGCGTGACAAAGTGATGATGGGCGCAGAACGCCGTAGCCTCGCGATGTCCGATGAAGAAAAAGCCATGACAGCTTATCACGAAGCGGGTCATGCAATTGTCGGGCTAAACATGAAGGGCAGCCTGCCTATTCACAAAGCGACAATTATCCCGCGTGGACGCGCTTTGGGTATGGTTCAATATATGCCAGAGCGTGATCAAATTTCGCAATCTCGCGAGGAGATGATTGCGCGTATGGCTATGGCCATGGGCGGCCGCGCCGCTGAAGAGCTTCATTTCGGTTATGACAAAGTCACTTCAGGTGCGAGTTCTGATATTGAGCAGGTCACGCGCATAGCTACGGCGATGGTCACGGAATGGGGCTTGTCTGATGCTGTTGGGCCGATTGCTTATAAAAATACGGACCAGCAAAGTTTCCATCCTGGCATCGGGCGCGGCTCGGCGATTTCTCCTGAAACCGCGACCCTAATTGAGTCGGAGATTAAACGCTTCATAACTGAAGCGCATGATACGGCGGTCAAGGTTCTTAAGAAAAAGAAGAAAGATTGGGTGGCATTGGCTGAAGCGCTTCTCGAATATGAAACACTTTCGGGTGACGAGATTACGGTTCTGCTATCTGATGGCATTAAGCCGAAACGTCCTGATGGGGCGCGCGGCTCCAAACCCGCTGTGGCGGCAGTGCCTACGACCAAGAAGAAACCTTTAGGCGATGCACAGCCCGAGGCTTAATCAACGATCGTGAGTTTTACCCGCCCCAAAATAATGGGTATCCTAAATGTGACCCCCGACAGTTTTTCTGACGGGGGTCATTATGATTCATATGACCTTGCCGTAAAGCAAGCCTTGGCATTGCTGGATGAAGGCGCTGACATCATCGACATAGGCGGGGAGAGCACACGCCCCGGCGCAGACGAAGTCGATATCAAAGAAGAGGTCCGCCGCACTGTTCCCGTCATAATGGCCTTACGCGAAGCGACGCGCGATTATGATATAGACCCTGTTATTTCCATAGATACCCGCAAACCTGAAGTCGCCGAGGCGGCTATCTTGGCAGGCTCAGATATTTGGAATGATGTCTCAGGCCTGACCTTTGACGCGCGGTCAGAAACTATGGCAGCAGAACTCGCCTGTCCCGTCATTCTCATGCATGCTCAAGGCCGTCCCGAAGATATGCAAGACAATCCGCATTATGAAAACACGGTGGGCGAGATACGCGATTGGCTGGCTAAGCGCATAGATGCCTGCGACTTTGCGGGCATAGAGCGCAGTAACATCACGATTGACCCCGGTATTGGTTTTGGCAAACGGTTGGAGGATAATCTCGCCATTTTCAATCAACTGGAGAGTTTTAAGACGCTCGGTTGTCCTATTCTTATGGGCGCATCCCGCAAAAGCTTCATAGGCCGCATAGATGGCAGCACGAGTGATGATCGCGTGGGCGGAAGCCTCGCAGCCGCCCTATGGTCAGCGGCCAAAGGCGCTGATATAGTGCGCGTGCATGATGTGAGCGAAACGGTGCAGGCGTTAAGGGTATGGGAGGCTATGGCGGATGGATGAATATCAAAAAATTATTGATAAATTGCATAGTCCCAGACGTAGAGTTAAAAATTATGATGAGCTTTCATCACAATACGTTAAGCAGATAGAGGCCTTCGAAATGAAGGTTTATTCCGCACCTCTTATTGGTTGTGGAGCTGGGTTAATTTTATTTGCTTCAGCACTTAAGTCAGCCAATATACCTAATGCAGTCTATGCTGGGTTGTTACCTGGAATTTGGTGCTTTTTTATAGGGGTATCCGCTGCAATTGTAGGCGGAGTTTTTTATATATTTAACATGAGTGCTTGGAAGGATGAGCAAATTATCAAGAGCTCAGCCCAAAACTCTTTTCTTAGCTTATATGATAATTTTTCTAAGTACCGGCTAACGGAACAATTTAGAGAACTAAGAGAGTTTCCCAAACATACTGTTGCAGAATTTGATCATATTATAAGTTTGTCTAAAAAGGCTGAATTATATTCAATAAAAGGGCAATACTGGCTTACTCGTGCTAGATGGCTAATTGTTGCAAGCGGTATTCTGTTTTTTATTGGTGTATTACTTCCCTTAGGTTTTATAACTTTTGGGAGTAATTTTCTTTGGCAATGAATATCTATTATGGGCATTGATGATGACCAACCTAACAACACCCCGCGTCCTCATAATCGCAGGTTCCGACTCCTCTGGCGGGGCAGGTATCCAAGCTGACATAAAATCCTGTGCGGCTTTTGGAGCCTATTCCGCGACAGCCATTACAGCTGTTACGGCGCAGAACACGATGGGCGTTCAGCAGGTCGAGCTTATGCCCGCCGAGCTGGTCCGTGCGCAAATCCGCTCTGTCCTCTCCGACATAGGCGCGGATGTTATCAAGATTGGTATGCTGGGTAGCGCCGAGATTATCGAAGTTGTCGCAGAGGAAATTGAAGAGGCTGATGCTTTCATCATTCTCGACCCCGTCATGGTGGCCACATCAGGGGATACGCTGCTTGAAGATAAAGCCATTGAGACCCTCAAGGCAAAACTCCTCCCGCTAGCGGATTTGGTCACGCCCAATGTGCCCGAAGCCGCCTTACTCACAGGCCTCAAAATTGCCGATGTAGATGACTTGACCAAGGCAGGTGATGCGCTGCTGAAAATGAATGTTTATGCCGCGCTGATGAAGGGCGGACATTTGGAGGGGAAATCGGTTGTGGACGTCCTCGTAAGCGAAGAGGGGGCTAACATCATGTCAGGCCCTCGTATCCGCTCGCGTCATACCCACGGCACAGGCTGCACGCTGGCCAGCGCTATAGCGGCCTGTATGGCGTTGGGCGCGCCGCTCGAAGAAGCTGTCGTGAGCGCACGTGAATTTGTATTTCAAGCCATCAAAACTGCTCCGGGATTAGGCGAGGGGAACGGCCCGCTTAATCATGGACTTGCGAGTGCTGAACCAGAGGAAGAGCCTGAGCCGACAGGCAATAACCCTTTTGCAGCTTTAAAGGGCTTGGGGAGCTAGAGGTTTCTTATCAGAGCGGCTGATAATCATGCCGATGACAATGACGGCAAAGGCAATTACGATTTTCCACGTGAAGTCTTCTTTCAAAAACCAAACACCTGCGGCGACGGAGACAATCGCAGGAAAGTAATTGATACGCGCCAAAGTGCTTGGCCCTGTTTTTCGTACGACATAAAGATATAAAATATTCGCGTAAGCGGTTGAACCCACCCCAAGCACGACAAGCATTGTTATGGCGATGGCTGGCGGGAGCTCAGATGGCACGCCTGAAGCTACGGCCATGACGCCTGACACGATAGCGGCGCATAGCACCATCATTGCGGCGGCAAGGGAGGGCGTTGTATCCGGGGCACGTTTGGCGAGAATAGTCGTAACTGCGTAAAGAAAAGCGGCGAAGACGGCGAGCATTTGGGCTCTCCAGTCAGAGATTAATTCAAGGCTCATATTGTTTGGTAGAAACAGAATAACAATCCCCATAAAGCCTATGAGAAACCCTATAAATTTACGCCAAGATAACGCTTCATTGGCGAAAAAATGGGCCAGAATGATTGTGAAAATAGGCATGGCCGAGCCGATAATTGCGCAAATCCCGCTATCAACGGTAATCTGCGCTTTAGCAAATAGGAAGAAGGGCAGAACAATTCCTGTCATCCCCATCAGGCCATACCAGAGCCAACGTTTATCCTTTAGTGATGGAAAACGGTGACCGCGTAATTTGGTATAAGTTACCAGTAACACAGCCGCAATACCTGTGCGCGACGCGACGAGCCACATGGGCGAAACGTCACGAACCGCGACAGACACCATGGGATAGGCCAGCCCCCAGGTTATAATCAAAGTTGCAGCAATGGCGTAAAGTACGACAGGGCGAATAGGGCTTTCAGAGTCGGTATGATCGTTACGCATGGCCTCGCTTGGCAGGGGCTTTCCATAAGGTCAATATGATATATGTCTCTCTGTTCCGTGATTTGCATCCCTCTTAGTTTCATTTCAAGGTGAAAACCTGATTTACGGAGACTAGAATGCGCAAATTATTTTTCACGGCTTTAGGTGTCTGTGTGCTGGGATTAACGGCTTGCGGCGCAGACGGCGCCGCCAGTTCTGCCGGGGAAATGACGCCGGAAAAACTTACAACGCTTATTCAAAAATTTGACGAAGATGCCACGGCTACCGGCAATAGTGTTACCTTTTCGCTCAATGAACGTGAACTCTATCTGGTCTATGACAAAGAGGCCGACAGAATGCGCATTATTACGCCTATAGCGCAAAGCGGCATTGCTTCGGAAGAGATCCTAGTCAGGATGTTACAAGCCAATTATGATGCTGTTCTGGACGCGCGATATGCACTGGCCAATGATATTATTTGGGCCGTTTTTATTCATCCGCTTGGCTCGCTGACACAAGACGATGTCCTGTCAGGGATTGCGCAAACAGTCACCGCCGCAGAAACATTTGGTTCCACCTACACATCAGGCGCCATGGTCTTTGGCGGCGGCGATAGTAATTCTATCCATGAAGATTTGTTGAAAGAGCTGGAGAAGGCAACGTCATCAGGTAAAGAAATTTAAGCTTTGGACATGCCTTATGGGCCGTTCCGTTAAGCAGGTAACGGTTTGAGTAATTTGTAGACTTTGATCTCGGCGAATGCGAGCAGTCCAAAGTAAACCATACCCATTGCCATCGAGACTTGCGGCATCTCCGTAAATATTCCGCCAATTGTATCTTCGTTTAAGTAGTTGGTTGTTGTTAGAAATTCACGCGTGAGGCCTAATTCCGGAATATGATCTGAGCCTATAGAGAAGGCTATTATCAAAAAGAAATAGAGAACAACCGCAAGAAATGACATTGACATATTCGCGCCTATCTCCTCTTCAGTTGCGTTGGAAAATGCAAATCGCATGCGTATAAAAACTGCGCCTAAATAGAGGAATAAAATTTCATTACCGGGCGTCATACTATTAAAAACTAAGGCGAAAGCGCCGTAGAATGGCACGAAGATAAACAATGAAATTTTTCTCGGAAAGGCCGCCATGAATATGCCGGAATGAACCATTATAAATTCAAAACCCATCATCACAGCAAGCGTTAATATACGGCCTGTATCGTCAGGGGTAGGAGCCGACCAAAGTCGCCACATTTCATAAATTAGCGCGCCATAAACTAAAATGCCAACCCAACCGAGAATGCGGTAGATTAGTTGCACAGACGTTAGCCTAAGCCTTAAAGGGATCGCGCATTAGGATAACGTCTTCGCGTTCTGGTGAGGTCGAAACCATGCTGACAGGACAACCGATAAGCTCTTCCACCCGCCGGACATATTTGACCGCTTCAGCTGGCAGGTCGGCCCAAGAGCGGGCCCCGCGAGTAGAACCTTGCCATCCTGGCATGCTTTCATAAATAGGTGTCACCGCCGCTTGATTAGCCGCGCCTGCTGGGAGGCGCTTAACAATTTTACCATCCAACTTATAGCCGACACAGATTTTAAGCTCTGTCATGCCATCAAGCACATCGAGTTTGGTGAGGGAGATACCTGTAATGCCGCCCGTAATAATGGCTTGTTTGACCATGACAGCATCAAACCAGCCGCAACGTCGTTTCCGGCCTGTGACCGTTCCAAATTCGTGCCCGCGTTCCCCAAGGCGTTGACCTATAGCGTCCGTAAGTTCAGTTGGAAAAGGACCTTCGCCAACGCGGGTTGTGTAAGCTTTCGTAATGCCGAGCACATAATTCAACGCACCGGGGCCCATGCCAGACCCTGCGGCCGCTTGGCCTGCGATAGTGTTTGAGCTCGTCACGAAAGGGTAAGTGCCGTGATCAATGTCGAGCATAGCGCCTTGCGCGCCTTCAAATAAGATTTTCTTATCTGCGCGAGAGGCTTCATCAAGTGAATGCCAGACGGGTGCCATAAAGGGAAGTATCTTAGGCGCGACCTCCAGCAGTTTTGCATAAAGGTCTTCAGGCGTTGTTTCAGGATGACCAAGACCACGGCGCAGCGCGTTATGATGATGCAGTAGATTTTCCAAGCGGGCCAGAAGATGCTCTTCATCGGCGAGATCGCAAACGCGGATAGCGCGCCGCGCGACTTTGTCTTCATAGGCAGGACCAATGCCGCGTTTTGTCGTCCCGATTTTTATGCCGTCTTCGCGGTTTTCGCGAATGCCGTCGAGCTCTGAATGGATTGGCAAAATCAGGGCCGTTGATTCAGAAATTAAGAGGTTCTCAGGATTGACCTTTACGCCTTGTTCTTTGAGGCGTTCAACTTCGGAGAGGAAGGCCCAAGGGTCGAGTACCACACCATTGCCGATTACAGAGAGCTTACCGCCGCGAACGACGCCAGAAGGAAGGAGGGAGAGCTTATAGGTAACGCCGTCCACGACGAGCGTATGGCCTGCATTGTGACCCCCTTGGAAACGCACCACAACATCGGCGCGGCTGCTCAGCCAGTCGACGATTTTACCTTTACCTTCATCGCCCCACTGCGAGCCTACAACAACGACATTAGCCATAATATTTCCTTTGGGCGTATCACCCCATAATAAAGGCGTGAGGGGGTGACCTCACGCCTAAAGAATCTCTTAGACTTTTTGAGTCTTTAGCGGGATTCAAAATAGAATGCGAATCGTAATCCGCACTTATCTACAGGCACTTACCTACAAACTAAGCGCGTCTACGATTTTGACTTGATCAATAGATTTGATTTTCTCAATGACGTCCTCCGGAACAGCTCCGTCTACAGAGACTAAGCATACAGCTTCACTGACGTCTCTCATACGGCCTAGATAGAAGGTCGCGATATTGACTTTAGCATCTCCTAAGATACCGCCAATTTCACCGATAAAGCCGGGCTTGTCCTCATTGCGCACGTAGATCATATGCGGGTCAAAGGCCGCGTCCATCGGCACGCCAAAGAGGCGGACAATGCGCGGCTCGCCGCGATAAATAGTGCCCACTATCGCAAATTTACGTTCTGATGTTTCGACAGTAAGACGTATAAGGCTTTCAGCGCGCTCGGCTTCATCAACATAGCTTTCCGTGACTTCAATGCCGCGCTCCTTAGCCAAAACAGGGGCAGAGACCATGTTCACTTCGGGCATAGCAACTTTCAAAAGGCCAGACAAAGCTGCCGCTGACATTGGGTTTGTGTTTAGTTTGGTGACCGCGCCCTTATAGGTAATTTCGATACCTTTGACAGGAGAACGTAAGAGCTGTCCCATCATAGTCCCAAGCTTATCAGCTAAATCGACGAAAGGCCGTAAGCGCGGGGCTTCTTCAGCTGAGATAGACGGCGTGTTGAGCGCATTAGAGACGGCACCTGTCAGGAGGTAATCAGCCATTTGCTCAGCCACTTGAACAGCTACATTTTCTTGGGCTTCAAGCGTCGACGCGCCCAAATGCGGTGTCGCGATAAAGTTTGGCGTGCCAAAGAGTGGGTGTTGTTTAGCCGGTTCAACAGCAAAGACATCCAGCGCGGCAGCGCGGACATGTCCGGCTTCAAGCGCGTCTTTAAGAGCCTCTTCGTCGACAAGACCGCCGCGGGCGCAATTGACAATGATGACGCCTTTTTTCGTCATACCTAGGCGTTCGCGGCTGACGATGTTCTTGGTACTTTCCACCAGTGGCGTATGAAGCGTAATGGCATCCGCGCGTTGGAAAAGGCTATCGAGTTCAACTTTTTCTACACCGAGCTTTATTGCGCGTTCTTCAGTCAAATAAGGATCAAAGGCGATGACTTTCATCTTAAGTCCGAGCGCGCGTTCCGCTACGAGCGTACCGATATTACCGCAACCGATAAGCCCAAGTGTTTTGTTAAAGAGCTCAACACCTTTAAAGTCAGACTTTGGCCATTCGCCGTTCTGCGTTCGGGTAGAGGCAGACGGAATTTGACGCGCGGCAGAGAAGAGCATGGCAATGGCATGTTCCGCCGTCGTGATGGCATTCCCGAAAGGCGTGTTCATCACGACAACCCCGCGATCGGTGGAAGCTTTGATATCGATATTATCAACACCGATACCCGCGCGGCCAATGACTTTTAAGTTCTTGGCAGCCGCAATGATTTCCGCATCGGGGCGCGTGGAAGAGCGCACAGCGAGACCATCGTAATCACCGATAATTTTAATAAGCTCGTCTTTCTCAAGACCTGTAATGACATCAACATCGACGCCGCGATTTTTAAACACTTCCGTAGCGGATGGGGACATTTTGTCAGCAATAAGAACTCTAGGCATTGGTCAACTCCGCAAGTTTGGTTTCAAAGGCCCAGTCGAGCCATGGGGTGAGGGCTTCAAGGTCTGACTTCTCAATCAGGCCTGACGCCCAGACACGAAAACCAGCAGGCGCTGTTTTATAAGAGCCGAAATCCAAGGCGACATTCTCTTCGCCAAGGAGTTTTACAATGGATTTGGCAAAGGCGGCCTGTTCGTCTTTTGGCAGAGATGTGATGCGTTCATCGACAATTTTCATACAAACGCCCGTATTGGAACGCTCTTCTATTTTGTCGGCAAGGTTGGCAATCCAATCCGTGCGCTCAATCCAGTCATAAAGAACCTGTGCATTCGTATCGGCGCGGTTATGCATGAATTGCAATCCGCCATTGGCTTTGACCCATTTCAGGGCGTCCAAGTGATCTTCAGCGCAGAGCAGGGACGGCGTGTTGATGGTAGAGCCTTCAAAGAGCGCTTCGTTCAACTTGCCTTTGCTCGTCATGCGGAAAATTTTCGGCAACGGCCAAGGCGGTGTGTAAGTTTCGAGGCGCTCGACAGCGCGGGGGCTTAGGATAAGCATACCGTGACCGGCTTCGCCGCCCATATTCTTTTGCCAGCTATAGGTTAGAACATCGACTTTATTCCATTCGATCTGTTGTGCGTATACAGCGGATGTCGCGTCACAGATTGTTAAACCTTCGCGGTCGTCGGGAATAAAGTCAGCATTTGGGACGCGCACGCCTGCAGTCGTCCCGTTCCATGTGAAAACAATGTCACGGTCACCCGTGTAATCTTTTAAAGGCGGAAGCTGCCCGTAAGGTGCTTTCAAGATACGCAAATCATCAAGCGGCAAGAGCTCTGCATCCGTAATCCACGCATTGCCGAAATTTTCCCAAGCCGCAACATCAACTCCGCGCGGCCCTAAAAGTGACCACATAGCCATTTCAACCGCGCCTGTATCAGAGGCCGGGACAATGGCGATGCGGTAATCCGCAGGAACCTCAAGAACCTCACGTGTTAGGTCAATGACTTTTTTGAGTTTAGCTTTGCCCAATGCGGAACGGTGCGAGCGGCCAAGCGCAGCGTCGCTAAGAGCCTCAAGAGTCCAACCGGGACGTTTTTTTGTGGGGCCCGCACTGAAGCGGGGATCAACGGGCTTAACCGTTGGTTTGTTGGCGATCGCCATATTCATGTCTCCATTGCATCGCGTTTTTGTACGAAGCTATAAAGTGCGTCTCAGTGGGGAGACGTGGCCCGAGGGCGCTATAGCGATGGAGTGGTTGAGTCGTCAATAGAGAGTTCTCTACATTCTGTTCACAAAACTCTGACTAGTCGGAACGAAATTTACTGCTATGTATTATGTAACAAAAGCGAGATTTATTATGGCACAAGAATTATCAGAATATGTTCCCCCAAAGGTGTGGGAATGGGATGAAGGAGATGATGGTAACAAATTTGCCAGCATTAATCGCCCTACTGCTGGAGCACGCGAAGAGAAAGAGCTGCCGGTAGGAAAGCACCCCTTACAGCTTTACTCACTGGGCACGCCTAACGGTGTGAAGATTACGGTCATGCTGGAAGAATTACTGGCCGCAGGTCACTCGGGCGCGGAATATGATGCTTGGCTAATAAATATCATGGACGCCGACCAATTTGGCTCAGGCTTTGTCGCGGCGAACCCCAATTCTAAAATTCCGGCGCTTATGGACCACTCCGTCAAAGGAGAGCCACAGCGCGTGTTTGAAAGCGGATCCATTCTCTTTTATCTGGCCGAGAAATTTGATGCCTTTTTACCGAAAAGTGGTTCAGCGCGTGCTGAAACGATGTCATGGCTTATGTGGCAAATGGGCAGCGCGCCATATCTGGGCGGAGGTTTTGGGCATTTTTATGCTTATGCCCCCTTCAAGATCGAATATGCGATTAACCGCTTTGCGATGGAAGTAAAACGCCAAATGGACGTGCTGGATAAGCAGCTCGCCGAGAATGAATTTATCGCAGGTAAGGACCTGACTATCGCTGATTTTGCAATCTATCCTTGGTATGGAGGCTTGGCGCGGGGTCTGCTTTATGAGTCAAAAGAGTTTTTGGATGTTGAAAGTTATAAGCATGTTGGCCGCTGGACGAAGCAGCTTTCTGAGCGTCCGGCTTTTCAGCGCGGGCAACTCGTCAACCGCCCATGGGATGAAGAAAAAGGCTTAAAAGAGCGTCACAGCGCTGCGGATTTTGAGGGTAAGGTCTAGCCTTTAAGCAATAAGACTGGCGATGACACGACGTTGCCCTGTATAGGGGCGGCGCCCATGCATGACGCGGTAATTATCTATTAAAGCGACATCACCTTGCTGCCAGTTTAAATCATAAGACAGCTCATCAGCGAGGCTGATAGCCGTCCCTAAGGCGCGAACATCTATGGGAGAACTATCTCCAAAGGTAACAGATTTGGACGGATCATTGCGGGCATCTTTCCAACCACGAAAGGCCGCGATGAGTTGATTGAAAAAGCTGGTCTCACCGTGCCCGATATCGCGTATCGCATCGAGGCGAGGCGTTGTGACTTTGAGCGCGCCGTTATTCAGCCACTCCCATTCATAATTCATCTCCGAGAGCCGTGATTGTGCTGCCTCTCGCGTCTCCGCGCTTAACGTGCTTTTCCAGCTCCGTCCCTGTCCGGAATTGTTATCATCTTCATCCGGCATAATATTAGTATATTTGACGCCTTTTTTGGCGAAGTCTGCGACTAATTCGGGTTCAGCCTCTGTGAGTTTTTTAAGTAAAATATCTGATCGGCATAAGGGAGTCGCGCCCCCTGTTTTTGGGGCTATCATGCAAGCAAAGAAGAGCTTTGAAGGATAAATCGGCGTTTGCGCCATTTCATGATGTAAGAATATCTCAATCTCCGGCGGGGCTTCATTGGCCGTAAAAACACGTGGTGTTAAATTGACACGCACAGCATTTGAGAGAGATTTTTCATAGGAAAAACGGTCTTCGCCGTAAGCGTCTATAGCTGTGTCGAGCTGCTCGGGAGAACCGACAGCAAAGCCTCGAAATAGAACGGTACCCGTAGAGGCCAGCTGTTTATCAATACTGGTTTTGTTTTGGGAGATATAGTCAGGCAGTTTTAGTCCTTGTGCGAATATAATGGTTGGGAAGGGTGTATTATTCCATATTTGAGTCACGAGGTTGGTCCAAAATTAAGCGTTACAGCCTGTCCGGTCTCAATAGAGAGGTGCGCCGCAGCGCCCATTTCAACGGATCGAAGGCCATCTAGGGCGGATACAGTGGGTGGAGCGCCCCTTACTAAAGCTTGATGAAAATCAGTGAGCTGAAAATATGTCGCCCCGTGATGGTCACCTGCCGCAAAAGCCTCTTTGGGCGTTTCAATATGCTGTGTCCAACCGCCGTTTAAACTGCGGGGCGTCCAGCTTACATCTGCTGCCGGTATTTTAACCTCCAAACGTCCTTTGTCTCCGAGGGCGTAAATGTCCTCTTGTTGTTCCTTATCATTCGCAAACATGCACAAATCCAGTACGCCGCGTGCCCCGCTTTGAAAGTCAACAATGACGTAAGCATTGTCTAAGATATCCGGCGTACGGCCTTCATAGCGTTCGTCCAGATGGTTCACATCCTGCGCGCCTGAGGCAAAAATGCGGACAGGCTCTTCTTGCATAATCACCCGCATTAGATCGAAAAAGTGACAACATTTTTCGACTAAGGTTCCGCCTGTATTTTCGGAGAACCGGTTCCAGTCTCCCACTTTTTCCAGAAACGGAAAACGATGTTCGCGTATAGAGAGCATGCGTGTCTGCCCCGCCATGCCTGAATGAACACGGCGAATAAATTCCGCAACTGGCGGCATATAGCGATATTCAAGTCCGGTCCAGATAAGCGCCGGATAGGTTTTGGCTAATTCCACAAGGTCCTGCGCATCTTTAACCATCGTGCAGAGCGGTTTTTCTATCAACAAGGCCGCGCCAAATAGCGCTATATCCTTGACGATTTTATGATGCGTGAAGTTGGGGGAAGAGATAATGACGGCGTCCAACTGTTCCGTCGCCATCATGTCCATATAGTCTTCATAGACCTTTACAATCTCTCCAGCCAATGCCCTTGATGTTAATCGGGATTGGGCGTCTGGGTCGGCCAGCGCGACAAGCTCAGGTCCTTCAACAATATTGATATTTTGAATATGTTCGCGGCCCATCATACCGGCCCCGATAAGGCCGTAACGGTGTGGTTGTTTTTGTGTCATTTAGGGCATCTTTTCACCGCGAAAAGCTTCCACAATATCGTAGAAATCCCGCGCGGTCAGTGGAATGTTAAGAGCTTTGGCAGAATCAACGATACGCTCTGTTTTTTGAGTTCCAATGATAGGGATAACATTCGCGCCGTGCCCCATCGTAAAGGCCAGAGCAATATGTCCTCGCGGCGCGTCATAGCGCTTAGCCAGTGTATCTAACGCGTCTATTACAATACCGCTTTCAGAGAATACACGTCCGCGCGCCAATGGGGACCAAGCCAAAGCTGTGGCCGTATTTTCCTGACACCAATCCAACGTCCCGTCGGTTATCGGGTATTGATGTAGAGCAGAAAATTCAGGTTGTGTCGTGATAATTTTGGTGCCCAGATGGGCTTGTAAAGCACGGGTTTGAGCGACTGTAAAATTAGAAACTCCAATATATTTTGTTTTTCCTGTTTTGACCATTTCATCTAAAGCCCGCGCAGTTTCGGCCATAGGCGTGGTTATATCGGGACGATGGATTTGGTAGATGTCAACGTAATCAGTTTTCAAGCGCGCAAGGGACTTATCCATGGCTGTCATGAGATAATCATAAGTGCTGTCATAAGGCCGAACAGCATCAATGCCGCCCTTGGTCGCTATAACCATTTTATCGCGCAGATCAGGGGAGGCCTTTAAGACTTCGCCCAATACCTCTTCCGAGCCGCCAAAACCGCGCATATCACCCAATCCGTAAATATCAGCTGTGTCAATGAGTGTTAGGCCTGCCTCAAGGGCTGTACGAATTTTTGTATCGGCCTCTTGTAAGGAACTGTTTGCAAAGCGCCAGCAGCCATAGGCTATTGCGCCAACTTTAAGGTCCGATGAACCGAGTAAAACTTGTTTCATTCTCCGGATCACTTTTCAAAATTGGACTAGCTTGACTCTAGCTGTCTTTAAGAGCGTCTTCTAACATTTTATCTAGCTTTGTCGTATCAGCCCCAGCGATAAAGTCGTCATTAATGACGAAAAACGGCGTGCCTGTTAAAGCTGGAATACGGTTAGCCAAGAGAAGTCCGTCATCAAGGTGACGATCCATTTCCGAGTCTTCCATATCTCTCTTAAACTTATCCATATCAAGGCCGGCTTCCTCAGCGAGGGCCAAAACACGATCTTGGGTTAAGCTGCGCTCATTCATTAGAGCGAAATGCAACAACGTATATTTGCCTTGCCGTCCTGCTGCGAGGGCGGCTTTAGCGGCATTGCGGGAGGTCTTCGTGCGCCCATCCAAAATCGGTAGTTCTTTAAAGACAACGCGAACATCGTTAGGGTGTCTGTCCATCACCTCTTTTAACCAATCCGAGGATTGCTTGCAGAAACCACAATTATAATCGAAAAACTCGACAACTGTAACCTTAGCATTTTTCGGTCCAATCGAAACATCACGCGGGTCTTTATAAAGCTGATCAGCCACGGCAGCTAAGGCCGCGCGATCTTCTTTTTTGTCAAGCTCGATAAGAGCTTCTCGCAAGATTTCAGGATTTTCCATTAAATATTCTTTGATGATGCTTTCAACATCTGCGCGCTTCATATCGCGCCCTTTGGACTCAGCTTGAGCACAACCTGACACGGCGACAAGGGCAAGGGCCATTGCAGTGGTAGCAAATATTTTCATGAACGTGTCTCCAATAATTGGGCAGTGTCTAATCTATAAACCTTAACTATGGCTAGTGGTAAGTGGTAAAGGTTTTGTGACTATATATATTTTGCTTTAGGTGAGCTTCACCGCAAATGCGTGAGAATTAGTTGGCGCCTACGCTAAAGGTCAAAGGTTTGGGGCCGCGATTGCGGCCGCGTTTATTTAACTGAGCCTCAGATACCACAATAATGTCGGAGGCCCTCCGCCATTGAGGGTCACCGCGGGGTAAGTCCTGCTGAGCCCGCTGCGCAAATGAACGCGCGCGGTTTAAGTCGCCAACAGCGTAGGCTTGCTCGGCAACGGCATATTTCGCCAAAGCGTCTTGTCCTAACTCTCCATATGCGCGGGAGAGAGTATACCAGGCATAACTGTTGCCGTTTTCGGTTGTCAGGGCTGACTTAAGCAAAGTTATAGCCTCCTTAACACTAGAGGGGTCATTTGTTTCTAGTAACGACTGCGCAAGCGCGATTTCCAAAAGCGGAGCGTCAGGCTTTAATTCAAGTGCTTCACGCGCAGGCGCGATGGCTTTTTCGCGTTGTCCGCTTTCATATAAAATTTGTGCTTTAAGTTCATAAAAATAAGGATTGTCAGGTTCTTCTTCAATCAAGCTATCAATTTCCCGAACCGCATTGCGTAAATCAGCGGCTCTATAATGCGCGACGGCACGGGCATAGCGGGCTGGTTTTGACTGATCTTCAGGTGGGTATTTGGAGAAGACAACTTGTGGGCCTTCGAGAAATCCGCGCAACTTCGCTTTTGCCATGTCGAGCCGGTGTTGTTCTTCTTCAGTATCTGTAACGTCAGTGTAAGGACTTTCCTCAACGCGTTCGCGCAGCGCATCAATACGGTCAGAGGATAAAGGATGACCACGGAAATAAGGATAGCGGCGGGCATTGGAGAGCACTTCTTGCGCGCGGAAGCGGTCAAAGAAATCAATTAAGCCCTGACCTGATTGGCCTGTGGCTTCCATATATTGCGCGGCATATTGGTCGGCTGATGATTCGTTTACGCGGGAATAGGCGAGGGCTTCAATCTGGCCGAATTGCTGTGAACCCCCTAATACAAGCGCACCCGCTTGACCTTCACCCGCCAATATTGCTGCAAGGCCGATACCTGCGGCTATCAACATAGCGCCATAAGCCGAACGGTTGCCGTAATCGCTGCGCACGATATGTCCGCCGGCAATGTGCCCCGCTTCGTGGGCGATGACACCTTTAAGCTGGTTTGGAGTGTCAGATTGAAGAATGATGCCGCTATGCAGGAAGATGTTCTGACCGCGCGTTACAAAGGCGTTCAAACTTGGGTCATTGACCAGATAAAGATCTACACTTGAAGGACTAAGTCCCGCGGCCCGCAAAATAGGGGTCGTATAGTCCCGCATGGTCTCTTCAATTTCGGTGTCCCGGAGTAGAGATTGCGCAAATGCTGGTGCGGCATGCATAACCGTGACTAGCATTGCTAGGGTTATGGCAAAAAAAGACTTCGTCGAATGTTTAAGCACAGAGAGAGATTCCTGTTTAATTTCTTGTAATATATCCTGTTTTACTAGGCTATCGTCAAGTTACCCGCCCGTAACATTGCAGTGAAATGTCAGTTATTATTTACCTTCTATTCACGACCCTAAGAGATGCATAACGATAGGAAGGATGACGTAATAAGCGAAGAGCAGTCCCAGAATGATTTTAACCCAGAGTTTTGGAAAGCGCCGCCAGAGTACTACCATAGATATTACGGCAATGGCGGCTTCAATGAGGCTTACGACTCCAGCATGATGATCGCGTTCATAATAAGAAAAAGGCGAGATAAACCGCCAATCTGAAAGAGGCCAAAAATGGCGATAAGCATCATGATTATGCACAGGCAAATCCGTGGCCATATGTGTAAGCGCAGCCAAAGCAAAGAAAAGCAGAACCTTTCCCCAAGTTTTGGCCCGCATGACATATCCTATGACCGCTAATGCTCCATAAATTGGAATAGAGTTGAAGTAGGCAATCAGATTTTGCATGGCCTCTTGGAAATAGAGCTCTCGCCATATTTTTTGCCAGGACTCATCATTTACGAAGCGCTGATAAGGTGCCCAAATATAAATAGCGGCATCAGGGATAATTGACCCCAGAAAAACAGCCCAATTTCTTTTTTTATCTCCCTTTTTCGAGAGAAGTGCCAAGGCTAGCAGAGTGTGAGTCGGTGATTGCACCTATTTTTGCCGTTCAGGGTGTACGCCTATCCAAGTTTCATCAACATAGCTCTTTATAGCCTCATTATCAGCCTTTAAATCACCAGTAAGGGGGAAGAGGCGGTCGAGCACAACTTCTTTTTTTGGGCCGTCAAAAGCGCAGATAAAAACGGGTACATTGGCGGCATAGGCGGCGCGCAGATAACCCGTTTTATATTTAGGCACGAGGCTGCGTGTGCCTTCAGGCGGGAAGCCGACACAGACTTTGTCCGCAGAATCGAATAGCGCTGAAACTTGATCGACAACATTATTGCCTTTGCCGCGGTCAACAGGATATCCGCCAAGTGCGCGGAATAATGGTCCCATAGGCCAAAAGAACCATTCTTTCTTGATAAGAAAGGTATATTTAAACCCTGAGGCCAGCATGGCGAGGGAGGCTGATATGGCATCCCAATTAGATGTGTGCGGAACACCAATAATCACAAATTTTGGCACGTCAGGCATCTTGCCGACCAATTTCCAGCCTGTCAGTTTTAAGCCTAAAGACCCCAAACCGCGAGAAAGAGCATTGCCCATACGCGGGGAGTGTTCGCTCATATGTGGATTGTCGTATTTCATAATCTAACTTAGCCTAATTCAGGGCGTATGCCTTTGTAAGTCTTGTCGTAATAAGCTTTGATTTTACGATTATCAACCTCAGTATCAAGGGTGAGGGGCCAGACCCTATCCAGAACAACATGCTTATTTTCAGCATCTAGCGCAATTAGAAAGACGGGCACTTTGGCCGCATAAGCGATACGCAAATAACCTTTCTTCAAAGCCTTGACCTTTGACCGTGTGCCTTCGGGGGTAATACCCAGCCAGGCCTTATCATTCGCTGCGAACCAGTCGGCCATTTGGGTGGTGAGGTCGCTCTTAGATTTGCGGTCTATTGGAACGCCGCCCAGTTTTTTAAAAAACCCGCTCAGAGGCCAGAAAAACGCTTCCTTTTTCATCATCCATGAGGCGCGAAGCCCGACGGCCTGCATGGAGGCCACGGCAATAATTAGGTCCCAATTAGAGGTATGCGGCACGCCGATAAAGACAACTTTGGACTCTTGAGGAAACTCGCCCACAATTTTCCAGCCCAGTATGTTGAGAATAGTCGCGCCAAGCCATTTCGTCAGGCGGTTACCGCGTTGGGGTACATGCGCATTTGTAACGTGGTCATATTGAGCCATGGGTGTCCTTTGTTTGGGCGGGGATAACTAAATTCGCAGGTGAGGGCAATCCATCACTTGCCCACCGCCGATGCCCCTGCTAACTCGCGCATTCAGTATTTAATGGAGACTCACGTGAGTAACCCTGTTGGCGCGGTTAGCGCTGAAGATGTCAAGAAAATCGCCCGTCTGTCGCGGCTTCATGTTGAGACGGACCGCCTGCAGCCGCTAGCCGATGATTTGAACGGTATTTTAAAATGGATTGAACAGCTTAACGAAGTTGATGTTGAGGGCGTTGAGCCTATGACCTCTGCCGTCAATATGTCCGCGCCCATGCGCAAGGACGAAATTTCAGATGGCGGCAAGCGCGACGATATTCTTAAAAATGCCCCGAAACAGGATGACGGTTTCTTCGTCGTCCCAAGAAGTGTGGAGTAGGGCGATGAGCGATTTAACCAAACTTACACTCGAAGGCGCTTTGGACGGTATGGCTAAAGGAGACTTTAGTTCTGTTGAACTGACCAAAGCGCATATTGACGCTTGTATGGAAGGCGCGGATCTCAACGCCTTTGTGACAACGACATTTGAACTGGCGATGGAGCAAGCCGAAGCCTCTGATGCACGCCGTGCAAAAGGTGAGGTGGGATTGCTCGAAGGCGCGCCGCTCGGCGTGAAGGACTTGTTTTGCACCGAGGGCGTGAGGACAACAGCCGGGTCTAAAATACTTGGTAATTTCACCCCGACTTATGAGAGCTCCGTAACAGCGAATATGAAAGCCGACGGTATGGTGATGCTGGGTAAGCTCAATCTCGATGAATTTGCCATGGGCAGTTCGAATGAAACATCTCACTTTGGCCCCGTGATTAACCCCTGGCGTAAAGGCGAAGATCTTGTGCCGGGCGGATCTTCCGGCGGGTCAGCCGCTGCCGTTGGCGCGGATATGTGCCTTGGCGCCACCGCGACAGATACGGGCGGGTCTATTCGTCAGCCCGCAAGTTTTACAGGTACAGTCGGGATTAAGCCGACCTATGGCCGCTGCTCGCGTTGGGGCACAGTCGCTTTTGCGAGTTCACTCGACCAAGCGGGGCCAATTGCCAAGACCGTCAAAGACGCCGCGATATTGCTCGAAAGTATGGCGGGATATGATGCCAAGGACAGCACTTCCCTAAATGTGGCTGTGCCGAAATGGTCAGACAGCTGCGGGAAATCCATTAAAGGGATGCGTATTGGTGTTCCCAAAGAATATCGTCTCGACGAGATGCCAGCCGACATTCAAACGCTTTGGGATCAGGGTATTGAATGGATGAAAGCGGCAGGCGCAGAGATTGTTCCGATTACGCTGCCCCATACGAAATATGCGCTCCCCGCTTATTATGTTGTCGCGCCTGCCGAAGCCTCCTCAAATCTCGCCCGTTATGACGGTATGCGTTATGGTTTGCGCGTGGATGGCACAGATTTGAACGACACTTATGACCGTACGCGGACAGAAGGTTTCGGCAAAGAAGTCCGCCGCCGCATCATGATTGGGACTTATGTGCTCTCCGCAGGTTATTACGATGCCTATTATCTGCGCGCGCAAAAGGTGCGCACGCGGATTGTCCAAGATTTCGAAAATGCGTGGCAAACATGTGACGCCATCCTGACGCCGACAGCGCCTAGCGCGCCATTCGCCGTAGGCCGCAAAGTTAATGATCCTGTGAAGATGTATTTGAATGATATCTTCACGGTGACAACAAACCTCGCGGGATTACCGGGGATTTCTGTGCCTGCAGGATTAGATGCAGATGGCTTGCCGTTAGGATTGCAGATTATTGGTAAAGCGCTGGACGAAAATACTGTTTTTAAGGCCGCGAGTGCGCTCGAGGATGCGGCTGGGTTTAGCGCGAAGCCGGAGAAGTGGTGGAAATAGTGTTGGGCGATTATGATAATTTTGTTTTTGGTGCGCTATTTGGATTAGCCTGCGGTTTTTTTGCGAGTCTATTCGTTTTGAATTTTTTTCATCAGCAAAGCAGAGCACAAAATTACTCCCATTATAGCCTTTTATTGGCCAGACTAAATGAACTTACTAATCGTGACCCTCTCACTGAGTGGGATGAACTGGATGAGGAAGAATAATGTTTACAGCAGAGCGGGTCGGAGACCCACGCGATTATATTAAAGGCGAGACGGGGGATTGGGAAATCATCATCGGGTTGGAAGTCCATGCCCAAGTCGCGAGTAATTCCAAGCTCTTTTCGGGCTCGTCCACGGAATATGGCTCTGAGCCGAATAGCCAAGTCTCGCTTGTTGACGCGGGTATGCCGGGCATGCTGCCTGTGGTGAATGAGTTTTGTGTTGAGCAAGCCGTGAAGACTGGGCTGGGCCTGAACGCGAAAATCAATCTCTTCTCGCGCTTTGACCGCAAGAATTATTTCTATGTCGACCTGCCCCAAGGCTATCAGATTTCACAATTCGAGCACCCGATTGTGGGTGAGGGCGAAATTGAAGTCCTCCCCATTGATGCCGATGGCAATACATTAGAGCCCGTCACTGTCGGGATTGAGCGTCTGCATTTGGAGCAAGATGCGGGTAAATCCGTGCATGACCTCTCGCCTGATGAAACTTATGTTGATTTAAACCGCTGCGGCGTGGCGCTGATGGAGATTGTCTCCAAGCCCGATATGCGTTCGCCCGAAGAGGCCTCTGCCTATGTCGAAAAGCTCCGCGGTATAGTCCGCGCGCTCGGCACCTGTGACGGCGATATGGAGAAGGGCAATCTTCGCGCTGATGTCAACGTGTCTGTGCGCAAACCGGGCGGAGAGCTTGGTACGCGCTGCGAGATTAAGAACGTCAACTCTATGCGCTTTATTCGCCAAGCCATTAATTATGAAGCCCGCCGCCATATAGACATTATCGAAGCGGGCGGCACGATTGATCAGGAAACACGCCTTTTTGACAGCGTGAAGGGCGAGACCCGTACCATGCGCTCCAAAGAAGACGCCCATGATTACCGTTATTTCCCTGACCCGGATTTGCTCCCGCTAGAGCTTGAGCAGAGCTTCGTTGATAAGGTGAAAGCTGAGCTGCCGGAACTCCCCGATGCCATTAAGGCGCGTTTCATGGCGGATTATAATTTGTCAGAATATGACGCGCGTATCCTCACGGCGGATAAGACCAAGAGTGATTTTTACGAAGTCGTTGCTAAAGGCCGTGACGCCAAAATTGCGGCGAACTGGACAATGGGCGAGCTGTTCGGCGCGCTCAATAAGGCGAGCACAGAACTTGAAGATAGTCCAGTGACGGCGGATATGCTCGGCGGCTTGATTGATCGTATCGCGGATAAGACGATCTCAGGCAAAATAGCCAAAGATGTCTTTGAGCGTATGTTTGGCGGCGAAGGCGATGCCGATACCATCATTGAGACACAAGGCCTCAAGCAAGTCACTGATATGGGCGCGATTGAAGCCATGGTCGATAAAGCCATCGCGGATAATTCAGGCCAAGCGGCGGCGGCCAAAGAAAACCCGAAACTATTGGGCTTTTTCGTCGGCCAAGTCATGAAAGCATCGCAAGGCAAAGCCAACCCGCAAGCGGTGAATGAGATATTGCGCAAAAAGTTAGGGCTGTAATTTGTACTCTGACTTTGAACGCTTAGCTCCCTTTATGGCGCTTTTCAGTGCCGTTGTCTTCGGCGTTATCGTCTGGTTCGTACTCGTGGAGTTTACGAATTTGGACCAAGCCATGGCCGCAGGGATTGGCGCTATACTAGGAGGGGCTGATTATTTTATGCTCCGCTTTGTATTTAACAAAGCTATTCAAGCTCAGAAAGATAAACGGTGAGGCTCCAAGAGGGTCCTGCATTTGGCGCGCTCATTATCGGGGGTGGGTTTACGTATTTCCTATACGGTAAAACCCAGAATATCTTATTAGCGGCAGGCGTTGGAATAGTGGTTGCAGTCGCTGACTATTTCTTCTTAGTTTGGATTAACAATTTCAAAAAGAAAAAGTAATTCATGACCCTCAATACAGATAAGTCTCCAAGCGTAACGGACGCCCTCAATACGCGTATCACCTGTCGTGATTTTCTTGATACGCCCGTGCCTGATGAGGTTTTGATGCGCATCTTAAATACGGCCCTGCGCAGTCCGTCAGGCGGGAACTTACAGCCCTGGAAGCTTCACGTGATGACAGGCGAAACTTTGACAAAGTTCAAAGCGACATGCGTCGAGCGTATGATGGCCGGAAAGCAAGAAGTCCCGACCTATCCCGCCTATCCATCACCGCTTTGGGAGCCTCAGCGCAGCTGGCGATATAAGCTCGGCGAAGATATGTATGCCAAAATTGGCATTGAAAAAGACAATAAGATGGGACGTTTGGCGTGGCTTGCTCAGAACGGTAAGTTTTTTGAAGCGCCTGTCGGAATTATCATCACGGGCGATAAGCGCCTCGAGCAGCCTCAATATATGGATATCGGCATTCTTTTGCAGTCCATCATGCTTTTGGCCCGTGAAGAGGGGCTTCATACAGCGCCGCAAGGTTGGTGGCGCAATTGGTCATCTGTTTCGCAAGACCTACTTGATATACCAGAAGAGGAAGAGGTCCTTGTAGGTATGTCGCTAGGTTATGGTAATCCAGAACACAAAGTGAATGACCTCTATGCGGACCGTGCAAGCCTGAGTGAACTAGCAAAGTTCTACAAATAGGCGGTTTGAATTCTGATTGGACTGTCCCAAATTGAGAAAAACAATTTAAAATGCGTTTTATTTTTGTAAAATGCATTTTTTTTAGACCATTTTATAGTTAGCCTATAGTTGAATTTCATACCTTCTATATTTCATATATTATAGTATAGATTAAAATGTAATCTTATTTTAATCATGTATAAATTTGTAATTAACGTATATTTACTTCATTTAACACTAATAAAGCTTGATTAACCTTTATTCTAATTAACGTTATATTTATCTGAACTGGCACAGAGTGTTTTTAAGCGATGAGAGCGGAAAGAAATTTCGCCAAACGCTACTTCGAAGAACGAGTGTTCCCGAAGCTATTAGGTGAAAAGTGAAATTAAGGAGGCATGTATGGCCTTTACAGATGTTGAAGTACAAGAAGCAGAAGCAGCCATTGCTGCAGGTGCGAAATCAGAAGATCTATTCCGCTTAGGATTAATCTACTCTACAGATCTTGAAGATCGTGGTCCGGATTTCGTCGAAGCGCATAAATGGTTTAGTCTTGCGGCTATGATGGGGTCTATGCCGGCCAAAAGTTACCGGGAAGAAATCAAGCTTGAAATGAGCACAGATGATCTGACTTTGGCCCAACGTGCCGCGCGTGGATGGCTCGCTGAAAACCGCGAACTACTCGCAGCTTAATTTTAAGCATTAAAAAAGCGGCCTTGGCTTAGCCAGACCGCTCTTTAAGTGGTGTTTTCCCGTTTTATGGGGAAATAACAGTTGTTCCGCCATTATTGCTGCCAAATTGGTAGCTTAGGTTGAAGTCAACAGGCAGTGTTGCGCGGAAATTCTGTACCCATGTGCCGATTTCAGCAATGTTGGATTGCGGTGCAAAGATGATATCGCCGCGGCGAAGCTGCATATTATCATCATATTCCCGAATGTTAAGAAGTCCATTACGTATATTAACTGTGCGCATCATCATGCCGCCATTCGGTGCGCGCCGCAGAACAGCAACTTTGCGCGCTCTCGCCGTAGGGCGTAAACCTCCCGCCATTATAAGAGCCTCTAAAGCTCCAATACGGCCTGGCAAGGTATAAGTTCCGGGTTGTCCAACCTGACCCCCGACATAAATTTGCTCAGATGAGTAGGCCCGAGGCGTCACAGCCAATGTAGGGTCGCGTAGCTGCTTGCCTAATTCCGCTGATAATTCGCCTTGAACCTGCTGAAAGGTGCGTCCCGCTGCTAGTATAGGCCTACTCATGGGCATAACAACACGGCCATCAGGGCCCACAGTAAGTGTGCGGGAGAGTTCAGGCGCGCTCGAGACCACTATATCTAGCTGGTCGCCGGGATGTAATGTATATTGCGGCTCATAATTTACCCATTGTTGGAACATACCCATGCCTGGATGTGGGGCGGGGACCTGATACGCGATGTTCTTTTCACCCCTGAGGCGCTCCAAGAAGCCTTTATATTTTTTCGGGCGTTTCGCGTGTTCGTTATTAATGTAACGCGCCGGAACAGGTCCGTTATACATATGAGGATTAACCATAGGGGCGCCGGGATAGCCATTATGGTTAATCACCGGCGCGTGATTCGGAATCGGTGTTCCGTAGCGGTTCTGTGCAAAAGCAGTCGAATCACCCATTAAAGCGAGGGCTGAAACCCCCATAAACAGGGCGAAAATCGGAGTTTTGATGTATTTGCTCATAAAAAGGGCCTCAGCACAGATGTTTTTCGTCTTTTTTCAATAGTTAACAAGAATGGATAAGGAATTGTTAAATTTTGACCTGTCTTATGGTTAACAGAATCGTTTTGAGGGTTGGATATGGCATTTTTGCGCCGGAATAAGAATAATACCACTAGGGGCCATGATGGCATGTCTCCTAGTGATGCGCCAACTTACGATAAGAGGCCACGTGCTGCTGACTTGACAGTTGGCGATTATGCGAACGGCATGCCAAATATTCGCTTGGGGCAGATGTTCAAATCCTTCGGGCGTCAACTCCTATGGGCTGGGCCGCTCTTTGTTATTGGCTCCGTTGTGGCTTGGAACTTAACAAGTGACTTTAAACGCACATATACGGGCGATGCCCGCATTCTTGTGCAAATTGGTGATGAATATGTCTATCAACCTATAAATGGGCAGCCAGGACAGGCAGGGCTAACCCTTACGGCGGATACAATCGCGCTTAATGAAGTTGGAATCATTAAAAATGATGAGATCATTGAGCAAGTATATGGCGAGATGACGTCTCCGACAAACCCTCTTGCTAAGCGGTTTGACCCAGAAGGGATGAAAAAACTTCGTGAGGCTGGGAATAATGAGCAAGACCGTTTAGAGGCTAAGGCTGAGATATACCGCAAAATAAACCATTCTTTCTTAGTCGCGCCGCGACCCAAGTCATCTATTATCGATTTGGTTTATAAACATGAAGACGGTGAGGTTGCTGTCGCGACCTTGAATGCGCTAATTTTGGCCTATCAGTCATATCGCCGGGAAATCTTTGTGGAGGGCTCTGCTGGTATTATTGGTGAGCGCCGCAGGGAAACAGAACGCCAGTTAAATTCAAATGAACGCCAAATTGCAAGCTTTCTGCAAAAAAACAATATTTCGGATTTTGACTCAGAGCAGGAAGGGGTTCGGGAGCGCACAGAAGAGCTTCGCGCTTCTCTGAACGAGTTGAGGGCGAATATAGCAGAAACAGAAACTGCTTTGGCTACGGTTGAAGGGCAATTGCGAGGAACGCCGCAGGAGATAAACCTCTACATAGATGACCGTGCATCGGCCCGTATTTCTCAAGCTGAGCTAGAGCTAAAGCAGCTTTTAGCTAAATATCTGCCGACCAGCGATCCTGTGCGCCAAAAACGAACAGAGTTAGCTGAGCTTAAATCCTTGCAAACGGCCAATGGCGGAAAAGCCTCAGGTGGACGCCGCGTGGGGCCGAACACAGTGTATCAAGAATTGCTAACTAATCGCAACACACTTCAAGCAACAGCCGACAGTTACCGCGAGAAAGAGTTTACGCTTCAACGTCAGCTTGACAGTGCAGACTTTAAGGTTCGCAAGCTAACGTCGTTAAGTCCTGATTATGCGAATTTATTGCGCGAGCGTGATTCATTGAGTTCGCGCTTAAAGAACTATAACGCCCAAGAGCAAGAGGCTTTAGTAAACCAGCAACAAGCAGAAGACACCAACCAAAATATTAAAGTTATTTCTTGGCCCAAGTATCCAAATAAGGGAGCTAACACACGGCTATATGCTGCGGCGGGTGCAATCTTTGCTTGGGGGCTTACGCTCTTTATGTTGGCCTTATTGCGTGTCTTCCTTGATCCACGTCTCTACGCTGCGCCTGTTACGCGCCGCGGAACCGATGTGACGCCTGACTATATTCCTGAACCCGTGTCGCCTCAGGCACCTGCTTATGCGCCGGCAGCAGCTGTTTATCAGCCTGCAGCTCATGAGCCCGCTGCTTATGATCCATATGGGCAAGCTAACGCAGGCTATGCTCAGGGGACTTATGGAACTGGCGCAGAGGCTCAAGCTGGACAAAATTATTCACAGGCAAATTATGCGGCCGACACCACTGCACAATATGGAGTGGACCAAGGCGGATATGCTCCTAATACAATGATGCAAGGCGCGGAGTCACAAGGGCATTACGATCAAAACCCTTATCAAGCCGCAACAGATTATGACCCCGCGCCATATACAGATGGATCAGCCGCAGTGGACTTGTATAGTAATCCTTACTTGTCTGGTCAAAGCGCAGGAGCACTTGATCAAAACGGGCAGAACTATCAAACGCCTTATGATCCTAATGCGCCGCAAGGGTAGTTTGCGGCCCAATGGTCACCCAAACTTATAGCCACGAAAACCTACGACAGCGCAATTATGCGCTGGGCTCACTTTTGCATGGAATCGAGAATGCTCTCTTTTTCTTCGTTATCCTCTATTTCTCTGGGGCTATTAACGGGCTGTTCTTTACTGATTTAAACGATTTAGAGCGCGATTTTCCTATGGCGCGGCTCATGTGGTATCCGGTTTACGGCATTGTTTTGCTGCTCGGGTTTCGATGTCTGCCTCAGCTTACGCGTGTCGCCATATTTAGCCCTATCTTAATATTCAGTGTGCTCGTCTGCGGTGTGTCCATGCTGTGGTCAATCGAGCCTGGAGTTACCATACGCCGAGCCATTGCTTTGTTAATGACGACCTTATTTGGCTTAGTTTTAGCCGCGCGGTATGACTGGAATGGCTTAGTTCAACGACTAGCAATTGTCTTTGGGGTTTTAGCGGTTTTTTCACTGTTATTCGGGTTCATTGATCCAGCGCGCGGTATTCATAATGAAATTCATCACGGCGCTTGGCGAGGACCTTGGAGTGAAAAGAATTATCTTGGGTCTCAGATGACTCGAGGACTTGTGGTGATGATGTGTGCTTTTGCTATGAAGCCCTCACGAGGTTGGATTTGGATTCCGATAGGGCTTATTTGTTTCACCCTGGTTTTGCTCTCTACGTCTAAGACGGCGCTTCTGGCATGCTTAGCTGCTATTGGGCTATTTATTGTCTTACGTATTTTTCGCCGCTTTCCGGTGCTGCGCATCCCGGTTGCTTATTTGTTCTTAGCTGGAACGACAGTTCTGATTGGCTTGGTTTTAGTGGCGCCAGATATGATGCTGGAGCTTATCGGGAAAGACAGGACCCTTACAGGACGAACAGATATTTGGGATGCGCTTCTGCGGTCTATTAAAGAAAAGCCTTATCTGGGTTATGGCTATGGTGTGTACTGGAAGGAACAATTGGGGCCGTCTTATTATGTTCGTTTGCAGCTTCAATGGGGTATACCTAGCGCGCATAATGGTTGGATTGAAACGTGGCTTTCCGTCGGTCTTTTAGGAGTGTCTCTATTTGCATTGCACTTTATCTGGACATTTATTCTGGCCCTGCAACGTATACGGCGCGGAGGGTCGGAGACCTATTTTGCTATTTTGGTCGTTGTCGTCTTTTTCGTGTTCTCGTTGTCAGAAAGCGCTATCCTTCAACAGAATGATCTAAGTTGGGCGATATTCGTTGCAGTCTCTGCAAAGCTCTTTGCGTTTGAAAAGCCTTATTGGCGGAACAAACCACGAGAGAATTACTTCACGCAAAAAGTCTGGCGTCCGGTTTCACGAGATTAACTATTCGGCTGGCGTAAGCGAAGACTTTGGATAAGCCGTTTCTTTTTTATCACGTTTGACAATATGGGCCCCGAAACGTTTGCGCAGGGCGACAAACGGTTTTTCTACGATGTAAAATGAGATTGCGGCAATGGCGAAACTAGCGACAGTTGTAACTAAAAGGCTCAGCGGGCCACGGTCTATTGAACGGTGAACAAGATCATAAATCGGAACATGCCAGAGATATAGCGCGTATGAGATTTGTCCAATCCAAGCTAGCCATTTCCATTCAGCAATCGTGACAGCAAAATCTAAGGCCTTCAGATAATAGAAGTTTAAAACCAACACGAAAAGTGCGGCCCCTTGAAGTGTGAAACGTAATGTATAGCGGAATGTTTCATCCCGTATGAGAAAAGACGCTATGATCGCCAGTCCGGCAATAGCAGTGGGGATTAGCCCTAATAACGGTTTAAAGGCTTTCAAGTTGCCTTTCAGGTGTAAAAGTACGCTTAGTAAACATCCCCAAGCTAAGCTGTCGAAACGGGCATCTGTCATCATGTAATTGTAATCAGCATAAGGAAGGTCCGTGCCGAACATGATGAAGGTCCGCCATAACGGAACAATCGCAATCAACAACGCCAGAATAATAGCAGCGCGTTTCCAATTTTTATTACAGAGCAACATAAACGCAGGGAAAATTAAATAGAAATGCTCTTCAACGGCGAGGGACCAAAGATGCGTCCATGGCATGAAGGGCAAGCCATCCGTTGTCGCGCGGACAAAGACTTGGAAAATATTAGTGAAATAAAATACACCTGCGGTCAGTTCAGTGGCTGATGGTCCGCCAATCCCTGAGAGACCATAAATGGCAACTGTACCGAAAAGCATAAACAGCAGAGCAGGGTAGAGCCTAACAAAGCGGCGAAGATAAAAATTCTTTAGACCAATACCGCTTTTCTCAGATTCGGCTAGTAAAAGCCTGGTAATCAGAAAACCTGAAATAAAGAAGAATACGGTGACACCAAATCCGCCAGGGACAATATGTTCAAACCCTAAATGTGCAACCATTACGATGAGGACGGCGATTGCGCGCAATCCATCCAAGCCCGGGATGTACCCAAACTTGGCCGTCTCAGGAAGTCGGCTATTATCTGTGGCTGTAAGCCAGCTCTTCATTACACGTTGACGCCGGTCGTGGCGTTTGTACCGTACAACTTTTGTTTAAAACTGCTCCACCAGAAGAACTTGCCCAAAGCTTGAGCTGTACGATTTTGGTAATGAATGTGCTTTGGGTGTTTCATAGCTTTTAACACTGCAAATATCGGGCCATAAACACCGAATTGCATAACACCGATGATCATCCACTTTAAAATACCCGGCAGACCGGCTAGCCCTTTATCAGCTTCGGTTTGCGTAGGGCCTTGGCCAAAAGCAAAGTTTCGTTTCCACATATACATTGCTGTTGCGCGTGAGGCCGGAACTATTTCATAACTTTCAGCCTTGATGGCCCAAGCGACTTTCGCACCGCGCTGCTGCAGATGATGGAAGAGGGCATCATCTTCTCCGCCCGTTTCATTATGAATTGGATTAAAGGCCGGCGATGGCATTTCGCAGAGCGAAAGATCAAGTAGACACCCGCCTGTTCCTAAGCATTTTGTGATATACCCCTCGGGCGCATCCGCGATGCGCGAGAAAAAGGGCGCCATGTAAGGATTAAGCGGGTCGTCCTTATTGGGCATAACGGCAATAGCAGGGCCAAATGTAATGGCGGCTTTATATTTAAGCGACGCTTTGACAAGCTCATCAAGCCACCCGGGTAGGGCGTCCATATCATCATCTAAAAAGGCAATAAAGCGTCCACGCGCAACGTCTAGCGCTCCGTTTCTGGCATTCGAAACGCCAGGTTCGGGAACATGTTTGTAAATGACCTCAATATCTGAGTTTTTAGAATACTCTGAGACTATAGCCTTTGCACTCGCAAGAGGGTCATTATCGGCAACAACGATTTCCACAAGGCGGTCGCCGGCATGTTGCCCTATAAGGCTCTTGAGGGCCGTACGTATACCGTCAGGGCGTTTATACGTTGGGATGACAACAGATACACCTTCGCTCCAATTTTGCTCTACCGGTTTAGACATTGGCCAACTCCAGATGGTTGATGGCATCAGCCATAGTGAGTACTTGAGCGCCTGAGGATTTTACAGCTTTGATGACGTTTCGCATTTGTGCAGGTGTGCAGCCATATTGGCTAGGGTTCTCACGGACATCATGCGTGAATATTGGTAGCCATCCTGGTTTATTTTTAATATTCTCAATCTGGTTCATCACTTTTTCGTATTCGGAACCAGCATAAAGGCGATTTGCTCTAATTTGATTCAAATCGATATCTTCTATGCTTTCCCGGCTGGAGATACCGCGAGCACCTTTAAACATTGTTGCGAGGGTGAATTTCAAATCTTTTGTGACCTGCCCATAAGGGTAAGCAAAGGTTTGGCTGGCTGGTATATTAAGTGCGTTCAGAGCGGCTTGGTTTTTTTCGATATCCGCGAGAAAGTCCTTTGAGCTGTGCTGCATTGCATCGATGTGGCTATATGTATGATCAGCGATTTCGTGGCCGTCCTCATGAAGCGCTTTCACATCATCGGCAGACATATGTAAGCCAAGGTGATTTGTTGTCCCGCAAAGTCCCATGGCGATATAAACGGTTGAGCGCCAGTTTTCCTGCGCCAAAGGTTTAATGGCATTTTCGATGACCGATTTGGGGCAATCATCAAAGCTAAAGCTCACAATGGGGCGTGCCAATTTGGGCTTTAGAACGCGCCGGGCCACAAACGGGACAATGCGGCGTCTTAGCTTTGCTTTAAGGGACATATCAGGTTGATATATGGTCATTACACGAAAGCCTCCGCATAATGACTCGCGCGCCAAAGCTTGAGTGCAAGTAGGCGTAACTTCATGGGCAGAACATTGAGCTTCACGGCCAGCCTCAAAAATGGACGCATCAATTTTTGTCCCGGCGCTTTGCGCAGTTTCTGAGAGATTTTAAACAGGCTTAATGTCTGCGCGATATCTGGATGTTTTTGTGTGAAGCGTACATAGTTAGGGCCGCTTGTTTTAAAGCGCTGCAGCAGCGTATCCGTGCTTTCCAAGCCAAGATGCAGGGCAGGGATTTCGGCATGAATAAGGTCAAACCGTTTTGCGACTCGGGCAGCCCATTCACTGTCTTCCCAGCCCCATCCCGTAAAACCATCATCAAAGCCTTCTGCGGTCAAGACTGATTTGCGCACACATAGGTTCGACGAGGCCACAAATTGCGGGCCTGCGGCTTGGCGTGCTGCCAAAGAGAGGCAGTCAGAGACTTCCGAGAGCGCTCGGTGGAGCTCTTGATCTGCAGTTTCTGCTTTTTCCGGGACGGTAAATCCGCCAAAAATTACGTCTGCTACGTTGCCGTCAATAAGCTCAACATAATCGCTTAGGAAATGGTGTGAGACAGGGCGCATGTCGGCATCGAGGAATAGGACCCAATCCGCTTTGGCGTTTTCCTGCAATGCATTACGGGCTGCAGAGCGTCCTTTGTTTTGATGGGCAATCATTAAATGTACGGAACTATGCGCAGACTTTACAGCAGCGCAGACTTTTGCATTCAGATCCGTATCGCCGGTTCCGTCATCATATATCAGGATTTCAACATCTCTCTGTTCCGCCGTTTGCGAAAGCAGTGCATGGAGCAGGGCTGTTGGGTCATCCCTGTAATAGGGAATAAGAACAGAGAGCTTTGGTCTCTTAGGGCTCTGCTGAAGGCTTTTGATATGTGTTATATCTGAGGTCATGATGTCACAGCCTTCAATTGGCGCTTTTCGACAAGGTTTTTAATAAAACTGCGCGAGTTTGCGGCATTTATGACCATACAAACAAGGGCGTAAACGCTGGCACCCGTGATGGCTTTAATAGCAAGGGCAATGAAATCATGGAACTGGCTCAGGTCAGGTAAAGCCAGAACACTTAAAGCCATACACCCGCAGGCGAAGCCGATTTCCAAGACTGCCCGGAATGGAATAGGCAAGGGATAGAAGCGGCGACCCACAATTATGGCTAATACAAAGCCTAAGGCATAAGAAATCACAGTTGCATAAACTGCGCCCATGAGCCCATAAAGTGGGATAAGCCAAATGTTGAGCCCGATATTGAGCACAACTGGCGGCACCATAGCCCACATAAACATACTGGTCTTACCGGACAGCATGAAAGCCCGCTGTGCATAATAGCTGATGAGGCCGTTCAGAACGCCCGCAAAAGCAATAAGTGGCATAACCGTAATGGCTTCGGCGCGAACACTTTCACCTAAAATAAATCCGAACTCTTTTGAGACTAAGGCGATACCTGTCGCCGCGGGCATTGCAATCCAGAGCAGGGATGCGCCATAATCTTTCATGATTTGCCGCGAGCCTTCGACGCCTTCTTTTTCCATCAATGTCACGGCAATCGGGGTTGCGGCCATTGATATCCATACAAAGAGGATTTCGAGCGAGCGGTTGGCGAGGTTATATCCTGCATTATATTGCCCAGCCGAAGCTTCACCCATCATACCTGCAATAAGGTACATATCGGCTGAATTAAGGGCATAGGCCAGTAAGAGCGAGATACATATTGGCATGCCATAGCGGAAATAGGTGTTGGCTTTAGCTGGCTGCGTTACACCGCCTTTCATCTGTTTAAGCATAAAGGGCAGGTCAATCGCTAAAGTCACAAGCAAAGCAATAATAATTCCAATAAAGGGCGCAATTTCGCGAAGCGGCGTCGTCAAAATCAGGAGGATACCAATGGTAAAACTCATCAACATTTGTGTGGAGTAGGTAAAGCTGTAGCGCCTAATGCGATGGGCGGCTCTGTGGGCCTCCATACCTAGGTTAAAGAATATCTGTAACGTCGTTGACGCGAGTGTTGCGACGAGTAATGTTTTCATAATCTGTGACAGGGGGAGGGCCCAAAGCACAACCATCATAAAGGCAAACCCTGCAGCGCCGCAGGCTACAGCATAAGCATAGATTGTCTTAAGATGAGAGTTGACATCACCCTCGCGTTCGGCCCGCGCTTGGAACCGCGCCATTGCCGCTTCGAGCCATGTGAATAGTCCCATGTGCGCGAACTGCATTGTAATCATCGCAAGCGCATAGCGTCCAAACTCTTCGCCATTCAACAGGCGTGTTAGAACGACAATCGTGCCAAAACTGACGATGATATTCGCCAGATTGACAGGAATATAGGCCAGCATGGAGCGGCCCATCATGAGACGAATTCCCAATGATATGAGGAGTTTAAAAGCATTAACGGATGTTTTCGCTATCACCGAGAAGCACGGGCAGGGTCTTAAGCATTATGTAAAGGTCAAACAGAGCATTGCTGCGTTCGATATATTCGACATCCAGTTCAACTCTCCGCGCAACGTCGTCGCCATCATGTAGAGGACCGCGTGATCCATTAATCTGAGCCCAGCCTGTCATTCCGGGTTTGGCAGCATGACGATGGGCATATTCTGCGACAAGCTCCATTGAGTCTTTACCGGCTGTGCGCATGCCGATTGCATGTGGGCGAGGACCGACAAGTGACATATCGCCTTTGATAACATTGAGAAGCTGCGGCAATTCATCAATAGATGTCTTGCGAATGAAACGTCCTATTTTTGTTACGCGTGCATCACCGGCAACTGTTTGTTGGGCAGCTTTAAGGTCAGCTTGATCATTACGCATTGAGCGGAATTTATAAACGTTGAAGACGCGGTTGTTAAAACCATGACGCGGTTGTTTAAATAGAACAGGACCTGGGCTGTCTTTCTTAATCAAAAGTGCTACAAGCAGAAGAATAGGCGAAAGGCCGATGAGGGCCAATGTACCAATGCTGATATCCATGAAGCGCTTGATAGCCGTATGGGCACCGCCTTTTGGGTTTCCGGTCACATCACGCATGCCAATTTCAGCAATTTGCGTCAGGCGTTGTTGAACATGATCAAGATTTTCAAACTCATCCACCACGAAAGCTATTCGGTTGGGTAATAGTTTAACTTGCTCCAAGAATGCCTGCTTTCGGCTTTCGGCCATGCCAGGCAGTGTTACAACGATACGGCTAACATAAGGAAGCTTATCCCATTTCATTAGGTCGTCGATTTTGCCGATAACCGGAACACCGTGAATATTGTGCGGAGCACGTGCGAGGCGCTCATCAAAAATAGCCAAAATGTTCAATTCTCTTGTTTTTGCATTTTCTTCAATCAATCTGCGCGCGGATTCTGTTGCGCCCAGCATAACAATCGTCGGGGCGAGGGCGCCCCGAAGGTGAAGGCGTTTGACTTGTGTGTGATAAAGACCGTGCAGTATGAACAATACTGCAGTTGCGCTAAAACCAGCTATCGCAAGGGTGTCAGGCTCAAATGTCTCTGGTTTTACAACCAAGGCAATGGTCAGCCAGAGACCCAAGGCCCCAGTTGCAGCCATCATAACTGTCCGCATGTGCTGACCTAATGTTTCAGTTGCGGCGAAACGGTGGGCACGATTGGCAAATAACATTGTAATGAAAATAGCACTGCCCATCACAGCTGCCGCGATGGGGGCTATCACTCCGCGCTCATTAAGTCCGACATAACCGTTCCAAACACCTAATACGATAATCGCGGAGACCCAGAAGATATCTGAAGTTCGCAGGGCAAAGCGTAATGCACTCATACTGGTTTGTTTTTGAGGGACTTGTATGTCAGCCGTAGTTTTACGCTTACGCCTGCGATCTTTATTCACGCGTTTTTGGTTCGGGCGTATCTTTTGTGCGAAGCTATCCAAAGGTTGTTCACGGCGCTGCGCAGAACCGCGTTTCTCATCGCTACCTCTTGCTGCCTTTGAAGGCGCATTATTGGCTTCTGGCAAAGGCTCAGAGAGTGTTATATTTTTTTTTGGCATTATCCCACCTTATTGTTAGTCTGAACATTACGACAAAGGCACAAACATCCGGTAAACATCAGTCACAAAAAACGATGCTCAGACTGTGCCAAAATGGACCGGATTGGGTCAGAGTTGGTCAATGCGTCAAAGCTATGGTTAATATGTGATGAATTTTAGCTAGGGTTCGATAAAATCTTAATAATTTGCGCCGTGGGTGGCACAAAGGTGTAATTCAATTATTTATAAGATTGAGCGTTCCGTGCTGTCTTCGGACACATTTCGAAGCCATGTCTCAATTAGGGACAAAATACCCATCGTTTGAGGGGGAGCTTTAAAAGTCTTTTTTATACTTCAGCGAGAAAGCTTGATCGTTATCGGCCTGTATTCGCGAGCGCAGGGCTAGGTTCTTTCGAATTTCCCATTCAATGATAGCGCCCGTCTGGTCCTGCCCAGCACCCGAGAAGACTTGCAAATATACGTTTTTGGATAGATAACGCCCGCCTGTAATTTGTGCGCTTCCGTCCTCGGTAAACCCAACACCGAGCTGTCCAATACCAAAGGCATCGCGCAGTCCTCCGAGAAGGTCGAACCCAACACCTGAGCCCGAAAATTGCGCCAAAGCTCCCGCTAATTGGGCGGCCTCTATTGTCGAGAGTTCCGTAGCAGAGCGGCCGAAAAGAAGAACAGATAGAATTTCATCCTTTGGGCGGTCAGGCGTACTGGTTAACTCGATGCTAGGCTTCTCAATAGTGCCAGTGATTTTGACTTGGGCAGTGATGTCGGTCGTTTCTGTTTCTGCTGAGAGGGAAAGGCGCGCTTGGGGTAGAGAACCATCAAAAGTAACTGTGGAGTCTTCACTAAATTCCAATGTCTTACCAGCAAGCTTATAGCCGCCGCGCACAAGCTTAGCCTCTCCTTTAAACAAAGGTTCTGTCACACTTCCGGTGATGTCGATATCAGTTGAGAGTTCTACATCCAGGCCGCGGCTTCGAACATATATTTTTCGAGGCGCGGTAATCTTCATATTAAGTTTTATAGGAACCACATTCTTCTTAAACTTGACTGCTTGAATTTCTTCGGGGCGGTTAATTTCATCAACCTCAATCTCAATGACTGTGGTGCTACCTGCCGCGAATTGCGTGACGTTTACCTCGTTAAGATTAATAGTGCCGGTAAGTTCGGCATCTTCCTGACGGCTCTCATAGGCTATTTTACCGCTGACGATTCCTTCTAAATCGCGGCGGTCAAGTGCGCGAAACTTTTGCGCTTCAATATTCAAAGACCCTAAAGGACGCCCTCGGTCACCTAACGTAAATTCGCCGGATCCCTTTAATGTGCCTTCGTCAGTGTCCTCAGCATAAAGGTCTGAAACTGAAAGGCGGTCATTGCGAAAATTAGTTTCAAAACGAGCGTTTCGGATACGCGTACCAATCTCGGGGGCTTCAAATGTAATACTTTGTCCAGAGGCTTGTCCGTCAATTAATGGCGCGCTAACCGTCCCTGAGAGTTGCAAGCTCGCAGAGAGAGTGCCGTCTAATTCAGCGTCGTCGGGTGTAACAAGACCTAAAATTGCGGACGCCGCGCCAGATGTTTTAAACTCACCTGATAAAGGCGCGTTATCTTCCAGTCTTAGGCTTGTTAAATTCGTGGCCCCGTTCAAGCCGAATTGCGCAGATCCGTTTGCTGTGAACCCACTTGAAGATTGACCATCAAGTTTAAGAGTTGCGCGGTTCCCGTCTAATTTAAGGGATGCTGTAGCGTCAATTCCGCTCTCCCGTTTGATGTCATAGCCGCGCCAGTCGCTCAGCATCACATCACCGCCGCCGGAAACAGAAGAGCCATTAGACTTCAGATTGATATCAATCCCCACTCTACCGCGCGTATCCGCGAGATTGCCGGGCATCGGTATGAGTGTAATCGGTAAGTTGCCAGCCTTGAGTTCAAAACTCTCTATTTCTGGTTTACGCTCATAGGCTAAATTGACCGACTGGCCTGCGACCGTGAGTGGGGCCTCTAATTTTAGAGCGCCATTTTCATATGACAATGCGACAGGGGCAGAAGACGCCAATGAAATATCTCCATATTTACCCTCTGGACTGAGCTCTAACTGATAAATATTTTCAAGGCTACGGCGCAGGGCAAAAGGCGTATTAAGCTCAAAGCCTCGGCTAAGCAAAGATACATTGCGGCGTCCTTTCGTTTCAAATTGTCCCGATAATTGCGCTAGGCTGCCTTCGGCTTTGGCATTGATTTTATCAAATTCATGTTCACCAATTGCCACATTTTCAGCGTCTACCAACAATTTTATACCTTGTTCTGTGCCTGATGGCGCGAACACAATAGAGGCGCGTGCATATTTCTCCGCTTCCTGAGCCAAATCCAGCTTCAACTCACCCGTTACCAGCTTAGATTCATCAAGACTTAATTGCCCATTTGTTGTTAATTCCCCAAGCTTTAGCGTGATGTCTTCTGCAACATAGGCGCCGGGCCGCGAGGAGAATTGCGTTGAGAAAACTAGGTCGCCATAATCTGTTTTGGCCTCAAGCTGTACAGGCCCCTTCGGTTCGGACAATATGTCACGAACTTCGACCCGCAAGCGTGGCGACGTTAAACTTTGTCCGCTTATAGCGACTTGGCTGGAGCTAGCATCTAGCCGCAGAGCTGGATCATTGCGAGGTCCGGTGAGCTTAAAACTCATTTCACTTTGTTCGCCGAGCGTGAAGCTTTGATAAGTCAGGGCGGAACTAAGCAGGGCTTCTCCTGAGAGATCATAGCTATCCGTAATTTGTCCTTCTATTGCGGCGCGAATATTATCGCCGCCCAATCGCGCCTGGGTAATTTCAACGCCGCCGCTGATAGGCGACATGCGTGATTGGAATGTAAGTTGATTCCCAATAATCTCGCCAAAAGGTGCGGAGAGTTGATCAATTGGCTCAAATAAACCATCAGCACTAAGTGCAGGAGCTGAGTCGGGCGTTTGGATGACGTTATAATCGACGCTTAATGCGCCGGCAGGAACTGCGCCCTTGGCCAACACTTTTGTATAAGTCTTTCCTGTAAGATTATAGGCCAGAGGTTCCCATGCTATATCACCATTTGCAGTGATTGAGCTTGGACCCGTGCTTATTTTGGTTGTTTCAAGTTTAATTTTGCTTGCTTCGGTATTTATCTGTCCTTTGGAGGAGATTTGCGCTGCGTCACCAATCTCAACAGGTAAGTCCTGAATGTCAGTGAGGCCTGAAATTTTCACGTCATTACTAAAGCTGTAAAGCCCTTCGCCTGTTGGTCGCAATGAGAGTGGGCCTGTTATGCTTGCCGCGCGCCCATAGGGCGAGATAATAGAATTTACATTTACACGTCCATTGAAGCTGAACCTATTTTCATTTGAGACTGCTCCAGTGATGACAGCTTTTCCAGCGTCAAATCCCTGTGGTAACTCTACCAGATCAGAAATATCGGCTATATTAGCTGTAAATTCAACTCCGTTTGGTACGAAACCCTCTTCAGGAAATGTACCGGATGCGTCCAGTGTAAGTTTTGGGGCCTTCACGTTCAAACGAAAGGGCGCATTAGCAATACGGCTATCTTCGCGCCCAAGATCTGCGGATCCGCTTATGAATAAGTTGTTCCCCACGCGCTGCGCTATAGGCTGTAATATGACCCATTGTTCAATATTTAGGTCGGCTTTCACACTGGCTTGTTCTGCCGTCCATAATACATCACCTTTGGCAACATCAGTTTCATTGAACGTTAAATTAAAATTACCCTTACCCTCTTTAGCTGTGCCCTCCATTTTTCCCGAACCCATAACGGGTGCTGCCTCAGGGGCTTGCAGAAGCTGAGACAGGGGGCCGCCTGCAACACCGCGCACGGAAAATTCACCGTTAATAGCACCTGCTTTATTTTGTATAAAATTAAGGTTGATGGAATCACCGGCAGCGTCAGTACGGGTTGCATCAAGCCTGGCTGAAATTTCACCACCCGATGTCGAAGCCCCTCCCGTGATTTTGAAGTCGGCTCTTTGTCCTGCAAGGGCCTCATAGAGAGATAGCCGCGTAACTTGAAAGTCTTCTGCAGAAATTGAGTAAGGATCCCCTTGCGAAGAAGGCGTCGTGGGCATCAAGATTGGCCTGCGCAGGGCGTCTACAGCATCAATTTTCAAAACATCAATTTTTAATTGCCTGTTCAATAGGGCCAGTGGTGACCATTCCATGTTCATATTTGTGACGGATAACCAGACGCCGTCTTTGTCTTTAATTTCTATTTTTCTTATTGAAAGGTCAGAGAGAGGGTCGCCTGAGAGGCCAGATAGCTGGACGGATTTTATAGGGCCGAAGCTACGGTTATTGACTTGCCGCTCTATAAATCGTGCGCCCGGTTCGGTGGTTATGAATATACGCAAAGCTGTTATTGCTAAGATAATGATAAGTAATAGGGCCAGAAGGCATAGCCCGATATGGCGTCCCCAACGCGGCTTTTTTGCGGTCATTTTTTGTGTCGTATCAGCCATTAAAAAGCCTGTCCGATACTAAGGTAGATTTGAAAGGAATTGTCACTCTCGCGCTTATTAACCGGTATGGCGATATCTGCTCGAATGGGCGCAAAACTTGTATAATACCGGAGTCCAACGCCTGCACCGTAGCGTATGTCGGAGAAGTCAGGTAAATCACTTGGTGTTACGCTACCGGCATCTACAAAAGCGGCAAAGCCAAATGGGCTCTCTCCTCGATAGCGTATTTCTGCGCTTGCCTCTGATATTGAGCGTCCGCCAATAGGGTCTCCATCCGCATCAATAGGCGAAATGCTCTGAAATCCAAATCCACGAACTGACCCGCCGCCGCCAGCAAAGAAACGCCGATTTAAGGGCACAGTCGCCTGGTCCGCACCGAAAATAGTTCCAAGTTGAAGGCGCCCAGCTGCGACTAAGCTCTTGGAGACGCGTTGATATGCACTTCCGCTGATTTCAGCCGTAGTAAAGAGGCCATCTTCATTTCCTAGATTATAGGTGGGTTTAAATTCAGCATTTAATAGATAGCCTGTGACAGGGTCTAGGATGGAATCTCGAGCGTCATACTCTGCATTGCCTATGCCGTCTATGAGATACGAGCGGACTTGCTCGCCGCTCTCCCTAAATTGAGACGCCTCTAAACCAAGTCCAGCTGAGACTTTAAACTTCGACGTTATTTTCTGCGTCACAAGTGCGGATGTTGCAACGCGTTCCCCTGTGAAAGCGTCCGTATCTTCGCGTGATATAATTCCCGAGATATCGAGCTCGCGATCAACCCGCCAAGCATACGGGATATTATAATCCGCGCCCAAACTGATTTGGTTCGTTTTAAGCGTTGAAGTTAGGGTAAGCGTTTGCGCATATCCAATGAAGTTTCGCCGTTCATAAGACAAGTCCACCCCGCTACCATCGGTGGTCGAAAAACCAATTTCCCCACTCACAGTGTTGATCGCGCCCTGTTCGACATTCAGCAGGACATTTCGTGTCACTGTCCCATCGTCATTACTTATTTTTTTGTCTTCCAGAACAGCCGTTGCACCGTCAAAAACACCTGTGCTAATTACGCGCGCTGCCAATCTATTTAATTTGCGTTCATCAAATGTATCACCTTCTTCAAAAGGCGAGATTAAACGGGGCCAACTTTTTACAATATAGGCTGTTCCTGTTTGCGTTATTTCGCCAAAGCGTGTTTTCGGACCTGCGAAAAGACTAATGTTAACTTGCATGGTTTTGGTATCATGGTCGACAATAGGCTTGATTGGCCGGGCGGTCGCTTCTGGATAACCATGAGCGCGCAGATAATTTACGGTGCGGAGTTCGGCGGCGACAACTTGAGCGGCGATAGCGGGCGTTCCTGAATTAAGTTTAACCTCGCCCATCACGGCTTCTGAAATGTCCGGTGTCTCGCCTTCATATGATACAGTGGCCTCGGCAAATTTAAAGACCGGTCCAATCTTGATGACTAAGATAGGTTGCGGTGCTTTTGGTTTGGCGTTTTCATCATCAGATACAAACTCATCGATACGGGCTTTAACAGTGCCGCCATAATAACCCTGAGAGCGTAGGACTGAAATGGCTTGTTGGGCCGCGGTTTCTGCGCGGCGGCGAGACTGTGCTAGAGAGCGAGGTTCGTCTTTGGTCTCGCCAATGACGCTCTTCATTAATTCGCGCAATTCCTTCGGCATATCGCCTTCAAATTTAGCTAAAGGAACATTGGCCGCCGCAAGGGCCGGTATCAGGCTCAAAGCCAAAGCGCTGAAAACGCTAAAAATTATTTTTTTCAATGTCACGATAGGTTGGGCGTTCACAGAAACTAAAATTAGCTTCTACTACGCAATATATCACTGCGATAGCAACAGTGTGTCGCAGAGCAAATTGATATTAGGTTTAGATATATGAATAGTTTAAATTATGGCCATTCTTATGGGGCCAAACATTAAGCTGTTGAGACTTTATAAAGCTTCGAAAATTTCTTTGTGCCTTGGGCGGCATAGTTCCGAAGAACGTCGCCTATATCAGCACCGCCTTGTAATTCTTGTAATAAATTACCTTCAAGGGGGCCCCTGATGAGATTGAAGTAATCCCAAGCTGCAGCGTTTTTACAAGATATGAGAATATGTCCCAAGGCTGATATTTGCTCGAGATAATCTTCAATGAACAATATGATAGGTGCCAATGACTCGTTATAGTACATTTGCCCTATCCCAGGCATGTTATTAGATTGAAAAAGCACAAGACGTTGTAGCGCGAGCACATCTTTGCGTGTTCTGTGTTCAAGTATCTGGTAGCCTAGATTTTCTAAGAACTCTTCCGTAGGGGTCTTGTAACAAACTTTTAAAGAAAGACGTGAAAACTCTTTGCAAGCATGTAGGATGGCGATGTCAAAAACATCTTGTTTAGACGCGTAGCGATTATATATAGTCCGTTTAGAAACGTTGGCCCGTATTGCAATTTCGTCCATGCTAGCATTATCAAAACCGTGTTCTATGAAGACACGGCTGGCGGCCATAACAATATTTTGCTCTTTATTATCACGATAAGTCTGGTGAAACTTCTTAGGGTATATTACCTCATGAGTCTGTGAAAATGCCATACTTCCCCCAAGTTACCGACAACATATTGAGCCGCCCAAAACACATATATTGTGTCATAAGTTTTGTATAACACTATGTTAATCTAAATTAGAAGGTATGACAAGAAATCTTGTGTAAAAACACTTAACACTATGATTTAAGCTTTTTGCGTATCTAAACTTCTTGTATTTCTTTTCCTCAGGAACAATAAGTTTGCTCATTTGCAGAGCTTTAGGGTTAAAATGGGCATGTGGTGAGCATATGACGGATAGTTTTGAAATCGACAATATGAGTCAACCTCAGGCGCGCGTTAAAATCCGCAAAGAGAATGTTGTCAAACTGCTAAAAGACAATGCGTTTCTTTTTCCTTTTGACATTCTGGTTTTACTGTTCTTGGCACAAACTATGCTGCCAGTGTGGGCCGCGATAATTCTGGCTCTGATAAATTTTGGGACTTGGTACTGTTACTATAAAATCCCTGAATATCTACGCACTGTGTCAGGAAGCGCGGGCGAGAACATCATCATTCCGGGACACATCATCGCGCATTTCGCTCAATTTGTGTCTTCTTGCGGAATTCATCACCGCGCGCATTACGGCTTGATGCTGGCTATGATGGCAGGTTTTCATTCTATGATGGCGGGTCAGATATGGGGAACACCCATAGGGCATCATGTCTCTATGGCAGTGGCATATACGGCTTTATTTTTACTGATTGCTGTGGACCTTCACATGCTTTGGCGCAGCGTAAGGGCCATGCAAGAATTGCGGGCTGATAAATTGCGTGAAGTCGCTGAATATACGGTTGAGCTCGAGCGTTCGAATGAGGATCTGGAGCAGTTTGCATATATTGCGTCACATGACTTAAGGGCGCCATTACGGGCCATGCATAACCTTGTAGGATGGATTGAGCAGGATATCGGCCAAACAAGCAACAAAAGCACGACTGATAATCTCTACTTGCTCAAGCAGAGGATTAATCGGTTGGATAATCTGCTCAACGACCTTCTGCAATATTCGCGTATAGGCCGGAAAGAAACGACTCAAGAAACGATTGATTTGCACGAATTAACAAAAAACATCTTCAATGACGCAAATCCAGATGATAAACATAAGCTCCACATGAGCGGCAATCCCGTCATTATAAAGGATTACAAGGTCATTTATGACATGCTCTTAGGGAATCTCCTTGTTAATTCTATAAAGCACAATGACAAACCGGTAACGGATGTTTGGGTTGAATTTGAGAAGCAAGGCTCAAATGTCACAATATCCGTTGAAGACAATGGCCCTGGCATTGATCCTAAATATCGCGAAAAAGTTTTTAATGTATTTACTACGCTTTCTCGGCGTGATGAAAAAGAAGCCTCTGGAATGGGATTAGCCATTGTGAAGAAAATATCTTCCCATAAGAAAGGCAAGGTGACGGTTTCAGATAGCGAAAAGGGCGGCGCGAAATTTGAAATCGTGCTTCCTGTTATGAATTAAAGAGAAAATTGATGAGCGATATCGAAAATATTCACTTCTTAATTGTTGATGATGATGACGTTGATGTCATGGCAATTAAACGTGTCCTGATTAACGTTGATAAGGACATTACCTTCTCTGTCGCGCATAATGGTGAGGAGGCTTTAGTCTTCATGCGGGATAATTTTTTGGATACATCTGAGAAGAAGCAGCTTGTTGTATTACTCGATTTGAACATGCCGAGAATGACCGGGCATGAGTTCTTAGATGTCATGAGAGCAGACCCAGACCTTAAAAATACGATTGTATTTGTTTTAACCACATCTCATGATAGCAATGATATGCAAAAGAGCTATGAGCATTATGTTTCAGGTTACATTCCCAAGGATAGGCTAAATTCTGACCTTTTCAGAGGATTGTTAGAAAATTATCTCTCATTAGTTGCTTTACCTGGAACAAAAATCTAATCCAAAAATAGTTTTGCACGACACAGTGTATTCCCGAAACTACACGATGCATTTCCAAAACGAAGTCGTGAAAAACGAAAACTACGCTGTGCAGGATACATCCTTGAATTATTAAACCTTGTTAACCTATCGCCGAGTCATCAACCGGCTACGCGATAGATATAATAAACACGTGTCGCCCTCAAAAACTAAAGGGAACATTATGTTTAAATCCAACACCAGACGTTTAATGATCACACTCATGTCAGCAGCCTCTATTCTTCCGGGCATGGCTTACGCGGCCGAAATCGGCGGCAGCCTGACAGAGGCGATGAACGCCTCCGCGCCAACAGACAAACTTGAAGTCATCGTAAGTTTTGACGGCGATAGCGGTCCTTCAGGAGCACAACTTGCTGAACTTGATGTCTTAGGTTTGACTGGTGTTCACTTCCAAGAATTGCCAATCGCTGCTGTAATGGCGACGCCGGAACAAATTCTTTCATTAGACGCCATGGACGATGTGCGTTCACTTTGGCTCAATGAAGAGTTAAGCTACGATAACGATCTGGAAACCGCTATTATGGGCGTTGACCGTTTGCGTGCAGATAGCAATCTACGCTCATCAATAGGCTTGCCCTACTCTGGTAAAGGCGTAGGCGTCATGATTAACGACTCAGGTGTAGATGGGCAGCATCCTGACCTCCAGCACAACGTAAAACAAAATGTTGCGGCGCAATTTAATCTTAACAGTTATTCAGAGCTCTTGCCTGTTACGTGGATTGAAAATGTCCCTGATACAGATATCGCGGGTGGGCATGGTTCTCACGTCGCTGGTATTGTCGCTGCCACGGGCGCAGCTTCTGGAGGCATTCAAGAAGGCGCAGCGCCTGGCGTTGACCTCATCGGTTATGGTTCAGGAGCCGGCTTGTTTCTGCTCGATACGATAGGCGCCTTTGATTATGCGCTCGTCAACCAAATCCGTTACAACATCCGCGTTGTGGCCAACTCATTTGGCAGCACGGGTGATACGGGCACAGATTTCAACCCTGAAGACCCTACAAATATTGCTACTAAAAAATTGGCAGATCGCGGCGTTATTGTTGTGATTTCTGCTGGTAACTCAGGCTCAGGTGAGGGCACAATTACAGGTAACTTTAAAAAAGCGCCGTGGATTATTACTGTCGGAGCGGGGAATAACTCTGGTAACCTGGCTGACTTCTCTTCTCGCGGACGCCGTGATGTAGGCGGAACAGTCGTTGTTGACGGCGAAACGTTAGAGTGGGTCGATCAGCCTACATTGGTTGCACCCGGCGTAGATGTAATCTCTGTAAAATCAAAAAGCGATCCGCTTGCTTATGCGGGTGTAGATGCTACCCAGGGTGCAGAGACACTGTACTACACAACCAAGAGCGGAACCTCGATGGCATCTCCAAATGTCTCAGGAACTGTTGCCTTAATGCTCGAGGCCAATCCGAATATGTCTTGGCGCGAAGTTAAGTCCATCCTTCGGGAAACGGCGACAAATATGCCGGGACGTGAGGCATGGGAAGTTGGTGCAGGATATGTCAACACTTACGCTGCTGTATCAATGGCCGCCGACATCCGCACGGATTTTGGTGACACACAGACGATAAATCGCGAATTCAACGCAGAACTCTTTGAATCACGCGTCACCGGCCCTAACTTTGAGCTTGCCCACAACCCTGTTGGCGAGACGCAAGTCGAGACCTTCGAAGTGGCTGCTGGCCTCTCAACTGTCAGCGCAAGTGCGAATATCGGTGATAATGCTGTCTCGATTGTTCTTAGAGATCCAAACGGCAATCGTTATAGCTCTTCGATTTCTCTTCCTGTCTTAGGCCAAAATGTTGCTGTGACAGCTCCGGCTATTCCGGGGACTTGGACGATTGAGCTAGGCGGCATTGGTTCGGTTTCAGGCGTGGCTCTTGACCCGCTTGGCGTCACAAACGGTTATGCAGTCCCAATAGTGACAGCAGATGTCGGTATCGATTTCTTCCGCGTAGATGGCTTTACAGGTCTGGATGATATTGCCAACCATCCTGCAAAAGCCTTCATCGAAAAAGGTGTTGCGGAGCGTCTTCTGGACGCCCAGCCTGGTGGATATAATCCTGATGCATTGCTCACACGCGGCGACTTAGCAGATTACCTAACGCTTGGCGGAAACATCCGTCAGTTCCGGGCTACAGATGGAAGCTCAGCTTTCGTTGATACTCAAGCCGGATTGGAAAATGCCTCTGCAGAAGCTGTTTCAGCACGCGGTGCTGCTCAGCGTGATGGGCGTCAAACCCAAGATGGTGTCATGCAAAGCAGTGACGGTCAGTTCAATCCATTGGGTACGGTTAGCCGTCAGGACATGGCTTACACACTTATCCAGAGCCTTGGCATGGAAGCCGAAGCTGAAGCTGCTCGCGCCGCTTTAGACGGTAATGCTATCACAGTTTCGAATGGTGATGAGCGGGTTGCGCTAAGTGACGACGCTGATATCGATGCAGATATGCGCGGATATGTGCAACTTGCACTAGACCTACAATTAATGCGCGCAAGCTTTTCGTTAAGCCAAGGGCCATTTGACGTTACACCCACATTATCCGCGTCATTTGACGCGAATGAAAATGTTGATCGCGGTTCATTCGCCTTCAACGCTGTCAATCTACTAGACCGGTTAAGCCAAGTCTCCGAATAGATTGCAACTTCACCGGCCTGCTACCACCCCAAACATAGCAGGCCGGACACTCTCAAGCGTCATTAGAAACGCTTCTTCACACACCACAATATAATTCAACAAAAACATCCCGGGAGGATATTATGAAACTCACTAAACGCATTTCAGTCGGCATCTCACTTGCTGCTTTTCTTACGGCCTTTGGCGGCACGAGCGCTTTCGCGCAAGCTACGCTAGGTCCAGACCTTACAGATAAGATGGAAACTGCCTCTCCGGCAGAATTACTTGAAGTTATTGTAAGTTTTAAAGGTGATGACGCTTTGGACACAAGCGAAGTTACAGCTCTAACGAATCTTGGATTAACCGGTATGTTCTTCCAAGAACTCCCAATCGCAGGTATTCTGGCTCCCGCAAGTTTGATTGACGATATCGCAGAACTTGACGGTGTTCGCTCTGTATATCTTAACACGCCTGTAGAATTTTCTAATGGAGACGGCCGCGCTTTAACGGGTGTCGACCGCCTTCAAGCCGATTCAAACTTACGTAATAATATAGGCCTGCCTTATACTGGTAAGGGCATTGGTATTCTGATTAATGATAGTGGTGTTGATGCAACTCATCCTGACCTTGCATTTGGTGAGAAAACTCTCCAAAATGCCTTAGGCACAACAAACCTAAACGCTTATAGCGAGCTTGCGCCAATTACCTATATTGAGAATGTTTTCGATACTGATATCGGCAGTGGACACGGAACTCACGTGGCTGGGACAGCTGGCGGCAATGGTGCTCAATCAGGTGGTAGAGAAGCAGGCGTAGCACAAGGGGCTGATATTATTGGTTACGGTTCCGGCGGCGTTGTCTTCGTACTTGATACGTTAGGCGGCCTTGACTACTCATTGGTTAATCAGGTGCGCTATAATATTCGTGTCGTCAATAACTCTTGGGGACAAGGCGCAACAACTGCGCCATTCGATCCTGAAAATCCGGTAAGCATTGCCACAAAAAAAATGGCAGATCGCGGCATTATTAACGTATTCGCAGCGGGTAATGACGGGTCAGGTGAGGGCACAATTGGCGGCACCATGCACAAAGCTCCTTGGGTTGTAACCGTTGGTGCGGGCGAGAAAGACGGCACATTGGTTGATTTCTCCTCACGCGGCGTTAAAGGCGGCGGCGGCACTGTAGAGGTCGACGGTGTGGAATATGATTGGGTGGATCGCCCGAATGTTGTTGCTCCTGGTGTAGATGTCAATTCGACTCTCGCAAATACAGGCGTCTTGGTTTACCCAAGCATTCAGGACCCAGATTATGGCTTGCTGTCAGGCACCTCAATGGCGTCACCACACACGGCTGGTGTTGTAGCACTCATGTTAGAAGCCAACCCATTTTTAACATGGCAAGATGTCATTCAAATTCTCGAAGATACAGCGACCAACATGCAGGGTCGCGAAGAATGGGAAGTTGGCGGAGGCTTCATTAATACTTATGCAGCTGTCACGACAGCAGCAGGCCTACGTGATGATTTCGGCTCAACTCAAACTTTAAATCGTGAGTTTAATGCCAGCATTGTCGAAAGCCGAATTCAAGGCCCTGACGTTGATGTGGATTTCTTACCTGTCGGTCAAAATGAAGGCGTCCCATTTGAAGTACCTGCCGGTATGTCAACTGTTTTGGCCCGCGCAGATGTTGGCGACAACACTGTTTCTATTAGGTTGACTGACCCTGACGGAAATCGTTACGCGTCTTCCATTTCGCTACCTGTTTTAGGCGAGAGCCTTGCCGTATCCGCGCCAGCAGTTCCTGGGACTTGGATTGTTAGCACAGGCGGTGTCGGCGGACTATCAGGCGTTGGTGTAGATCCTCTTGGCCTTACAAATGGCGTCGGACTGCCAGGTTCCGTTTCGGTCGATATTGACTTCAACCGGGTTGATGGCAGCGTCGGTATTGATGACACAGCTGGGCACCCTGCTGCTGCATTTGTCGAACGCGCAGTTGCAGAGCGTCTTTTGGATGCTCAAGCTGATGGTTTCAATCCTGATGCTAACCTAACACGTGCAGACATGGCAGATTACCTGACGCTTGGCGGCAATATTCGTCAATTCAAAGCGACGGACGGTAGCACTTCCTTTGTGGACACAGATGAGGGTCTCGAAACTGCGGCTGCAGAAGCTGTCACAGCTCGCGGTGGCTCTCTAAGAGATGGTCGTCAAGTTCAAGACGGCGTAATGTCTTCTGACAGCACATCGCATTTCTCGCCTGACGCTACGGTCTCTCGCAGTGACATCGCATATAGCCTCGTGCAAACTTTGGGAATGCAAAGCCAGGCTGAAGCCATGCGCGATGCCATTGGTAGCGGTGATATCACTGTTGAGCATAATGGTGAGCAAGTCGCATTAACTGATACGGCAGATGTTCCGGCTGACCTCAGAGGTCACGTCCAACTGGCACTTGACCTAAACCTGATGCGTGCGAGCTTCAGTCTTTCACAAGGCCCGTTTGACATCACGCCGACGATCAGCGCGAAATTCTCACCGGACACAACGGTGACACGCGGACAATATGCCTTTAATGCCGTCAATCTATTTGACCGCTTAACCCAAGCCGCAGAATAAGCGGACAAAATATAGCACGATTACTGTGTTCTCTTTGATTGTGCTAAACTTGACCCTCGGTTTCGACCGGGGGTCTTTCGCGTTTTAAAGCGAAGTTTATATAGTCTGTGCCAGAAGGTGATGGCGGAGACGAAGGGATTCGAACCCTCGATGGGCTTATGACCCATACTCCCTTAGCAGGGGAGCGCCTTCGACCACTCGGCCACGTCTCCGTCGGCGGGACTAGCGAAAAGCGCGGGGGGGAGCAAGCTTTATTCTCGCGAAACCTGCGTTAATCTTGAGGCCAAAATTTACACTGCCCTAAATGTTTCAAAGACATCGTTCAAAAATGGATGTTAAGGCTGGTTTCTGTCTTGCAACTGATTCTCAATAACTATATCGAAAGTCTCAAAGAGGAACTTCGTCATGGATAACCCCAAACTCAGAAAACTTGTCATCCTGTTTCACCTATTTGCGGCTGGGTTTATGGCACCAGCTTTTTTATTGGTAGCTGTCACCGGCGGTATGCATTTAGTGGGCGGCGTTGAAAGTGAGTCCAGAGCACCTTTAGTTTTACCTGCGGGCACGCAGATTGATTTGAAAAGCCCGGCCGTGGAAGACGATATTCGCGCTCTTTTAAAGTCCGCTAATATTGACCATAAATTTGAATATATCAGAGATCGCGGCACTACGGCACAAACCCGACCAACCTCTCGGCCCTATATCAATTTTAGACAAAGAGACGGCGTTTGGACGGCTGAAAAAGTTACGCCCAACTTTATGAAAGCCGCTATGGAAATTCATAAGGGGCATGGACCTAAATTACTGCGCGCCTATCATAAGCTTGTCGCGCTGTTACTGTTAGGTGTTGTCTTTGGCGGCCTTATGGTGGGGCTGCTTGCGAAAGCCTATCGCCGAAAAACTTTAGGCGCTTTGGCCGTGGGTACGCTGCTTTATCTCGTATTGGTATTCATAGCCTAAACAAAACGAACGGTAATGCGTTCTAGCCCTTCAATACCGCCAGACAACTCATCGCCTATCGTTACGGGGCCGACACCTGCGGGCGTACCTGTATAGATGAGATCTCCTGCCTGCAAATCCATGTCCTTAGTCAAATAGTCAATGATTTCCTCAACTGACCAGATGAGCTTCGACAAAGCTGAGTGCTGAACAATGTCGCCATTTTTTCGTAAGACGATATGCGCGCCGGATAAGTCCACTTGATCAGCTGGGGTTAAAGCTGAGCAGGGGGCAGAAAGGCTGAAATTCTTCGCACGGGCCCAAGGGCCTCCTTTTGCTTTAGCTTTAGTCTGAATGTCACGGCGGGTCATATCAATACCAACCCCGTAACCGAAAAGACCCTCCGGCCCTATGGCGACCACAAGCTCAACTTCGTAGTGCAGACTGTCTGTGTGTGGCGGATAGGGTATATTGGCCCCGCTTTGAACAATCGTTTCAGCGGCTTTCGTGAAAAAGACGGGTTCCGAGCGTTCGATGTCTCCGCCCATTTCTACGACATGGTCAGCATAATTTTTGCCAACGCAATATATACGGCGCACGGGAAAACGGGTTTCCGCTCCCGCTATCGGTAGGCTGATAGGATCATCAGGTGGAAAAGCGAATTTCATAATATCCTCATTGCATGGCGATGGCTCTATGCTAGCTTATAGAAAAAGAGGAGAATTGCCAATGCGCGTTGTCGATGTGCCCATAGACAAAATTTATGTCCCTGCCGCTAAGAAAAAAACCTTGGACGAAGAGAAGGTTTTACCGCTCGCAGAAGATATTTTAGAAAATGGCCAAACAACGCCCATCTATGTACGGTTGGGGAAAGATCGTTATGTGTTGCAGGAAGGCTTGCACCGCGTCGAAGCCATGAAACTGTTAGGAAGCGCGACGATTGAAGGCCACATCATTCAAGCCAAGAAACATTGAGATGAAAAGCCCGTTTGAGACCGAAGAGCGTAGAGCTTTTCGTGACACCATCCGAAATTTTGTCGAGACCGAAATCACGCCTTTTGCCCATGAATGGGATGAAGCCGGAGCGGTGCCCTGGGCGCTTCATGAAAAGCTGGGCGAACTTGGCATTTTTGGGTTTGGTATTGACGAAGAGTATGGCGGATTAGGATTTGATTGTCCTTTCATGCGGTGCATCGTTGGCGAAGAAATGGCAAAATGCGGCTTTGGCGGCATAGGGGCTGCAGTGGGCGGGCGCGGCATTTCGCTCGACCCCATCCAGCGTTTGGCCGCGCCTGAAATTCGTGACCGTGTCCTGAAAGATATTGTGCTAGGTAAAAAAGGATCTAGCCTTGGCATTACCGAGCCAGGCGGCGGTTCAGATGTTGCACGCCTTAAAACAACAGCCAAGCGAGATGGTAATCATTTTGTTCTCAATGGCTCCAAGACATTCATTACGGGAGGCATGGAGTCGGATTATTTTGTTATCGGTGCTAGGACTGGCGGGCCCGGCCTGACAGGGATTTCGCTTTTCTTTGTCGAAAAAGACTCGCCTGGATTTTCACGTACGCCACTCTCAAAAAAAATGGGCTGGTGGGCGTCTAATCAGGCGACGCTTTATTTTGATGATTGCCGCGTCCCCGCGACGAATTTGATGGGGCAAGAAGATTACGGTTTTATCGCCATTATGAATAATTTTAATAATGAGCGCCTGGCTTTAATCGCAGGATGCCTAGGTATGATGAAAGCCGCTCTGGAAGACTCCATATCTTGGGCGCAGCAGCGCGAGACCTTTGGCAAACCCTTGATAAAGCATCAAGTCATCCGCCACAAAATTGCAGATATGTCGGCTAAAGTTGACGCAGTTGAAAGCTATATGAATATAATCTGTTGGAATATGGAGCAAGGCGACACACCTATCGCTGAGCTTTCTAAAGCGAAGTTCTTCTCCACCAAAGCGCTAGAATTTGTAGCGTCCGAAGCGATGCAAATTTTGGGCGGCGCAGGATATCTTCGTGGAAGCCGTATCGAATGTATCTACCGCGAAGTCAAAGTCATGGCTATAGGCGGCGGATCTGAAGAAATCATGCGGGATCTTGCTGTACGGCAGATGGGTCTCTAAATCCGATCTGTACTGGTTATTTCGACCTTATATAAACGGTAAAAAAGATATAAAGAAATTCTTATATACTTTTTCTAAGAAAGTGTTATGACGCGTTTATGGAAAAACATGTCCTAGCACTGAAAACTCTTGGCCACATGGAACGCTTGCGTATTTTGGCGCTGCTATCGCATGGCGAATTGACAGTCAGTGAGCTTGTTCAAATCTTACGTCTCTCCCAACCGCGCGTTACACAATATATTATTGCCCTCGAAACGGCCGGCATAATTGAGCGCCTCAAAGAAGGAAGCTGGGTCTTTTCGCGCATACGGCGCGGCAATGAAGCCATTTCAGCTTTGGTCGCGACAACACTTGCGACTTTACCGCAAAATGATTCCGTTCTCAAAGCTGACCTTCGGCAACTTGCTGATGTAAGAGCGCAGCGGTCTAAAGCCGCCGAAGCCTTTTTTGCAAATGTTGCCAATGACCGCAGCCAGTTGGGTGATGAATATCTCCCGCAAGCTGATATTGAAGCGAAAATGCGAGAGCTGCTCGGGCCGGGTCCATTTGACTATATGGTCGATTTGGGCACAGGGACGGGGCGTATGCTTGAAGTCTTTTCAGATCGTATAAAACGCGGTTCCGGCATTGATAATAACTCGCAAATGTTAAAAGTAGCGCGCTCAAAATTAGCGCAACGCGAACACATTTCCGTTCGGCAAGGCGACTTGACTGAAACGCCGTTGGAAAGCGGTCTCTCCGACTTGGTAAGTCTGCATCAGGTTCTGCATTATCTGGATGACCCTAAAGCTGCAATTCTTGAAGCGGCGCGTCTTTTAACTCCCTTGGGACAACTAATTATTGTTGATTATGAAGACCACGACCAGGATGAGTTTCGGACGGATTTTGCACATCGCCGTCTAGGGTTCGCGGATAATGATATTCGGGGTTGGTTATCAACAGCAGGTCTTGAACTCACCCATGTTGAGACAATTCCCACGCAAGAGAATCGCCCGGATGTTCGTATTTGGATTTGCGCCTTTCCTTTATCGCGTCAAAAGAAAGCTTAAATGACTATGCCTGATATCAAGTTTAGCTTTGAATTTTTCCCGCCCAAATCAAAGGGCATGGAAAAACGCTTGTGGAGCACCCTTCGAAAACTTGAGCCTCTGGCTCCTGATTTCATCTCGGTGACATATGGCGCAGGTGGGTCAACGCGGAAGCCGACTTATGACGCTGTGGCGCGTATCAAAAATGAAACAAGCCTGACACCTGCTGCGCATTTGACATGTGTAGGCGCTCCGAGGGCGGAGATTGATAAGATTGCCAAAGGCTATTGGGATGCCGGTGTTCGGCATATTGTGGCGCTTCGTGGTGATTCCCCAGAGGGTATCGGAGAGGCTTATAATCCCGTTGACAGTGGTTATGCTTACGGCTCTGACCTTGTGGCCGGACTGAAGCGGGTAGGTGATTTTGACATTAGCGTTGCGGCCTATCCAGAACGTCATCCAGAAAGTGCCTCTTGGGACGCTGAGCTGGATAATTTAAAGCGCAAGATTGATGCGGGGGCAACCCAGGCCATTACTCAGTTTTTTATCGGGCCAGATGTCTTCCTGCGTTACTTAGACCGCGTTAAAGATGCAGGGATTACTGTACCCATTATTCCCGGCATTATGCTGCAGCCTAATTTTCACGGCCTTAAGCGTATGGCGGATATGTGCGGCGTGGATATTCCGAAAGACTATGCCGAGCTTTATGAGGGTTTAGATGATCAACCTCGTATTCGCGATTTATTGACGGTGACTCTTACGACGGATTTGGTCTCGCGCCTAAATAGCCAAGGCGTAAACCGCTTTCACTTCTATACGCTTAATAAAGATGATCTAGCCCACCCGATAGCTTCGCTTTTGCGCCGAGGGGCAGGGCTGCCCAAATGAAATGGCTAGTCAATTGGGATAGTACAATTCATACATCAAAAAACGCGTAAGGCTGAACTTACGAAAACGTAAATTCAGCCTTCATTAATCTTCATCCACCACAGGATTGGATTAAATTGCGCCCCACACGGTAAAACTGATTGCGCCCCGTTCCACCCTATGGTCACTCGTTAGCAACCATAATTGAATCTATCTTGGCCATTTAACCATATAGTCTTGTCATTTTCTACAAAACCAGACCTTTCGTATGGCTTTTTATACAAAGTTCTAAAGGTAGGATAAAATTGTTGAAGCCGCCGAAGCCTTGGGGCACACCGCATTTATGAGTATATGGCACCGAATCTTTTCCGCCGGGGCGCGGCTCTTTGGACCGCCAAATTTACCGGATCAAAATGGCCGTCCGGAACAATTAGACGAGGCGGGCTTGGTTGCCGCATTGGTGGCACTGGGCGCAAAAATGGCCAAAGCAGACGGACAAGTCAGAATTGACGACGTGGCCGCTTTCAAACAAGTATTCCAAACCACGCCAGATAATGAACCGACCATTGCGCGGTTCTTTGATTTAGCCCGTCAAACCACTTTGGGCTATGAGCGATATGCCGGGATTGTCGCTAAACGATTTCGGGCACAACCTGCCGCGCTTGAAGATGTCTTGGACGGGCTGTTTCATATCGCGCTGGCGGACGGCATTGTCACAGATGAGGAGTTAGAATTTCTCGAGCGCGTTGGCGAAATTTTCGGGTTCTCCGAGCGCGAATTTAACCGCATAAAAATTGCGCATTTGGGCCGTGCTTCTGATGACCCTTATTTGATACTTGGTGTTGAAGAAGACATCTCCGATACTGACCTTAAACATGCTTACCGGCGTATGGCCTCGGCCAACCATCCTGATCATATGGTGGCACGGGGCGTGCCCAAAGAGCTGATGAAGCTGACGAATCACAAAATGGCGATGATTAATAAAGCCTATGCAGAGATAGTTGCCATTCGTAAAAAACATGCACGCCTTACGGAAAAGTCATCGCCAAGCACTTGACCTTTGGTGCCAATCCCCCGACATTAGAGTCATGACAAATACTTACCGCATATCCGGCCAATCAGGATTCTTAAGCAATTTGATGCGCGGGCTATTTCTAGCTGTCGCCGCGATTGGCGGATTTTTCATGCTTGCTTTCTCTGCGGCTTTCGCATTTTTTGTGGTGCTAGGTTTAGCGCTAGTCGCCTTGGTCGTCTTTGTTTTCTTTTGGGGACGGGCCAAACTTTTCGGAAAGCCCTTCGGCCCTAAAGCCCAATTTGAAGCCGCGCGCAGGGATATGGAAGCCCAATTCCAAGGCATGGATTTGAACATGGATGACAATGGCCCCAAAGCCAAAGGCGATGGTCCTATCATTGATGCTCACCGCACGCCCGAAGGCTGGACCGTCGACGATTAGAGATTGACCTAACCTCTTGCCTTGCTAAGCCCGCTTCATGCGGGCTTTTGATTTTGCGATATTGATGATGTGCTGCCTGTTCTGGGCCGGTAATTTCGTCGTTAGCTCTTGGGCTTTGAGTAGTCATCCCGTTCCGCCCTTTATGCTGGCTTTCATCCGCGCGATTGTCGTCTTGATTTTCATGTTTCCATTTCTTTTCAAAGCATGGCCCGCTCAGTGGTGGCGTTTGGCCATCGTATGCGCCTGTGTCGGACCGATACATTTGGCCTTTCTCTATACAGGGCTGCAAACGGCTTCGGCCTCTGGCAGCTCTATCGTCTCGCAAATGCTCATCCCGCTCGCGACCATTATGTCCGTTATTTTCCTGCGCGAGACAATAGGTTGGATACGCGGCGCGGCGATATTCGGCGCCTTTATCGGTACACTCGTTATGATTTATGAGCCTTCGGCCTTTTCGTTTAACATAGGACTGCTCTATGTCCTCGGGGCTTACACCTCTCTCGCCATTGGTTCGGTGATGATGAAGACTGTGGGCGATGTCGATTGGCGGCAATATGTGGCTTGGCTTGCCGTTATGGTGTTGATTTTCATGGGCGCCGCAACAGCGATTTTTGAAGGAGAGCACGTAGCGGTTTGGCAGGCTGCAAAAGGTCCTCTTCTCATCGCCGCCATTTACGCTGCGCTCGCGGTGAGTGTCTTTGCGCATGGGCAATATTTTAAGATGATGACCAAATATGATGTGTCCGTCGTGGTGCCTCTGACCTTGATGGTGCCCGTCTTTGCCTGTATTCTCGCCGTTATGTTTCGAGGGGAGACAATATTCCCGCGTTATTATGTCGGCGCAGCGCTTATCCTGCCTTGTGTTTTCATTATCGCGAGGCGCGGAAAAATCGCCCCGGTACAGGAGGATTAAATGGCTAAAGCTAAGAATAAAACCGTCCCTGTTGGGCTTAAGGTCTCGGACTACATCGCCGCGATTGAGAAAGAGGATCGCCGCGCGGACTGTCAACTTTTGCATGATATCATGGCAGAGATGACAGGCTGGGAGCCTAAAATTTGGGGCAACACCCTCAAGAGCGGCATCGTCGGTTTCGGGGAGTATCACTATGTCTATGAGAGCGGGCGAGAGGGCGATGCCTTGCGCCTTGGCTTTAGCTCCCGCGCGGCAAATATCAGCATTTACATCATGCCAGGCTATCAGGATTTTTCCGAAGAACTCTCCCGTCTGGGCAAACATAAAATAGGGAAAGCTTGTCTCTACATAAAGCGCCTCTCGGATGTGGATGAAGATGTCCTTAAAGAGATTATGCAAAAGGGCCTTGATATTATGGCGGAGACCTACCCGCTTTAGAGCCGCCTTATGAAAATCACCCAAACCCCATCGCCCAATTTTGACGAACGCACGCTGCCCATCTCGCTCTTGATCCTGCATTACACAGGCATGGAAACGGGGCAGGCGGCCCTCACGCGCATGTGTGACGCCGAGGCCAAAGTTAGCGCCCATTATATGATCGAAGAAGATGGCCAAATTTTTCAATTGGTCGAGGAAGATAAGCGCGCTTGGCATGCAGGCGTGTCGGAATGGCAAGGCGAGACCAATATAAATTCCAATTCTATCGGCATTGAAATCGTCAATGGCGGTCATGATTGGCCGCAGGAGGATGGCACGCTGCCGCCCTTTGCGGATGTGCAAATCAATGCCGTCATTGCGCTGTCCAAAGATATCATGAGCCGCCATGGCGAGCTGACCGTCTTGGGCCATAGCGATATTGCGCCGATGCGTAAAATAGATCCTGGCGAGCATTTCCCTTGGGCAGGTCTTGCGGCGGCGGGCCTTGGCTTTTGGCCTGACGCAGCTGCTGAAGATCGCCGCATCTTGTTCGAACCCGGAACTCGTGATCGCGGCGTCGCCATCTTGCAAAGCGGTCTTGCGCATATTGGTTACGGCGCAAGGGTGAGCGGCATTATGGATGAGGGCAGCGTGAAGATTATAGAAGCGCTGCAACGCCGTTACCGCCCGAGCCAAATTGACGGCATTGTCGATATTCATACCATGGAAATTGTGAAGGCGCTGATAAGTCATATGACGCCTCCTGCGGTCTGATATTTAGGCAAGCGGATAGGGTCAGCCGCGCAGGTTTTGGGGCTGTTTTATTTCAGATGTAGGGTGGATTAGTTTGTATTTCTTCCAAGAAATACGGACGTAATCCACCTGTATGGTGTATAACAAAAGGTGGATTACGCCTGAGGTTTTTCAAACCACAAGCTAATCCACCCTACAGCCCTACAGTTAGTCAGGATGGAGCGGCGCAGAACACTTGGCCGCGAAATCGGGAAACCACTCACAGCCCACAAAGCTCTCGCGCGGGGCCCAACGCCAATTCCAGGCTTGAAAGCACCATCTGATGCGCGGCGTAAGCGTGCGGTTATAAATCCACTGCCGAAAGCGCGTATAGCCATAGCGGTGCAAAAAGTGATGGCTGAGCGGATCAGCTCGCCGCGCGAGCGGCAGGTTACGGCGGCGCAAACGCGCTTTGTGGCGATTGCGCGGATAAGCCGAGATGCGGGTTACGCGTTCTACGGTCACAGATTCGCGAGAGGGCTCGCCAGAAGACTCGCGCGAAAACTCATCTGAAGCCTCATCCGCGTCGCCGCCAAAGACAAGCACGAACCACAAGCGCACTCGCGCTAAAAAGCCATGCGCCATAGGCATATAGCCAAGCTCAAATTGAGCCACCGACTTAGCGCGAAGCCCGCACTCCAAAGCCCCAAAAGACACAGCGCCAAGCCAGTAATGTTTTTTAGCAGGGCGTCTCATCTCAGTCTCAAGTCCTTATCTCGTTTTTCCAATCTTGAAGATAAGGCCAAATCGGGGAGCAAGGATTGAGTTTTTGAAGTTTTTTATAAAGGTTTGAAAAGGTTGGGTTTTGTATCTAGATTGAGAGCTTTTTGTGAGGATAAGCCCACTTTTCCAGCCCATCGTCATCCCGCCGCGAACAAAGTTCGCCCGGGACCCATGCCTTATTAGTGCTATTAAATGCAATGAGTCGATAGGCGATAATACTAGGCGTGGGTTCCGCCACGACTTCGTCGTGAGACGGAATGACGATTATTTTGGGGGTTGAGTTTGTTATAAACCTCCACCTCATTACAAGGCTTGCTGGGCTGGCGCATCAGCCCTTTAATCCATCTCCCTTGCGGTGAGCCTAAGAACAATAACTATATTTTGAAAGTGCACTAGATGGCCTTTATAATCTGGCGGTCGCAAAAAGAGCAGTGAAGTGGCTCTAAATCTTCAAAGAAGACATTAAGTGAAAGTTTTAAAAAATTTAAAGACGGCCACTCGTATGTGTTCGAATGTTACCGTATTTATTCAAAACGGAACACTAAAATTACTTTAGATGCTGAGTTGATAAAAACTTCTTGCCGTAGACAGCAGCGAGGTTGAAGCGGTTGGATTGCTGACGAAGCCAAGCTTTGGCGAGTATTGGTCACCTGACGAGGCTTTCTTTACGCTGCTTCGGGACAAGCCGACCATCAATGCAATGGTCAAAGACATTGCAGGTAAATCCTGCGCCGATGGCGCGGTCACGGACATCGCGAAACAGCAAAAGCAGATAATCAGGAACCGTATGGCAGGTCACGGCATGGCCGAGGCGTCACCCGATTGGCTTCCAAAATGGGCGGCATTTCCTGCTAAGCCGTATAAGGCGGTAGACGGATGCCCGCCCGCGCAAGCTGCGCGGCGTATCGCCAAACTGTTCAAAGATGGCTAGCTAGAGCCGCCAAGGTAAGATTGAAAGTAAGCGTTTGGTGAACCCCACCTTACGGCGTTGATTTTGCTCTGCGATAGTGTCCACTTATTTATAATGGACACTATTGAAGGGTTGGTTTTATGGGCAAGCGGAGAGCGCGGCGTCAGTTTAACGATGATTTCAAACGGCGTGTAGTCGCTGAGACATATGCGGCAGGAACATCTGTGTCAGTTGTGGCTCGGCGTCACGACATCAACGCCGACCTTTTGTTCCGGTGGCGCGATGACCCGCGATATGCTTTTCAGGAGCAAAGCTTTCTACCCGTCGAGCTTAGCACGGTCGACGAGGCGTGTACGTGACGAAGAAGGACGTTGGGAAGGCCCACTTTTTATCTCTATGTCATCCCGTGAGGGCTGGAAAACAAACAGGCTTCCAAATCTATTTAAGAAGATTTCAAAAGAGATTGGCTTTCGGGTTACAGCTTATGGGTTCCGTCATTTCATTGCCTCACAACTTAGTCGGCAAGGAATCCAGCGGAATCATCTATCACGTTATATAGGTCATTCTCGCTTCACAACTACAGACATCTATATTGAACGTGAATGTTATCTCACGGACCACGGTACAGCTATTATGAAACAAATTTACAATAGAAAATAACTCAGCGTTTCAAGTGTGGCTGACTCACCAAACTTTCCGTACCCTCGACTCGAATTGAAGGTGAGTAAAATTTTAAACTATCGGTAAGCTTGTAATATCAAGAATAGTTTGATAAAGCTGATTCTTCAATCTAATTATTTTGGAGGTAATAATGAAAAATTTATTGATCGCTTTATTAGTGTTTGGGTTTGCTGGGACGGCTACTTCAGCTCTCGCGCAAAGCAACCCTTATCAAGCCGTAAAAGACAAAGAATTCGATGACCTCGCTAAGAAAGCGATAGAAATGGAAAAAAAGGCAAAAGCCAAAAGAGACAAAGAAACAAAAAAAAAGATTGAAGAAGACAGAAAAAAGAGAAATGGAAAAGGCTTCCCAATCAAGAAAAAGAAAACTGGAGCCGTTACAATAAAGTAGTCAATGAGTGGCGCGTTAGGCTTTCGTAGTATTAAGTGAACCCCACAATTATGTTTAGCGGACCTATACTTCGCTTACGATGGAAAAGCCTCCGCAGTTGCGGGGGCTTTGCTTTTTACGGAGCTATTAAACGCAAATTGCGCCCCCCAAAATATCCGCATCAGCGTGAGCCAATGTGGGTCTGAAGGCGCGTCTGAATTGAGGCGTCTTGCAAGTTCCAGAAGGGCAAATTCATAAAGCCTCTTTGTTGTAGGCCCGTCCAAAATTGGCAGAGGACTTTACGAAGGCCAAGACTCAGATGGGGCGAAGGCTGGCGAGATAGACTGGGCTTTACCGCTCACATCGCGGTCTTGACCTCAGCATGGAGCCACCAAGTCCCTGTCCGCGCACGTCAACGGGCCTCAAGGTCAGGGGGCTATTTCGCGCTCTCTTGATTGTCATAGTAGGCGACACTACCGATGCAGGAGAGGGCCGCCGAGCTTGCTCGGGCGCCTCTCAAGTGACTCCCATCAGTTTTAGTCAGGGCAATCCAAGCGCATGCACCAGGGTTTGGGCGTCTCAAAATCTTATCAACAAAATGGTTTGAGGAAGCCAAATTCCCTGCTGATGTCAAAATAACCTGCACAAAACCTGCTTTGCCGAATAGGCGTCGTGTCACGATTTTTTCGTTTCCGCGCCTGAGCCAAAAAATAAATCGTCCTGAAATTGCTGGCAATATTTAAGATTTTGCTTTCGCTGACGTCCGGTTTGCCCCATAGCCCCTCCATCACCCCATCGTCAAAATGACTTTCCCCATCGCCCGCCTCTGCGTCAGCTCATCACAGGCTCTTGCAAACTCCTCCAGCGGATAGGTATTGCTAATTCTCGGCTTAATCTTTCCGCTTTTATACATACCCAAAATCTCGCCCATATTGGCTTGATGTTCTTTGGGGGATTTCATGGTCCATGTGCCCCAGAAGACGCCGCGAATATCTATGGATTTTAGGAGGGCGAGGTTGAGCGGGATTTTTGGGATTTCGCCTGCGGCAAAGCCTATGACCAGATAGCGGCCATACCATTTTAGTGTTCGCATGGCGGGCTCTGCGAATTTATCGCCGACGGGATCATAGATGACGTCGCAGCCGCCGAGCTCTTTTAAGCGGGCTTTCAAATCTTCGCTCGTGTAGTTGATAAGCTCATCCGCGCCGTGCTCGCTGCAGACCGCGAGTTTTTCAGCCGTACTGGCCGCCGCGATAACTTTTGCGCCCATGGCTTTGCCAAGCTCGACGGCGGCTAGGCCAACCCCGCCTGCCGCGCCGAGGACTAAGAGCGTTTCACCGTCTTGCAATTGCCCCCGTTGTTTCAACCCGTAATAAGAGGTGCCGTAAACGAGGGCCATGCCCGCCGCTGTTTCAAACGGCATATCGCCAATGGGCCAAGTCACCATCATCGGGGCGAGGACTTCGCTGGCAAAGGCGCCGTTCATGACCATGGCGGCCACGCGGTCGCCGACTTTTAGATGCGGGACATCATCGGCCAGCTCCGTGACAATACCTGCGCATTCGCTGCCCGGCGTAAAGGGGAAGGGTGGGCGAATTTGGTACTTGCCCTCGACCATGAGGATGTCGGGAAAGTTCAGTCCTGCGGCTTTGACATCAATCCTAACATGGCCGGGTTTCATCGGTTGTGAGGGCTGCTCTTCAACTTTGTGTTCAGCATAAGGTTTGAAGGCGTTGACGGTGAGGGCTTTCATGGGGTTATCCTTTTTTCTTAAAACGTGTTCCGGCGGGCGGCGGCGCTTCGGGGCCACCCGCAAAGCATTGTGCGATGGTCATCCAAGCTGTGGCGGCTTCGCCTGTCAGGGTGAGGCTTGTGTCAGCTATGTTGCGGCATTGTGTGACGACTTGGGAAAATTCTGTGGCCGAGCCTTCAACGCGGTTGTCATTTTGTGGCTCATTCCATTCCCAAATGTCTCCGCTTGGCGCGTTCAGCCGAACATAGGGCTTAGGGAGCATGGGCGCTTGTCCTTTGACCTTGAAGGACCAGCTATAAGTTGTCACGCCGATATGGGCGACATTTTTAAGGCGGTCTGCATCGACGCGCGTTTGGCCGAGGATGTCGTAAACGGCTTGCGCATGCGCCCAAGCTTCCATCTGCCGTGCGATAATAGCGGAGCGGGCGGTCATTTCCAGACCCGCCCATTTCACGCGCTCATCAGGCTCTGCGCCGTGATAGGCGTCAGCAAGGGCGGCATAGCTATTCGTCCAAGCCTTATAAAGCTGCGGACCCGTTTCAAAGCCATTATCAGCGGCCCATTGGCGGTGCATATCTTGGTGGGTTTTACCGCCTTGGAAGACTTCTATGGCGCGGGTCATAATCTCTAAATATTTGGGTTCATCTGTGAGAGTCCAAAGCGCCGCTAAGTTCCACAAATGCAAATGCGCAAGAACATCAAATATCGTCCAGTCTTTGAATTGCGTGACGGCGCTATAGTCCTCAGTGCTGAGCGGTTTTAGCAGCGCAGCAATGGCGTCGCTTTCCGCTTTAAAGTCCAGAGCCTCTTCAATCATGGCGCGTCATCTCATCTGTTGATTATATGCAATTATGTGCATATCAAGAGAGCCGTTACAAGGAAATTACGAGGGTCTATGTCCGCTGAAATTGCAGAGTTTGCCAAAGACGCTAATGCCTGGTTTGCGGAAAACGCGCCGGGGCCGCAGGATTTCATGCTCCCGCTCACCTTTATGGAAGTGGGCACTGATCAGCAATTTGACTTTCTGCGCGATTGGCAGCGTAAGGTTTACGAGGCGGGCTATCTGGGCGCGGCGTGGCCTAAAGACTATGGCGGGGGCGGGCTGAGCCAAGCCCATCAGGACGCGGCCACTAAAGCGATGAAGGCGCATCATACCCCGATTATGTTCAATACCATTGGGCTAGGTTGGGCGGGGCCGCTTATCCTCGATATGGGAACGGAGGCGCATAGAAAGAAATATATCAAAGGCATATTGTCGGGCGAGGATGTCTGGTGTCAGGGCTTTTCCGAACCTGAGAATGGGTCTGATTTGGGTAATGCGCAGCTTCGGGCCGTGCGGGAGGGCGATGAGTATGTTCTCAATGGCTCCAAGATTTGGACGACGCATGGGCATTACGCCAAATATATGATCTTGCTGGCGAGAACGGATTTTGACGCGCCGAATAAATATGCGGGGCTGAGCTTTTTCCTGTCTCCGATGAAGGTGCCGGGGATTGAGACCCATAAAATCCGTAAGCTTACGGGGGAGCATGGCTTTACCCAGACCTTCTTTACTGATGCGCGTATCCCGGCTGATGGCTTGATGGGCGCGGAGGGCGCGGGCTGGCAAGTGGCCATGCAGACTCTGATGTATGAGCGCAATGCCAAAGGCGGGCAGGCGGGCGGCTATTCCATTACCGAAATTGACCCGCTGGAAATTCTGGATTTGGCGCGTAAGGCCGAGCGCGGCGGCAAGCCTGTCTTAGACGACCCTGTTATTCGTGAGCGTTTGGTAGATTTCATGATCGACGCGCAAGGCCACCGCCAAAGCATGGCGCGGGCGAAAATTCCGCCGCTTAATCAAGACTGTCCGCAAGCCATTCCGCTTATGGCGAAGCTCTCTATGACGGAATATGCACGGGAGATAAATGAATTCGCGCTCAGCCTGCAGGGGACGAAGGGCGGTTATTATGTCGGGGAGCCTAATGCTGTGGATGATGGCTATTGGCATCGACATTACCTCAATGCCTTCTCGGCAACGATTGGGGGTGGGACCTCGCAAATTCAGCGTAACATTATTGGCGAGCACGCGCTTGGCCTACCGAAAACGCGGTAGCGGGCATGAGTGATTTTGGACAAATCGGATTTACCGAAGAGCAGATTGATATGCTCAATGCGGCGGAGCGTTTTTGCCGTGAAAAGTCACCTATGGATAAGGTGCGGAGCCTTATCGAGGATGAGCAGGGATATGATACTGATGTGTGGAAAGAGATTTACGATTTAGGCTGGCTCGGCATTGCTATCCCTGAGGAATATGGCGGCGTGGGATTGTCTATGACCGAAGTTGTGCCTGTGGCTGAACAAATGGGCCGCCGCATGATGCACTCGCCTTTTATGTCTACCACGCTGGCGGCGCAGGCTATACTGGCGGGCGGGACAGAGGCGCAGAAGTCAGAGATATTACCCCAAATCGCAAGAGGGGCCGCCGCGACCTTGGCGCTTTCCGAGCAAAATGGAGATTGGGAGCTTGCGCATATCTCAGCGGTCGCGACGCCTGATGAAAATGGCTATCGCTTATCGGGTACAAAGACTTTTGTAGCTGATTTAGAGGCCGCAGATTGGGTCATTGCGAGCGTCAAAATTAAAGATGATGTTGCCCTTGCGATAATCCCGACGAACTCAATTCCCGATGGTGCCATCCGCCGCGAAGTTGTTATCGATGAGACGAAGCGCAGCTATGAATTAAATCTCGACGACATTGTGATTGGTGAAAGCGATATCATGGATGTCGATAAGACTGACGCCGCGCTCCATCACATCCACTTAGCCGCCAACCTTCTGATTGCCGCCGAGCTTACAGGCGCGGCGCAATCTTGTATCGATTACACCGTTGAATATCTCGGCACGCGTAAGCAATTCGGGAAACTCATTGGCGCGTTTCAAGCTCTCAAACATCCAACCGTTGATGCCTTTGTTGATTACCAAAAAGCGCGCTCTTTGCTTTACACAGCGGCTTTCAATTTCGGGAAGCAAGGTGAGGGCGAGATTGCGACACGCATGGCCAAAGCCAAAGCCGAAGAAACGCTCTCATTCGTGGCTGACCGCTCTATTCAATTTCATGGCGGCTTTGGCTTTACCTATGATTGCGACGCGCAGCTTTATCGCCGCCGCGCTATTTTCCTCGCCAGCCAGTATGGCGATGCGCGTTATCATAAGCAGAAACTCGCTGATCTCCTGCTCAAGGCTTAAAGATGACAGACACTAAACCGCTCTCAGGATACCGTATTATCGAACTGGCTGGGATTGGCCCCGGACCTTATGCGGGGCAGCTATTCGCTGATATGGGCGCGGAGGTCATTCTGGTCAATCGTCCCGGCGCGATGGGCGACATTCCGATGATTTCCAATCGCGGCAAAAAGACAATCAAGCTAGATTTGCGAAAGCCTGAAGGCGTGGCCGTCTTGCTTGATTTGGTCAAGACAGCTGATGCAATCTTTGAGGGTCTACGCCCCGGCGTTGTTGAGCGTTTGGGCATTGGCCCTGAGCAATGCCGTGCGGTTAATGCTAAACTGGTCTATGGCCGCATGACGGGCTGGGGACAGACAGGGCCTTGGGCCAAGATGGCGGGGCATGATATAAATTATATCGCGATCACAGGCGCTTTGGCCGCGATGGGCAAAAAGGGTGAGCCGCCCGCGCCGCCTCTTAACCTTATCGGAGATTTTGGCGGAGGCGCGATGTTCCTCGTCACGGGGATGCTCGCCGCTTTGCTTAAGGCCGAAAAAACGGGTGAGGGCGATGTGGTCGATGCCGCCATGATTGACGGCACATCGTCTCTGATGACCATATTCTATAGCTTGGCAGGGTTAGGGCGATGGAGCCCGAAGCGTGAGTCTAACCTACTGGACGGGGCCATGCCTTATTATCGTTGCTATATGACGAAGGATGATAAGTTCATGGCGATGGGCTGTATTGAACCGCAATTCTTTGCAGAGATGCTGTCTAAGCTCGGGATTGATCCTCAGGAGTTTGGACCCCAGAACAAGCCCGAGCATCATGCAGCGCAGCACCAAAAACTGGAAGTTATATTTGCGTCTAAAACTCGGGATGAATGGGCTGTCGTTTTTGACGGCTCGGATGCCTGTGTCTCGCCTGTTTTGACTTACGAGGAGGCGGCGGAACATCCTCAAAACGTGGCTCGCGGCGGCTTAACTCAGCAAGGACCCTTTATTCACCCGCGCAGCGCCCCAGTATTTAAAAACGCACCAGATGATAAACCTTTCGATATTCCAAGCGGTAATGCCGATGCTGACGCCATTTTATCGGAGCTTGGATATGAGGCTGAAACTATCGCAAAACTTGTTGAGAGCAAAGTTTTAGGGTAACCCGCCTAAATATTGAGCAAATATAAGCCTAAATACTGCTTGATTTGCACTTAAAAGCGACATGACATTAGCTATATCTTTTTTTAAGAAAATCTTTACTATGGTTAACATGTCTATAATGGCATGGGCGATTCGCTACCTACAGCGGAATTAAAGGCGGCATGTTATGCCACGCATATTAGTAATAGACGACAGTGAATTTGATAGACGCATGATTACGCGGGCGATGAAGCGTGTCGATGACTCTTTGACATTTGCAGAGCTAGATAATGGCCGCAAAATTTCAGAGACAATGTTGCGTGTCAGGCCTGACCTCGTTTTATTGGATATAAGGATGCCCGGTTTCGGGGGTTTTGATGTTCTTGATATTATCAAAGATGATGAAGACTTTTGCGACTGTCACGTTGTCATGATTTCTGGATCAAGCTCTGATGGCGATAAAATAATGGCTGTAAAAAAAGGGGCTTCAGGATATTTCACCAAGCCATCCTCGCAGTTAGGTTATACTGAAATTGCCCAAGAGATTAAAAGCCAATTTTTAGAGCACGCCGCCTAATATCTATGACGTTTCCGATTGCAACACGCAGGGTGTGGGGCTAAGCCTGTCCAGATGTTAAATATTCTTCTCATAGATGACGATGAAGTCGAACATAGGCTTATTCAGCGTATGCTTCAGGATTGTTATAAAGGGCCGTTTCTGTTGCGCTATGCCGACACGCTTGAAAAAGGCTTGTCCATTTTGAAGAGTCAGGCTGTCGACGTCATATTACTAGATGATAAACTCCGCGCGGGCTTAGACGCGAAGCAATCTGTACCGGCTTTAAGAGAAATTACCGGAGACGTTGCCATGATTTTGATTTCCAGTTCTATTGACGCGGCCCATTTGCGCGATAAGACAATCTTGGACGTTTACGATATTATTGATAAATTTAGTCTGCGTAAGCGCATCAGCGAAGGTTTGCTGGCCGCAAAATAAACTCCGCAAATTATGCCTTAAAGCACCTCCGCTAATTGCCGTGCTGAAATCCAAATAATCAACAAAATATTAGAGTCTAACTCTGGCTTTTCCAGAAGACTCTGTACATGTTCGCGTCGTTAGGCTGAGTGTGTAATTAGGGGGCAGCTGATAATGTGCCGTGGCTTCTAAGGATAGAAGTTTCAAAAGGGTAGAGAATTGTGACTAAAAAAGATAAAGATCCCGTCAAAAAGACAGCCAAAAAAACAGCTAAGACAGCCGCTGCAAAATCCCGCGCACGATCTAAATCTGCCTCAAACGCGGCAAAGCCGAAAACCATTAAGTCTGCACAAACTTTAGTTGTAGGTATTGGCGCATCTGCGGGTGGTCTTGAACCCTTTGAAAGATTTTTCGATGCCATGCCGGTAACATCTGGGATTGCTTTCGTTGTTGTTCAGCATCTCTCTCCTGATTTTGAAAGCATGATGGATGAATTGCTTTCTAGGCACTCATCCATGGATATTGAACGTGTGGTTGACGATATGAAAATTCAACCCAACACGATTTATCTGAACCCGCCGCGGTCTCACATGGTTGTTGAAAATGGCCATTTCAAACTCACGGCTAATCTGGATACAAAAAAGCTAAACCTTCCCATCGATGTTTTCTTTGAGTCTTTGGCAGATGAATATGGCCAGAAGGCTATTGGCATCGTGTTCTCAGGAACCGGTAGTGACGGGACAAGAGGCGCAGCCGCCATTAAAAAGGCGAAGGGGACTGTTTTGGTTCAGGCGCCTTCCAGCGCGAAATTTGACGGAATGCCGCGATCTGTCATTGAGAGCGATAATTTTGATGCCATTGCGACACCATCAGAAATGCCGGACCTTATTGCAAAGCTCAAAGCCGGTAAATCTGTTGACCAATCCTATTCTGGGGAAATTTCAGATGACCCCGCAAAACATATTTTTATGCGGCTTCGCGACAAATTTGGAACTGACTTTGGGTATTACAAAGACGCCACGATAAGGCGTCGTTTTGAGCGCCGTGCGCAGCTATGCAATATGGAGCTTGAAGCGTATGCCAAACGTCTTGAAGGGGACATGGATGAATTAGATACGCTCTATGCGGATTTGCTGATTGATGTCACATCATTCTTTAGGGACATAAAGGCGTTTTCCGCGTTAAGCAGTACGGCTATCGAGAACATCGCGAAAAAAATGACTCACGACAATCAAATCCGCGTGTGGGTCGCGGGCTGTTCCAGTGGTGAAGAAGCTTATTCTATCGCGATTGCCTTTGCAGAATATGCGCGCGAGCATAATGTCCCGCTTAATCTTAAAATTCTGGCGACTGATGTCCATCAAAGATCGTTGGGCGCGGCGGCCGAAGGGATTTATCCCAAAACCTCTCTTAAAGGGCTCGGCGAAGATCAGATTGATCGCTATTTTGAGAAAAATGTAGATTATTACCAGGTCAATCAAACCATTCGCCGTTTGGTGGTTTTCAGTAAGCATAACCTTTTGCGCGATCCGCCCTTTACGCGGATTGATATGGTCACGTGCCGAAATGTTTTGATTTATTTCCGCGAGGAAGCTCAACAAAAAACTTTAGCCTTATTCCATTTTGCGCTGAGAGTTGGCGGCTATTTATTCTTAGGTCCAAGCGAAACCTTGGGGCGTTTGGATGATGAGTTTGAAATGCTGGACCGGCGTTGGAAGATTTACAAGAAGCTCAGAAATGTAAGGTTGATTGAGGCGACAACGCTGTTGCCGCGCGATAGTTCGAAACGTCAAACTGAAGAAAATAAGCCCATACCCTTCCTAACAGGCCGCACGGGAACAGTGAATCGTTTCAAGAAAGCCCATGGCGACGCGCTTGAAGTTATGCTCAAAAAGTTCGCGCCTCCTGGGTTCTTGCTCAATGGCAATGGCGAAGTGGTCCATGTTTTTGGCTCTGCCGGTAAATTTGTGAAAATTGATGTCGGGGCCTTTAGTAACCGCATTATCGATTTGGTTGACCCGCATTTGCGGCTTGCGATTACAGCTGGCCTAGAACGCGTTTCGACTGGCGAAAAGCCCAGCTTTGAACGTAAAGTTATTCTTCCGGGTGAGGATGGTAAAAAAAGCCAATCCGTAATTGTCAACCTCAACACAATTGTGGCAACCGGAAGCGGCGTTGAGCACTTTTTACTCACGCTGGTTTCTTCTCAGTCCCGTGTTCTGCCATCGTCTAAAAATGCTAAGTTTCTGGACACCAGTGAGAGCACGCAAATTCTGCAAGACAGAATTCGAGATTTGGAACGCGATCTGACCTCTACCGAGGAAAGCCTTCAGTCTTTGGTCGAAGAGCTTCAAACCAGCAATGAAGAATTGCAGGCGACAAATGAAGAATTAATGGCCTCGAACGAGGAATTGCAATCAACCAATGAGGAACTGCATTCCGTCAATGAAGAGCTCTACACGGTCAGCGCAGAGCATCAGCGAAAAATCGATGAATTGACGGTTCTCAGCGACGATATGAACACGCTGCTTAAGGCGACAAATATCGGTATTATTTTCTTGGATGAGCGGTTTAACATTCGCCGCTTCACGCCAAGCGCTATGGAAACCTTTAACTTGCTTGAACAGGATATTGGGCGCCCCTTTGCCCACACGACCTATAGGTTTGAGGGGCTAGATATGCTCCCTGTTGTTAAAAAGGTCGGCCAAACACGTAATGCGACAAACCATGAAATCAGAGTGGGCGGACGTGATTATGTTTTAAACGTGCTGCCATACAACACATCTGTCGCGGAAGCCTCTGGGGTTGTTCTGACTATTGTGGATGTCAGCTTGCTCAAAGAGGCCGAGCGTGAGCGTATTTCACAAAAAGAAATTTATGAGACTGTGTTCAATGATATTGGCGAAGCGGTCATGCGCCTCGACCTGCCAGATGGGACGATTGCGATTTGTAATGATGCTTTCGCTACGCGCCACGGGAGAAAGACCCAAGACATCATCGGGGCTAAGCTGAATTCTGTTATTCCAAAAGAATTAGCACGGCAGACCTTGAAAGAAGTCAGCGGACGTAAATCCGGTGATATGATCAAATCACGTATCGAAATCAAAGATGAGAAAACCGGCGATGTAAAAGCCATCATGTCGCGCCTGATACGGATTATTGGGGACCGAGACGGCGAGCCTGTCGCGGCCCAAATAACCGGACAGGATATCACGGATGAGCACCGTTATACTGAGACGCTGGAAAAGATGATTGCTATTGAGCCCGTTTCAGGCGGCGATACCGCTAGGGCCCTGGAATTGATTATCAAAGAGGGCTGCGAATATCTGGGTCTATCCTTTGGTATTTTAGCAAGAATAGAAGACGAACACATCGTAATTGAAGGGTGTTACAGCCAAGATAACCGTGCGCCTGAAATTGGACAGCGCTTCGAAAATGAAGATACACTGTTTCAATATTTCATGAAAGATGACAGCGTCTTTTACGTCAATGAGATGGGAAAAAGCCCGCTCAAAGATGAGGACGCTTATCGAAAGACCGGCATTGAAAGTTACATCGGTATCCGCGTTAGAATGCTCGGCGAAGATCACGGTGTTCTGTCATTCTCCAGTGAAAAAGTTCGAGGACGGGAATTTACAGAAACTGAAAAAACAATCGTCAAGCTTTTGGGCCGGATGGTCGGGTGGCTGATTGAAAGAGAGGCGCATTATCAAAACCTCATGCAAAGGCAAGTTGAGCTTGAGGATGTCAATGAAGGGCTGAACCGCTTTACCTATCTGGCGTCTCACGACCTTCAGGAACCGCTGCGTAAAATTCAGCAAAGCGGTGAATTACTGCAAATGGATGCGACAGACCTCTTAGACGAAGAAGGGCAGTATTTCCTTAGAATTATGATTGAGTCCGCGTCCCGTATGCGCGGTCTTATCGATGATTTATTGTTTTACTCTTCTGCGGCCAATCAGGATTTGGACAAAGCGAATATCGCTTTGCCTGATTTATTGGACATGGTTCTGAAAGATATCGATGTCGCGGTTCAAGACTCCAATGCCAAATTTATTATCGGTAAGCTCCCCGTTATCTCGTGTGACGCGAAAGTCTTAAAACAAGTCTTTGTCAATATATTCAGCAATAGTATTAAATATGCTAAGCAGGACGTTAGCCCCGAGATTAAAATTTCATCGCGCCGTTCGAAAGAGGCGACAACTATTCGTGTGAAGGATAATGGCATCGGCATGCATACAAATGAAAACGTCAATATTTTCGAACCCTTTGTGCGTCTCCATGCCAAAAGTCAATATCGCGGCTCTGGCATCGGGCTCGCTGTGTGTAAGACAATTTGCGAAAAGCATGGCTGGAAAATCAGCTATACAAGTGAAGTCGATGAGGGAACTGAGATATCTATTGAAATTCCCAATAGAGATATTTCATAAAATTACTGGCAATTAATAGTATTTTTACGATAAATGTTTAGAAAGATTTAAAGCCTGTTTTACAGGAAAAAAGTTCAATAAGACGCGAGTGATTGTGTGGTGCTAGCCGAATCCCCTATACGCATTATTATGGTTGATGACGACGCAGAAGATATATTTCTGACCCGAAGTTTGCTCAAACGTTCAGGTGTTAGAGCCACAGTCAAAGGTCTCACATCCGGCAAAGAATTATTCGCTCATATTAAGAATAATGGCATTGGGAGCATTGACGTTATCCTCCTGGATATCAACATGCCTATTCAAGACGGTTTTGCAGTTCTTCAAAAGCTGAAAAAATATCCTGACATTAGTGATCTTAATATCGTCATGTATTCGACGTCTAAGCGGGAAACAGAAGATGCGCGCGCCACAGAGCTTGGCGCAGATGGTTTTGTCCAAAAGCCTGAACGCTTAGAAGATATGAGCGAGCTGCTTAAATTTGTATCTCGCCGCAAAATGGCGCGCACTCACGCCTGAAAACCGCCATCGGATAGCTCTTAACGGTGCGTTGAAACTCTCTACAAATTCACACTGAAATTTTGCATAAAAAAAGCTCCCCAGAATAGGGGAGCCTTATTTGAAATTATGTGGCTTTAAGCTGCGCTTACAGAGTGCTGCGTCAGGTAAGGCTGCAAATCAGAATCATCTTCAGTGTTACGGATGTTCCAATAAAGAATAGTTTTCTTAATCAGCACTTTTTCCATGCGGCCATAATCACCATCGGCGATACCGACTTGAACCATAGCCGTGATGACGTCGAATTTATGACGGAAATTTCTAACCTCTTTAAAGATAGTCAGTAACTCTGAATCAATTTGTAATCCGTCAATAATATCGGTGAGCTCATCTTTATGATAAATGAACCAATCGCGAATCATTCTGCGGGTCATGACAAGGGTAGGGTCGATAACTGCGCGAAGCTCCATCATTTGATCTTGATAAGCTTTCATATCCTCAGGCGTAAGGCGGCCATTGGCAACTGCCATTAAGCCGACAAGCTTGAGGACAAGACGCCATTCCTCTGGGCTCGAGTCTGTAGACACCGTTTTAGGGCTTATTTTTTCAATAGTCATAATGAGCACCTTTCTCTTAGGCCTTAATATAGCGCTCAAGGCGTTAATAGAGCGTTAAGGATTGCATGAGTTGGCCCCGTTCATATAAGGGGGTTAGTTGCTTGAATCTTCAATTAATTGAAATCAGAATTGTAGTTATTTCACATCTATATCCCATCAAAATCACCTGAAATATGAATTTTAAGAATGTGGTAACCAAGAAATGGTTAATCCGAATTTACGATTATTAATATACACTTAATGTTCGTTTTCCCTTATTTTATTGGGGATATTAAAGATTTCCCATACAATTTAAGAGTGTTTCATTTGCTTTTTTCAAATCGAGATTGTCGTGATTGTCTCATTATGTGGCAGTCTTTGTTCATGTAGCTTAGCGCATAGAAAGAATGTGTTAAATATTACAACACGGGGTGTGGACTGAACGGAACAAATTAGGAGTTCACAATATGACTGTTTCAATGATCGAGCTAAAGCATCTTATAACCAGTGATCGCATGACAGTCTTTCCGAAGAAGACTACGCGCGGTTTTGTGTCTATCAAGAACAGCATCGAAAAAGATGGTTTGCTCAACCCTCTCATCGTGATCAAGCAAAAGGGCAAGTATCTTGTCATTGACGGTAAAAAGCGTCTTATCGCTCTTAGAGAGTTAGCTAAGTCACGTCTATTTAGACGCGCGCTTTATAAAGTGCCATGCATTGTTGATAATACAGCCCCGGTAAATTCTGAACCTGACAGACCAGCTCTTCTTAGCGGTCCCGAACTCTCGCATAAAATTATCACTACAATCGAGAGCGGCATTTCGCCGGTGACGGTCGCGCAGCGCTATGAGTGCAGCATGTCAGTGATTGAGGACTCACTGGCTTTGCGCCGTTTGCACCCTGAAATTCTAATGTGCTTTAACAATAACACATTGTCTTTGGAGCAGGCCGCGGCCTTTGCAACTATTGATAACATCAGTGCCCAATGGTCACTCTTGCTGCAAATAGGCCCCTTTATGTCTAACACAGATATCATTGCCGCCATAAAAGCCGGTGCAGCTGTGTTGGATCTTCCATCCGGTGAGGTAATTATCTTGCCAAGCCGCACACCCAAACCCCGCACACCTAATTTTGACAGTATTCAAGCGTCTCACAGCCAAGAGTTACTTGCGGCCTGATAAACTTCCCTTTTATCAGCTATACTGTCAACATACGTTCCGCCTGAGTCTCTCCCAGGCTTCTTGCGGACAAACATAAGACCGAAGCCTCTCCCAAGGCTTCGGTCTTTTTCATGGGCAATGTCTATCAGACATGTTCTAACGTCAAAAAAGCTCCTTGCCTTGCGTTTTGTAGTTCAGATCAAAGTCCGTCACACGAGAACAGCCGCTTGTAACTGAAAAGTTTACTGACTAAGAATGTCGCCTGAGATGTAATTTTTAATTATGGCTAGCAGCATGAGAAGCACGACGATTACCGGCGAAGTCAAAAACCTTCAGCGCGTTCAAGTTGCTGGTGAAAACTCTGCTATGTTTGAAATTGGTAATCAGTCCGTGCGTTTATACGCCAGTGACGCCATCCTTGATAATGGCGATCAGGTTGTCGTTGCCGGGAAACATAGAGGCGATGTTTTTGTCTCATCGGCGATACATAATTTATCACAATCTGAGACGGCGGGACAAAAATGGGGCACCAAACTCATCCCCTATATCTTTAGTATTCTCTTCCTGGGTTTAGGAACGTACGTCACACTTCATCACATGCATCATGGACATGGGGCCTTTTTTACAATCATTTACGGCGCGTTTTTCTTCGCCGGTTTCGGGTGTTTATATTTCCCTTTATCTCAATTCAGGCGGAAGCGCCTCGTCAAAAAAACGGCGCATAAAATTGACTAACTAGGCACAAATTGGCGCGGTGACGAGGTGGGACTGACGGCATAAATAGGCCGTGTCCTCTTTATGTCTTTTGAACTATCCGCCCGCCCCGCTGATTTCGGCGGCTGAGGCATTTTCGGCAATCGTTGCCGCTTCGCGGGTTCGGATGACCTTATCCACAGCGGCGCCGATACGAGAGTGATCCCAGGCGGAATTCACTTTTCTGACATCAGACGTTAGGGCCACGACATAGCGCTTTTGTTCAACGCTATTCTTTGCAGGCGTTTCGATAATCGCAATAGAGTTCATCGCGTTCAGACCATTGCCCTTATATTTACCACATTCGAAACCTTCCTCAGGAACGCATCGATAAAGAGAGCCGGATTTAAAATAAACGGCGGCAGGTTTAAGCTCATCACTAAAGACATATCTGTAACGCCGAGAGGTCATATATAGATATTTTTTCAAAGTGAGGCTGGTCCAATTATCAACAAGGCGGCCTTGCTCTAAGCGAATAAGATAGCGTGCCATTTCCAGAGGCGTCCCGCGTGACCCGCCATTACCAGGGATGAGTGTCTTGGCCGTTCTTGTCCAATAACTGCCAATCCAAAATACGTCGGGATCTAGCCCTGCTTTAATCATAGGTTCTGTCACAAGGTCAGATGACAAAGTCCACAAATCCTTTTTCGGCGTGGTTTTGAAAAACTCAGCCTCTTGCTCAGCTGATGGAGGATATGCGGCCCCGAAATGCCGCAATAAGACGGCCTCTTTCCAGATCGTCGCGGCAGCGGCATTCGCAGAATAGGCCGTTGTGAAATCAAGCCATTCGGACAAAGCAAAGGTTTCGCCTGGTTTAATCGTGGCTGACCTCACTCTATTCGCTTCGGGATCATAGCGCTTAACGCCGTGGGAATCCCATTTTACCCATTCACCTGCCGTGACCATGCGCGTTGCTAAAATCCGTTCTCTGTCTGCGATGTTTGGAAACGCTTTTTCTAGTTCAGAGAAGAAACCAAGCATGGTGATAATTTTGCCAACTGAGCCCGGAATTTGCGAGCGGTTTTCCTGCACGCCCGCCCACGCAATATCATCTGGATCTGTAATATCTGCAATAACCAGCCCGTAGGAAGAACTCCGAGATTTAAACATTTTGTCCAAAGCGGCCTGCAGGGCAGGGTCGCGTTCAGACTCCTTGAAGTCCCAAAATGCACCTAAAGTATTAGCCAGATTAAGCTGAATTTCGCGCTCACTTAGTAAAGCGCCCTCTGGTAATTTCGTCGCGCCGCTTGCGCTTGTTGCAGGGTTCGTTCCAACCAAACGTTTTATACCCGTATTCTCAGCGTCAACGGGATAGGCGCTTGCGAGCGTAAAAGACCCGAACAGGGCAATCGTTAGGGCCGTGGCCGTTAGGGCTGCGATATATTTAAGCTTGGTCATAATCATATCTTTCGTTTTTGGGCTGTACCTAAGGCCATTAACCCGCAGGGTTATTGACCAGATAAAGGTCCATTTAATTTTACGGAGCGGCGGGCTTCAGGTTTTGGTATTACAGCTGATACAGTGGCTTCAGCTGCCAAAGCGCCGCGTTCTACGAGCGGGCGGATTTGGAGTAAATTCAACGTACCATCTGCAAAGCCGAATTCGATATCAAATGGCAAGGGTTTCCCGTTGGAATCTAAACTTGGCGGATATCGCTCCAGGACTTCAGAGGCGAGTTTACGCAGTTCATTAATCTCCCAATCTGTCAAAATAGGGCCAGAAGAAGCCGGTATCCATCCCACGCCGCCCTCAGCCTTAAGAGCCCGCTGATAGGGCGCTTTCGCTTCGGATAAAAGTTGCGAGCCTTTATCTGTCAGCAAATATGACGCGGCGCTTTCATTGTCGACTGCGCCGCCAACACCCCAAGCAACAGAGACGGTAAGGCCCCCATCCGTTTGTCCGCCGGTTAAATCCGTAGTGACCATCACGCCCGACTTTTCAGACGGCACAGATTGCATCAGCAGAATGGATGAAAAAACATCGTCGGGATTTTTGAGGATTTGAGACCGCCAAGCCATGGCTCGCCGCGTGTAGACAGAGGCCCAGACTTCGCTGATCCCCGCAAATTGTTTTTCTCGCCCTGTGACGTTTGGAAGTGTTAGGTTGAGACCCGCCCCGGTAAATTGCGGCAGGTCTTCCATATTCGTATCCGACCTGATGAACAGGCCGACGCTGGGCTTAAAGGTCGAGTCCATTATCGCCTCGAGCTTTCGGCGCGTTTCCGGTTGTAATGTCAGTGCTGCCGTTTCCTTGCGAACCTCATCTAGCGTACGTAGGAACTCATCTTCAGTCATCGTGCCCGCGTCAAAACCCGCGAAAGCCTTTTTCAATTTAAGCCGCGGCGCATTTGGAGCAGCCTCTGTGTGGATCGCGAAATTGCCAAATGGGAGTGCAACGGCGGGGGCGACCCTGTCGGGGAATAAGTGGCTCAGTTCGCCGATGTTCGCCGCTTTCGGGCCCACCACAACGCCGGAGAGTTTCGCGCGCAATCCGCTGAGCGGGATTGGGTCTTTACGAGACAAATCGGGGATAGGCGCAGGGATTGTTCCTGTTCTACTGATTTGCGTCGGGGCCGTTTTTTTTGTGTCCGCAGTACCTTGTTTCTGTTCCGCCAATGACATCAAAATGCGGCCGTCTTGCGTTGCTGCTAATAAAACTGTCTTCCCGTCAAATGGCAGGAGTTGATCTTGCAAAGCTGTATCCACCACGATGTTGGGGATACCGAGATTGCGGGCGAGGATTTGAATGTGGCTCAGAGGATTACCTTCGCCGACGGTAATGATGCCTGCTGCAGGATATAATTCTGACGTCGTATTCGGAATAACAATAATATCTTTAGGGTCATATCGCGGGAGGTTCCCGTCACTATCCGGGGTCAAGACGCGCAACACACCTGTGCCTTGCCCAGGGTTCAGCGCAATGGCGTTGACCGTTTTATCCATGAGACGGGCTTGCAATCCCGATAAGGCGACATCATCGCGATGGAGCAATTCTGACGTTTCGGATAAAGGCTGTAAGACCGAGCCCCGCAAGAGGTCATCGATAAATTTTAGGGCGCGATTATCAAGCGCGGTATATTTTACTAAAGGCTCTGCAAAGGTATGACGCACACTGCCTTGTGCCCAAGCCGGGGCCAGTTGGATATTCCTAATAATCGCCGCATATGTCTCGGGATCAACCGAATTTTTGCCAGCTTTTATACCCTCCAAAAGCTTTCCAATAGGAGAGACAATTTTCTCGCCTTCAGTTGGGCTTAGCCACCCTAGGTCTGTTGCGGCTTGGGTCAGAAGCATAACGCGGCGCAGAGCGGCTGACCGCGTTTGGGGGACGGGCGCTGAGCGTGCGGAGGATGTGATTTCAGCTTCTAACGCTGTCATCGCATCCAAATATATGAGCTTTAACTTCGGGTCTTTGGTGGCCGTAAACCGCGTTTTCGTTTTTGACAGGACAGAGCCCGCTGTCTCGAGACGGTTTTGTCCGCCCGCCCGAATTTGCGCCGCAATGTCTGGGTCGCTTTTCGTGAGCGTTTTCGCCAGCGCCGCGAGCCGGGCCTGACTGCCGGCCTCGCCGTAAAGCCCGTCCAGTTCGCTCAGCAGGTTTGTAAGCAGCGTGAGCCTCTCGCCTGAAAGCTTGGTTCGCTCTTGCCAGGCGCGAACACGGCCCGCAGTCGTGGCCGTTGGTTTGCCGTGAATTTCTGCCCGCAGGGGTTCAAAGCGTCCGTCCTGCTCGGCCAGAACTTGCGACAAGCGCCGCATTTCCCGGGTTGGATCCTGCCCAGCGCCGGAATGCGGGACGACTTTTACCAACTCTCTAAGTAAAATCAGATCTGAGGGCTGCAAGCTTGGGTCAGAGAGCACACCGAGAAGTAAGTCTCTTCCGGCTATTTCTTCATCTTCGATTTGAAGACGCCCGCGATAGCTTCGTGCTTTGTGCAAAACCCAGCCATCATCAATATCGACCAAATATTGCTCGAAAGGAAGATCGCGAAGCCGTTGAAATGGCCGTGCATTAGGGTTGGTCTGCTTGGGTTGGTCGAAATTGGTGAATATCGTGCCGACAGGGTAACCTAACGCGGCAAGCCTTGCGCGGTCAGATGAGAACTTTGCATATTGATTGCCGCCGCCATGCGGAACGCAGGCGCCAGACTTTGGAGGCAGAACTGTGCCGTCTTTGCAAACCCACTGAATATTGGAATAGGGCCCGCGCGCGTTGCTGCGCATAGAGGCAATGAGTTTTCGGGCTTCTGCTATAGCTTGTGCATTTGGCGGCTCTAGTGACGGCGCGGCGGCATGGACAATAGCAGGGGAAATGAGGGCAGCACCCGCGACGAAGCTTAATAAAAATTTCCGAATTCTCATGACTCTGTCCTTAAGACGGTTTCGGCGACCGGCACGAGGTCTTTTAAAATTTTGCCGCCTTGGGCGGATTCTACAATACCGACTAAAATAAATTTCTGCCCATCCTCAGTCCAGACGATGCAGGAATCCGCATGATATGTGCGCCAAGACCCTGACTTTCTAAATATATCTGACCCGTCAACCTGCCCGTGGAGACCTGCTACAAATTTATGATTTATGCCAGGCTCGCTTAAAATACCGAGCATGTCCTTGGACGCCTTCGGGCTGACGAGCCGGCCTGTTGCCAACATATAGTAAAAGCGAGCCACTTGCATGGTGCTTGCGGCGTGACTTATGTTGTAAAGCGGGTCACCTATACGTTGTCCTGTTTTGGCGTAGCGTTTACCGACCCACAGGCCTCCGCCATGGGCGGGGTCATAAAGCTTATAAGCAGGATTTTTAAGCACTGAATTAACCGCGTCGAGACCGCCAGCCGCATCAATCATTTTAGTCGCGGCGACATTGCTTGAGACCCTAATCATGGCGGTCATATCTGCGCGCAGCTCGGGCGTGTCTTCTAACTCGCCGTCATGTATTTTCTGAAAGACTGCCAAAAGAATCGCGATTTTTGGCATGGAGGCCGCATACATTGTATGTTCGCCGTTTAGGGCTGCATATTTCGGATAAGCTGGGTCCGAGATGTTGACAAGCGCGACAGACATTTTCTTCTTCGCGACAAGTGACTTCCATTGCGGCCGAGCGTTAATTTCCTGGGTAAGCTTTGCCTGAAGCGCCGCGTCACGGCTGTCATAGACGGGAACATAGGAGATGTTATCATTCATGACAGGCAGCGCGTCAGGCACTTGGGCCATGGAGGTCGGGGCCAGAGCCATTGCAAGGATGACGGAAAAAATGAATTTTTTCATACTAGACCTTCTCGCTTTTCCTGCTCCCATCTACGCCGTTCGCGTAAGATGAGTAAAGCCACTATTATCCAAACGACAATCAGCACGAAGTTGATTATCAAGAAATTCTTTACACTAAGATTCGAGAATCGTGTGCAGGAAATAACAGTTGCAGCCGCCAGGGCATCTGCAAGCCGAACACATATCGTATCAACGGCTGTTTTGGCTTTATACAAAGCGGCTTTGGGCACAGGCAGCCAGAGAATGTTACGCGCTGTATTTGCGACGGAGTGATTGGTCGCGTTTTCGGCTGTCTTTGCGGCGGTAAAGGTCGTGAGATTGCTTGCGGCGCCCATAGCGCCTGTTGAGGCGAGAGACACAACGGGCGGCACAAGAAGAATACCCGCGAGGCCTCCAAACTTTAAGAGCCGGGAGACGACGAAGGCTTGTAGTAATAAACCTAGGAAGTTGACCCAAAAATATATCTTAGAATAGAATTGGGTGGTTTCCCGGCCCACAAAAGCCTCCACTTCTTTGGGTGTAAGTCCTGACACATCCATCTGCGCAATATTGTCTTGCACCGCTGCAAACAGGATATTCTCACCATTCGTAACAATCCAATTGAGCATAAAAATGAACAATGCGATTAAGAGGATGTAGCGGTTTCCCGTGATGATCCGCCATGCGCTTCTTGGATCTTCCGGGGGGGCTTTAAGATTTTCGCCGCTTGCTACATCTTTGGCGTACTCTTCTTTGTCGACATGCCACAATAGCCAAGTTGCGAGTGCGAGGGGTATTGGCGCAAAAAAGAGCATGGCGTAATTATCTAAATTAGCCGTATCGATCATGAAATTGGTGAGGATGCTGCCAAGGATGGCCCCCAAAGCGGCTCCAATCGCAATCAAAGGGAAAAGGCGTTTTCCGGCTTCGTCGTCATATAGATCTGCCGCGAAAGCCCAAAATTGGGCGACCACCATGACCGAAAAAATTCCGATCCACACATAAAAGCCCACACCGACATAGGGAATGTTTTCATTAAGCAATCCGGGAGAAACGAAATAGAAAATTGGAAAGGTGATGACAAAAAACAAATTGACGCAAAGGAGCAATTTGCCGCGCGGTAGTAGATCATAAAGCTTGGTGTAGAAGGGGAGCAACCCAACCAGAACAATAGATTGTAGGAAACCGGACAGGGCCTTTATCTCAAGCTTCGATAAGTCCCCAATAACGGACACGGACAACCAACTCTCTCTGACTGGCTTGCCCATAAAATAAGCGGTCAGCATCAAGAAAACGATCAAAAAAAGCTGAAGGGTTAGCTTCACTTCAGAAGGATGAATATCGGTAAAGATGGCCAAAGCTCGGGCCGTTCGCCTCGATCCCGTACTGTCTAAATCATCTATGGGTGCGTTGACCATTCGTCATCATGCAATTGTTTGAGAAGGCAATCTATTAAAAAATTCGTGTTAATCGCATGATAAAACCGTGTTGAAATCGATAGGGTTCGTGTTGGTATTGGCCGCCTCTTACTTACCTTTAAACAACGCCCCAAAAACAATATGCACCTCGGAGACTTGATGCTGCGCCTGAATGCCCTGTGCTTGGACGTGTTAAAGGCCATAAGTTTCCTTGATAGATAGAAATACCTCCTAGATGTTACTGGACATAGGGGTGAGAATACATGCATTGATATATCAAGAGAATTCATCACAATTTTCCGACGGATAAAATTCCCTCATGAATTGAGATGAATAAAGTTGCCGCCAAAATATAAAAGATTGGGATGATGGAAGCTGGAACCACTATTGTCGGAAATATCCTTCATGTCGTTCTGCCTGACAGCCAGTTTTCCAACTCATTTGACGCCGCCGCGCTGAAAGCTGATGCCGTTCAGTTAATCGACGCGAATGAAATTAAAGGCGTAAAATATTTCCTGGCCGATGGTGCGGCTTGGAACAGTCAGAGCTTAGCTGTCATTAACGGCATATCTAAAATTGCCACCAAAAAGGGCGTTCAATCTGATCTATCAGAAATGCCTCTAGGGGTTTCTAAGATTCTTGCGCTGTCAAAAAGCGCGGCAAGCGACGTGGCGACAAAGTCGGGACCTTCCTCTTTCAATTTATTTGAGGCGCTTGGCGAACAAGTCATTGAAGCCTGGAGGGACGTAAAAGAAACGTCGTCTTTCCTTGTAGACGCCTCACGCTCTTTTGGGAGGCTTTTTACGGGCAAAGCTCAATATCAACGCAGTGACCTCTCTCTCTTCATTCAAGCCACAGGCCCCCAAGCGCTAATCATCGTCGGTGTTGTCAATTTACTTCTAGGGGTGATTTTGGCTTTTATGGGCGCTGTTCAGCTTAAGCTTTTCGGGGCGGAAATTTTTGTCGCGGACCTTGTCGCCTTCGGTCATACGCGCGAAATTGCGCCCATGATGACAGCGATTGTTATCGCGGGCCGTACGGGTGCGGCCTATGCCGCTCAGCTCGGGACGATGCAAGTCAATGAGGAAATTGACGCGTTAAAGACATTCGGTTTCTCGCCTATGGATTTTCTCGTACTTCCGCGAATGCTGGCGCTAGCTCTAATGATGCCGCTCTTAGTTTTATATGCAGATGCCCTCGGCATTTTTGGAGGCTATTTGATTGGTGTTTACACGTTAGATTTTGGCCACATGCAATATATCGTTCAAACGCAAAACTCGATTGACCTAACAGACATTCTCTACGGCGTATTTAAAGGTCTTGTTTTCGGAATTCTTGTTGCGGTTATCGGATGTAAAGAGGGCCTCTCAAGCGGCAGAGACGCCTCTGCCGTGGGCGACGCGGCGACCAAGGCTGTGGTCAATGGGATATTAGCTATCATCGTTGCGACCGCAATCTTCTCCGTATTAGCAACGGCGCTGGGTATATAGAGATGACGACATCTGATACAGCGATATCCATTCAAAACATGACCATGGCTTACGGTGATTTCGTTATTCAGCGCGATCTAAATTTTGATATACGCAAGGGCGAGATTTTTATCATAATGGGAGACAGTGGCAGCGGAAAAAGCACATTGCTCAAACATATGATAGGTTTAAAGCGCCCGTCTTCCGGAACTGTGCTGTATGATGATATGGACTTTTGGGCCGCAAGTGAGTCAGAGCGCAAACTTGCATCTCGGCGATTTGGCGTCTTGTATCAAAGCGGCGCACTTTGGAGCGTGATGACTTTAGCCGAGAATATCGCTTTGCCCCTCAGGACCTATACGGACTATTCGGAGAAAGATATTACAGATATAGTGGCGCTAAAACTGTCATTGGTCGGACTTGCGGGGTTTGAAGGCTTTTATCCGTCAGAGATTAGCGGCGGCATGAAGAAACGCGCAGGACTCGCTCGCGCCATGGCGCTTGACCCGGAAATATTGTTCTTTGATGAACCCTCCGCCGGCCTTGACCCGATAAGCGCTAAACGATTAGATGATCTAATTATCGAACTTCGGGACGGGCTAGGCGCAACGATTGCTATTGTGACACATGAGCTGGCCAGCATATTCGCAATCGGTGACCGCGGCGTATTTGTAGATGCCGACGCCAAAAAGCAAACAGCGCTTGGCAAGATTGATGATTTGCGTAACGCTCCGCCCAACGCAAAAGTCGCTGAATTTCTAAACCGAAGTGCCCCAGGATCAACGTAAGGACCTGAAAGATGAAACGTGCAAATTCTAAGCTTATAGGTGCCTTTGTCTTCGGGTCTATGCTTCTTTTTTTAGGAGCCGTGCTGCTATTTGGAAGCCGGGATATTTTTAAGAAAAAGAACTGCTTTGTCGCCTATTTTGAACAATCTATAACGGGTTTAACTGTAGGAGACCCCGTTAAATTTAGAGGTGTCGTGGTTGGGAGTGTCGCCAAAATCGATGGCGTTTACGACCCAAAAACAAGCATTGTCTATCCAAGAGTGATATTAGATTTTCATACGGAATCTTTGAAAAACGCCGACTTGGAAGTTGATAGCGACGTATTATTCAGATCCCTTGTAGAAAAAGGTATGCGTGCAAAGTTAAAAAAAGTCAGTTTTGTTACGGGACAGCTCTTTGTGTCGCTCGACTTTGATCCAAATAGTCCTGCGCGCTATCTGGGTGACGGAACTGATGATTGGCCTGAAATGCCGACAGTTGATTCTGGCCTAAGCGAAATATTATCAGCTTTGGAAGGGCTGCCACTTGACGAGTTAATACAACAAATCACATCCACATTAACATCGATAGATAATGTTGTTTCGAGTGAGGGCATTAAGCGTTCTTCAGACTATTTGCCAACATTGCTTGAAACCGTAAATTCAACTGTGGGATCTATCGGTGCGTTTACGAGCACCGACCTGCCTCAAACGACAGGTCAACTGCGCACGACACTAGAAACAGGGGATCGTTCAATGTCGACTCTGACAGATAAGCTCGCCAATGAGACACTAGTAACTCTTGATGATTCTATGACGAAAATCACAAATAAATTAACGCAAGAAACCTTGGTCGAACTCAGTACAACAATGAAATCCTTTGATGCCGCAATGGGTAAGCTGCAGCTGACACTCGGCACGGCGCAGAGCCGTTTAGACCCTGCGGATCCTCTTACCTATGAGCTCTCCAACACATTGAGAGAAGTCGCCCGCGCATCAGCGTCATTGAAATCATTTACGGATTATTTGGATACCCACCCTGAAGCCCTAATAAGAGGAAGATGACTATGAGAGTACGATTTTTTAAACCCTTATGTGCTAGCCTAGCTCTCACATCTTTCTTAGCGCTAAGCGGCTGTGCTTCGTCACCGGATCCAAGACTTTATGTTTTAGATGGGTCAAGCGCGCAAAGGGCGCAATCTGCTCTAGGGTCTGATATATCAATATTGGTGTCCCCCGTTGTCCTTCCTGACTATATGAATCGCCCTGAAATCGTCTTCAAATCTGGTGACAATAGAATTATCGTCAACCAAAATGATAGATGGGCCGGCAGTTTGAAAGATAATGTGACCTCCGTTATTACATCGAACCTTTCCGCCCATTTGAACACGAATGAGTCATTTGATTACTTCGCAAATTTCACAGCAAAACCCGATGTAGCGGTTCGTATTCGCGTTCTCGAATTTGGACGCGTCGATGATTTTACAAGTGTTTTGAATGTGTCGTGGGAACTGGTCCAAACGGCAACAGGGCAGACCCAATTATTTACGGAAAAATTTACAACACAAATTCAAACGCCTGACTCCAAAAAGCCAGATTTAACACCAGACACGCAAGCGATGAGCCAGGCTTTGGACCAATTGAGCCTGAAAATATCAGAGCAGATTTTGACCTTAGTAAAGCAAGGCCGATCCTGATTGGCATTTAACGTAAATTTTATAGAGGTTTGCGGTCCTATAGCCTAATGACAGCCAGCTTCTCTTGAGTCATGTCATGCATGGTGTAACCGATACCGCCGACATTATAGCCTGACTGACGGCGGCCTGCGAATGGCATCCAATCTACCCTAAAGGCCGTGTGATCATTGACCATAACCGCCGCGGCGTCGAGATCTCTGACAGACTTGATTGCAATATCCAAATGGTTGGTAAAAACCGAGGCTTGGAATGCATAGGGAAGGGCGTTTGATTGCGCGATGGCTTGATCGATATCTTCATATCCGTAAACGCAGAGAGCTGGCCCGAAGATTTCTTGGGTTGAGATTTTCGCCTCATGCGAGGGATTAAGGAGAACTGTCGGAGCATATGTCGTTTCTCCAAGCTTTTTACCGCCGCCCATAATTTCTGCGCCCCCAGCTTTTGCCTCTTCAATCCATTCGGCAACGCGCTTGACTTCATTTGGGCGTATAAGGGGCCCGCAATCTGTTTGCTCTTTGATGGCATTGCCAACTTTTAGCTTTCCAGCGCCGTCTGCCAGCATTTCAGCAATCGCGCGCGCTTGCTTTTTAGGCGCAAAGACGCGCTGTACGGAAACGCAGACTTGCCCTGAATGGTAAAACCCGCCCTTTAGCAAGCTTGGAATCATCTTCTCAATGTCAGCGCTCTGTTCAATAATCACAGGGGCTACGCCGCCATGTTCTAAGGCGAAGCGCGTGCCGGGGGCTAGTTTCGAGCGTAGCATCCAGCCAACTTTGGCAGAGCCGATAAAGGTAAAAAAGGCGGTCCGGCTATCCGTCACCATTTTTTCAGCCGTCGGAATATCGCAAACGACCATGCGGCACCAATCCTCGGGCAATCCGGCTTCATAAAGGATATCAACAAAGGCCTTACATGACAAAGGCGTATCGTCAGCCGGTTTCGCAAGTACCGGGCACCCGGCCGCGACGGCCGTCGCGACTTGATGCACAATCAAATTAAGCGGATGATTAAAAGCAGACACAGCCACCACAGGACCAATGGGTTCGCGCGTTGTAAAGGCGACGCGCCCTGCGCCGGCTTCTGTTAAATCCATTGGAATTTCTTTGCCCGTCAGATGACTAAGCTCTTTGATACACAGACCGACCCCGTCAATTGCGCGCGTGACCTCCACGCGGGCATCCGTCAGCGGTTTGCCGCCTTCATCTGCGATTTGAAAAGCCAAAGCCTCAAACCGCTCTTCCATCAGCAGAGCTGTTTTTTTGAGAATGTCTATGCGCCTGTAAGACGGCAACCAATCTTGGCGATTTTTAAACAGGCTTTGCGCTGCGTCTAAATATTTATCGACTGTTTCCCACGTCACCAGAGGCACGCTGCCGATGACGCTCAGATCGTAAGGGTTGACGACTTCCAAAACGTCCTGCGATGCACTCGATTTGCCTGAAGTCTTACTCATATTAAACACGCCTTTTCCGCCAGTTCATCAATCAAGACTTTCTGATTTTCAGAATAATCGACCGGCAGATCAACCAGATGGACGCCTCCGGCTTTAAAGGCTTTTTCAAAGGTCGGTATCAAGTCATCGGCGCTTTCAACGCGGTGGCCCGTTGCGCCGTAGCTTTGCGCATATTGCACAAAATGTGGGTTACCAAATTCAAGTCCGTAATCTTGAAATCCAACAGCGGCTTGTTTCCACCGTATCATTCCGTAAGATCCGTCATTTAACACAGTCACGACCAGGTTAAGACCCAGCCGTACGGCGGTCTCCAATTCCTGTGAATTCATCATGAAACCACCATCGCCGCAAATCGCCATAATGCGCCGCTCAGGATAGAGCATCGCGGCCATCATGGCTGAAGGCAGACCAGCGCCCATCGTCGCAAGCGCATTATCAAGCAAGACTGTGTTAGGCTGATAGGCTTTGTAATTGCGGGCATACCAAAGTTTATAAATACCGTTATCCAGAGCGATGATGTCTTTATCGCCCATAACCTTGCGTGTATCGGCCACAAGGCGCTGGGGTATAACAGGAAACCGCGGATCATCAGCGCCTTCGATCAGATGCGACTCTATCTCTTTCCTAACTTTCTCAAAATAAGATGTATCGCAATTTACAGGGCCTCCGATTTTATCTTTAAGGCCAGTTATTGACGCCGCTAGGTCGCCCACGACTTCAATTTGGGGAAAATAAACTTGGTCAACTTGCGCTGATTTATAGTTCACATGAATGACGGTCTTACCGCCTTCTTCCATGAAAAAGGGTGGTTTTTCGACGACGTCATGTCCGACATTGATAATCAAATCGGCGCGATCAATAGCGCAGTGAAGATAGTCCCCATCTGATAAAGCTGCCGTCCCCAGACACAGCTCAGAGCGTTCATCAATAACGCCTTTGCCCATCTGCGTGTTAAAGAAAGGGATGCCTGTGGAATGAACAAAATCGCTTAAGGCTTTGCGGGCATTTTTACGATTAGCTCCGGCGCCAACTAAGATAAGCGGCATTTTTGCGGCCTTAATTAATGCGGCGGCCTCGCTCAGTACGGTATCGCCGGCTACTGCGTAATGGCGTTCATGTGGCGTCATGACATGAGCTGTGCAGTCTTCTTCAGCAATATCTTCAGGGAGTTCCAGTAGTACAGCTCCGGGGCGTTCTTCCACAGCCGTGCGGAAGGCTTCGCGCACCAGAGCAGGAATTGTATCGCCATGAACAATCTGTTTGCTCATTTTACATATCGGCGCAAATAGCTCGACAATATCAATAATTTGAAATTGCCCTTGCTTTGATTTTTTTATGGGCTTTTGGCCCGTGAGCATAATTAAAGGCATCCCGCCCAGTTGAGCATAGGCCGCAGGTGTTGCAAGATTTGTCGCGCCCGGACCCAGCGTCGCCATACAAACCCCGGCCTTGCCCGTTAGCCTGCCATAGGTTGATGCCATAAAGCCTGCCCCTTGTTCGTGGCGGGTCAGAATGAGTTTAATGTTAGAGGTGCGCAGAGACTCAACCATATCAAGGTTTTCTTCCCCGGGTACGGCGAAAATATACTCTACACCTTCGGCTTCTAAGGCTTTGACAAATAAATCCGAAGCTTTGACCGTTGTCTCGCTTTGATTATTGGTTTCACTATTGGTGGCTGTCATAACTTTTCCTCAGTCTTGTGATTTCAAGATCATTTATTATAATAAGCAGAGCGGTCGGACCGCAAAGCCGTATATCATTCAGCCTTTGCGGTAGCCTTCGGCTTATATTTGGCTATCACATCAGGGCGTGGATAGAGCTTACTCAGCAACATAGTCTGGCCGTTAGCCTGAACAATGCGCACATGATTACGCCCCATCAAGCGCGGTCTGCTGACCCCGCAGGAATGGGAAATGACTTGCACCTCGTGGACCATATGTTTTTGATAATTTGCGACTTTGACGGATTTTCTTTCCGGGTTTAGCCCTCTTTGCAGGCGTTTATCGCTGGTTGTGATGCCCGTCGGGCAGGTGTTTTTGTTGCACTTTAGGGCCTGAATACAGCCGAGTGAGAACATAAAACCTCGCGCTGAGTTAATGAAATCCGCGCCAGCCGCAATTGCCCAAGCGACCTCGGCAGGTGTGACTAATTTACCGGAAGCGATGACGCGAATACGCTCTCTTAATCCGTATTTGTGCACAAGGTCGGATACCATAGGCAAAGATTCTTTAACCAACAAACCGACATTATCCATCAGCGCCATAGGCGCCGCGCCGGTGCCGCCATCGCCGCTATCAACTGTAATAAAGTCAGGCGCGCTCTCAATGCCGCGCTTGTGGATTTCGACAAACATGGTCTCCAACCAGTCCGTGTCGCCGATGACGGCTTTAAAACCAACCGGCTTTCCGGTGACATCGCGAATGTGATTAATCATATCGAGAATTTCTGCAGAATTTGAAATTTCGCGATGTGAGTTCGGGGAAATTGAGTCTTCGCCCTCAGGGATACCGCGTATTTCGGCAATCTCCGCAGAGACTTTGACGGCGGGCAATATGCCGCCTTTACCGGGCTTGGCCCCTTGGCTCAACTTCAGCTCAAACATGCGCACCTGTTCATGGGCTGCGACTTCTTTTAATTTATCATCACTCAGGTTACCGTCTTTATCCCGCACGCCATATTTGGCAGTGCCAATTTGCATAACGATGTCGCACCCGCCTTCAAGATGATAAGGTGCCAGACCGCCTTCGCCGGTATTCATCCAGCATCCGGCCATCTTCGCGCCATGTGACAATGCCTGAACAGCGACACTTGAAAGAGCGCCGTAACTCATGGCGGAAATATTGAAAAATGACGGCGCGTTGTAAGGGTGCTTACAATAAGGGCCGATTTCCAAGGGCTGCATTTCGACCCCGTCTTCATCTAACGTCGGGAACGCGCAATTGACAAAAATAGCCGTACCTTCCGGGGTAAGATTTTTGCTTGACCCGAAAGCGACTGTGTTGTCATGCTCCTCAGTCGCCCGGCCTATCCATTCGCGTTCGGCGCGATTAAACGGCATTTCTTCACGATCCATGGCAAAAAAGTACTGACGAAAAAATTCGCCGAGCTTTGAAAAGAAGTCTCTGAATCTACCAACGACCGGGTAATTTCTGCGAACGGCGTCTTTCGTTTGGACAACGTCGACGACAAACATACATATAACGATGAGGATACCGGTCCCCAGAACGAAAACAAACAGTGTGGCCAAAAAGCTTAAAACTTCCATAGTCGTATTTGCAACAAACATAATATTTCCTTACCCCGTAAATTCGTTTTTCTATTCTTGGCGTAATAAATGAGAAGAGTCGACTACTATCATTTTTTAAGCTCCGCCGAGTGCAAAGTTAGTTATTCCGTTTTCCTTCCAAAAATGCGGATTTTGTTGAAGACATTATGAACCCGTGCGAGACTCGAAAGCTACTCTGCGAATTTGTGAATTTGGCAATGCGCTGAATTTTACATAACTGTGATTATGTTTAGGACGGGGCCTGTGGCAGATTAAGCACTCACCTGAGACATATTCATAATGGAAGGAAAAACAATGTGCGAACTGTTTGCTATGTCCTCCAAAGAGCCCACCCATGTTAATTATTCTTTGAATGAATTCGCCAAACATGGCGGGCTGACATATCATAATAAATCGGGTTGGGGCATTGCCTATTTTGAAGATCGCGACTTGTTTCTGGTCAAAGAGCCTACGCCAGCTCATGACAGTCCTTTGGCACACTATATTTCCCAAGCAGGGCGTAAAAGCCATTGCGTGATTGCCCATGTGCGCCTCGCGACGATTGGCGAACCCACTATGAGAAACACCCATCCATTTCGCCGCGCCCTAGGCGGACACATGCATGCTTTCGCCCATAACGGGACTTTGGACGGGATACATGATGATTACCCTTTGGATAAACTAAACTATACGCCTATAGGAGAAACAGACTCGGAGTTGGGGTTTTGCGTTCTATTGGAGGCCTTGCGACCCCTCTGGGTAGGCGGCGCGGATAAGCCGCCATCCGTCGAAGACAGATTGTCCGTCTTCGCCAAATTTGCCAGCGAGCAGCGTCAACGCGGATCCTCTAATTTTTTATATAGCGACGGAGATGTTCTATTCGCCCACGCTCATAAACGCGTCTATGAAGAGTTTGGTCTTGATAGCGATCCTCGGCCGCCAGGACTAAGCATAAAGCGTTGTATGAGCCGCGAAGATAAGGCCGATTATAAAACAGGTGGGCTCAATGTTGGAGGTGGGGACCAGATGACAGCCCTTCTTGCCAGTGTTCCGCTTGACTCCGACGGATGGGAGCCCTTGCCCGAAGGTGTTGCCATCGCCCTCCAAGCGGGCGCAGAAGTCGGGCGTATCCCGACTTGAGCTATCACTTATAACAAGAATAAATGCGGGCCATCGAGTGTTGCTCACCCAAAACCAAAGAAAACCCTACCGTATATAGGGTATTTACCTGATAGACAGACTATGAATTATGCGCTTTGTTAAAGGAGGGCGTGTCTTGTTCTGTGTGATTATATAGCCGGATCTGCAACACACTCAAAATCTGTCTTGCCGGTAACCCCCCAATTTTACTGCGCAAGGCAGGCTGTTTGCAAGTAACTTGCCAAATGCTTTCCCGCCAGAAACATAATAAAAAGTAGCCGAGGGCGCGTTTGTGCACGGCGTTGTCACGGGGTAAATAAGCTGATATGGGTATGTCCGAAGGGTTTAGCTTTTTTGCTAAAACTAGGGTATTCACCTGATAGTCTTTTGAATAAAAATTCATTAGACTCAAGCTGTATATCCGGGCGAGACGGCAATGCCGCTTGTCTTAAACCTGGGGCGCGCAACATGTTACGATACATATATCTTAATGACGCCCCTGAAATTAAAGCAGTTGAGGGCACGTCATGTATTTTCTTAAGTCACTATCTTTAAATACTAATTTTGGTTTTGAGGGGCTTGATTTCACGCTTCCTGAACGTGTCTTTTCAGAAAACCTCGCGAGTTTTAGCACGATTCCTGCCGTGAACTTTACGATACCAACTCTGCCTGGGGGTCCACTTTTTCAAAATATAGACGGGACACCAAATAATGATACGCTCACGGGAACGGCTGATGCCGACACCATTAATGGATTTGCAGGTGATGATGTCATCAACGGTCTTGGCGGCAATGACGAGATAAATGGCGGAGAAGGCCAAGATACAGTTGATGCAGGGGACGGCGACGATATCATTACAGACTCAGAATTCGCTGCGCCTAGCGATAATGATTTTTACGATGGCGGGGCGGGTAATGACACGCTTATCTATACGGCTATTTTAGGCGGCTCTGAAATTACCTTTAACCTCTTAACAGGGCAGCAAACGCTTCTGGGCGGAGATTTATTGCGCGACACCTTTGCGAATATCGAAAACTTAACCCTCGCCGGAAATGTCAATGCCATTGGTGATGCCAATAATAATATTCTGACAGCTACGGGCAGTGCTACAAACACCTTTGAAGGCGGCGGCGGTGCCGATATATTAGACGGCGGATTTGGCAACGATACGCTCAGCTATGCTGGGTCAAGCGCAGGCGTAACCATAAATTTGGGCACAGGAGAGGCATCTGGCGGTGACGCGGATGGCGATAGCTTCTTAAACTTTGAAAATATCCTAGGTTCGGCCTTTGCGGATAACCTTACAGGCGATGCCAATAATAATAACACGATTGATGGCGGAGCCGGAAACGATACCATCAGGGGCGGAGGCGGCACGGAACAGCTTCTGGGCGGCGAGGGGGATGATGTCATCTTTTCAAGTGGCATTGGCTCTCAATCTAGTACGCTGGACGGCGGAGACGGTAATGACACGCTTTTCCTTGGCGGGGATATGCTCAATGGCGATAGCGGAATTGGCGGAGCCGGATTTGATACTATCACTTTCGAATCGGGATATTCCGCATCCTATTTAATTGATGGCGGCGATGGCATTGACTTGGTGAGCGCGTCTAACCAGAATGCAGGCCTTGAAATTGACCTCGCTGCAGGCCGTATGAATTTTGTAGGTTCAACAGACTCGTTTTCCGAGTCCACCATCATGAATATTGAAAATATCCACGGCGGTCTAGGGAATGATATTCTGACGGGTGATGCCAATGATAACGCCATTGAAGGTGATCAAGGAGACGACGACATTAATGGCGGAGCTGGGAATGATACAGCGGTTTATGTCAACGCAATATCCGGCGTTATAGTTTCTCTAAATGCTATGGGCGCCGCGCAAAATACAGGCGGAGCTGGTACGGATACTCTTTTTGATATCGAAAGTCTGAGAGGGTCTTCCTTTAACGACACATTGATTGGGAGTGTTCAGGATAATATTCTGGACGGATTTCTCGGTGATGACATCCTGCAAGGGGGGCAAGGCGATGATATTCTCAACGGTAATCAAGGTAATGATACCGCAGATTTTACCCTCGCAACCTTAGGTGTTACGGTTGATCTGAATCTCCAAGGCGTGGCCCAAAATACGTGGGGCACGGATATGGATACTCTGATATCTATCGAGAATATTCGAGGGTCTGTCCATGATGATATTATCATAGGGGATGCAGGGGATAATGTGCTTCATGGCGGCGGTTTTGGCGAGGATCAACTCTTTGGCGGCGCGGGTATTGACCAACTTTTTGGGGATCAAGCTAATGATCTTCTGGAAGGTGGTCTAGGCGCAGATTTTTTAGATGGCGGTGCAGATATTGATACGGCGTCTTATGCAAGTTCATCTGAATCTGTTTTTGTTGATCTCTTAAATGGAACCGCGTTTGGCGGCGATGCTGAAGGAGACCTATTAATTAGTATCGAGAATCTTACTGGGTCTGCCTTTAATGACCAGTTGACGGGTGACAGTAATAACAATCAAATTGATGGAGGTGATGGCCGTGACTTCCTTGACGGGGGCGACGGCGAGGACACCTTAAATGGCGATGCTGGAAACGATGTTCTTCGCGGCCAAGTCGGGGCCGATATACTTAATGGCGGGGATGGTAATGATGCTTTAAATGGCGGAGCCGGAGTAGATATTCTGACTGGCGGCGCTGGGAGTGATAACTTCACAGTTGAGGTATATTCTGAAAGCGGCGTAGGGGCCAATGCAGATGTCATTACTGATTTCGAACTGGGCGACACTGTTACAATCAGTGAATATTCATTTGTTGACCGGGATCCAAATGTCGGTGAATTACTGACTTTTATCGGAGAGGCCGCCTTTACAGGAAACAATTCGCCGGAATTGCGATTTGAAAAAACCGGAGGTCAAACGCTGGTACAAGTCGATACGGATGGTGATGGGAAGGTCGATTCTGAAGTGATTATCCAAAGCGGTGAATTTGATCTGCGCCTGACAGGAGACGAGGGCGCTACGCTCGAAGTGGATGCGGCATTTGGCTCTACGACGGCAGGCGATGATATTTTGGTTGGCACGAATGGTAATGATACTCTGATAGGCGGCGACGGTAATGACTCCCTGCGCGACCTAGCGGGGGATGACATTATTGATGCGGGCGCAGGTGATGATTTTATTAGCGCCGGGACTGGTAATGATAGCGTGGATGGCGGTGACGGCTTTGACCAAGTCTCCTATTTCGGAGCCTCGCAAGTTAATATTACCATAACAGATACATCCGTCTCTGACGCGATTTCAGGCGAAACAGATACGCTCACCGGCATTGAATTTATCGCATATTCACAGCGTCTATCCGTGCCGTCTGACGATATATTGGATGCTTCGGCAGCAACAATCTCTGTCGGCCTTTTTGGCGGACGTGGTGACGATATCATCATTGGCGGATCAAATGATGATACCATTGAGGGTGATACAGGAACCGACACGCTAACAGGCGGAGCCGGGAATGACCGCTTCACCTTTGACTTTGTCGAAGAAATTAACAATGACATCATCACAGACCTTGAAGTTGGCGATACGGTCGAGTTTACATTTATTGAATTCATTGAACGTGTTGATTTAACCTATCTGGATACGGATGCCTTTACCGGTCTTGCGGGTGAGTTCCGCTATGAAGCCAGCGGCGGGCAGACTGTCTTTCAGTTCGACATAGATGGCGACAAAATTGCGGATCGTTTTATAACGATTGCGAATGGAGAGTTCACACTCTTTGAAACACAACCTGGCCTTCTCCGTTTTGGTATCCTGAATGAGGTTGCCACATCAGGTAATGACACGATTGTCGGAACAAATGGCGACGATATTCTCGACGGCCTTGAGGGCAATGACACCATTCAAGGCCTTGCGGGTGATGATATTATTATAGGCGGAGCAGGTGGAGACACCATAGATGGCGGGGAAGGTAACGACACGCTTAGCTATGCGACGTCAGACAGTTTCGTCACAGCTGATTTGGAAAATGACTTCTTTAATGGGGGGCATGCAGTAGGTGACCTTGTCACCAATATCGAAAACCTCTTAGGCTCTGATTTTAATGATGAGCTTTTCGGCGATGCCGGCGATAACATCATTGAAGGCGGAGCTGGCGCAGACCTGCTGGATGGCCGTGATGGGATTGATACGCTGAGCTATGCCGGGTCTTCTGCAGGTGTAAGCGTTGATTTGAATTTGGGGACGTTTTCGGGCGGCGACGCTGTAGGCGATTCAGCCAGTAATTTTGAAAACCTTGAAGGCTCTGAATTTGCAGATGTTTTGACAGGCGATGCTTTGAATAATTCACTAAGCGGTTTGGGCGGGAATGACATCCTTGTGGGTGGAGACGGCGATGATACCCTGAGCGGCGGTGATGGCGATGATATCATTGACGGCGGTGATGGCGCGAACATGATTGACGGCGGCGCAGGGAACGACACTGCAACTTATGAAGGCCAAAGAGTTAGTCTTACCGCAAATTTGGCTATAGATTTTGCTTCAGCTCAAGGAACAAACCTAGAGGTTATTGACGGAACCACGGCTGCAAGCGTTTTAACGGCTGCGGAAGCGGGTAATCTTTATATAAATGTTGGCACTGACGTTAACCCTGACGGGGCAATTCGCGGGCAAATTGAATTTATTAGAAGTGACATAACAGATGCCTCAGGTGTCAGAACGGTTGAATTTTCTGTGAATTTGAACAGCGCCAATGTTGTTCCGCCTCCTGTTGATTTCTTCGGATTTAGTAACGGTGTAATCACATTCACTGTGGATGCATCAGGTGTCGTGACCTATTCAACAAATCTTAATTTCCCCAATACGTTTGATATTACCAGCGTGACATTCAATGAAGCCGCCGCGGGTGAAAACGGCCCTGTTGTTGAGGACGTCTTAGCTGATTCAGCGGCAGATCTTTTTGAGTCTAACATCGCTGATACATTGACGAATATTGAGAACGTAACAGGCGGTGAAGGTGGTGATAATATTACTGGGGATGATGCCGCCAACGTTCTGGACGGTATGGCTGGTAATGATTCCCTGTTTGGCGGGCTGGGCGATGATATTCTCAATGGCGGAGAGGGTGATGACTTCATCCTTGGCGGCGACGATAATGATACCTTAAACGGCGATGTCGGTAATGATACCCTTCGGGGAGAGCTAGGCGATGATATATTAAATGGCGGCGCTGGATTTGATTTCCTTGAAGGCGGAGACGGCAATGATAGTCTCGATGGCGGCGATGATAATGATACGCTTTCAGGCGGTTTAGGCCTGGATACGCTAACGGGCGGCGCGGGCACTGATAGGTTTCTTTTTGATATGTACGCTGATAGTGGCGTCGGGGCAAATGCAGATGTCATTACTGATTTTGAACTGGGCGATACTATCCAGGTGAGCGAATATTTAGGAGTCGGGCGGGACCCGAATGTCGGCGAATTATTGACCTTTATCGGGGACGCGGCCTTTACAGCCAACGACTCGCCGGAACTGCGTTTTGAGAAAGTCGGCGGTCAAACGCTTATACAGATTGACACGGATGGTGACGGAACTGTCGATTCAGAAATTATCATTCAAAGCGGTGAATTTGATCTCCGCTTGACGAATGAAGCCATTCCGACACTTGAAGTGGATGCTGCATTTGGAATGACAACGGCAGGCAATGATAGTTTGATTGGTACATTTGGTAATGATACTCTCGTGGGTGGTGACGGTAGTGACTCTCTACGCGGCTTAGCAGGCGATGATATCATTGATGCGGGTGACGGTGATGATTTCATCAGCGGCGGTCTGGGTAATGACACAATCGATGGCGGCGCCGGATTTGATAGTTATCAGCGCTTCGGATTGGACCAGCTTAATCTGACGATTACCGATAGCTCTATTTCAAATTCAATAACTGGTGAAGTTGATACCATCACAAATATTGAACAGGTTAGCATCACGCAGCGTCTGGCCATTCCAGCTGATGATATCATTGATGCTTCAGCGGCAACTATCGTTACAAATCTTTTTGGTGGACGCGGAAACGATGTTCTCATCGGTGGGTCAAATGATGATAATATAGAAGGTGACTCCGGTACGGATACGCTAACCGGCGGTGCCGGGAATGACCGCTTTACATTTGACCGTGTCGAAGAAATTGATAATGACATCATCACAGACCTTGAAGTTGGCGATACGGTTGAGTTTACATTAATTAGATTCATTGAAGGTGTTGATTTAACCTATCTTGATACGGATGACTTTACCGGTCTTGCAGGTGAGTTCCGCTATGAAGCCAGCGGCGGGCAAACTGTCTTTCAGTTCGACATAGATGGTGATGCTATTGCAGATCGTTTTATAACGATTACGAATGGTGAATTCACGCTATTTGATACAAGTTCCGGCAATTTCAGTTTTGGTATTGTCGATCCCGGCGGACCAACAGAGATGGATGATAATCTCTTTGGCACAAATGGTGATGATGTCATCGACCTACTGGCAGGCAATGATACCTATGACGGTATGGCAGGTGATGATATTATCATAGGCGGAGCAGGTGGAGACACCATAGATGGCGGGGAAGGTAACGACACGCTTAGTTATGCGACGTCAGACAGTTTTGTCACCGCTGATTTGGAGTTAAGCTTCTTTATTGGGGGGCATGCAGAAGGTGATCTTGTTAGCAATATCGAAAACCTCGTAGGTTCCGATTTTAGCGATGAGCTTTTCGGCGATACTGGCGATAACATCATTGAAGGCGGAGCGGGCGCAGACCTGCTGGATGGCCGCGATGGAATTGATACGCTGAGCTATGCTGGGTCTTCTGCAGGTGTAAGCGTTGATTTGAATTTGGGGACGTTTTCGGGCGGTGACGCTGTAGGCGATTCAGCCAGTAATTTTGAAAACCTTGAAGGCTCTGAATTTGCAGATATTTTGACAGGCGATGCTTTGAATAATTCACTGAGCGGTTTGGGCGGGAATGACATCCTTGTGGGTGGAGACGGTATAAATACAATTGACGGTGGTGAAGGAACTGACACCGTAAGTTATGCTGATCAAAACCTTGATGTTGTGTTGGATTTAAACGCAGGTACGGGTTCAGCTGAAGGAACGTCACTACAGGTCAATGGCGGTACGACCACGGCAAGCGTATTGGCGGCCGCGGAGGCGGACGAGCTTTACATAAATGTGGGTACGGCGGTTAACCCTGACGGAGAGTTTCGTGCGCAAATTGAGTCTATTGTAGATGACACAACAGATGCCGCAGGTGTCAGAACTGTTGTATTTTCTGCGTTTCTAAGCAGCTTTAATGTTGTTCCTCCCCTAAATAACTTTTTTGGCAGTCATAATGGTACAATTACTTTCACCGTGGATGCGGCAGGTGTCGTTACCTACGCAATTGATATTAATTTCAATAATACGAGCGATATTACCAATGTGACCTTAAATACGGCCCCCGCAGGCATGAATGGGCCTGTTGTCGAGGATGTTTTAGCAGACCCACAGACAAATATTACGCAGGTATCTATCAGCGATACGTTGACGGGTATTGAGAATGTCATAGGCGGTTCGGGTAACGACTCTATTACCGGTAATGACGCTGACAACGTTCTGGAGGGCATGGCAGGTCAAGATAGTCTTTTCGGCGGCCTTGGCAATGATACTTTAAGAGGAGGTGACGATAACGATGTTCTAGATGGTGGCGCCGGATCCGATATCTTGGATGGCGGGGACTTTTTCGACACGGCTACATATACGAACTCTGATGCAGCCGTAACTATAAATCTATCGACCGGGGTCAGCACGGGAGGATGGGCAGAAGGCGATCAATTTATCAGTATTGAATCCATCCGCGGGAGCGCATTTAATGACGTTTTGACAACAGGTGATGTTACGACACCAGACGGTCGATTAAACCTTGAGGGCGGTTTAGGGGATGATATCCTGACCGGCGGTGAGGGGTCTAACACCCTTGTTGGCGGCGCAGTTTTCAATGATGGCGTCTTTTTTGATACAGGTGATGATATGCTGTTTGGGGGCGGCGGTGATGATCAGCTTCTTGGCGGAGACGGTGCAGATTTCCTTGATGGTGGTGACGGTGTAGACACGGCCTTTTATTTTGTTTCTCAGGACGGAATTAACATAAATCTCTCTACAGGAAGTGCCTCTGGCGGGAATGCTGAAGGTGATACTTTGGTCAATATTGAAAATATCACGGGGTCAAATAATGACGACATTATTGTCGGCGACGCGCTGGACAACTTATTAAGCGGAGGCAATGGTAATGATAACCTCAGTGGTGAGGGCGGTAATGATGACCTCAGAGGTGGCTTTGGCGATGATTTGCTTGATGGCGGCGCAGGTGCAGATGAGCTCAGTGGCGGCGATGGCCGTGATATCCTGCGCGGCGGTGATGGTGATGACATCCTTAACGGTGATGCTGGCAATGATGACTTCTTTGGCGGGTCTGGCGCGGATGAGATTAATGGCGGCGAAGGCGCTGACCGTGTGTTTTACTCAACAGCGGTAGCAGGCGTGACAGTTAACTTCATTGACCAGTCGTTGAATACAGGCGAAGCGGCAGGCGATACTTATAACAGTATTGAAAGCATT
>JAOIVW010000010.1 GCA_028224375.1 Hellea sp.
CCTCGCCTTTAAGTTTGGCCTATCCGAAGGCTGGGCGTTGACAATTGGCGCGGCCATAGCCTTTGCCTTGCGAGGCCTAAGCCTGCAATTTAACCTCAACTTGCCGCGCAGTGACTTTAAAAAACAAGGCGGTAGCTTATGAGCGCCTCTGCCCAAAATGACTTTGTCTATGACATCTGGTATTTCGCCGGATTGTCCACTGATGTGAAAGCCGGAAAACTCCTCCGCCGCGAAATTGCGGGTGAGCCGATTTGTCTAGGCCGCGAAGATAACGGCAGCGTTTTTGCTATGCGGGATATTTGCCCTCACCGCGCCGCGCCCTTCTCGGCGGGCTGTATCAAGGACGGCACAGTGGAATGCCCCTATCATGGCTGGCGTTTCGGAATTGAAGACGGGGCGTGTAAAGAGATTCCCGCGCTGACATCCGAACAGAGCATGGAGACGGAAAAAATAAAGGTTCGCACCTTTCCCCTCCGCGAAGACGGGCCGCTCCTCTGGGTCTATATTGCGCGGGATAAGCGTTTCGCGGGGACTCCTTCTATCGACCCGCCAAGCTTTTCGTTCCTACAAGGCGCTAGGCGCAAAGCCGTGATGGATGACGACCTGACCCTGAACTGCCATGTCGATCACGCGGTGATTGGACTTATGGACCCGGCTCACGGCCCGTATGTGCATAGTCAATGGTGGTGGCGCTCGAAAAAATCCATGCATGAAAAGGCCAAGCAATTTGAACCCCGCGAGCGCGGCTTTGCCATGGCCGCTCACAGCCCCTCCTCCAATAGTTTCGCCTATAAGCTGCTCGGCGGCAAACCTATCACAGAGATCGCGTTCCAAATTCCCGGCATTCGTACCGAAGAGATAAAAGTCGGGAAAAAGACCCTGCTCTCTTTCACCTCCGTCACGCCCATAGATGACACTCACACCCATATTAGGCAGATTTTCTTTACCGATATGGGGCTGATAAAATTGCTCGCCCCGTTCTTACAACCCTTCGCGCAGACCTTCCTGCGCCAAGATGCAGATATGGTGGACCTGCAGCAAATGGGCCTGAAATATGACCCGACTTTATTGCTGATTGAAGACTCCGACACCCAAGCCAAATGGTATCACGCCATAAAACGCGAATGGGCCAAAAGCCGTGAAGACAAGCGTGAGTTTAAAAACCCCGTTAAGACGAAAATATTAAAGTGGCGGAGTTAACCGCCGCCCTCACCTTATCTTTGAACGCGGCCTGAGCCGTCGCCGCCCATCAGGGCTTCGACTTCTTTGCGGTTTACGCGGTTAAAGTCACCTAGGACAGAATGCTTCAATGCGCTGCCCGCAACGGCGAATTCAAGACTTTGCTGACGGTCTTCATAGAGGTTCATGCCCGCGATGAAAGCAGAGGCAAAACTGTCGCCGCCGCCGACGCGGTCAACGATATCTGTCAGCTCATATTTCTTGGAGGAGAGGAAGCCATTTTCGCGGTCTCGCATACAGGCCGACCAGCCATTGATATTGGCGTTCACAGCTGCGCGCAGCGTAATCGCAATCGTTGACATGCCGGGATAGATATCGAGAACCTTTTGGGACAGCTCTTCATATTTGCTCAGGTCTAGATGACCTGATCCGCTTTCAACATCAACATCCACAGAAATGCCGAGAGACTTTTGGCAGTCTTCTTCATTGGCAATTCCGACGTCGATATGCTTGACGAGGTCACGCATAACTTCGGGCGCGGTCTTGCCATATTTCCAGAGCTTGCCGCGGAAGTTAAAATCGCAGGACGTTGTGACGCCAGCCTTTTGGGCTTCTTTCACACATTCGAGGCTAAGGTCAGCCGAGTCTTGCGACAGCGCCGGCGTGATGCCGGTGATGTGGAGCCACTTGGCGCCTTTAAAAATTGTCGGCCAATCAAAATCGCCAACTTTGGCTTCGCAGATAGAGGACGCGGCGCGGTCATAGATAACTTTGGACGGACGCTGGTTCGCGCCTGTTTCAAGATAATAAATACCCACGCGGTCGCCTTGGCGTTTTACGTTGGATGTATCGACGCCGAGAGCGCGCAATGAATTAATCGCGCTTTGGCCGATGTCATTATCGGGTAGGGCTGAGATAAAGCCTGCATCGAGGCCGTAATTGGTCAGGGAGACGGCCACATTGGCTTCGCCGCCGCCAAAGGTTGCTTCGAATGATGGGCTTTGGAAGAAGCGCTCATACCCATTCGTGCGCAGGCGAAGCATGATTTCGCCAAAGGATAGAAAGTCAGTCATTGTGTTTTCCGTTTATGAATGTGCGATCGCAATCGCGTCTTTTGCTAATTTTGTTATGGCCGCGAAGTCGCCAGCCTCAATCGCGTCTTTGGGCGTGAGCCAGGAGCCGCCGCAAGCCAGCACCGCAGGAATGTCCAAATGCTCTTTGAGGTTAGCAGGATTAACGCCGCCCGTTGGCATAAATTCAACATCCCTGAAAACGGACGACAACGCTTTGAGCATCTTAGGGCCGCCCACGACGGAGGCCGGGAATAATTTCACAGTGCGCAATCCCATATTCCAAGCGCTTTGTAATTCAGTCGCCGTGGAAATACCGGGCAAGATTGGGATGCCTGCCTCTTTAGCAACATCAACAGAAGCCGGGTCGAGACCAGGCGAGACAATGAAAGTTGCGCCGCGGCGGATGACTTCTTTTGACTGATCCGCGCTGAGTACCGTTCCCGCGCCGACATGGGCATTTGGAAATTCTTTGGCGATGGCTTCAAGGCAATCCAGCGCTTCGTCCGTCCGCAGGACAACTTCGAGGACATCCAAGCCGCCTTCAAGAAGCGCTTCGGATATTTTCAAAGCTGTGTCGGGATTATCCGATTGAACAAGCGGGACAACCCGATTGTCTCGTAAGGTCGAAATTAGTTTTTCTGACATGATAAAATCTTATCTAAATATAGCTGTTATCAAAAATTATAGCTCGGCCAGTTTTAACACCAAAACTGGCCGATGATTTTTACTTTTTAAGTTTTACGAAATAATCGAAAATCTCAGGAACATTGCCATTACCCATACCGGCATCTACAGCCGCTTGCAGGCTTTTTGACGTTGCTTCCGCCACTAATGACTGAGAGCCCAAATCGGACACCATCTGCGCGAAATAACCTAAGTCTTTATTGGCATTGTTGATGGAGAAGCCCAAATCGCTATTGCCGTCGACAGCGTAGTGTTTGCAAAACTTCATAAATGGTGAATTAGACGGACCAGATGACATGATATCATAAAGCTGTTGACGATCGACGCCGGCCAGTTCGGCAGCTGCAAAAGCCTGTGACATAGCCACGACAGATGTCATGCCCATAAAGTTATTGATGAGCTTTGTCGTATGACCCGCGCCGAGTTCGCCGAGATAGAAAACGTTTTCGCCTTGCTCTTTAAGCATAGACTCATATTTGTCGAAGGTCGCTTTATCGCCAGCCGCCATAATGTTTAGCAGACCGTCTTTCGCATGAGCTGGCGTACGGCCGAGCGGCGCGTCAATCATGCCCACACCCTTTGCGGCCAGGTCAGCCCCGATTTTCTTCGTCGACGCCGGAATAGATGTACCAAAATCGATAAGCACGGAGCCAGGCTTGATACCTGCCAAAACACCATCATCGCCGTAAACAACTTTTTCGACAACGGCAGAGGTTGTTAAGCAGAACTGAACTATGTCTGATTTCTCAGCTAATTCCTTGGGTGACTTGGCTTGGGTCGCATTACCGCGCGCCAATACAGCGTCGACAGCGTCCTGATTGAGATCCATGACGATGACTTCAAACCCACGCTTTTGAAGGTTTTCGACCATATTGCCGCCCATAAGGCCGAGACCCATAAATCCGATAGTTGGTTTAGACATGTGTGTGACTCCTAATTCAGTCATTTAAAATTTAAGTTAATTAGTTTCATCCCGAGATGAAGATTAAGAAATCGTTCCTATGTAATAAGTGATTAAGCTATAAATCAATATTGCGAAGAGCAGAATTCCTGTCCCAGCTATTGATACTCGTAGCCATTTTGGAAATCTTGATTCTTGAGGTTTGAGCGGTGCAATATGCCCACATAGAAGCCAAACCGCAGCGATTGCCGCCAGCGACATTACGGCTCCCAAAATGAAAATAGAGAAGTAATTACCGCCTACCGTCATGATTGGAACTAAAGCAATAATCACCGCACCAGCAAGTTTAGCTGCCATCCCAGCAAAGCCTGACAATGTTCCGACAGTCTTCCCGCCATAAAAGTCACTCGGTAAAGTCTGCACGTTACCAATGGCTGTTTGGAAACCAAACAAGATTAAGAACATCAACGTTAGAGCTAAGCCAGGTGTAGCCGCAACGCTAAGCGCCAAGAGGCAAGGAAGCATAATTAAACAGCCGAGCGTGATAGTAAATTTACGCGTCTTGTTCACAGTCCAGCCAGAATCAATTCGGTTCTGAGCCAAAAGCCCCCCAAACCATGCGCCAAACATCGCGCCGATATATGGGATAAATCCAAAGGCAACGAGGTCCTTCATGTTAAAGCCATGAACCTCAAACAGATAAGTCGGGATCCAAACAATAAATAACCACCAAATTGGATCGATTGCCGCAGAGGCAACGATTACGCCCCAACTTTGCCTGCGCGATAATAGCTCGGCAGTGTTCGGATTATAACCGCCGTCGATATTGCCGTCTTCATTCAAATCTTCATTGGGTTGACCGCTAAGAATGTAATCCCGCTCATCATCTGTAATCCAAGAGTGGTACTTTGGCGGAGCCTTCACTATAATTAACCAAGGGATTAACCACAGCAGACCTAAAATACCAACAAGGATAAAAATCATCTGCCAGTGCATAACCAGCGCTAACAAACCAATAAGCGGAATTGAAATAATCCCACCAATGGCAGCACCAGAGTTAAAAATCCCTTGGGCGAATGCGCGTTCATTGATAGGGAACCATTCCGCATTGGCTTTCGCAGCACCAGGCCAGTTACCAGCTTCCGCAACACCTAGGACTGCGCGTGCAATCGCAAATGACGTTACGCCTCTTGCAAAAGCATGGGCGATAGTGGCCAGCGACCAGAAGAAAATAGACAGAACAAATCCTAGTCGTGTCCCGACCCAGTCAAATATTTTACCGAAAATAGCTTGACCAAACGCGTAAGCAAAAACGAAAACAATAGAGATGGTAGCATAGAGACTTTTGTGTCCATCTGCGTCCATATCTGGGAAGAGTTCAGGCGCAATCTCTGTTGGCCACAAAACACTTAATGTTTGGCGGTCAATATAATTGATAATCGTCGCGAGCGCGACAAGACCAACAACAGCCCATCTGAGCTTGCCCTTAGTCTTGCGCTTTCTTATTATTGTGTCCGACATGATATTCCCCTGCTGGCCTTATTATTTAACTTCTGCCTAGATGTTACGACGATTGGCCGTAAATCCTATTACGACGTGAAGTTCCCCTTTTTATAATTCTCAAAAAAATCTTCACGGATAGGCGAGAACATGTCGAGCAAGACGCCCGCTTCGATGCAGATAGCGCCGTGCATAACGTGCGGCGTCATGAGGAAGCTGTCGCCCGCCTTTAAGCGCTTGGTTTCGCCGTCCACAGTCACGTCAAATACACCGCTTTCCACATAGGCAATCTGGCTGTGATAATGCTCATGCATATAGCCCTCAGCGCCCGTTTCAAAGGTGGCTTTAACAAGCATGATATCGTCACTGTGACTCAAAATTTGACGCTTAATCCCCGGATCGACGTCTTCTTTCGGGATATCTTTGTCAAAAACAAAAGTAGCACTTTGCATGATTAATTCTCCGCCTGTTTATGTTTTTCAGAATGGAATAATTTATAGGGCCCTGTCCAGGTCACCTCGGTTCCATCCGCGTCTATGGTATGAGCCATGTCTTTATCAACCTCACCAGAGATTCCAAGCCCTATACGTTGACCATCTTTAGTTTCGATATGAATATATTCATCGCCGCCATTCTCGAAGTGGCGGACAGATTTAACTGCGCTGTGGCTGCCAATCGTGTATTCGAGTGTCGGGTTATAATCCCCATGCGGTTCGATGACGGATAAGAATGAAACGCCGTCATCCGTTTGCGCGCGGAGCATAAATCCGGTTTCAGGCAGCAAGTTGAAATTAGGGTCCGTCGCGCCGACTTCCGTAAATACAACTTGCGTATCGGGTGGAACTGCAGAGGTGACGGAATAAAACTTTTTATCCAAAAGCCATGTGATTTGAGACATCCCGTCGACCGGCTCGGCCTCGGCCGTTTTCCAAAGATATTGATACCCGTTTGTGCGGCCTAATGGGCGGCGAACTCTGGGGTTAGCCTGCAGTTCGAAGTTAGTCTCAATCAGATGCCCTTTATAGAAAAAAGGCAAATCATAGCTGTGAGAGCCGTCGGCATGAGCTTCCATCAAATCGATAATAATCGGACTGTCAAAAGCCGCGTCCTCTATCATCGCAACCGTGCGGCCCAAGCGGACATCATCATAGGCCGTATCAATTTCCGCAGATGTCATTTTAAGACCGTCTTCATTAACGAATTCTCCGACTGTCGGCCAATTTGCATTTCCAACGTCAACGTCGCCGTTAAAATGGCTAGTCTCGTCGACAACCAGCGCGTTATGGGCAACGGTTTGTTTGGCGTATGTGTTGTTCTCAGGCAGATAATGCCCACCATATTTCGCTTCAATGTTAAGGAAACGCGCCGCGCCGTAATCCAGCAAGATTTCATGGCCGGCATCATAGACGAGCAAGCCCATTTTATCGAAATGCCCATGGCCCAAACCTTGTGATGTGTTCTTAACAACGACGGCTAGTCCATTTGGATCGTTGCTAGCTTTTAAAATATCTAGCGCGCCCTGATCACCATTTTGGCCATCGCCGAGACGCATGGAGGCATATTCAAACGGCGTTGCTTTACCAGCAGCGAGGTCAGCCGCGAGTTTACGGCTCTCCGGCGTGAGGACAAATGTGTCCTGCTCTTCGGCAATTGAGAGAAGCCCCGTGTCACCCGTCAGGTCATAGACAATGGCGACAGCATTTAGCAGCTCATCTGTCCTGATACCTTTTTCTTTAATGGAATCATTAATCGGAAAAAACAGACCGCCATAGGCTTGATGGACAAGAGAATATGTCGCCTTCTTCAAAATACCGTCACGCTTTTCCCAGATATTTCGCTCCGGATTATTTTTTTGCACAGCCTGTCCGAAAATCACAAACGGCTTGAGAGCGAAACGGTGATAATACGGACCTTCATTATAATAACCGTCCGGTGAGAACAGCACGTCCATTTGCTTGAGAAAGCCCGCCTCCCCTGATTTATCTAATCCCAGCAAAGCTTGCTCGACATATTCATCATCGCCAATGGCATAGCCCGTTAGGCCGACAGCCGCCGTGGCCCATGTGCCGTGATTATGCACTTTGTTAAACGTTTCCGGCGCGCCGACGGAGAGGAAGTCCGCCATATTGCGGAGCAAATCTGTTTCAATCTTTTCCCGCTGCTCATCGGTGAGCGTATCTTTTATGGCGTCGTAGCTTTGCGCAACATTAAGGAGCCACATGCTCTCATTCAAATTTTGCCAGAACATCCTGCCGGGCGACTGTTCTTTTGCGGCGGGATGCAAGCCCCAGCTTGGGTAAACATCCGCATAGTCCATCATCGCTTGCGCGGCGAACTCGGCATATTTCTTATCGCCCGTCAGCTTGTAAAGCTGTCCGATATCATAGAGCAGAAAGCCGTTAGCTTTGTGAGTTTCATGGGTGTAACCGCCGCCTGGATTTAAAGGCGTCGGGATGTCGAGCGAGCTGCCTAAACGCGCGTCAACGCGGGTTTTCGCATTCGCCAAAGTTTTATCAAAGCCGCTGGCTTTGGTGCTGGCTTTAGATTGCTTTGCCTGAGACGCAGCCGCCTTTGAAGCCGCGTCTTTAGCAGCATCAGGCGCAGTATTCTGACACGCCGTCAGAGCGGCTCCCAAAAGAAGACCTGCCGTGATATTCTTAATCGAACGCATTATGGGGCCAGTCCCTCATTATCTTCAATCATCGCCGTTGGCTCCAAACCGCTATTGAGCTCAACAACGCGCGGGGCCGCCGTATCAACGAATTTATTTTTAAATATCTTCGTTTTCGGCTCACTTACCGTATGGGTCACAAGAAACGGCGTGCTCTTTTCAAAAGTATTTTCAGAAATATTCGTAACTTGAACACCATGCAAATGCACAGAGGCTTTGGATTTATTACGCGGTCCGTTGCCAACATTTGTCAGCTTGGAATCTGTCATATTAAAATGGGGACCAAATGTACTTTCATCTCGACCGCCGCGATAATAATCAACCAATGCGCCCTCAACATCTTTGAAATTCGAATTTTCAATGGTCAGATATTCCGCATTGTAAATTCCGTAATCTTCAGTCTCTGTATCAAGCTTTAGGATTGCGCCTGAGACCGTTTCAAAGTTTGAATTTTTAATCAAGATGTTATCGGCGAAGGTGCCTTTGGCCGCCGAAACCACATTGAAAGATTGATTGATGTCCAGATCTTCAAAATTACAATCAATGACTTCGAGGCGGTAATTTTGCAGCATCGCATAAGGCGAGGTTCTGATAACTGAGTTGCCTTTATAATCAGGCGCGTCTTTACCGGAGATATTCAGGCCCATAAGCTGCAGACTTCCGCCATCAAGAATTTCAAATAGCGTGGAGCGCTCAAAGCTTAGATTGACATTGCCATTAGCTTTAAATGTCAGCGGCTTGTCCACCTTCAAAAATTTCCCGACAACATAGTCACCTGCACTGAGAGACAGCGTGTCCCCAGCTTCAGCGGACTGAACAGCAGAGAATAAAGCGCCCTCATCAGAGCTAACTGAGATGGTTTTACCGGACTGAAATTCGATAGTCGGTTCGGTTTTTGGATACCACGACACCCCGGTTACATCCTTTGCCGTTACCGTCAAATCACGGCTCGCCCCAGCATCGATACCCGCTTGCGGATACATCAAGCCATTTTCTGCCCGGCTCATCTTTAGATGCTCATGCACAAATCCAGTCGTAAACTCTGGAGGATCCATAGACCCAAGAACATTACCGTCAAATAAAATCCCTGACATATCGTCATAGACTGTGAAGACATCGCGTCCATCTTCGTTATAGATCAGGTTGTTTTCAAATACCGTATTGCTTGGCGGAGCGCTGCGTTCTTCATCACTGCCCGCCCCAAGTTGTAGATTGTCACTATTAATGAGGCTGTTATTTTCAATGAGTGAATCAATCACTGGATCATAGCGATTAATAGGGCCGTTCGGTACGCCGTTCATGACCACAAAAGCGCCGCCAAAACGCGTGCCTTTGAGGCCTTCCATATAATTGCCTCGAACGGTCTGCCGCGCATTGATGACGCGAACGCCGCCTGTATGATCGACGTCATTTCCGAAGAAGACATTGCCTTCGACCAGCGTATCGTTTCCGTGCCGCATCGTCAGCGTACCGCGCGATTCAAAAAAAGTATTGTTGAGAATTTTATTACCGGCAGATTTGCTAGAGATAATTTCAAGCTCACCGTCAGCACGGTCAAAGTAATTATTCTCAACTGTTGTGAAAGAATTTTTACGCGAATGATGGCTTGTGCCAATGCGCAAAGTCTCGCCGCCATTGGAGCCTAAAATAGGGCGCGGGCCAAAATAGTTATGGTCAATTTGGTGATAGTTTTCTTGGCTGTCTGGAGTATTCATCCGAACCGCCATCGTCACGCCCTTATTGCGTTTGCCGACAAGGTGGTTGTGATCAAAGCGGTTGTTCTTGCCATACATCATGACCCAGAAATCCGTCTCATAGCGCTCGGGGTTATTGTAATTATCGACAACGACTTCTGTGATACGCGAATTATTGGCTAAGTCTTTTCCGTTACGAAAGGCAATGACTTCACTTGTCGGCGTATGTCCATTTTTAAAGACTAGACCCGAGACTTCAAGATACTCACCCGCCATGCGCAGATTGGATTGACCTGAGAGGATAACCTCGCCTTTAGTCTCAGCCGTCAGGCGAATGAGGTTATCTTTTTTGCCCTTGCCTTGGAACAGAATCTCAAAATTGTCCCACGTTCCATTTGCCAGCTTAATGACATCACCCGCGCGGACTTTTTCTACAGCCTCATTATAGGCGGCTTGGTCCGTGACCAAATACTCTTCTGCTGAGACACTACAGCTCATGACCATCGCTACCATGGGCGCAAGCGCAGCATATTTGTAAAATCTAGATAGTGTCGTCATTCCCCGGCATCCTTTTACCAGCAAAAGGACTCGTTAGGTGACCCGCCTTTTTATGCTGACTTATAAAATTTATTATGAGGAAATATCGACAATCCTCTGCTCAGTGTCAACCAATAACTCAAACCAATTATTGATATTGGTATAGGTAGATTAGGACAGTTGTTTCGCAAGCATATAACGAGATCGGCTTTCAGACGCCTGACGCTTCACCTCTTGATAGGCCTCCTCTTCAGACGCCTCCAAGAGCGCTTCTATCATGCGTGTGAAATGGGCCCGCATAGCTTGGCGTGCCGCCGAAGAATCTCTGTTTTTCAAGGCCGTTAAAATAGCCTGATGCTCATCTTCGCGGTGACTGGAATCTTTTTCACAGACACAGCGATAAACCTTTTGTAATTGCGCCGCCTCTTTTCGCATCTTCCACATGCTGTCGATCACAAAGATAATGGCATGATTATTGGTGGCGCGCGCAATCGCGTTATGAAAAGCCGCATCGGCATCATCCGGCGTCATTTCGCTTTTGACTTTCCCTGACATTATCCCGATGTAATTTTCAAGCTCTGCTATGGCGTCATCGGTAATGATGGGCGCGGCCAAGGCGGCAGATTCAGCCTCAAATAAGGCCCTCGCCTCGGTGAGTTCAAATGGCCCGACTTTTGGCAAACCATTATGCGACCCCTTACTGCCATCTAGAACATAAGCACCTGAGCCAACCTTAATCTCAAGACGCCCCTGCGCTTGCAGGGCAATTTCAGCTTCACGCACAGCCACACGGCTCACCCCGAATTTTTTGGCCAGGTCGCGCTCCCCTGGCAAGCGGCTACCCGTCGGAAAGACCCCCGAGTCTATTAATTCCAATATCTGATTTGCCACCGTGTGGTATAAACGCTTTTCCGCCATGGTAATCCCCGTACCAATTTTATAATTATTTTATTATTATAAGGTCATCCCCTAGACCAATTTCTTAGTTATTTCATAATTGGTTCTACCAATTTGTAAAGTAAAAAAAGCACAGCCCTCGAAAAAATCGAAAGCTGTGCCTGATTTTAAACAATAATACCTTTTTAGGTTAGAATTTACCCGTAATTCCTAAGAATACGCGCGGGCCAAAAACGTTAAGCTCAGCAAAATTATCTGTCGTCGGATTAAATTGCTGACGTTCCGTGTTTAGAATGTTTAGAGCCTCCACTGACACTTTGAAGTTATCATTGATCTTATAAGATGCACGGGCATCCAAGACAAAAGCATCATCAATGTAACGCAGATTTAGCGGCGTCGAAATAAATTGCTGGAAAAATTCACTCCGATATTTACCGATTGCCGAGAATGACGCGTCACCAATATCGTAGTAAACCTGACCACTCGCAGTATGCTTAGACAGCCCCACAAGATTTGCCGGAGCAATGAAGCCCTCTCTAATGGTCAAGATTTCACCATTTTCATCAAGGGATACAGCCTCACCAAATTGTCCGTCTTCAAATTCGAAATCTGAATCGGCATAGTTATAGCTGACTTTAAACCCTAAACCGCTCCATAGACCAGGAAGATAACTAAAGGCATGGGACGCTGTAGCTTCAAAACCAGCAATATTACTTGATTCATCTGTCGTCGTCAGAACTGGCACATCAACAGAGACATCTTGCCCGTTAATAGTGAAGGTCTCTGTTTGTAGCGAGTTTTGGAAGCCACCATCGAAGGTTTTGTAGTAAACGCCCAAAGCCAGAATAGAATCTTCATTAGGATACCATTCAATAGCACCATCATAATTCCACGATGTAAATGGCGCTAGGTTAGGGTTACCGTTCGCGACGACGCCGCCGATAAAGTCGTTAACAGTTACATTGCCTTCTGGATCATCTAGATCTAACAAGTTAAATGAGCGCCCGTTACCTAGGTCAGATGGGTCTGGCCGGGAAATTGCGCGAAACACGCCAGCCCGGAAAAGAGTATCTTCAGTGGTTTCCATCACAAAGTTTGCGCTGGGCAAGAACTCATCATAAGTGAACGTATTTCGATTAGGGATAAGAGAATCTATATTTGTATTGGCACTAACGCCAGTGACATTCCCATCACCATCCACATCTACTTCGATGTCTGAGCGGAAGCTATCGGACCTTACTGTCGTATGGACATAGCGCAAACCGAAATTGCCGCGAATAGGCAGTCCCTCGAAGCTTGTATCATAATCAACCTGACCATAGAGAGCTTCTGTTTCCTCTCTGATATTGACGGACTGCACGAGCTCAGCGCCGCTGGCATCATCGGCAGACGGCGCGAAAAGAGCACGGCCAAGGACAGTTTGCCCTAAGCACTCGAAGTCCAGTGTAGCAAAAGACGTGCCTGTACCAGCATCAATGACATTACCGTCACTATCAATATTTGTAATCAGATTGCCGTTCACTTGGCCGTCCAAGAAATCATCTTCAGGGAATTGGTCATTTGCACAGTTGGCGGCAGCAAGGGCGCCCAAATTCGAGAAGCCTTCATTGGGCGTATCCGTATCGCCGTCAGCGCCAAAACCAAGCGCCGCGAATTGGGCCGCAGTCGCGGTGATATCAAAGTCACCATTGTTATCGACAGTAAATGGAATTGTAGTGCCAGGAATAAAACCCGTTGCATCTTCAAACATATCGTTATTCAGGTCATTGCCATTACCCAGCGTGCCGAAACCAACTGCGTCTCCTAGACCCAACATATTAGCAAGAGCTCTTTCATCGCTAGTACCTACATCAAGTTCAATCGTGGCAACTACGGGAGTACCGTTAACATCCGGCACAAATAAACCATCAATAAAATCGGAGTTATCATCGATTTCTGCATCCCTGCGCACGCGGGGAAGCTGATCATAATCCTGAGACGAGAAACGTCCACCAATCTTAAGAGCTGAGAAAATGCCGCTTGTTGGCTTATATTCTAGATCGCCCTTAATCGCATAAATTGTGTTATTACGGAATTGGTTCAAATCTTCATTAACTTCGACGTTATCGTCGGTAAAGATAGATGTATCGTTCAGATCCGTATTAACAACAGTAAATTGATGGGCATCGCCGCCATTTTGCAAGACTTCAACACCAATTGGAGTCAGCCCACTCGGCGTCGCGACACGCACCCGAATAATCTCTTCCCGTCGAGATGTATCTGAGTAAGACCCATCAATATTAAAGTTTAGGTTTTCTGTAATATCATAAGAAATATTACCGCCAATGCCCAAATATTCCTCAGAACGTTTAGCTGAGGTAGTGCTTACCTCTACTGGTCCTGTAGAGGTTCCTCTTCTGAGGGCACCTGTAGACGTCGTGACTAATTCAAAGCCATCAATGACGGCACTGTCACCAAACGGCTCTAGGTCATTTGTATCAAAAGCAATATCGCTCCGGATTTCCGTAAAAGTCCGATCAGAATATTGCGCATCCACATTAATATCCAACTTATCATTCGGTGCCCATTGCGCGGCGCCGAAAATCGAATCGCGCTGGTCATCTGTATTATTGAGACGGAAGGAACGGGTTGAGGAGGTTAGAACAAACGGTTCACTGGCGCCGAATGGTTGCCCTGTAAACGGGTTAATCTCTGCGGCGGACTGAACATCGCCATCATCAATAAAGGATGCACCAAATGTATCTCCGCCATTATTGTCTGATGGCAGGTTCAAGAAGGCTGTAACAAGCTGTGCGTCAGTAAAGTTATCAAGATTATCCTCAGTAACTTCTACGCCGCCGATGACAGGCCGCATATCATCACCGTCATCAAATTCTTGATCAATAAAAGTTCTGAAAGTTTCCGTGTCATTACAGCTATTGCCGTCAAGTAAAGCAATACGGCAAGCTTGGAATGTTGACGTTGAGCGCGCTTCTTGCTCTGGGTTTGGGCGCCTTTGAATTTGACCACCGATAGAGATACCAAAATCACCTATACTGTTGCTTTCCCACTGATCGACATAGCTACCTGTTAGGCGGAAGCCAACTTGGCGATCCGCATCTTCAATATCCAGATTATCAAGCCCGAGACTGCCTTTGGCCTGAAGCTGGACACGGCGCTTCCCGTAATCGAGCGGCTTAAGGGTTGAAAGTGCGATTTGGCCAGCAACGCCGCCTTCAATAAAGCTGGCGCTTTGCGTTTTGAAAACTTCAATTTTGTTAAACAGTTCAGACGGGAATTGGCTGAAGTTGACAGAACGGTCCCCGGAACCATTAGTCGCCTCGCGCCCATTAATAACTGTGGAGCCCAAAAACGGCCCCAAACCACGAATAGACACTTCTGTCGCGCCGCTACCTTCGCGTTGTGAACCTACAGATGTGATTGATTCAAGAGCTTCGGCAATCGACAAAGCTGGCAAATCACCAATTTCATCTGCTGACAAGCCATCAACAACCTCTGCTGAATTACGTTTTATCACGATAGCATCCGCAATAACGCGGCGTACGCCGGTAGAAACGATTTCGTCAGGGTCAGAACTATCTTGTGCTATCGCTGCCTGAGACACAGCTAACATAGAAAAGGAAACGCCCGATAACAGCAGAACTTTTGCAGATTTACGGCGGACGGATGGGCGGCGTGATTTGAACATGTATAAGTTCCCCTGTGAATAATTATTAGTTTTATTGCCGCTATAAGAACCAGTCGGCACCAAGCTGTCAACCTTATATCATGACCAATTTGCAATTATTGGCTATACCAATAACTTTTAAGTTCGCCTGTGACTTTGATGTCACATATTTTTCGTACATTTAGACCGCAACAGAGAGCCACGCTTGCAAAGCCGGCCTGCTGCACGTTGTGTTTTACTAAAAATTTAAGAATCATTACTCCAAACAAGGCACAAAAAAACGCCCCGCAAAAGCGAGGCGTTTTCTTTTTACCTAGGCCGCATGCGACCCTATGCGTTTTTTAGAATGTGTAGCTACCGCCAAACTGGATACGGCGATCCGTGATGCCTTCGTAGCACAGTAGAGCATTGTTGTTCACACAGAAAATATCTGAACTCGACTCGGTCAAGTTAACGGCATCTACGTTAACTGTGAAGTTATCGTTGATGTCATAGCTCAGGCTGCCGTTTAGCTGCCCTCTGGACTCGTTCACGCCTCTAAATCCAAGAGGATCAAACACGTTACCTGTTCCCGGAAGGTCATCTGTTCTGAAGGAACTACGATATGTATAGCGTAGTCTGGCTGACAAACCATATTTCTCGTAATAACCTGTGAGGTTATAAGCGTTTTTAGACAGATTTAACAACGTTGCAGTTTCGCGAACCGCAGGGTTCGTAGCAGTGTCAAAGCCTTGCGCTGCGAAAATCGCTTGAGCACGGCCACCTGCAATAGGTGTAACACCCGTATTATTGTCTTCTGTTTGGTATGTATAATTGGCAATGATACCAAAACCCGAAGCCCAGCCAAAGCCACCAAGTCTGTCTTCCCAACCGGCAAGGTTATACTGCAGCGCAACCTCGATGCCTTGCTGAGTCGTCGAATTATCAGAATTGAATGGGAATTGATCGCCAACACAGACACCTAAGCCCGTCCGGTCTTCATCACCAAAAATGCCTGGAGACGTACCCGCTGAGAAAATACCACCGGCTTCACAAACAGGACCTATAACGTCGCGCGTATCAGGCGCAATAACTCCAGGATCACCAACTCCGCCAGGTTCATCAACAAACGTTCCGAACAAACCATCACGAGACTTGTAGAAATAACCGACACTCAAGACGGCTTCAGGTGCAAAATACCACTCTGCAGATACATCAAATGCGTCAATCTCTTCTGGCTCAATGAAAGGGTTACCTGTCACAGAGTTACTGTTAACGCCATTTGTATTAGGGAATGTTCGGGCTGGCGCAATGCTTGTAAAGCTCGGACGATTAATTTCTCTATTATAAGATCCGCGTATGGCAATGTCATCTGTTGCGTCAACAACCAAGTTTATACGAGGCAAAAAGTGATCATAACCGGAATCAATCGTTATAGGGGTTACGCCGTTAATATCGACAATATTGGCATCTGCCGAGATGTCTGTATCAACATAACGTAGGCCTACATTTCCGCGGAATCCAATGCCGTTAAAATCACTTTCAAAATTAATTTGGCCGTAAATAGCATTTGTTTCTTCCTCAATATCAAAGAACTCAGATGCGCGCGACTCTAGAGTTGTTCCGAGGATTGGACCTAAGCCTTGGGCCGCTGCGGCTGCATTAAGTGTATTGATCGTGTCAATTGGATCACCAACAATATTCGGATTAATATGCAGCAAGTCTTGAACGAATAGGTCACTATTCGTACCGCTTCCAAAGTTATCAGGAATTGGCGCGAGCAGCTGCGCAATAGCTCCAGCATTCAAACTATTGGCTAGAGAACCTGAGCCGCTAGAAGACGCCTGCCTATTGTCTCTCATGGTCGTGCGTCTGGCATAACGATAGCCAGTATCAATTGACTTAATGAAGGGCAAATCGAACTTGGAGTCAGCAAAATCGTAAGAACCGTCAACACGCCAAGCATTTATCGTATTTCTTTGCTCATTTGCACTATAAGTAGGACTTCCATCAACCACATAGTTATTTGCATTCAACAAATCATCTACAGTAGGGGCAAACGGGTCAGCAAAGTTAATGCCGAAAGAGATACCGTCGCTAAAGTCAAATATAATCGGAATACCATTCTCATCTCTGGTCGTTATGCCGGAGTTAGGATTGATAAAGTTAAGCGTTGAAGATAAATTTGGATTCACTGTCTTTGAGTTCGCTCTGGAGTACTCTGCAGACGCTGAAAAAGGACCTTTTTCCCATTCAGCACCACCTCTGAAGACATAACTATCTGTCTGACGTGACCCATTATCACTAGAAGAGCGCAAGAATGGAGCACCACGTGAATCGAAAGGCTCTGTGCCTTGGAATGGCGTGAATGTACCAGCCGTTACAGCGAGGATACTTCCAAGGTCGGCGCCACTTGCGTCGCTCCCCAAATCAAAAGTATCAAAGGCCGTGAAATTGATATTGCTATCTGCAAATTCGGGCGTGAGTGGATCGTTATTGTTGCTCAGCGCTGGCTGTCCATCACCATTAAGACGACTCACATTAGAAAACTGCGCTCTTGAACCTGCTAAGTTACGCGTTTGGTCGGTATAAACAATATCACCAAAAAGCTTTATATTTTCAGTTGGTTTATATTCTGCTGAGCCAGAGATGTTATATGTCTCGAAATCCTGCTCCTCTTGAACCTGGTTCAAGAACTGAACGCCAACAAAATGCGTGGCTCCAGCTGGACATGAAGAACGCTCAATACCGGCATCACATGTGGTCAGATTATCACGGTCAAGACGCGGACGAAACGCACTATTCTTTGATTTGGTATAACTACCGCTCACAACATAACCAATTTCTTGGCCAGAAGAATTTTCCCAACTATTACCAATCGCGCCTGAAAGCCTTGGTTGAACGCCGTCTTGTGAAAGACTACTATCTTCAAGTTGCCCACGGACACTTAAGAGAGGCTTTTTCAAATCAAGTGGACGTATAGTTCTGAGGTTAATTGTACCACCGACTGAGCCTTCAATTTGCTTTGCGTCCGGCGCTTTAATAACCTCAACACCCGCAATAATGGCCGGGTTAATGTCCTCAAAGTTAAGGCCCTGACGGCCGTTACCGGCACCAACCGAAGAAACGCCGTTAATTTCGAGCCGGTTGGAGTCCGTACCGCGAATTTGAACGCCTGTACCCACACCGTTTTCACGTGTAATCTGAATACCTGTAATGTTCTCCAAAACTTCAGCGAGGTTTTGGTCAGGGAGCTTACCGATATCTTCAGCTAAAATGACTTCAACGAGACTGTCGGCTTGGCGCTTTTCAATAAGGGCGTTTTCAAGCGACTGACGAATACCCGTCGTGATGACCTCATTCGGGTCGGAAGCTTGCGCCATAGCTGTTTGCGCCATGGCCAGCATGGAGATTGAAGCACCCCCGAGCAGAAGCGCCTTCATTGGCTTAATTCGAATCGGATTTCGGCTAGGTGTCGGCATGTTTTATTCCCCTTGGAAAGTTGCTGCTTTATTATGAGGGAGAAAAAAGCCAGTTAATTACACTATGTCAACCTTTATGTTGACCAATAATACCGTATTGGTATGACCAATTGACGATTTTAAGAATATGTTGCATTTGAGACACAGTTTTAGACGTTTTTTACCTTTTTGCGATGGATTTTTAGGCGTGTCAGGGCAATCTTTCCATAAAACCACGCATTATATTGACTGCCGCGGCAACGGATTCGCCCGGAAAAGGAATCAATAACGTCAAATTTTAGGCCACTCGCAGGATGGCTTTACGACCCGCTTAAAACACGCCCTGCAACAGCATCTAGCATGGCCAAGCGCTGAGGGTCGCGAGCCTCTGGCGCTGTGATCATCGCCACGTCCAGATTGGTTTCTATGCCTTGCGCGCTGTTGTCGCGAGCGCCTTGGGCTTTGAGGATTTGGACCATTTCTTTGACCGTATTGGAGGCTTTAGCCGCATTTTCCATCAGCACAGCAATCACGGCAGCAACATCGACATTGCCGTGGCCTTCGTGCCAGCAATCAAAATCTGTGACCATCGCAACGGTGGCGTAAGGCAGCTCAGCTTCGCGGGCGAGCTTAGCTTCGGGCATATTGGTCATGCCGATGACATCACAGCCCCAGCTGCGATACATATGGCTCTCGGCTTTGGTCGAAAATTGCGGGCCTTCCATGGCCAAGTATGTCCCGCCTTGATGGACGTTTGCGCCAGCCGCTTGAGCCGCCTTAGCTGCAAAACCCGCCATACGCGCACAAACAGGGTCGGCCACAGAGACATGGGCGACCATGCCTTTGCCGAAAAAGCTTTTCTCGCGCTTAAAAGTGCGGTCGATGAATTGGTCGACAATCACGAAATCACCGGGCGGGTAATCCGCCTTCAAAGAGCCGACGGCAGAGAGCGAGAGCAAATCCGTACAGCCAGCACGCTTCATCGCATCTATATTGGCGCGGTAATTGACATCACTGGGCGTTAAAGGGTGCCCGCGTCCATGGCGCGGCAGGAACCGCAGCTTAATACCGTCTAGCTCTGCAAAGAGAATATCATCAGAGGGCATGCCCCAAGGCGTCTCGATAGAGATCCATTCAGGGTTTTCCAGCCCATCAATCTCATACAGGCCTGATCCGCCAATAATCCCTAATACCCAATCTGACATAGCTGTCTCCGTGAATTTGCTAAATATACCCTACAAAAAAACCGCCCGTGTGAAAGCAGGCGGTTTTTAAAATTTTTTGTGAAAACAACTTTAGTGCTCCACGTTTCTCCAAACGCGCTTATATGAGAACCATAACAGCACAGCGAGGATCAGCAGATAGAGCATCGTCATAAAGCCAACGCTTTTACGGACTTCCATTTTCGGGTCAGCAGACCAGGCCAAAAACTCTGTTACATCCGTCGACATTTGCTCCACAGTGGCCTCAGTGCCGTCAGCATATTCAACCAGCCCCTCGGACAAAGGCGCCGCCATAGCGATTTTGCCGCCTTCCATCACTGGGTTATAATGAAGTCCAGCCGTCAGCTCCACGCCCTCTGGCACTGGTGTGTCATAGGCAACAAGCAGGTTATGGATATAATCAGCCCCGCCGCCACGGGCTGACACAATAACAGACAAATCTGGCGGAAGTCCGCCGCCATTACTAGCACGGGCCGCCGCTACATTAGGATAAATAGGCGGAAACTTATCAGCCGGAACACCTGGACGTTCAATGATATCGCCTGTTTCCGTATCAACGTCTTCAATACTCCAATCCGCCGCGAAGTTTTTCACTAAAGGGTTATCATTGGGATTCGGGTAAGCCTTATTATAAAAGGGCGCTCCCTTATCGCCAAGATGACGGAAGGACAGATGCTGCAGCTGATGACAGCTGGAACAGACTTCGCGGTAAACTTGATAACCGCGCTGCGCAGCCGCTTTATCATAAGTGCCAAAAGGTCCCTGGAAGTGCCAATGCTTATGCACCATTTCATAATCACCCGTTCCGCCGTCACCCGCCGCATAGGCGAGACCTGACACAGCGGCGATAATCGCGGCGGTTCCCGAGAGGATAAGTGTTTTCGTTTTCATGGCCATTCCCACTCTCCTATTCCGCCGGCGCCGCAGCGCTGTGGGACGTATCGCCCAAAATCGCTTTGGTAATGGATTCGGGCCTATCTTTGGGGTTTTCGACGAGGCCCAGAATAGGCAGGATGACAACGAAATAAGCGAAGTAATAGATTGTCGCGATGCGAGAGAGCCATGTGAAGTTCAAGCCTTTATCGCCTACGCTCATAAAGGGCACCATGTTATCAGGTGTCTCCGCGCCGCACCATCCGAGGATGAAGCAGAAGAAAAGGAAAATCCAGAAGAAGCCGCGCGCCACAGGACGGAAGCGCATGGAGCGAACCTTAGACGTATCAAGCCAAGGCAAGACAAAGAGCACAGCAATCGCGCCTATCATCAGAAGGATACCCGCAAGCTTATCCGGAACGGCGCGCAAAATGGCATAGAAGGGCAGGAAATACCATTCAGGAACAATATGGGGCGGCGTCTTGAGCGCGTCAGCTTGGATATAGTTATCCGCATGGCCCAGCGCGTCCGGTTGATAGAAGAGGAAGAAGGCGAAAATCAGCAAGAAAACCACCACAGCAAAGGCGTCTTTGACGGTATAATAGGGGTGGAAGCTCAGCGTATCTTTCTGCGTTTTGGGCGTAATCCCGATAGGGTTATTCTGCCCCACATGATGAAGCGCCCAAACATGCACAGCCACAAGGGCTGCGATAACGAAAGGCAAGAGGTAATGCAGTGCAAAGAAACGGTTTAGCGTGGCATTATCGACGGCATATCCGCCCAAAAGCCACTGCTGAAGGCTCTCGCCGACAACCGGAACCGCGCCAAAGAAGCCTGTAATCACGGTCGCGCCCCAGAAAGACATCTGACCCCAAGGAAGCGTGTAGCCCAAGAAGCCTGTCGCCATCATGACAAGATAAATCAGGCAGCCTATAATCCACAAAACTTCGCGCGGGGCCTTGTAAGACCCATAATAAAGACCGCGGAACATATGCACATAAACGGCAAAGAAAAACATCGACGCCCCAACCGCATGCATAGGCTGCAAAAGCCAGCCAAACGGCACATCGCGGCGGATACGCTGAACGGAATCAAAGGCGAAATCAATATGCGGAACATAATGCATCGCAAGGATGATGCCGGTGATAATTTGAGAGACGAGGCAAAGCGCTAAAATACCGCCAAATGTGTACCAATAATTGAGGTTACGCGGTGACGGGAAGGTCATGAAATCCGCGCCCATGCGCACGATGGGCAGACGTTGATCCAGCCATTTCGTAGCGCCGTATTTAGGTTCGTATGTAGAAGGGTGACCGCTCATAACTAACCTACCTTAATCACTGTATCAGAAATATAGACATAATCCGGAATTGCCATATTCTTAGGCGCCGGGCCTTTACGGATGCGGCCTGATGTATCGTAATGCGACCCGTGACACGGACAATACCACCCATCAAAGTCACCTGATTCACCAACGGGGATACACCCAAAATGCGTACAGACGCCAATCATAACCAAAAAGCGCGGATCGAGTTTACCCTCAGGTGTCGGGCGCAGGCGCTCATCATCTGTTTGTGGGTCCGGACAGTCCGAGATATCGACACCTTCGGCCTCGGCGATTTCTTTGGCTGTGCGGTGACGCACAAATACAGGGGCGCCGCGCCAGAGTATTTTAAGCTGCTGCCCTTCGGCAACCTTGGACAGGTCAATCTCAACAGAGCCTGCGGCCAGCGTATCGGCGGCCTTGCCCATTTGCGCGACGAGGGGCCACGCTAACAAAGCGGCACCAGCAGCGGCAGCTGCGCCGGTGGCGATAAAGATGAAATCGCGCTTGTCGTCATCTATGACTTCGCCATGGGCGTCTATAACCTGCGTCTCGGACATAGTCTGTCCTCTCCTCTTCGGGCGCTTCCAAGCCCCGTTTTAGGGCGGGTTTTGGCGAAAGCTGTTGTTCTGTCGTGCGTTCTATATATATGTGTTGAAAATTTCCACCGTTTATTCGCGTTAAAACGCCGCAATGCGTCACTCTTTCTCAGCCTGGTAAATTCATGAAAATCATCCTTTATCAACCGGATATGGCGGGAAATTTAGGCGCGGTTATGCGCTCTTGCGCCTGTTTTGGCATAGAGCTTGAGGTCATAGAGCCTTGCGGCTTCCCTCTGACCGCCAAAGCGCTGCGGGCAGCGGCGATGGATTACGGCGCGCCCGAGACCCTAAAACGTCACGCCAGTTGGGAGAATTTCAAAGATAACCGCGAATCGGGGCGGCTCGTCCTCTTCACAACAAAAGGCGCAAGTCCCCTCACCCAATTTGAATTTCGCCCCAATGACCGCCTCCTCTTTGGCCGAGAATCCGCAGGCGTCCCCGAAGCCGTGCACAGCGCCGCGCAGGCCCGCGTGGTCATCCCCATCGCAAAAGGCGCCAGAAGCTTTAACCTCGCAACATCAGTCGCCATAGCCGCCTTTGAAGCCTTGCGGCAGACGGGGAAGTTGCCGTAAACGCCTCTTATGTTTGAGACCCGCAAAAAAACCGCCGCCGCTTGGTTTAAATCGCTTCGCGATGACATTTGCGCGGAGTTTGAGGCTTTGGAACGTGAGGCACCTGCCGACCTCTTTCCGGGAGAAGCAGGCACATTCGTCTTCGAACCCTGGGAACGCAAAGTTGAGAACGGCGGCGGCGGCACGGGCGGAATGCTGCGCGGGCGCTTCTTTGAGAAATGCGGCGTGCATATTTCCGTTGTTAAGGGCGAGTTTGAAGGCGAGATGCGCGAGCGTGTTCCGGGCGCAAAAGACGACCCGCGGTTTTGGGCGGCGGGCATTTCCCTCATTGCCCATCTGCATAACCCGCATGTTCCCTGTGTGCATTTTAACACGCGCTATATCGTGACAACCCAAGACTGGTTTGGCGGCGGCGGAGATTTAACCCCGACCCAAGCCAAAGACCGCGTTCAAACCTCCCCGGATGCCATCGCCTTCCACGCAGGTATGAAGGCGGCGTGTGACGCGCATGAGGTTGCGGATTATGAAGCGTTTAAAAAAGGCTGTGATGACTATTTCCATCTTCATCACCGCGACGAGGCGCGCGGCGTGGGCGGGATTTTCTATGACCGTTTTAACAGCGGCGATTGGGACGCCGACTTCGCCTTCACCCAAGATGTCGGGCGGCATTTCAAAGACACTTACGCCGCCATCACGCGAGGCCGCATGAATGAGCCATGGACAGAGCTTGACCGCGAAGAGCAGCTCATTCAGCGCGGACGCTATGTCGAATTTAACCTGCTCTGGGATCGCGGCACGACATTCGGGCTCAAAACTGGCGGGAATATCAAGACGATTTTGAGTTCCATGCCGCCTGTGGTAAAATGGCCATAGATGGCGAAACGCAATGAAGAGTATTACGCACTAAAAGCCCGCATTGATAAATGGGGCGTGTGGGTGCTTTTGGTTTATCCATTCTTTTCAGGAGTTATTCTTGTGTTTGGGGGCGCGTCTTTAGGACAACGTTTACTTCCCACATCGGGAGTACCGATTGGCTTCTTCGTCGGAGGCCCAATTTGGCTGGCAAGCGTGCTTTATCTTTTCAAAAAGAAATTCGGCTTTATAATGAACTCAGCAGAGAAATGCCAAAATTACGGAATAGCTATGGCAAGAAATAATGATGGGGTCATTCTTCAAGACTATATTTGCCGTAAGTGCGGGAATAATAACAGCGTAGATTTAAATTCGTTAAACTCAAATAACTGACTTGTAACTCAACCACGTTAGGCATTTCCGCCATTTCGTGCTATAGCTCCCCCATGACCCCAGTCTCAAAACTTCTCCTCGCCTTACTCTTCTCGCTTTCGATGGCGGCAACCGCTTCCGCGCAGGTCATCGTAAATAACGGCGGAGCGGCGCAGGATTGCTATATGAGCACCAAGGCTGGAAACCCCGGAGGGCTCGGCACAATTAAGACCTGCCAGACGGCACTGACAGAAGCGCTATCCAATAAAGACTTGGCCGCGACCCATGTGAATTTAGGCATCTTGTTAATGCGCAAAGGTGATTACGTTGACGCGCAATCGAGCTATGAGGACGCTATCAAGCTGCGCCCGAAACTGGCCGAGGCCTATATCAATTACGCCGCGAGCCTGATTTATACGGGGCGTTACACAGAGGCCGTGAGCGCTGTTGATACCGCCATTGAGCTGGGCACGGACCAAATGCCCGAAGCGCTCTATAACCGCGCCATCGCTTATGACCGCCTCAAAGATTACAAAAGCGCCTATAAGGATTTGAAACAGGCTCTGGTCTTGCGTCCTGATTGGGCGCCCGCGATGAAATCAATTTCAGGCTATCAGGTCTCCACGCGCTCGAAATCACAATAGGTTCATTTCTTTGCCGCATTATTCTGGCTTGAAGTTACAGTTCTATCCCTTACATTAAGCCTTCTAACATGATGGGCTCTTGAGCATGAAAAAAATACAACCTTCCTATGATTATGATGATCTGATCGTCAGTGGCGAGAAGAGCCTTTTCGGCCCTGGAAATGCCAAGCTCCCTCTGCCGCCCATGCTCATGCTCGACCGCATCACCCATATGGATGATGATGGGGGCGAATTTGGTAAGGGTCAGTTGATTGCAGAGCTGGATGTAAACCCTGATCTTTGGTTTTTTGAATGCCACTTTAAAGGCGACCCCGTCATGCCGGGCTGCCTTGGCCTTGACGCTATGTGGCAACTCGTTGGCTTTTGGCTCGGCTGGTCAGGCTCCCCCGGACGCGGACGCGCTCTGGGTGTCGGCGAGGTCAAGTTTAAAGGCCAAGTCACACCTGACGTTAAAAAAGTCCGTTATGAGATTGAACTGACGCGCGTAATTCGCCGCAGCCTTGTCCTTGGTATCGCCAATGGCCGCATGTATGCCGATGATGAGCTTATCTATAATGCCAAAGACTTGCGGGTCGGATTATTTGTACCAGAAACTACGTCTGAGGGAGTTGCCTAATGCGCCGTGTTGTTGTCACCGGAATCGGGATTGTGTCTTGTATCGGTAATGATCAGGACGAAGTTGCCGCCAGCCTAAGGGCCGGAAAATGCGGTATCACAAAAGATGAAAATATGGCCGAGCTGGGCTTTCGCAGCCAAATCTCCGGCCGCCCAGCGGACACGACTGAGCGCGCCAAAGAGGCCATCGGCAAACGCTCATTGCGCTTTATGGCAGACGCGGCTGAATGGTCAGCGCTTGCCATGCATGACGCCATTGCGGATTCCAAATTAACGGACGAGCAAGTCTCGCATGATCGCACAGGTATCATCGCAGGCTCTGGCGGCCCTAGCGCGATAGAGATTGTCCGCGCGGCTGATATTACGCGCAAGAATAATTCACCCAAACGTATCGGGCCGTTCGCTGTGCCTAAGGCGATGTCGTCAACCGTATCGGCGACCCTCGCGACGCATTTTAAAATTAAAGGCGTGAACTATTCCATTACCTCAGCCTGCACGACATCCCTGCACTGTATCGGCGCGGCGTGTGAGCAAATCCAATGGGGCAAGCAAGACGTGATGTTTGCCGGCGGCGGCGAAGAAATTGAATGGGCGATGTCCTCGCTCTTTGACGCCATGGGCGCGATGAGCAGCAAATATAACGACACGCCTGCCACGGCCTCTCGGGCCTTCGACGCCACACGCGACGGCTTTGTTATTGCAGGCGGCGCGGGCATGTTAGTGCTCGAAGATTATGACCACGCCATTGCGCGCGGCGCGAAAATCTATGCCGAAATTACAGGCTATGCGGCGACATCTGACGGCTATGATATGGTGGCCCCCTCAGGCGAAGGCGCAGAACGCGCTATGCGCATGGCACTCGAAGATGCGGCCACGCGCGGAGTGAGCAAAGTCGATTATATCAACCCACACGCCACTTCGACACCTGTCGGAGACGTTGCCGAAACAAGCGCCATTCACCGCGTCTTTGGCGAGGACGGCCCTTATATCTCAGCCACGAAATGCCTGACAGGTCACAGCCTCGGCGCGGCGGGCGTGCAAGAAGCGATTTACAGCCTCATCATGATGGACCGCGGCTTTGTCGCCCCCTCCATTAATATCACAGAGCTTGATCCTGAATTGCCGCAAGTTAACATTGCCCGCGAGATGGTCGAGACGGAGCTGACCTCTGTCATGTCCAATAGCTTTGGCTTTGGCGGCACCAATGGCAGCGTGATTTTCACAAAAATCTAACCCTATATTTATGCGCGCGGCGCAATCACGACTCTCACAAGGATAAGATAATGGCAGAGCAAAATTTCCCGACTGGAAATCTAATGGCGGGCAAACGCGGCCTCATTATGGGCGTCGCTAATAAGAACTCCATCGCTTGGGCCATTGCCCGTCAACTCGCTGCGCAAGGTGCAGAGCTGGCCTTTACTTATCAGGGCGAAAAATTATTACGCCGCGTCAAACCTCTGGCCGAGTCTGTCATGCCAAAAGGCTCAAATGGTGAGCCCATCTTATGTGATTGCGATGTGACCAATGACCAACAAATGGAAGCGACATTCCACACGCTAAAAGAAGAATGGGGTAAGATTGATTTTCTCGTCCACGCTATTGCCTTTGCGGGCAAAGACCAACTCGCGGGCAGCTTTATCGACAACACAACGCGCGACGGATTTAAATCCGCACTTGATATCTCGGCCTATAGTTTTGTCGATGCAGGCCGCCGCGCCGCCGCCATTATGAATGATGGCGGAGCGATGGTCACCCTGACCTATCTCGGCTCCGAGCGCGTGATCCCAAATTACAACGTCATGGGCGTGGCCAAAGCCGCGCTTGAGGCCAGCACGCGCTATATGGCCGCTGACCTTGGCCCGCGCCAAATCCGCGTCAATGCTATCTCAGCCGGCCCGATTAAAACCCTCGCCGCCGCAGGTATCGGCTCAGGCCGCCACATGTTCCGCTTCAACAAAGCCGCCAGCGCCATGCAAGACAATACCGACCCCATGGGCGTGGCAGGCGCTGCCCTGTACCTGCTCTCTGATTTGGGCCTCTCCTGCACAGGCGAAACCCATCACGTCGATGGCGGCTTCCACGCGATAGGCATGCCCCAAGAAGGGCCATTGCGAGAGAGTATGCCGGATTAGCGGGCTATCTTAAACTCAGGGAAATTCATGCGCTATAACACCCTTATTATGACTCTCTTTGGGGTGGTCTTAGCGAGTTGTAGTTCCGGCACTTCTGATATTGATGCTTTCAAACTACCGAAAAATGAGGCTCAACGAGACGCGCTAACAACATTTGCGCATAGGACTGTGCCTGTAGATAACTGGCAGAATTTTTGTAGCGCCCCGCGTGAAGAGATTGAGGCTAAAATCACACTCATTGGAGATGCGCAAGGCTGGGATCAAGCGACGCTTGATACGATCCGAAAACAAGAGGCTAAGCGCATTAAAGATTTACAGCTTAAATATGCGCCGAAACCCACCGTAACAGCCTCTGAATTAACGACAGACATCGCCATAGGAAAAGCCATTCGCAATCTTGAAGCCTATGATCAATTCTGGGCAAGCGCCATTGTTCGCTATCCCGAACTAGCCACAGAAATACCTGAGAAAAATAGACTGGTGTTTGGCTTAATATTTAATGAAGCCCAATGTAAAGAGTCAGATTATGCCTTAGCGGCGCTCAAATCTATTCTGGACGTGTCCGACTTTCCAAACGATGAACGCTTTGGCAAGGGGACGTCTAGAAGTCTATTTTTGCTAACCCAACACGCCGATGAGGATGTGAAGCTTCAAAAAAAAATACTCACAAAATTTAGAGCCAACCCAGATAGTTTGCCTGCGACAGCTATAGCCTTATTGACGGACCGCGTGAAAATTAATCAGGGACAGCCTCAAATCTATGGCTCTCAACTTGAATGTACTGACAATGGTTACAAACCTAAACCCGTCGAAAACCCTGATGAGCTTGACGCAAGACGCGCCTCAGTCGGGTTGGAGCCCATAGCAGATTACGTGGCCACCAATCCTGGATGCGGAAACTCGTTTTAAGCGCCGCCCTTACGCTAACGCCAAAAATATTAAGACTTGGCCTAAGACTATTGAAAATGGGGCGCATAGCCTTATCTGCCAAGACTTAAGCCTATCCGCCCACCAAAGCGCATAATTGTGATGCCAGCGCCGCGGGATGAGAATTAGAATAATCGCGGTCATGGCCAAGAAGCCGCCTGCGATCTTAAACTCCATCTCAAAAACCGTATTTGGCGCGTGACCAAACAGACCCAAACCCACGATGAACCGTAAAATGAGTTCAGAATAATTAATGAGGTTAGTACTCGCGAATTTTCGCAAAGCGCTGAGCGCCTTTTGCGGATATAATAAAATTATAATACTCACCGCAATTAACCAAATGCCAAAGAGACAGACGATGGTTCTGTAGAGTATCTCCATCTCGCCCGCCTCGCTTTAAATAGTTATCTTCACAAGGTCCGCCATCGCCCCATCAATAAGAGGGTATTTGAAATTATAACCTGACTCGACGGTGCGGCGCGGCCTTACGAGCTGTCCTCTTAATAATATGGAGGAGCGTTCTTCCCCGACCACGGCTTTCACGAGCCATTCAGGCACAGACCAGATGATGGGCCGCCGCAAATATTTGGAAAAAGCTTTCGTAAAGTCTCGGTTCGTGACCGCATTGGGCGAGACAGCATTATAACGCCCGACCGTATTCTCATCATCAATCACATGCAGAATAATTCCCACCATGTCGTCGATATGTATCCACGGAAAAATTTGCGTGCCTTTGCCAATGACCGCGCCCAAGCCCAGGCAAAAGGGCAGTCGAATAATCGGCAGAAACCCGCGCGCTTTGCCAATTCGCCAAAAGCGCATTAGATAAGATTTGCGCTCTATCGCGCCCAAAACCACGCCGATACGCAATTTTATGTGCCTGACTTTATCCGTGTCGACACCCTCCGCCGCCGCTTCCCATTGGCTGACAAGTTCTGCTGGAAAATCCATACCCATCGGCTCGGAATATTCGTCAAGCTCAGGCGGGGCTTCCCCTTCGGCTAATTCTTTTGTCCCGTAAAAACATTTTCCCGCCGTGGAGATAAAAGCCTCGGGCGGGGTCTCTGATGCATTAATCGCGTCCACCAACGTCTTGGTGGTGCGGATACGCGATTGAATAACCTCCTCGCGGTAACTTTCCGTCCAGCGCCGCGACATATCCAAAATATGCTGACCCGCAAAATTGACGACAACATCACAGACGGGCAGGCCTTCGCGCTCTAACTGTTCCCATGTGATGCGCTCCTCTCCCGCTTGCCGCGAAATCCAAGTGACGCGGTCACCGCGCGCCCTTAAAGCTTCGGTCAAAACGGAGCCAATAAAGCCGCTCCCGCCGCCAATGACGATATGTTGGGGCGCAGCGGTCACGACGCCAGGCTTTCCAAATCCTCACGCGAGAGATTAGCCGCCGCGAAATAAACAAGATCAAGCAAAACAGCAGGCCGCCCTTGCCCCACCGTCTGCGCGATAGAATTGAGGTAATCGGCATTATCCGCGCTGAGCCGAACCGTCGTGCGGCGCTGCGGCGCAAAGCGCACTTCGGAAAACCAAGCCGTGACGTCAGAAGCGTGAAAATCATCTCGAATATGACTCACCGCGCGGTCAATCACTTTGGACCGCGCCTTAGTCTTCATCCTCCGCCCCATCTGCATAATCAGTTTCTCCGCGCCAGGTTCAATGAGCATTTCAATAGCTTTATGGGTCATAGGGTTAGTTTGAATGTCATCCCTTACCACAGGGTTAACAAAGCGCACGTTTTGAAAGCGGGAGTTACCGTCATTCGCTAGTACAAATGAATGATTAATCACTCATGATTTTGAAGGCATTCGGGGGTGATCTTAATTCGGCTGAGGATTTAAGATTATGGTTAATTAAGTGTTATTGTAGTGAAGCGTTTGAAAGACGTTTCAGCCATAAGTCGGTGGTGTCTTAACAGGAGGTTAAGGCGGGCGAGATAATGAAAGCGATTTACTCCATCAGTTAAGTCGAAAACCATTTTCCCTATGCCAAAGCCTTTAAGCATTGAATATTCGCAAGTCTTGGCGCTCACAGTTCTTCTCCCCCATCTGGCACTGAATCTTCTCCCCGTTTACGGGGGGAAGTACCCGCCGAATGGCGGGGGATGGGGGGTCCTGTCGTCTACAGACTATAACTTTCGATGAAAGGCGAAAGCGCCCCCCATCCCCCGCTTCGCGCGGACTTCCCCCCGTAAACGGGGAGAAGGGGAAATGGCGCGCCTATAAACCTTATTCCCTCTCCCAACACCCTACCCGCTATGCCGGGCGAAGAAATCGGCATTGACCTCAAACGCCTCGTCTTCGCAGACGCCTATGATGGTATCTATGCCCGCTTCTTGGAGGAGTGCTGCGCCGCGCCAGTGGACTCGGGGGTCGGGGTCTATGACGGCTATGATGCAGCGGGCGATTTTGGCCTCTATCAGGGCGTTGGCACAAGGCGCGGTTTGGCCGTAATGCGAACAGGGCTCCAACACGCAATAGACGCTCGCGCCTTCGGCTTGCCGCCCCGCCACTTGCAGCGCATTGGTTTCGCCGTGGGGACGCCCGCCCTCAGAGGTCACGCCCTGCCCGACAATCTTGCCGTCTTTAACAATCACGCAGCCCACAGCCGGGTTCTCCCCCGTGCGCCCCTTTTGCGCCCAAGACAGGGCGAGGGCTTTGCGCATGTAGTGTTCATGGTAGTATTGGGTCAACGTGCTTGTTCCCACTCTCGTTCAGTCTCTTCTCCCCGTTTACGGGGGGAAGTCCGCGCGAAGCGGGGGATGGGGGGCACTATCGTCCCGCCCCAAACTTCAGTACGCAATCGAAACAGCCCCCCATCCCCCGCCATGCGGCGGGTACTTCCCCCCGCATGCGGGGAGAAGAGGGAACGCATTGCGCCTTTAAACAGCGCGCACCTCCGGTAATTCCTTCGCACGTTTCTTATCCAAATACTTCGCCGATGTAATATTCAGACTACCCTCTTCAAACTCAATCAAGAGCGGGTTGCCTGTCGGGAATTCAAAACCCGGGATGTCTTTATCGGCCACATCGAAAAGCTCTTTCAAAATCGCGCGCAGAGAATTTCCATGGGCGGAAATAAGCACATTATTATTGGCCTTAATGAAGGGTACGATTTGGTCTTTGAAATAGGGGAGCACCCGCTCGCAAGTTATCTTCAGGCTCTCCCCCGTGGGCAGTTCTTTCGGATCGATCTGCTTATACTTTGGATCATGGCTCGGATGAAATTCGCTTTTGGTGTCGATTTGCGGCGGCGGCACGTCAAAGCTGCGGCGCCAAATATGGACCTGCTCATCGCCATGCTTATCGCGCGTTTCCTGCTTATTTAATCCCGTCAGCCCGCCATAGTGACGCTCGTTCAAGTGCCAGTCTTTCGTCACAGGCACATGGAATTGCTCGGCCGCCTCGAGCGAGAGCCAGAGCGTTTTAATCGCGCGGCGCTGATAGCTGGTAAAAGCGATATCAAATTCAACCCCAGCCTTGGCGACAAGCTTACCGGCTTTCTTGGCTTCGCGCACGCCCAGCGCGGTCAAGCCAACATCGACCCAGCCCGTAAAGCGGTTTTCAAGATTCCATTGTGATTGTCCATGACGGACGAGAACGAGAGAGGTCATTTGATAAGGTTCCTTAAGTGTCTTTCATGGGAATACGCACATCCCCTGTGTAAATATTGTCATTATAGACCATCGCAAATGCGCGGGCTTTATCGCCAGATTGAACGTGTTCGGCATAGGCCCATAGGCAGGCGTAAACTTCTTTTACCAAAATATTTATTGGGTCTCCCTTGGGTGCGCGTTCCGCGCCGTCATTAATCTCGGGTTGGCAAATAAGCGTCTCTCCGCCCGCGCTTTGTTTAAGCTCCCATCGCAATTGGAATTCCAAGCCGTTGCCTTGAAAGACTAGACGAAACAAAGTCGAGAACTTTCCCGGAGGAGTCTCAGGCCATCCTATGACCAAACCTGAAGCTATATGCGTCACCGTCCTGGCGTCAGCGTCTACAGTAGTAATATCATTGAGTGTCAAAGGCATGGCGAATGTTCTAAAGATTCCATCGCGATTGTCCATGACGGACGAGAACGAGATAGGTCATGTATTTTCCTTTACATTACATAACTCTGGAAAGTTATTTTTCAATGATTCTAAAAGTTCATATCCAATTTGTCGAATAGTAGCATTAAGTATTGTAATTCTTGGAAGCATTTCTTCATTCCCATTAAATGCAATAAAACTTTGGAACTCTTTACGCCCAAACTGAACAGTAGACTCTGACATTGCTTTATCAAAATGGGACGCTTCGGTATTACGAATATCAAGAATTAGATTTCTACGTGAAAATGATAGGTGCGGATAAATTCTTCGTTCTCTTATTTCCGTTAAAATATCGTTCTTCTTTTTTCCATGACTATGAAACAGCATATTTTTAATAACTTTCTCATCAAATTCTCCTAACGATTCTTCAAAGTTTAGCTGGTGAAAAAATTGTTTTAATACGACACCTGCCCACCATCGATTTAGTTTAAGAAAGTTACGCTTAGAAGACTCGCTTAATTGTGGTTTGTAGGTAAACTCTCCACCTATTTCCATTATCACAAGCGGAAGCCAATCTGACATCAAATTACTTTGAGGTTCATCCCCAGACGTATCTAAATAAATTTCTTTTTTTGAATAATTTAATGCAGACAAAATACTTTGAGCACTGCCAGAATGACAAAAGCTTACTATTTCAGTAGCGATTCTATCCGCTTCATCGATGTCACCGGCATCGAAGGCAGCACATGATTTAGACAAGAGTCTAAATTTCTTACGAAAACCCTCTTCATAGCGTTCAATATTATCTCGTCTTATTTTGGCTTCACTCACAAGTCATCCTTAATGCGCATCATTCCAGTTCTTCGCCGCATGAGCCTCCACCACCAACGGCACGCTGATATTAACAGCGGGCATTGCGGCATTTTCCATTGTCTTTTTCGCCGCTTTAATTAGTTCATCCGCATTACTCTCCGGCACTTCAAAGACCAATTCATCGTGGACTTGCAAGAGCATTCTTGCGCCCTCCACATCTTTAATCGCGGCGGGCATTCTTATCATGGCGCGGCGCATGATATCGGCGGCGGCACCTTGAATGGGGGCGTTGATGGCTTGGCGTTCGGCAAAGCCGCGCACCGCTTGGTTGCGGTCTTTAATGCCTTTGATGTGGCACTTGCGCCCGAAAAGCGTTTTGACATAGCCATATTCATGGGCCTCGGATTTGGCCGCGTCCATATAGGCTTTGATACCGGGGAATTTCTCGAAATAGCTTTTGATATAGTCGCCCGCTTCTGTGCGGGAGATGCCGAGATTATTGGCCAAGCCAAAAGCGGAGATGCCGTAAATAATCCCGAAATTAATCGCCTTGGCGCGGCGGCGCGTGGCGGCGTCCATATCTTTGACCGCAACGCCGAACATCTCGCTCGCCGTGAGCGCGTGAATATCCACGCCATCCGCAAAGGCTTGTTTCATGGTCGGCAATTCCGCGACATGGGCGAGCAGGCGCAGTTCAATTTGCGAATAATCCGCCGCGACCAAAACATGGCCCGTTTCCGCAATAAAGGCATCGCGGATTTTGCGGCCTTCCTCGGTGCGTATGGGAATATTTTGCAGGTTCGGATCAGAGGAGGATAGCCGCCCCGTTGTCGTCGCGGCCAGAGAAAAGCTCGTATGCACGCGGCCTGTGCGCTCATTAATTTGCTGAACCAGCGCGTCGCTATAGGTGGATTTTAATTTGGAATAACCGCGCCAATCCAGAATGGTTTGCGGCAGCTTTTCGCCCTTCGCCGCCAAGTCTTCCAGCACGCCCGCACCAGTCTGCCACGCGCCTGTTTTGGTTTTTTTGCCGCCCTCTAATCCCATTTGATCAAAGAGGATTTCGCCGAGCTGTTTCGGGGAACCCAGGTTAAATTGCGTGTCGGCAAGTTCATAAGCTTCCGCTTCCAGCCCCGCCATTTTCTGCGCGAACATGCCCGACAATCGCGCCAGTTCTGCGCGGTCGACTTTGATACCCTGGTTTTCCATTTTCGCGATGACGGAGGGTAGCGGACGCTCCAGCGTTTCATAAACCGTCGTGACCTGCTCGGCGACCAGTTTTGGCTTAAGAAACTTCCAAAGCCGCAGAGTTACATCCGCATCTTCGGCGGCATAGGGCGTGGCGTCTTCAAGGGGAATTTGATCAAAGGTCTTTTGTTTCTTCCCCGTGCCCGCCAGTTCTTTAAACGAGATAGGCTTATGCCCGAAATGCGTCTCCGAGAGAAAATCCATACCGTGCCCATGAAGCCCGCCCGCCAGCGCATAGGATATCAACATCGTATCATCATAAGGTGCGGCCTGAATGCCGTAGCGCTGAAACACCCCCAAATCATATTTGAAATTCTGCCCGATTTTCAAAACGCTCTCATCTTCCAGCAGCGGTTTTAAAATCGCCAGAGCTTCATCCATATCAATTTGCTCTGGCCTATCATCGCCAAACATATCCCCGCCGCCGACATGGCCGAGCGGGATGTAGCAAGCTTCATTATCGGCCACCGCCAAACAGACGCCGACCATATTCGCCGCCGCGCTGTCCAGACTATCGGTTTCCAAATCCACCGATATCGTGCCGACCTCAAAGCTGCGTTTGACCCAATGGTTTAGGCGCTCAACGGATTGGACACATTCATATTTGGATTTGTCGAAGGTGACATTATCGGGCACAGATTTTTCGACAGGCGGTTCAAAATCAGGGGTGCTGTCATCGCGGCGCAGGCCATCAGTTTCGCCCTCACCCAGCGCCACACGCACGCGATTGGTCAGGGTGCGAAATTCCATCTCCTCGAGGAAATCAAACAGCTCGTCTATATCCGGGTCTGTGACGGCGGTCTCTTCCAGCGGCACCTCAACCTCGACATCGGTTTTAAGTGTCACGAGCTCAAGCGAGAGCCGCGCATTGTCGATATTGGCCATCATCTTTTCGCGGCGGCCCTTTTGCGGGATTTCATCACAGCGCTGCAGCAGCGTTTCCAAATCACCATATTGCTCAAGCAACAGCACCGCCGTCTTCACGCCTATGCCCGGCACGCCCGGAATATTGTCCACGCTATCGCCCGCCAAAGCTTGAATTTCTGTCACGCGATCCGGGCCCATTCCGAATTTCTCAATGACCTGCGGGATGCCGATCTGCTTATTCTTCATCGTATCGAGCATGGAGACTTTGTCGGAAACGAGCTGCATTAAATCTTTATCCGAGCTGATAATGGTGACCTGCGCGCCCTTTGCTTCGGCTTGCTTGGCATAGGTCGCAATCAAGTCGTCAGCTTCAAAACCTTCCATCTCCAGCGCCGGCGCGCCAAAGGCCCGCGTCGCGCGGCGAGTGAGCGGAAATTGCGGGATGAGGTCTTCAGGGGTCTCGCTGCGATTAGCTTTGTAAAGGTCGTAAATATCATTGCGAAATGTATAGCTGCCCTTGTCAAAAATAACGGCAAAATGGGTCGGACGGTCGGCATCATTTTGACCTTGCAGCATTTTAAACAACATGTTTGAAAACCCAGCCACAGCGCCAATCGGCGCCCCGTCTGATTTGCGGGTCAGCGGCGGCAGCGCGTGATAGGCGCGAAAAATATAACCCGAACCGTCCACGAGAACGACGTGGGAATTTTTATCGACAGGCGCCGTAACAGACATGCAGAATCCTTAAAATGAGGCGATTTGAAGTCTTTTGACCCTCTGGCCTGACTTATTCAATAGGCGGCCCTAATTTTGCCGTATATATTTCCCTGTAAAGTCTTTAAAAGCAAAGCGAATAGCGCCGGGAGGGCAAAACACAGGTGTATCAGTCCATCGACGATCCCCAAGACGATTTAGATGCGCTGGAGCGTAGCGATAAGCATGTCTATATTTGGGGTTTGGCCATATTATGCGCGGTGCTAATAGCAGCCATTATTTATCTGAGTACACTCGACACCGAAGCAGAGCCAGAAGGCGTTGATATGGTGCGCGCTGAACAAGTGACCTACCGCAAAGCCATCTCTGAACAAAGGGCAGCGATGCGGCGCGCGCGATTGCAGGATTTTCTGACAACCCATCCCGAAAGTGATTATCAGCCCGTGGTTCAGGCCCAACTTGATGTGATTAATCTTGAGGAAGCCGCGCAATGGAGAGATGTGAATACCGCCGTCTTTGACGCAGAAACATCACGCGAGGACAAGCTTGCGGCGCTTGATAATTTCGAGGCAAAATGGGGCGGCGCTCTCTTGGGCGGGCGGGATGATGAAATCCGCGAGCTGCGCGAAGATATTTCGCAAATCAAAGACGTAAAAAAAATTCCTAGCCGTAAGCTGCCGGATCAAAAAAGCCCTATCCCGCAATCTGTGCCAGATACAATGCTCGCTGGCGGACCTCGCCCTGTGGCCCCGCCTGTCATTATTCGCCCTGCTCCGCCGCCACCACTCGAGCCCGTTGTTCAGCTGAACATTACGCAGCCCACTATTCGCCGTAATGTGACACCCCGCTATCCCCGCAAAGCCATGCGGCGCGAGATTGAAGCCCTTGTCGAATTGAAACTCAATATTGATGAACGCGGACGTGTTGCTATGACGGAGTTGGTCGATGTCAGAGCTGAGCGTTATCAAAAAGACTTTGTGAAAGCCGCAGAACGCGCCGCCATGCGCACGCGGTTTAATCCAAAACTTATCAATGGCAGACCCACAGCCGCAACAGGCATCATCAAGCGATACCGGTTTAAGCTCGGGGAATAATCTCTAGTGATGAGCGCCAGGTTTAGCGTTGGGGTCAAGCTTGAACAGACGGTCGCAATATTTACAGCTCACTTCGGTCTCTTGGCCCATATCCAAATAAACCTTAGGATGCCCCAAAGCTCCGCCGCCGCCATCACAAGCCACACGGGTCGTGGCCGAAATTATTATATCATCAACAGAATTATCAGGGTTTGACATAGAGGTGTCCAAAGCTCGTTTCGATAGGCTTAAGTAAGCAATCGGCGCGGCGCGGTCAATTGGTAAGACTGTTGTGCAAGCTTGCTATTGGGCGAGCGCTCGTTTTACAAAACGATGTGAAACTCTCCCATTGCATAACCCTCATCATGGCTGTTTTTATGGCAGGCTGCATGACAATCGATATGGGGACGGTCCGGTCATTGAGAAAACTCGATCCCGCGCAGATTGATCCGAAAGCGGGACGGATTGCCGTTTTTTGGCCAGAAGCTTTTTCTCACGCCAACACACCTTCAGTCGATTTTAAGGTGGAAAAAAATGACGAGGTTCAAATTGAAGGCAATGCTAAATTAATCACGGATCCAAAGAGCGCAAGTTTCGTCCCCAATAGCCGAACAGATGCGGGGGATTTAATTGTCTATGCGCTCGAGCCGAGCCAATATGACATGGCCTATAAAGCGCAAGGCATATTACGGGATGCCAAAGAAACGGCTAAGCTTTTTGGTGGCCCTGATTGGAACGTGGATTGGCATCGGCATTTTAGCTTCACAGTCGAGCGCGAGGCTTATCGTGAGTATTGCGACGGGACACGCAAACTGGATATTTCCGTCTGGGTGAAGGTCAATAGCCAAATGCCGTTTCAGCGCCTTGTCGATGAAAAGGGCATTGATAATTTCGTCTCAGGTCAGCTCAAAGAGGAGTGCGATAATCCTGAGACGTTTTTAATTACCCGAGAGTAACGCATTTGTTATCTTAAACGGACTTGTTTTAGGCCCGCAGCGAGCGTGTAAGACATTGGGCCTAGCGGCTTAAAGCACGTCAAGTAGACTACTCGCCTCTCTAGGGAATTAGATTTACGGCTACGTCTTTGTAATAGACCACAGATAGATAAAATAATTAAAAAAACGATTTGAGACATCACCGCGCATTTTAAAGGACGGACCATGAAACATTTAAAGCTAATCTCGCTACTCTTAGGCACTGCCGCGCTCTCAGCTTTTGTTGTGACCACACCGATCATAAGCTTTGCCGATGAGCCGCCTAAATCTGCGCAAGACAATCATCCCGAGGAAGATGATGACAAAGATGAAAGCAAAGATAAAAAAGAAGACGAGAAAAAGGACGGTGATGAGGACAAAGATAAAGATGAGGACGAGGAAAAATCCAAAATCAAACCTTTTGAGGACATCGTTACGGAAGACGCTGTCACGCGCGAGGGGGTTTTCACAACACATCTGGTTGACGGAAAAGTTTATTTCGAAATTCCCGAAGATCAATTCGGACGTGAATTTGTCTGGCAAGTAAAAGTCTCCGGGATACAAACCGGAAAAGGCACAATCAGTGCCGATAGCGCCCGCCAATATGTTTATTTTGAACGGGTTGGAGATGAAGTCCTGCTGAGAGCCCGCGACTATTCTATCGTGTCAAAAGAGGGCGAGCCGGAGACCTTTGTTGTTAAGAAAACCGATCTGGATGCCATTCTCGCTAAAATGAACATCAAAGCCTTTCGTGATGACGATGAAGATGATGCGCCTCTGATAGAGCTCACCGACGCCTTTATGGGGAAGGTCAAAGGATTAGAGGGCCTAGAGCGCGGAAAAATGGATGATAAGGCCACTGTGATCCGCGAGGTCAAAGCCTTTGAGACAAATATCGAGGCGCGCGTTCTTGGGAAATTTGAAGTCAAACCCGCGCCCCTGAGACCCGGACAACCCAAACCCCCTGGTCCGGCGCCGGAACCTGAAGATATAACAGCCGAAATTCGCCATTCAATTCTGGCTCTGCCGAAAGACTTGATGAAGCCCCGCCATTATAATCACCGCGTCGGTTTCTTTGACGCGCGCTATCAGGATTATACGGGCAAGAAAAACAAGGTCGAAGAAACGCGCTATATTAAGCGTTGGCGTCTTGAGAAGAAAAATCCAAAAGCCGCCCTCAGTGAACCCGTCGAGCCCATTGTCTGGTATATAGATCGCGGCACGCCTACACGTTATATCGAGGCGACGCGCGAGGGTATCGAGTTTTGGGAAGAAGCCTTTGAGCAAGCCGGCTTTAAAAATGCCATAATCGCGAAAATGGCGCCCACAGTTGAAGAAGATCCGGATTGGGATCCCGAAGATGCGCGCTACGCGGTTATTCGCTGGGTACCATCAGACATTCCAAATGCGCAGGGGCCACATGTCGCGGATCCGCGCACAGGCGAAATCATTGAAGCTGACGTGCGCATGTATCACAACGTCATTAAGCTGGTTGAGGAATGGTATTTCGCGCAAGCGGGAGCCACGGATCCGCGCGCGAGCAAATTACCGCTGCCAGATGATGTCATGTCGGACTTGGTGCGCTTTGTTGTGGCCCATGAAGTCGGGCACTCCATTGGCCTGCACCATAATTTCATAGGCTCAAACGCCTATACGGTAGAGCAATTACGCGACCCGGAATTTGTCGCGAAAAACGGCGTGGCCTCCTCCATCATGGACTATGCGCGCTTTAATTATGTCATGCAGCCCGAAGACGGCGTCTCGCCGATTGATACTGTGCCTGGCCCCTATGATAAATTTGCCATTGAATGGGGTTATACAGAATTCCCCGGCGACAAGAGCGCAGAGGAAGAAGTCGAGTACCTTAATGAGATTGCAGATCGCCAGCTTGAGAACCCAGCTTTCCGGTGGGACAGCTATTCCGATGCCGCTAGATGGGACCCGCGTATTCAAACGGAAGACCTGACCAATGATGCGATGGAAGCTACGCGCCTGGGCATGCTGAACCTGTCCCGTATCATGGATAACTTAGTTGATGCGGCGACTTATGAGCCGGGGCAAAGCTATGATGAACTCGGCGTTGCTTATCGAGCCTTGGCCAATCAATATAGCCGCGAGATTGGACATGTGACCAAATATGTAGGAGGAGCCATTTATCGCCGCGAGCTGGCGCAAGGGCAAAACCAAACAGATGTTTATGAGAGCTACCCACTTACCAAACAGCAGGAAGCGCTTGATTTCGTCAAAGAGAATGCGCTCAAACTCCCTGAGTTCTGGCGCAATGAAGAGGTTCTACAGCGCATTGGCTACGAGACTTATTTGGACACCGTGACCCGCTTTGGGGACCGCACTTTAAATGGGCTTATGGCGCCTGACCGCATTGCGCATATCATCGAAGCGCAGGCAGGCGGACTTGAAATGTATGACCCCGTGGAGCTGTTTTCAGAAGTCCGCACCGCATTGTTCGAGGAAGCCGGCCAAAGAGGGACGGATGTCACGGCTTACCGCCGGCACCTGCAATCAAGCTTTGTCAATATGATGATTAAGAGTTTAGAGCCTGCAAAAAAGGACGCAGACAAAACGGCTGTGACGGAAGATTATCAAGCCCTCGCCCGCGCCTCATTGGTAGCTCTGCAAAGAGACCTAAGATCGCCGTCGCGGACAAATAACCTGAAAGGCCTCCACTTCGCCAACCTCGCCGCAAAAATAGATAAGGCGCTGGATACGGATTAGGCGGCATTAGTCCCGCCCCATAAACGCGCCTTAATTTTACATCTTCGCCAAGAAGACTCTCAAGGCGTGGCGGGCTCTGCGCCGGGTGATGTCATCTTGTCTAGCGCGTCAAAGACGATTTCTCTTCCGCCCATTTGCCAAAGGTCGTCGTGGTGACCACCCTCTATGACAAATGCCGATTTTGGGCCGGTATATTCGTCGTACAGACGCCGGCCTTCTTTAATAGGAATGACGTGATCGTCAGTGCCGTGTATCCAAACCAAGGGCATCTTTTTCCCGCGCAAAGCCAGATCCGAGCGCCATTTGTCTTTCATCAATAATTTCACTGGGAATATCGGCATACGTTCTTTTCCGAGCGCGTAGGTACTCTCAAAAGGCGCGCCAAGAATAAGCAAGGCAGGTTCGCGCTGGACTGATACTTGTGAGGCCACGCCGCTGCCCAGTGAGGTGCCCAAAAAGGCAATATCGCGCGGATCGACGCCTTGGCTGACGACCCAGTCATATTGCGGAATAGCGTCAGCGACGATGGCCTTTTCGGTCGCTTTGCCAGGTTGGCCGGGATAGCCTGCATAGCCGACCGACATCAGGCCATTTCCCTGAGCAATGATTTCCTGAAAAATCTTGTGATCTGAATAGATGGCGGAGGCATTGCCGTGAAACATAATAACCGTGCGTTTCCCCGGCTGCGGCGGGGCCCACCACGCCATGCTGCCATTTCCTATATCAACTTCATCCATACCGAGCTGCATAGCGTCGGGCGCTATATATTCTTTAGGCGGATTATAAATAAAATCGCGCTGCAAAAAATAAACGGCCGCAAGAAGCACGATATATAAGATTGCCAGACCGCCAATAATCCACTTTAGGGCTGTTTTAAATTTGCTCATCATACCCGCAGTGATATATCATTCTTGCAACGCCGCAAGAACCTCCGCCGCGAAAGCAGGACCGTCGAAATAATTTCCGCGCCAATCGTAGCCTCGGCGCGTCAATATCGCGGGAGTGAAGCACATGTCGTCCTAGATAAGATGCTGAGGTTACGACATATTTAAGGCTGAAGCTAAGCGACTTCCGACTAATTTAATAAGCGGACAACACTCATCGGGCACAGTAAAAGATTGCACGACTTACAATACGCGGATAGTAAATAACGACTTAGAAGCAGATATTCATATGAAGCAATTTGTTTTATTTCTGTTGGCAATACTCTTGTCGAGCCATTCGTTCGCCAATGAAGTGACGAGCAAACCTAACGAACAGCTTCAAGGCATAATTGACCTTTTTCAGGGAGATTCTCATGAAGATGCACTTAACCAGCTGAAGCTTAAAGAAGAAGATTTAGCAGCGTTTGTCAGTGAATCGAAAGACGCTGAAATATATATGCTTCTGGGGTGCGTATATTTTTACGCTGAAATGGATACGAAGGCGATTGAAACATTCAAATCTGCTTTGCAGTTAGCCCCCTCTTTGTCAGACGCTTATTTTTATATTGGCCTCATCAACCAATATGCCGATAATCTTGATGGTGCGGAAGAGTCTTTTCGAGATGCGATAGCTCTGAACAGTAATGATGAAAAATATTTTGTATCGCTTGGGCGAACTCACGAAATGCAAGACAATCTGGCGTCCGCATCAATAGCTTACAAGAAGGCGCTGGCGCTCAATTCGGGGAATTTTGATGCTAATTTCAATTTGGCGACAATCTATGCCATCGCAGGTGATGCAAGCAGCGCGAAAAAATACTACTTAGCGGCTATTGAGCAAAAACCAAATGATGTGGATAGTCATTACAATTTGGGACAGCTCTATCAAAATAAAAGCCAACATGAGTTAGCCATTAATCAGTTCAAGAAGGTCGTTGAATTAAATCCCAATGAATGGCGCGCTTTAGCCAAGCTTGTGCAAGAAAACGAAGCGATCAAGGATTACCCAGCGCGAGATTTTGCAATCGAAAAGATCTATGACGTCTGGCGTGAGAATGCAGACGAAGAATTGAAGGAACAAAGGTTTTACATCCGAGAGCAAAGCGAACTTGAAAATGGAAAACTATTCGTCTTGGAATATTTTGAGCTTGAGGGTGAGCGGGCAAGAAAGTTTGTCTTTAAATTACAAGATGAGAAGACAGAAGATTTTAAGTTTGAAGTGTCTCTCGGCTCGTATGACGGTACGACAGCCATCTCGAGGGAACTTGGCGAAATAGGCCCCGATGAGAGGATTTATCATCTTGACGGATATGCCCCGAACGGCAGTCACTTCACATATGCATTTTTCAACACCATACCACCATATGAGGCGGTTAAAGAAATCGCATTGAAGAAACTGGCGGGTGAAAACAAATCTATCTCTAGTACGATTATTTCAGGTGAATCTGAAGCGACTATTTATATTGACTCCGAGAAGTAATTTCTGGTGCGATATGGCTCAGACTATATACTATAGCTGAGCGTCGAAAAACTAAGCAATATCACTCCTCAAGCGCCGCAAGAACCTCTGCTGCAAAGGCAGGTCCGTCGAAGTAATTGCCGCGCCAGTCATAGCCTCGGCGCACGATGACGGCTTGGCGGGAGGGCACTATGATGACGAATTGCCCGCGATTGCCGAGCGCGGCATAGGTGTCATTGGGCACGCCGGGATAGTTTTCGTAGCGCCAGAATTGCGCGCCGTAACCGCGTCCTGGTTTTTCGGCATTCTCGCCTAAGCGGTTTGGCGGCTGCGCCTTTGCGGGGGCGGCAACGTAATCCGCCCAGCCTTCGGGAAGGATGCGCTGCCCGTCCCAAACGCCGTCATTGAGGTAAAGCTGTCCGAGCCGCGCGAGGTCGCGCCCCGTTGTCCAGACCTGACTGGAGAGAATGAAATCCCCGTCCCAATCCATCTCTGGCACGGTGTGGAACATCCCGATTTTATGCAAAAGATTAGTAAAGGCGAATGTGTGGTAGCGGCGGTCATTGCTCATCTTTTCACGCAAGGCCCGCATGGCGAGCATCGTGTCGTTATTAGCATAGCGCCAGCGCGCACCGGGCGGCGCTTCGAGCGGGTTCTTAGTCGCGTTTTGCACCACAAGTCCGCCGCCGAAATAAACCGCATCGGTGCGATTGCCCGCAGGGTCACTATTCAGTCCGCTGGCCATTTGCAGCAGGTTCTCTACCGTGATGGCCCCGCGCGGATCGCCTTTGCGCGACCAGGCTTTCAGCCCTGCTTTATCTTTCACATCAATCATGCCCTTATATTGGGCCGCGCCGATGATGGACGCGCCGACTGATTTGGCGACCGACCATGTGCGCTGTGAGGTAAACTTATCAAAGTCATCGCGGTATCGCTCGGAGACCAAGCGGCCATTTTGCGTAATGACCACCGCCGTCGTCCCGCCCTTAAACCCGCCGCTAAAGGCTTTATCAATAACCGTATCCAAAGCCTCTTCATCAATGTCTTCCGCGAGAGGATCATTAGGCAATTTATCGCCTTTGGGCCACATCACCTCGGCGGGATCATATTTCGGCGCGCGGAGTTTTACGCGCGGCAGATTCTTGATAAAGTCAGGCTCCGCCCCTTCCGGCAAAGCGGTGCAGCCCAAATGCTCGCGCCAAGCGGAGATACGCGGCGGCATGTCATCCGCGAAACTCACGCTGACATATTTTTCAACCTCATTGACTTTCGCCTCGCCCGTTAGCGCCATAGGCGCAACATAGTCGCCGTAATAATTGGACAGCTCATCCGCCATAATCTGCTCGGAGGATTTATCGCCGTTAAACATGCCTGAGCAAGTGAACATAGCTTTATAGCCCGCCGCTAAGGCAATCTCTTGCCGCGTCGGCTCGGCCTTTGCGTCTTGGGCATTCGCCGCCATGTTTGCGCCCATGACCAAAGTCAAACTTAAGCCTGTGAGTAATACGCTACGCGCCATGATGATATCCTGTGATGCTGTTTTGAAGACAGCCTAGCGCATATTAACTCGCTTTGCGACATCACAATTTTGCCAATAAAAAACCACGCTCTAAAGGCGGGGCTTTAAAGTTTAGCTTTTAGAGATTGACGACCTTGCTCTCACCGACATCAGGCACTTGCCGTTTAAGATTGGCCTTCGCCACTTCATAAGCAAAGCCCATCATTGATTTGTCTGTGGCCCAAATCGCGGCATCAATCGGCGTGAACCTGAGCATCAACATTTTCGGGTCTGTCTTACCGCCCGGATACCACGCCGCTACGGCGGGGCTCCAGAATTTGGCAATCGTTTCCGGATTGGGATGAACCGCTAAAATACCTGTGACGCAAGCCTGATATTTATCATCTATGTGGCACAGATGCGTGCGTCCCGCGCTATCTATTACGGATTTACCAAGATCACTTGTACTATCTGAATAGAAATAGATGGACTGATCTTCCATATCGACTTGCGGGGTCATGGGCTGCATGTGCTTGTTATGGTGATGGGGCGTACCAAGCATGACGCAGCGCGCAGCTCTGAGCTCTTCAAGTAATTGCTCTTGCGGGTTCTCGTCAAATTTTTCGAGCTTAGCCATGTCTGTCTCCTGTTAAATATCTTCACCCTTACAACCGTCTCAGCGCGATGTTGTTCCGAAACAGTTATGGCGCTATGGGGAACGCTCATGCCCAATACGCAAACAATTATCGCCCAAACCAAGATATGGCTCTCGAGCATTGTCATCGCGCATAATATCTGCCCTTTTGCAAAGCGTGAGTTCGACAGCGGCCGCATTCATTATGAGGTCATCGAAACATCAGAGACGCAAAGGCAATTAGAACAGCTCATCGCGCAGTGCGCGGCCCTTGATAAAGACGCGGCCCGCGAAACAAGCCTGCTCATCTTCCCAAGCAGCTTATCTGATTACGGCGATTATTTGGATTTCTTAGCCCTCGCCACAGCCCTATTAAAAACGCAAGACTATGAAGGTATTTACCAACTCGCGAGCTTTCACCCCGATTACCAATTCGCCGAAACCCCGCCCGATGACGCAAGCCACTACACCAACCGCTCCCCCTACCCCATGCTCCACATCCTGCGCGAAGCCAGTGTTGAAGCGGCGTTAAAGCACTATCCAAATCCGGAGGGTATTCCCGAACGGAATATCGCCTTGATGCAGGAGATGGGGGTGGAGGTTATGCGCGGTTTGCTAGCGGCGTGTTATGAGTCGAGCTGAGCGGTTCCTCACAAAAAGCACGTTTTAATGTTCCGGTTTTGATGCCATATGTAGAGGCCGCACAGATGTTATCGGTTTTGTTAGATGAAGATTTTTTATAGTGACGCGCATGTTTTACATCACCCCAAAGCGGAGCTGCATCGCGGCCAAATGATTGACCCGCATGAAGGTCCGCACCGCATGGACTTGTTATTGCCTGGTATGAAGCGTGCCGGGTTTAAGAACTTTTTATCCCCGCCGGTCTTTGATGAAACGTCTTTGCAGGGCGTTCATACATCCGATTATATAGATTTTATTAAAACAGCTTGGGAGCGCTGGGACGCGGCGGGCTATGCCGGTGATGTTCTGCCCATGAGCTACCCTCACAGCAAACGCCGCGAAAAGCCGCCAACAGACATAGATGGCGCGGCAGGGTATTTCGCAAGCTCGTCAGATACTGTGATTACAAAGACAAGTTGGGAGGCGCTTAAAGCCGTCGCAGCCTGCAGCTTAGCCGCGGCCAATGCCGTCAGCGATGGGGCTAATAGCGCCTTTGCCTTAATCCGCCCGCCGGGTCATCATGCCGGAGCCGATTACATGTCCGGTTATTGTATCCTCAATAATAGCGCTATCGCGGCGCAGGCCTTGCGCAAGAACGGCGCGGGGCGCGTCGCTATTTTGGATGTTGATTTTCATCACGGTAATGGCACGCAAGATATATTCTATGAGCGGGATGATGTGCTGTTCACATCCATACACGGGCATCCTGATGATCACTTTCCTTATTTTTGGGGACATAAAGACGAGACAGGCGCGGGCGCGGGCCAAGGCTTTACCGTGAATTATCCGCTTCCTGCGGGCACAGCCTACGCGCCGTGGAGCGCCGCGCTGCGCAATGCCTTGCAGCACATTTCACGGTTTAAAGCGGATGTTTTGGTGGTGTCTCTGGGCGTAGATACATTTGAACATGATCCCATCAGCAGCTTTAAACTCAAAACAACGGACTACCCGCTTTATGGCGCTATCATTGCGCAATTGGGCCTGCCCACAGTTTTCATCATGGAGGGCGGTTACGGCGTCCCAAAAGTCGGAGACAATGTCGCGGGCGTGTTAACGGGGTTTTTGAATGCGTAAGGGCCGCCTAATTGCGCCTGCGCCGCTAAAACCGATCCTTAGCCGCTCGGATTTCTCCTAGCCGTTCCGCCGTGCCTGCCCGCATAAATGGGTTCGCGGCCTTTTCAGCGGCGACGGTTGTTGGGACTGTGGGGGTGCCTTTTTCGCGTAGCTTTTTGGCGTGTTTTACGTAATCGAGTAGCGCATCATTATCCGGCTCTACCGTCACCGCGAACCTCGCATTGGAGAGCGTATATTCATGGGCGCAATAGAGCTTGGTCTCATCAGGCAGCTCTGCAATGGCGGCCATAGAGCCGAACATATCTTCGGGCGAGCCCTCAAAAAGACGTCCGCAGCCCAAGGCAAAAATCGTATCCCCGACAAAGGCGGCCTTAGCGGCAGGGACGTAATAAATGATGTGATCCACCGTATGGCCGGGGGTGAAAATCACCTGCACCTCATGCGCGCCAAATTTAAATTTGTCTCCGCCCGACACGCCTTTATCTAGGCCAGGTATGCGGCCATCAATTTGGTCAGGTCCTGTTATGGTCAGGCCGTATTTGTCTTTGAGCGCGAGGTTGCCGCCGACATGATCAGGATGATGATGGGTGTTCCAGATTTGCGTGAGCGTCCATCCGCGCTCAGCACAAGCCGCCTCAATCTTGGCGGCTTCGGGCGTATCAATGGCAGCGGTTTGCCCGCTATCTCGGTCATGGATTAGCAATCCATAATTATCTGACAAGCAAGGAAAAAGGGCAATTTCGAGGGATGATGACATGACTCATATTAGCCTTTACTCGCCGCGAAAGACAATACGCTTTTCAGCGCGTTTTTAGACACGGCAAAACGTCAGGCATCAGGCGCAACAGCCCTACCCGGTTCATATTTCCCAATCAGCCCCATAATAATGGTTACGAGAAAGGGCCATATCATCAGGATCATAAAGAGCGCGAGATTAAGATTTCCGCCTTCATGGCTGAGGCCATAATGGCGCCCCGACGCGGCGTAAGCCGCCCAGACAATGACCGTCAGGGCGAACCCAACCCATAAGGCGCGGGTCACGGATTGGCGCGGACGCATCACCAGTCCGATGAAAATAAACGGCGCGGAGGCGAAAGCGGCGTTAAACAGCAAGATACCAAAGTCCTGAAAAATAAGCTCAGCCCGCCCGGTAGACCCAAAGACCAACACGTCCGCGGCAAAGGGCAAAGCCGCCACAAGGGCGGCCGTGATAAAGGATGTTTTATTGGGCGGGTATTTAGAAGCGGCCATGACCGCTCATAACATTATTTGATTTTGACGGAAGACATAAAGTTCTTACTTTTATCAACATCTTCAGGATTTCCGTAAACCTCAATGCTTCCCATACCCGCCGCATCAGCGCTGACCGATTTCGAAGCGTAAACGGACACCTCGCCCATACCCGCTAAATCAACATCGACATCTTCGCATTCCAAATCTTTAGCGCGGATTTCTCCGATGCCAGCCATATCGACATCCAATTTGCCGCAAGTCCCATAAAGCTCCATGTCGCTAATGCCTGCCGCTTCTATCTCGAAACGCTCACTATCAATACCTTGAATCTCGCCCGTCCCGACACCTGTGATATTAAGGCCTTCAAGCGATGGCAGAGTTATAACCGCGTGAATGCCGTTATTATTTTGCTTTTTTCGGCCGATGATTTTATTTCGCTTATCTTCATCCTGCGCCAGCACAAGAGTTGAGCCTTTCAAATAGACCTCCATGCCCTCGACGTCTTTATGTTTGCCAGATGTGAAAACGGAAAAGTCCTCACCAACCTGAACCTCTAATGTGTAAACGCCTGTAATCTGAATTTTGTTGAAGTCCGCAATGTCATGGGTTTGTTCAACAAGGTCATTATCATCAACATCATGGGCCATCGCCATAGATGTTGTCGCTAAAATCACCGCAGTGGCACCCGCAGTGGCTAAAAGCTTTTTCGTAAATATGTTTTGCATAATTGCCTCCTTATCGTTTTTCGATAATACACTTGGATAAAAAAGTCAATTTATTATTGAAAAACGATAAAGTTAAGTCGAGATCTGACGACGTCCTATATTCCCGCTGGCCCAAAGAATAAGGGCTATCAGCGGAAATTGCAGCGCCACCCTAACCCACAGCGCGGTCGGGCTCGCGGCCATATCGCCCAAAGGAATATTATGCATCGCCATATAAATATTGGCCGGCAGAACTGCGAGCAGATACGGCGCAAGCCAGAAGCCTGCTGCCTTGCGATATTTTGGCAAGACCAACCCCACAGCAAAAACAAGCTCCATCACGCCTGTCACCCAGACAATCAGTTTCGGGAATGGGAGCACGGGCGGCACAATCGCGGCAAAGCTATCATCCTGAACGAAATGCATAATACCAGCGACAAAGAAGAAAAGCGCAAAGAGCCAGCACAAGGCGATTTTTACGCGCGCCATAATCAAACGTCAGCTTCCATCTGCGCGAGGCGGTTGGCTTGGTCTTCGCTGATGAGGGCGTCTATGACATCGCCCAGCTCATCCCCCGCGACAATTTTATCGAGCTTATAAAGCGTGAGGTTTATGCGGTGATCGGTCAGGCGGCCTTGCGGATAGTTGTAAGTGCGAATGCGGGCTGAGCGATCGCCTGAGCCGACTTGGTCTTTACGATCATCCGCGCGTTCGGCGTCTATGCGCTGCTTTTCAATATCGTAAAGTTTCATCTTGAGCAGGCGTTCGGCATTGGCGCGGTTCATATGTTGAGACTTGGCGTCACAGACGACAACCACGCCTGTCGGTTCATGGGTCATGCGCACAGCAGAGTCCGTTTTATTGACGTGCTGTCCGCCCGCGCCTGAGGCCCGCATCGTATCGACCCGCACATCGGTCATAGAAAATCCAATATCAATATCTTCGGGTTCCGGCAGGACGGCAACTGTTGCCGCTGAGGTATGTATGCGGCCTTGCGTTTCCGTGACAGGTACGCGCTGGACGCGGTGGACACCGGATTCAAATTTGAACTTCCCGTAGACCCCTGCTCCCGACACAGAGGCAATGATTTCTTTATAGCCGCCCATATCCGCTTGCGAGTCGCTCTCGACTTCGACCTTCCAGCCTTGAAGCTGGGCATAGCGAGAATACATGGCAAAGAGATCGCCCGCGAAAATAGCGGCTTCATCCCCGCCTGTGCCTGCGCGAATTTCAAGCACGACTGAGGCGCTGTCATCTTTATCTTTGGGCAGAAGCAAGAGAGAGACATCTTTTTCCAGACCTGGCAATTTATCTTTGAGGGCTTGCAGCTCTTCTTTCGCCATAGGCCCCATTTCAGGGTCATCGAGCATGGCTTGCAAATCTTCCATCTCGGAGCGCACGGCTTGCAAAGCGCGCACACCTTCGACGACGGGCTTTAGCTCGGCATAGTCTTTACCGAGCTGCACAATCTCGTCGCTATTTGTCGTCGCGCCCATACGCGCTTCGATATGTTCAAAGCGGTCAACGACCTGAGAGAGTTTACTATCCGGGATATTCATAGTCGCGGATTACGAGGATTTTCTGCCAATGTCGAGAGCTTTAGAACCCTCGTTTAGAACTCTGACGAAACCCCGAAAAACAGCGTGCGCGGGCGGCCTGGGAAAAACCGTTCATTGCCAAAAGCGAAATCGGCACGATCCGCATAGCGTTTGTCAAAAATATTATCGACGCGGCCAAAGAGCCTTATAGTCTCATTGATATCATAGCTGCTGCGAAGAACAAAAATATCATAACCGGGATAGTCGGCCGTATTTCCAGGGTTGGTAAAATAGCTGCCAACATGCCGCCATTCAATTTCCGCCGTTAGATCATCGGTCGGGTATAGGCTCGCGCGCATTTGCGCGAGCGTATCAGGCGCCGTATCTACGCGGTCGCCTGAGGTAATATTATTGGCCGGGGACCCTTCATCAAGGTCGAAGTTATAAGTGTGCCGCGCCAGTGTGCCGCCGCCAGAAACGGAGAGCCAATCTGTAATGTCTCCATTAAAGCTCAATTCTATTCCGCTATGCCGCGTTTTGCCGTCCACGACATTAAAGCCATTGGCATTGCGGAAGAAGAAATTATCTTTCCATCCGGTGAAGGCGGCAAGTTCCGTATAAAAGGCTCCAAACTCGCCTTTGAAACCCACTTCCAAACTGTCCAGCGTTTCAACATCGGCCTCGCCCGCGACTTGATTTAATTGCACTGAATATAAATCCGTGACTTGCGGAGCGCGAGACCCTCTGGCAGCGCGCGCATAAATTAAAGGCCCATTATCGAAACTATAGCTCAACGTTGCTTTGGGCGTCACGGTCAGAAAGTCATCGCTGCGGTCCGCAACACGGATGAAACGGCCTGACTGGCCATCACTGGCTTGGTTGTCATAATTATAATCGGTATATTCCGCGCGCGCGCCAATATCGAGCGTCAGCCTGTCTGAGAGCTTCACGTCCTTTTGGGCGTAAACCGCGCCGACAAAACTCTCGACCTCATAATCATAATGCAAGCCCTGGACGAAAGAAAATTGGTCAGGGTTTTCCTGAAATTCAAAAAGTTTTCCTTTAGTATATTCGACATCTGCGCCAATGTTAAAACTGTCATCATAATAGGCGCTTTGCAGTCCCACAGAGCTATGGCCGTTTTTCTCAAGCGCTTGCCCCGGCACAAAATGGCGCAGGAAACGCAATTCGGCGCGGCGGGCATAAGGCGTGAGAGCGAGGGTTTTGCCGCCCTCTAACTGACGTTCAAACCGTGCTTGGGTGCGGTAGCTTTTACCGTCGCGAAAGGCTTCGGGGTTGGGGTTCGTGAACCGAATATCATCATCGAGAAACGCATTATCGCCTTGAATAAAACCGGCCGTCTCTTGATTGAGATTATTAAAGGAGGAGAGCCAATCTACAGACCATGGGCCAAAATCCTCTTCATATTTTATTTGAAATTTCTGTTGGTCAAACCCGCTATCCTCGCGAAAGCCATTATCAGAGACGAGCGAAACTGAGCTGCGAAGCGGCCCTCTCGCAACGCTTAATTGCGACGAAACGAGACCATCATCACTGCCAAGGATTTCAAAATGATTAGGGCCATCTACATCGCGCGATTGAACGCTGACCAGGCCGTGCACAGCATTGGAGCCAAAAAAGACAGGCCCCGGCCCTTTAAAGACTTCCAATTTACTCGCGAACTCTGTTCCTGCCTCGAAAAGCCCATTGACATTAGCGAAGCCCGCCGCGCGCAAAGGAACGCCGTCCTCGAGATAAAGAAATGACCCTGCCCCAGCCCCGCCTGTCAAAACGGGAGAGCGAATAGCAGTTAGATGCTCCTGTCCACTCCCGCGCTGTATATTCACGCCTGCTACAGCGTTGAGAGCTTCGGCAGGATGCACGAGGGCAACTTTATCCAATTCCGTTTGGCCAATAAGACCTATACTCCCTGGAATTTGACTTAAGGTTTTGTTCTTATCGTAAAATCCCTCGACGATAATTTCGTCGACATTAGGCAACAAGATTACAATCTCATCCGCCTCCTGCCCCCAAGCAGGCACAGCAAATAATAACGGTATAGCGGCAAGATATTTCACCCCCGCCCTATGCCCGAGTTTGCGGGCCGCTTAAACAAAAAGATTGACGCTATGACGCCGCAGTCAGCATGGCTGGTTACGTCAGTCTAACTCACCGCTTGAATAACCCGGGCGACATAATTATCCAGCACGGCTTCGGGTGTATTATCGAGCTTCATGCGCGCATAGCTATAGGACGCCGTCAAAATCATTGTAGCATCAGACGGATCAGGGTTTTCTTTATGCATGTGATGCTCAATGCCTTTTAGAACCCACTCTTGAAATTTAAGAAATTGCGGGCGCACGCCTTGTCCAAATGAAGCCGACCAGTTTAAAACAACTTTTAAAATATCCGGATGTTGTTGCGCCAAAAATACGTAACTATCGGCGAGTTTTTGGACATGCTCTTGCGGGGTAAAGCCCGGCGGCGTAATAGTCGAAAACATCTTATCAAAAACATTATAGACTTCTTGAAAGACAGCCTCTGTAAGCTTTTCACGTGTTGCAAAATAATTGAATACCGTCGCCGTCGAGACCTTGGCGCGCTTGGCAATATCCCCATGCCCTGCACGCTCCACCCCCAATTCGCCGTAACAGCTAATGGCCACACGCAGTAATTGCTCTCGCCTAGCCTCGCGCTGTAAGCGTCGTTTTGTGATTGTCATAAATCCCCAACTTCAAGGAGAACATAAAGCAAAACCGCGTAACAAAGACAAGTGGTTTTAAATTAAATTACAGTTGACAGTGTTGCGCCCACAAAGAGGATAAACTCTTTAAAAAAACAGAGTGTTATTATGATCTTAGCTTGTTTTTTTTGGGGCTTGAGGTTTAGGCTTTGCTGCCGCCGTTTTGGGCTTACTTGGCCGCGCCGCAGCTTTTGAGGCAATGTCCAGCGGCATTTTTTGGCTGACGATATTTAAATCTGTTTGCGGGAATGGAATCGATATTCCGGCCTTAGCCAAGACTTTATTGATATCCGTATGCACCATATGCCGAACATTGACGCGGTCCTCAAAATTACGCAGGAAGACACGCAATTCAAAATTAAGCGAGCTGTCACCAAAACCGACAAAGAGCACTTGAGGTGCCGGCATTTCTAAAATCTTTGAATTCGCGTTTAAGGCTTCCAGCATTAAGTCACGCGCCTTATCTGTATCCGATCCATAAGCAATGCCGACAGGCACCGTTAACCGCGTCACAGAGTTAGATAGCGTCCAATTTGTAACACGTTCACTAATCAAAGCCTCATTCGGAATAAGAATTTCACGGTTTTCCAAATCTGCTAAAGTCGTCGCCCGGATTTGTATGCGAGACACAGTCCCGCTTTGTTCGCCAATCGTCACATAATCGCCAATTCGCACGGGGCGCTCAAATAAGATAATCAGGCCCGAGACAAAGTTGGCAATGATTTTCTGGAGACCCAGACCAATACCAACAGAGAGACCTGTCACAATCCATTTAAGCTGTGACCATTGAAGTCCTAATTTATCAAAACTAATAACGACGCCAACAGCGATAATGATATAACCCAATATTGTTTTTATGGCATAGCGTGTACCAGCATCAACGCCGGCGCGATTGAGAACAAATATTTCTAAAAAGCCCGGTAAGTTTTTAGCGGCAATAAATGTCAATATGAGGATAACGAAAAACTGCATCAAGTTCCACAGCGTGATGGGAATCGCGATGTCTTTTAGAACGCCCGCTTCATCCACCAATTGTCCGGTGTAAGAGCCAATTTGAACTTCGTTGAAAATCGAAAGGGCTGGCAATAAATCAGACCATATGAGCCACATGGCAGCGGCAAAGCCTAAGAGGATTAAGGTGCTGAGGAGTTGCGCGGATTGACGGCTCATCGCTTTGACATCAATCTCGCTTGTATCAACGGGCGTTGGGGCCGGTGGTTCTTCGCCGCTCTCTTCAGCCTTTAATTTCTCGATTTTAGCCTTAAGCGCCACATCGCGTTTTTCTAAGGCTTGCCGAAAAGCGATTTGCCGCTGCGCGACCAATATGGTGCGCTTAATCAAGCCGTGTACAACATAGGTTAGCAGGAATAACCAGGCCGACAGAAATAGGCGGCTCAGCAATTCACGCGCCGTATCATAATAACCATAGAGCGCCAGCCCCCCTGCAATGATGGGCAAACCGACAGACACAAATGTCAACGGGCCTTTATATTTGATAAAGAAGCTTTCCTTATCAAAATTAGACGTATGTATTTTACGTTTCTCCCATAACACTTTGAATCCAAACCACGTGAGAGCGGCCGCCGTCACAACAAAGGCGAAGACACTAAAGCCTCCATAAACACTGGCATCTGGACTTGAATCTGTGAGCGCAATCAAAGCGGTAGACGCCCCTGCGAGCGGAATAAACCAGCGCAGCTGCTTATTGACGCTTTCACGGAAACCCGGCGGCAATCTGTAATGCGCCGCGAATAAAGATTTATCTTTATCCCATACCCGCCATGTCAGCATAAATAATGAAAACAATGAAACATAAAGGAAGGCGTCGGATAGCCCGCCAATTAATTGGTCAGGGGAATCGCTTAAGTTAAACAAGAGCCACAATAAGATAAAGATAAGCGGAAAAGGTAGCGCGATGACTATACAGGACAGAATAACAGCTGGGGTATGCCAGTAATTATCCTGTTGCACGCGCCCTACTTTTTTTGATCGGTCAAGAATATCCTGCCACAATTTTTTGCGGATCAGAAGACTCGTTATGCTCGCGGCAACAAAGACAAAGACCAAAAACCAAAGACGTGTAATTTGCAGGATAAAAACATCAAACGTCAGGCGAATATTTTTCGGCGAGAACACGGTCAAAATACCTGTGCCGACTTTTGCAGGCCATCCAAAATTAATCGACGGCACACTGGGCACCCATAAGAGTTTTTCATCCAATGTGGATTCTAGCTTTTCAGTGTTAGCCAATAATACGCTTTGTTGCTCCGCCAGATTCGCGATTTCGCTGCGCCGCGATGAGGCCGCCGTCATCACGCGCTGCAGAAGCTCTCTGCGCTCCGACACAAGAGATTGCAGCGCAGTAACATCATCCTCAGTCAAATCTGGCAGATCAGGCGCATTCGTGCGCGCTTGCGCCAGCATGGCCGGTGCATCCACAGGGCCAAACGGAATATCACGCAAAGTTTCTTGGGCGATGAGGCGTTCCTGAGTCACAAGGATACGTGATTTTTGTGTCTCTTTAATTTCTGTCTTTAAGACTTGAGACGGGGTGAATTGATTGGATAAACGGCGCAACGTCGCCCCGGCGCGGCGATCCAATGACCCGCTTTTGATTAATTCTTCTGCGACCTGTAAATCACTATCCAAGATGTCCAAGCGTGATCGTGTCGCGGCTAATTTTTTAGACACTTCTGCAGCGCCTGTCGCAAATTCAACAATTTCTTCGGCTAGCGTTAGATTTTTCCTGGATAAATCAGACAAGATAGGATGAGCGTTCGCATAATTATCAACAGCTTCGCTGGCATTAAATTCTACAGTTGCAGCTTCGTTCAACCGCTTTTGCCCTGTGACCTCTGAGAGATATTGCACATCTTCTGACAGTCTTCGGAGTTTCAGCTCGGCCAAGGTACTTCGTGCCGTGACAATTTCCTGCCGCTTAGCCAGGCCTGCGATTTCTTGCTCGAGCGAAGAAATTTGTGTCCGCCTAAAATAACGACGGGACTGCAGCGCGCGCCTATTCGCATTCGAAACAGCGTCAAGGCCGTCCTCACCTAATTCACTTAAAGCGGTTGAAATTTCTACGAGGCGTGTGCGCCCTTCACTCAGCTCTTTCGGGGCGGCAATCTGACGGGTCGCGAGATTTTGCTGACCATTTTTGTACCCCTCCACCTCAGAGCGTAATGTCCTAAGCTCGCTCTCTTTGACAATGAGATCTTGTTCCAGCTTGAGCAGCGTCTCTTCGCGCATCGGCTCGTCATCTTTTTCTGGGGATTTCGCAATCTCAGCCTGAGCCGCAGTGATATCAGCCCGCAGCGTTTGCAGGGTTTGCGGCGCATTTTCGAGTTCCACCTTAAACCTCGTAAGGTTTTCGAGATTTTTAGTCGCATTGGCTAATGAGGTTATGGACGTCTCAATATATGTTTTGGCCTGTTTCTTTTGCTCTTCCGTCAGTGTTTCGGAGGTTGTGATAGCGTTTAAATCGGCTTCAAGATTACTGGTCGTGAAATTCGGTATGTCATATGTCTGCGGCTCAGGGGTTTGCGCCTGCGCCGTTGCCAGAACAAATAGAGCGGCAAGAACAATGAATATATATGTGAAATATGAGTGCAGCCGATTCATATGTCTTCACTATGACATAAGTCTCTGAATGTCTGCATGAAATTTCCACAAGGCGCAGCTTGCGCCGCGATATATTAAGCGCCAAAAGCACCTTATGGAAACCAAGACATTTTCAATTGACGGGCCTGTGCTGTTTACGCCGAAAAAATTTCGCGATGGGCGCGGATTTTTCGCGGAAATATTTAAGGCCTCTGCCTTTGAAGCGGCGGTGGGCAGCGCGCATAATTTCGTTCAAGACAATCTGTCTGTCTCTGAAAAAACTGGAACATTGCGCGGCCTGCATTATCAAGCCCCGCCTCACGCCCAAGGTAAACTTGTCTCCTGTCAGCGCGGGCAGATTACGGATGTCATCGTCGATGTGCGCAAAAGCTCGCCAACCTATGGACAGCATATCAGTGTCGATTTATCCGCAGACACGCGCGCACAGCTTTGGGTCCCGCCCAATTTTTTGCATGGCTATGTCACGCGTGAAGATGATTGCGAGGTGGTTTATAAAGTCACAGATTATTACGCGCCTGACGCTGAAGGCTCTGTCATGTGGAATGATCCTGACCTAGCCATTGATTGGGGCACCGTAAAACCCATTATATCCGAGCGCGATTTAGACGGGCAAAGCTTTGCTGATTTCGAAAGCCCCTTCGCATGACCCTTCTTATCACAGGCGGCTGCGGATTTATCGGCTCCGAGCTTGTGCGCCAAGCCGCAGTAGAAGGACGGGATATCGTCAATATAGACGCCCTCACCTATGCCGCCAGCCCCGCGAGCCTTGCCTCGATAGACGACTATGAAAATTACCGCTTTGAGCAACTTGACATTCGGGACGCGGCAAAACTGGGTGCGTTATTCGCAGATGTAAAACCCGAAGCGGTCATCCATTTGGCCGCCGAGTCCCATGTCGACCGCTCCATTGACGGGGCAGCTGATTTTGTCACGACGAATATCAACGGCACCTTTAATCTGCTCGAAGCTGCCCGCAAATATGGCGCGAAGTTTTTACATGTCTCGACGGACGAAGTTTACGGCGACCTCTCAGAAGACGACCCCGCCTTTACGGAAACCACAGCCTATGCGCCAAGCTCGCCCTATTCCGCCAGTAAGGCCGCCAGTGACCACCTCGTCAGAGCTTGGGGACGCACATATGATTTACCCGTTCTAATAACCAATTGCTCAAATAATTACGGCCCCTTTCAATTTCCTGAAAAACTCATCCCAGTCATCATCCTCTCCTGCCTTTTTGAAAAACCCATCCCCGTTTACGGCAAAGGCGAAAATATTCGCGACTGGCTTTACGTTGGCGATCATGTGCGGGCTTTGCTGAATGTTTTAGATGGCGGCGCGTTAGGCGAGACTTATAATATTGGCGGCAATAACGAGCGCCGTAATATTGATCTCGTCCATACGATTTGCGCAATTATGGATGCTGAGCGCCCCCGCAGCTCAGGGCAATATGCTGACCTGATTGACTTTGTCACCGACAGGCCCGGCCACGACCGCCGCTACGCTGTCAATGCTGCGAAGATTAAAACAGAGCTGGGCTGGGAACCGTCCACCTTAGGCGATCAAGGCTTTACCGCCACTGTGCGCTGGTATCTCGATAACCGAGCTTGGTGGGAACCGCTTCTGTCTCGCAATGGTGTGGGCAAACGGCTTGGCCTGATATGAGCATTTTAGTCTTTGGGAAAAACGGGCAATTATCACGCGCGCTGCAACGCTCTTTAACCGCAAGGGGCGCAGAATTTTCCTGTTATGGCCGCAAAGAATTAGACCTTATCGCCCATCCTGAAAACGCGGCGCAATTGATACGCAAGCTATCGCCTGACGCGGTCATCAATGGCTGCGCCTTTACCGATGTTGACGGGGCTGAAAAACAGGCGGCAGAGGCCAATATCCTCAACGCCAAAGCGCCCGGGATCATGGCCGCCGCTTGCGCTAAAGCCGATATCCCGTTCATCCATATCTCAACGGATTACGTTTTTGATGGCGAGAAAAGCGGGGCTTATCATCCGACCGATAAACGAAACCCTCTCAACACCTATGGCCGCAGCAAGGCCGCTGGTGAACGCGCTGTCATGGCGGCAGGCGGGCAAAGCCTCATCCTGCGCACAAGCTGGGTTTATGACGGGACGGGGCAGAACTTTATGACCACCATGCTGCGTCTCGCCGCATCAGAGACCCATCTTAATCTGGTCAGCACGCAATTTGGACGGCCCACCTATGCGGGTCATTTGGCCGAGGCTTGTTTGGCGGCGCTGGAAACCATGCCCGCGCAGCCCAAGATTTATCATGTCAGCAATAGCGGGCCGGTCATAAGTTGGGCCGATTTCGCCGAAGCTATTTTTGACCACGCCAAACTCCATCCTGATGTGACGCGGGTCAGCTCAGATCATTTCCCGCGCCCGGCTAAGCGGCCTGATAATTCAGCACTAGATATCACAGATTTTGAGCGCGATTTTCAGCATCCCCTGCAGCCGTGGCAAATGGGTTTGGAATTAGCTTTCCAAGAGCGGAACACATAAGCTAAGACCCGCTCATGACCATTGCCCCTGCCATAGAGGTTACAAACCTTCAAAAGACTTACGCCAAGTCCAAAAAGGCCCCTGCCAAAGAGGCGCTGAAAAGCGTGGACTTAAGCATTCCGCGCGGCTCTATTTTTGGCCTGCTCGGGCCTAATGGGGCAGGAAAATCCACGCTGATTAATATCCTTTCGGGCATGGTCAATAAGACCTCAGGCACGGCAAAGATTTGCGGCTATGATATTGATAGCCAAACCCGTCAGGCCCGCGCCTCTATCGGGATTGTGCCCCAAGAAATTGCGATGGATGTGTTCTTTACGCCTTTCCAAGCCTTGGAACTACAAGCCGGATATTACGGCGTGCCCAAGGCCGAGCGCCGCAGCGAGGAAATCCTAGCCGCTCTGGGCCTGTCTGATAAACGTGATGCCTATGTGCGCCAGCTCTCAGGCGGAATGAAGCGGCGGCTCTTAATTGCCAAAGCGCTTGTCCATAATCCCCCCGTTCTCATTCTGGATGAACCGACCGCGGGGGTTGATATTGAACTCAGGCGGCAGCTTTGGGTCTATGTCGAGGAGCTACATCGGCGCGGCACGACCATCATTTTGACAACCCATTATCTCGAAGAAGCCGAAGCGCTTTGTGATCATATTGCCATCATGCATCACGGCGAAATTGTTGCCAATGAGAGCAAAGACACGCTGATGTCGCGGCTGGATAAACGCACCTTAGTCATTACGCCGACTGAACCGATTAGCGCCGTTCCGACGGAGCTGAAAGATTTAGACGCCGCTGTGAATGAGAACGGACAGCTCGCGATTAATTATCGCAGCGGCACAGATTCAATATCAGCTATGCTCGCGCAGGTGAAATCCGCAGGGCTCTCTATTCTGGATTTGCGCACCGAAGAGCCTGATTTGGAAGACGTGTTCCTATCCCTGACCTACGCCCAAGACACTTAGCCTAAGACGAGCCAAAACCTTAACCCGTACGGCCTGTGATGTAGTCCTGCGTGCGGCTATCGCCGGGATTTGTGAAGATTTTATCGGTATCGTCATATTCAATGAGGTCGCCCATATAAAAGTAAGCGGTTTTATCTGACACCCGCGCGGCTTGGGCCATAGAGTGGGTGACGATGATGATGCAGTAGCGCTCTTTAATCTCTTCAATCAAGGCTTCGAGTTTAGCTGTTGCAATCGGGTCCAAGGCGGAAGCGGGTTCGTCCATGAGGATAACTTCAGGGTCAACAGCAATGGCACGGGCAATGACGAGGCGCTGCTGCTGTCCGCCTGACAGACCTGTGCCTGAGAGCTTAAGACGGTCTTTAACCTCATCCCATAATCCCGCGCGGCGCAGAGATTTTTCAACCAGCGCATCAAGTTCGGCCTTGGACGAGGTTAGCCCGTGAATACGCGGCCCGTAAGCGACGTTATCATAGATGGATTTGGGGAACGGATTAGGCTTTTGGAACACCATGCCAACCTGTGCGCGTAGTAAAACGGGGTCGAGATTTTTGTCGTAAATATCCTGTCCGTCCATAAGGATTTGACCTGATACACGCGCGCCGTCAATCGTATCATTCATGCGGTTAAAGGTGCGCAGAAAGGTCGACTTCCCGCAGCCTGACGGCCCAATAAAAGCGGTGACGCCGCGATCAGGAATATCGATATCGATGCCATGCAAGGCTTCGAAATCGCCGTAATGAACACGCACATCGCGGCAGGTAAATTTTATGTTGCTATCAATCATATCAAATCTCTCACCCGCCCGTCTCTAGCGTCTTTGCTCAAGACGGTTACGCAGCCATATGGCAAAGCCGTTCATTGTAATCAAGACAACAAGCAGAACAATAATCGCCGCAGAGGTTCGCTCCGCCCAAGCGCGTTCAGCACTATCAGACCAGAGGAAAATTTGCACGGGCAAAGCGGTCGCAGGTTCTGTGATGGAGTTTGGGATCTCTGTCACAAAGGCGACCATACCAATCATCAAGAGCGGGGCCGTTTCGCCCAAAGCTTGCGCCATACCAATGATAGAGCCCGTCAAAATACCAGGGGCGGCCAGCGGTAATTTCTGCTGGAACACGGCTTGTGTATGAGACGCGCCGAGACTCAGCGCGCCGTCAACAATAGAGGGGCTAACGCCTTGCATGGCCGAGCGGGTGGCAATGGTAATGGTCGGGAAAATCCGCAGCGCTAATACCATACCCCCCACAATGGGCAGCGATCGCGGCATGCCCATAAAATTCAGGAACACGGCAAGGCCCAAGAGACCGAAGACGATAGAGGGAACAGCGGCGAGGTTGTTGATATTAATCTCGATAAAATCAGTGAATTTATTCTTGGGCGCAAATTCATCCAGATAAATCGCCGAGCCCACGCCTATTGGAAAGGCTAGCACAAAGGCGACCACCAAGATCATCACCGAGCCGACGACAGCACTGGCAATACCCGCCAATTCAGGGTCTCGGCTATCGGGGTTCATAAAGAGGATGCGGTTAAATTTCTTTTTAATGACCCCGCGCTCTTTGAGCGTATCCGCCCAAGCAATTTGCTGATTGGACACCTTGCGGCGGCTCTCATCCGTATCGCGTTTAATATAACCTTTGAGCAATTGGTCGACTTGGTCAGAGGTCGGCACGGTAACGGTGACGGTTTTCCCGACAAGGTCAGGGTTTTTATAGACCATCTGGCGCAAATAATTCGTCGAGCCTGAGGCAGAGACGAGCGCGAAAAGTTCTTGCCTGTCCTTACGGTCTGTGACCTCTGGGAATTGCTCATACATGGTGGTTTGAACAATCCGGCGATAATTCGCCCCGCGCAGTTTTTCAGGGTCGCGTGTTCCGTCAGGGGCCAGCACGGATTCGGTCAACTGGAAGTCCAGCCGCATAAAGTTTTGTTGAAACGCCGTATAGCCTGTCCCGACAATACTAAAGAGCAGCCACGCCAAAGCCGCCAAAGCGAAGGCAATAGAGGCGCGTCCCCACATGCGGAAGCGCCATTCCTTGCCCCGGCGTTTTTTAAGGCGCTTTACGGCGGCTTCGGATGTCAAGGTTTTCTCGCTCATAGCCTAATACTTTGCCCGGTAGCGGCGCACGACTGTCAGCGCGACGACATTTAAAAGAAGCGTGATAATAAAGAGCACGAGGCCGAGCGCGAAGGCGACCAAAGTTTTTGCGCTGTCAAAATCAGAATCGCCCGTCAGCAGGGACACGATCTGCACCGTTACCGTGGTCACCGCTTCGAAAGGGTTGGCCGTTAGGTTCGCGGCTTTACCTGCCGCCATATAGACAATCATCGTCTCGCCAATCGCGCGGGAAATGGCGAGCATAAAGGCGCCGATAATGCCGGGAAGCGCGGCGGTGAAGACAACCTTTTTCATGGTTTCTGATTCTGTCGCGCCCAAAGCGTAAGAGCCATCGCGCAAAGTTTGCGGGACAGCATTAATCACGTCACTGGAAAGAGACGAGACAAAGGGGATAATCATCACGCCCATAACAACCCCCGCCGCGAGTGCACTTTGTGTAGGCACAGAAAAACCGAGGCTCTCGGCAAAGCCGCGCACAAAGGGGGCGAAGGTCAGCAAAGCGAAGAAGCCATAAACGACGGTCGGCACACCTGCGAGAATTTCGATAGCCGGCTTGACCCATTTCTTGACGGTGCCGGTGGCATATTCCGTCAGGTAAATCGCAATCATAAGACCGACAGGGCCGGCAATGGACATCGCCACCACCATTATCAGGAATGTCCCCGCAAAGACGGGAATAGCGCCGAATGAGCCGCTTTGCCCGACTTGATCAGCTCTTAGGGCCGTTTGCGGCGACCACTGCAAGCCAAAGAGGAAATCCGTAAAGGGCACTTCTTTGAAGAAGCGCAAACTCTCAAACAAAAGCGAGGCGATGATGCCCAGCGTTGTTAAAACCGCGATGACAGATAAGAAAATCAAAAGCCCTTTGATGAAACGCTCAACATAGGTTCGCGCGCGAAATTGGCCGCTGACTTGCCGCCCGGTCAAGATAATCACCGCCAGACCCGTCAAAATCATGGCCGCGAGCCACAGCGCGTTAAAGCCTGTCCCGCTGCCTTGGATAAAAAGCCCGATGATAAAGACGGCTAATGTCGCTAAGCCAACAAGCCACGCGGTGAAATAGCCGTGATAGCTGGCCTGTGAATGCCAAGAGGACAGAGCCATTTTGCCGCCCGCAGCGGCGCGGGCCTGCCGAAATTTGTTCAAGGCAGAGCTTTTATTATAGAAAAACCCACCCACTGTCAGAACAGCGATGAGCAATATCATATAAATGGAGATGTGACCCACTGATTCCGCCTGTTACCTAATTTTATCACGGCCTTTACGGCAGATTTATGAAAGTTTTAAGACACAGAAAAAGCGGCGTCCAGTTGTTGCCGGACGCCGCCTGTTGATAAGATATTTTGTAAGGCTTACTGGCTGTATGTTGTCAGATTTTCAACAACCGCGCGTGTTTTGGCCCGTTCAGCATCAGGAAGCGGCACAAGACCGATTTCTTCAAGATATCCGCCCGGTCCTGCCGCAGCATCGGACGTAAATTCGAGCGCAAATTCCTGCAAGCCAGGTGTTTTGCCGACATGGTCTTTTTTGAGATAGAAATAGAGCGAGCGCGCAACGGGATAGTCACCTGAGGCAATCTGGTCAAATTCTGGCGGCGTGCCGTCTATCGTTGCGCCTTTGATTTTATCTGTATTCTCTTCAAGGAATGAATAGCCAAAGATACCAATCGCTGTGGGCGTATTGACCAATGTCTGAACCAAGGCGTTATCATTTTCGCCTCCGTCAATCCATTTTCCGTCTTCGCGGAGTGTGTGGGCGTTATTGGCAAAAGCTTTGCTGTCTTTGCTGCGCAATTCAGCCAAGCAAGGGACTTGCTTAGCCCCGCCTTCCATCGCGATTTCAACAAAGGCGTCACGCGTACCGGAGGTTGGCGGCGGGCCATAAGCTTCGATTTTTTCGTCCGACAATTTTGGGTTAATGTCAGACCATTTGAGGTTAGGATTAGCCTTCATTGTGCAGTCTGTATCAGAGGTCGGGACCTCTTTGGCAAAAGCCAAGTAGATATCTTTCAAGCTCATATCCATGACAGGGGCATCAATCGCATTGGCGACAACGATACCGTCAAATCCGATTTTGACCTCAACAACGCCTTGCACGCCATTTTTGACGCAATTGTCATATTCAGATTTTTTCTGGCGGCGAGAGGAATTTGTAATGTCAGCCGTCGATTTGTCCGCGCCAGAGCAGAATAATTTATGTCCGCCGCCTGACCCTGTGGATTCGACGACAACATTAAAGCCGGACTTGTTTTTAAATTCTTGCGCGACCTTTGTTGAGAAAGGATAGACTGTTGAGGAGCCCACCACGCGGATATCACCGCCTGTGGCTTTTGCGGGAGTCTCTTTTACAGTTTTCGTGGCCGTGTCTTTTACAACTGCGGTATCACCGCTGCCGCAAGCGACTAAAAATGCGGCACTCGCCGCGCCTAATATAAGTGTTTTCATTGTCATAATATTCACCTTCATTCGAATGTTTATTTAAAAGTCGAAACCAAGCCGCGCATTAACGCCGCTGGCACTATCGGCAAAGCCGTTATCAGCATCAGCATTGAAATAATTGATCCGCAAACGTGTGTATTTTGTTGGCAGCCAATCCGCGCCTAGAACAATCGTGTCGAGCTTACCCAGATAACCGTTATCTTGCAAATCAAGCGTATCATAACGCGCCACAAGTGAGACTGCGCCTAGGCCGCCTTCGCCGACAGGGTTATCAACCTTCATGCGATCATATGTGCCGCCAGATGATTTATAGGCTCGTCTGCCGCCAAAGATGATACCGGCTTCGATATAGCCCCCGCCAAATGTCGCGTCAGGGTTATCGCCCACGCCGTCAACATCCACGATCGAATATTCTCCAGCGGCCCACAAATTATCTTTTAGAATCAGGCCTTCAATCGCGAAGAAATTATCACTATCGCCAAAATTCTCATCAAGGCCGTCGACAATACGGCCCGCATTGATGATGCGCCCGCTGGGCAAAACACCATCTGTATTTTCGGAATCCAAAGAATGCGCGAAAGGACGTTGGCGATAGCGGAAAGGGCTGTCCCCTGCATCTCTATAGCGCCAAGACGCGCCCAAATGGACCAATGTGTCTTCGGTTTTGTATGGCGTGAATGTGGCGCGCGCTGCGGCGGCCTTGCCATTGGTTTCGCCCTCATTATTGATATTTTCGCCGTAAATACCTGCATTGAGCGTGTAGTTATCGCCCGCTTTGCCGATAGATAGGCCAATGCGGCGGTCCAAGCCAAAAGCATCCGTAAAGCCGCCGCGTTCAATTGTTGTGATGAAACGCGAACTGGCTTCTTCTTCGAGAGAGTTATGGGTTTTGAAATGGCCAACCTTAACTTTGAAAGGGAGCTCTTTAGGCGAGAATTGTAAATAGCCATCCGTGACTTCAATATCGTCGCCTGTTGTATGGTTGAACTCAAATTTGTAACTGATGGCGCTGCCATATTTGCCTTTTGCAAATAAGCGCGCGCGGCGAACTTCTGAAGACGTTACGTCCGAATCAAGATCCGTTCCGCCAATATTGTTAATGTCAGTCAGGGCATAATCGAGCATGAGACGACCGCCAATCTCGAGTGTTTTCTCTTGCGCGTAAGCTGAGGCAGGAAATGCCATAGAACCAGCCAAAATTGCCGCCGCCAAGCGGCTCCTTGAAATAATTGTCAACGTACTAACCTCTTAACGATGGGCTATAAATAGCCGTAGATAGACACCCCTTCGGCATCATTGACCGCCCTATGGCAGAGTCGTTTGACAGTTTCTTAGACTTTTTGTGACAGTTTTGTGATAGTTGCAGTTTCAAGTAAATTCGAATTGTCTTCCCTTAAACGCCTTTTCTCCTTAACAGGCGCAAATGTCTGAAACACTGACACATAACCCGCCGCAAAAGGCGGTATTGCCCAAAACATGGTGGGGCGAAATGCGCGCGCTCCTGTGGATTGGTGTGCCTATGGCGGCGGCGCAATTCATCCAATTCTTTGTCTATTTTATCGATACTGTCATGATTGGCCGCATCAGCCCGCAAGATGTGGCCGCAGCAGGTCTCGGCTCGGTTATCTATTTTGCCTTTTGGATGCTCGGCTCTGGCCCGGTCATGGCGGTCTCCCCGCTTGTCTCTCAAGCTATGGGGGCCGATCAAAATGACACCCGCGATGCGCGGCGGTCTGTGCGTATGGTGATCTGGGTCATATTCCTCATGACCCCTATACTTGTGGTGATGCTGAGCTTCACTGAAGAGCTGCTCTTATTTTTCGGACAAGACGCGCAGGTATCGGCCAAAGCTGGGAAATATGTCATGGCCCTCGCCATTGGCCTGCCCTTTGCCTTGGCGACAATGGCGCTGCGTAACTTTTTAGCCGCATTAGAAAAAACACTCATTCCTTTGCTTTTGGTGGTTATCGGAACCGCCGCAAATGGGCTGCTCAATTATATCTTTATCTTCGGCAATTTCGGCGTTCCGCGTTTGGAATTAGTCGGCGCAGGCATAGCGTCATCCCTCGCCTATATATTCGGCTTCTGCCTCTTTGTGCTTTATATTCGCCTGGATAAACGCGCCAATAGCTTTCAAATCTTCAAGAACTTCTGGCGCTCTGACTGGCAGAGGTTGAAAGAGGTGATTACGCTGGGCTGGCCGATGAGCCTTACAACCACCTTTGAAGGTATGCTGTTCAATGCCGCCATCATCGTTATGGGCCTTATCGGTGTGCTCGAAGCCGCAGCCTATCAAATCGCGCTGAATGTAGCCGCGCTCGCCTTTATGCTGCCTTATGGCATGTCCATGGCAGGGGCTGTGCGCATTGGCTTGGCTGAAGGCGCAGGCAATAAACCCGCCACGCGGCGCGCAGCCAGCACAACAATCGTGGCCTGCATTTTCGCTATCATGATTTTAGCCATTCCCGTCGCCCTCTTCCCTGAGTTTACAGCCTCGCTTTATCTAAACTTAGAAAAGCCTGAAAATGCCGAGGTTATCGCCCTCGTTGTCGGGTTCCTGCCCATCGCCACGGCCTTTATGTTTTTCGATTCCGTTCAGGTCGCAGCCAATCAGCTCTTGCGCGGGTTGAAAGACGTGAATTGGCCGATGGTCTTTACAGGGATTAGCTATTGGGTGGTCGGCTTTCCGGTCGCCTATATCTTGGCGCTTAAAACCGAGGTTGGGGCCAATGGCGTTTGGTATGGCCTGATGGCGGGACTGATTACGGCGGCGGTTTTGCTCGGCGCGCGATTACTGCGGCGGCTGCGTTAGCTCTCAATCGGCTCGGTCAGGAAATGACGGCCTTCGCGGTCTTCAATCTCAACCACCCATAGGTCCGGATCATCATCGACGCGGCTATTGATATAGGCATCAATTTCAGCTTCAGTTTCAGGCCCCTTTGGCAGCCAGACCCGCTCCCCTTTCATATTGCGAATGGGCCGATAAAGCGCGGCGTTGCCGTCCAAATGGCGCACCTTTACAAGGCAGGCTCCGGCATCCTTATCGCCTCGCTTAACCACAGCGGCAAACGCCCCGCCGCTTTCCGCGCGGCGGATGAGCGCTGAGGTCCAAAATCCGGCTTTGAGCTGTGGTGTCATTCTTGCACATCATCCTTTGAGAACACTGTCTCATCTCAATTGCACCAAACCGCCCTGTTTGGCACTTTTCTTGCTCCCTTAGTCTTATGTTTACCTTAAGACCTCGGGCACTGTCCCATAATAGACCTAATGCTTTAAAAACGCTCGTCTCTGCCGCGGTTTTAGGCGCTATGATGCTGCCTGTCACGGCAAATGCGGCGGTTCACTCTCCGCAAGGGAAATCCGTGGTCTATAAGTCCAGCCTCGCCAGTATTGACGGGCTTGAGGCGCGTGTTCTGGATTGGCGCAATCCGAGCCTTGAATTTACCTTTGATGCCAGTGCAACCGACTGGACAGATGGTGTGGAGCTTTTGCTCTCCGCTGATCCTCTGGGCAATGTCAGCCGCCGCACGCCGCTTATGGTGCAATTTAACAATGGCCCGCCATCACCCGTCATTACACGCGGCCAAGGCTTTGACGCGCGGATTAAACTTGATCCGTCGCGTATTCGCCCGCGCAATAATAAAATCCGCTTTACCTATAACACACCGACTGGCGAGGAATGCCTATCCCCCGCAAATGGTGGATGGCGTTTGGATTTCAAAAACAGCCTGGTCATTATTAAAGCCCGCGGCAAAGCGCGTAATTATGACATTCGCGAGATTGATGAGCGGCTACGCAACCCAATGACCGCGCCGAAATCTGTGCGGGTCTTAGCGCGCGGCCCAAACACATCCAAATTACAAGTCCTCGCCGCGCAAGGCGTTGGTCTGCGTATGAAAGAGTTGCCCGAATTTAAAACCCGTTCTGGTACTGGTGATTTTGATATTATCGTCGCCCGCCGCGATCAACTCTCAGGCTGGGTCACAGATAAGAAAATCCTCAGTGGCTCTGGCCCGAATATCTTTGCCCATAAAGGCCAGCCTATGCGTCTGGTTATTACAGGCGATACTGATATTGAAGTCATGGAAACGGCGAAAGCCTTTGCCACTCACGTGCTCCCTAATGCGCACCGCCCTATCACAAGTTTGGGCGAGGTAAACATACAGCCCTTCTTGACGCCTGTGAGTCCGCGCATAGACGGCACAGAGAAATTGTCAGATCTTGACAGCAGTTATTTTGATAATAGCTGGGGCCCCAGACCGCAAACATTTACATTTGATGTAAAGGACCCTTCGGCCAGTTCAGGCGAAGTGCTTTTGCGCTTGGCGAAAGACAAAGTCGTCAGCAATGACTCACGTCTGTCCCTGACCCTAAACGGGAAGTCTTTGGGCTATACGGCGCTTGATAAAACGCGCAAATCCGTGGCCTTCAAAATTCCTGAAGGCGCACTTCAAGGCACGAATAATACATTATCTTTAACGCCAAAACTTGAGGCCAAGGCCTCTTTGGGATGTAGCTATACCCAAGACCTTCCGGGCTTTTACTTAGGTGATGGCTCTAAATTAAAAATCGAAGCGGCGGCGCCCTCGCCTGTGGCAGAGCTAAGTAAGCTCACGGCCACAGGCGCGCCATTTTCGCTTAATAAGGCGTCGGATACAGTTGTTATGCTGCCCGCCTCCTCCTCGCGTGATTATGATGCCTCGCTGAAAATCATGGCAAAGCTGGCAAGATCGTCAGGTTATGGCTGGACGGACGCCAATTTTATGCGCTCCACAAATCTGACAGCGATTGGCGCAGATAAAAATGTCTTGGTTGTCGGCCCAAGTTCGCGTCTGAATAACACCATTAAAGACGCCGCGCCTAAGGGCCTGAAATCAGCGCTTAAAGGTCTGTCTTTGGACGGGCCGCTTATCGCCTCGCTTGACCGCGTTGCGGCGAGTGACGAGACCACATCACTTAATCTTTACGCCCAAAGCCAAGCGGCCAAGCGGCGTATTCGCAATGGCGGCGTGGCCGCGCTTTACCCATCACCTCTGGGCGATGGTAAAGTGATGGGCATTATCACCAATGTCCCAGGACGCAGTTTTGCAAATGTTGCGGGCCAACTTGTCAAACCTGCAGCTTGGAACAAGATGGAAGGCAGTGTTGCCAGATGGGATAATGCCAAAGTCATCATGGCGCAGACCGCGCTGGACGTGCCAGGGTTTAAAGTTCCTAAGACGGCCACCTCAAAAATTGGCGGATTTGAATTCCCCAAGATCAATTGGCCGACGATTGAGAAAGAAGCGTTTGAGTTTGGAGAAATTGATAAGCGCACATTCAGCAACAGTTTCGAGGCTCTGAAAAAAAATACGCTTTCCTTTTTCAAACGTGATGACTCAGCTGCGGATGCTTCAAAAGCTGCAACAATTGCAACGCCAAAAATTACGAGGCCAATACTGTCTAAGCCAAAAATCGTGACGCCGAAAATAAAGCCGCAAGCCAGCTTGCCTCCCATTCCTAATCTGCGCGGGATGTCCACCGTTCAGACAGCGTCTCAGTCAGATAAGATTAAAACATGGGCCACGAATGCGCTCGGCAATATACAGACCAAAACCAAGTCCATGAGCGAGGCGGCGAAAGTCTCGTTTAACAACGCCAAAGCGGCGGCCGGGCAGCCCAGCACATGGTCACATCAAACGATGAATTCCTTTGCGATTATGCTGATAGCGTCTTTGGCCTTTATCTTTATGTTCTTGGGGCTGCTGCGCCCAAGCCGCGGCGCGCAAAGACGCAATAGAGCTCATAAGCGCGTCACAAAAATAAGGCATGACTAAAGGCTCAACGTGTGAGGAGCTTTGGCCGCTCAAGCTATATCTTAAATCCCGCTTTACACGTCCTGCAATGAGGTGCAGATTTGACCCATAATATATGGGGAGAATGATTGTGGCATCAAAATCGCGGCGCGGCTTCAAAGAAACACTGGCTTTGTTTCTGCCAGGCATATTTCTATTAGGCTTTAACATCGGTACAGGCAGTGTCACGACCATGGCAAAAGCCGGAGCCGATTACGGCATGGCCTTGCTCTGGACCGTCTTAATCTCCTGCATGGCGACTTACGTCATGATCAATGCCTATGGCCGCTACACATTGGTGACAGGCGAAACCGCGCTTCAAGCCTTTCGCAAACATATACATCCCATTGTCGGTATTCTCTTTATCGTCGCGCTGACACTAGGCGTTGCCGGCAGCGTCATGGGCGTGATGGGTATCGTCGCCGAAATTAGCTATGAATGGTCCAAGTCCTTTATCTCGGGCGGGATTAAGCCCGTCTATTGGGCCGCCTTTTTCATTAGCCTTGTTTATTTTATCTTCTGGAAGGGCCGCACGGAAGTGTTTGAACGCGCGCTGGCCGTCATTGTCGCCATTATGGCCGCGAGTTTTGTGCTCAACTTTTTCATCCTCATGCCCCCGCCTGTCGATATTTTCAAAGGCTTGATCCCCTCAGTTCCTGATGTGCCCGAAACCAACGGACAAGGACCACTACTGCTCATAGCCTCCATGGTCGGGACGACGTTATTCTCAGGGCTTTTCATTATTCGCACCACCCTCGTCAAAGAAGCAGGATGGACATTGGCCGATGAAAAACATCAACGCCGCGACGCGCTCTTTGCTGTGGTGATGATGTTTGTGATTAGCGCCGCGATTATGGCGGCAGCGGCAGGCACCTTACATGCCGCAGGCGTGCGCCTTGAGTTCCCAGCTCAAATGATAAGCTTGCTAGAACCTTTGGCGGGTTCTTTCGCCGTCTCTATCTTTGCTGTGGGCATTATCGCGGCGGGCGTGTCGTCACAATTTCCAAATGTGCTGATGCTGCCATGGCTGCTCTGTGATTATAATAATTCTGAGCGCGAGATGACCTTGCCGAAATATCGCATCATGGTGTTCTTCATCTCGCTATTGGGTTTGGTCGTCCCGTTATTTAGCGCCCGCCCCGTCTTTGTGATGATTGCCTCGCAAGCTTTTAACGTGGTGCTTCTCCCCGCGACCGTGGCCTGCATCTTCTATCTGGGCAATAAAAAGGAACTGATGGGCGAGCATAAAAACGGGACCGTCATGAATATCATTATTGCAGCTATTTTCCTCTTCTCACTCATTACCAGCTATATGGGCTTTCAAGGTCTAATGGGCATGATAAGAGGCTAATCTAATTATGACAGAAAGATATCATCATGCGTGAATCCTGGCGGTGGTTTGGCCCTAATGATCCTGTGAGCTTGGACGAGATTAGGCAAACAGGCGCGACGGATATTGTCAGCGCGCTGCACCATATTCCCATCGGAGACGCCTGGCCGATAGAGGCCATTCGCGAGCATAAGGCCCTGATTGAAGCGGGAAATAATACGGACTCCCAAATGCACTGGACGGTGGTCGAGAGCATTCCCGTGCATGACGATATCAAACTCGCCGCGCCGGGTCATGAGCAATATATTGAAAACTGGATAACGACGCTTAACAATCTGGCGGCACAAGGCATAAAAACTATCTGTTATAACTTCATGCCGGTCATTGATTGGACGCGCACAGACTTAAAATACAAACTTCCAAATGGCGTCTATGCCTTGCGCTTTGACCAAGACAGATTTGCCGCCTTTGATCTATTTATTTTGGAGCGCGAAAACGCCAAAGACGATTACTCCGCCGATGAGCTTAAACGCGCCGAGACCAGTTTCAAATCCATGACAGAGGATGACATCGCGCAGCTGACCCGCACCATCATTGCAGGGCTGCCAGGCAAAATGACCGATGCCTATACGCTCGATGATTTTCGCAAAGCCCTCGCCCGTTACGCAGATGTCGATCACGACGTGCTGCGCAGCAACCTGTTTTCGTTTTTAGGTCAAGTCCTACCCCATGCGGAAAGCTCCGGGATTGAATTGGCGATACATCCTGATGACCCGCCTTGGGATATGTTTGGTCTTCCGCGTATCATCTGCACGCCCAAAGATTTGGATGTCTTGTTTGGCCAGCTACCCAGCCCCGCCAATGGCATGACCTTATGCGTGGGAACCTATGGCAGCCGTCCTGATAATGACCTGCCGCAAATGGCTTTGGATTACGGCCCGCGTATTCATTTCGCGCATTTACGGGGCGTTAGCCGCGACGCCGATGAGCCGCGCTCTTTTTACGAGGCCAATCATCTGCAAAGCGATATTGATATGGTCGGTGTCATTCGCCATTTGCTCGGCAATGAACGGGCCTTAAAGCGCGAGATTTTCATCCGTCCTGATCATGGTCATCAAATGATGGCGGATATTAATAAAACCGCCAATCCCGGTTATTCCGCCATTGGCCGCATGAAGGGCCTTGCTGAAGTGCGCGGCGTGATTAAAGCCATCTCAGCCATAGACGGATAAAAACGAAAGTTTTAAGCGCGCTCGAGCGGAAGGAAGACTTCAGCGGTTGTCCCCTCACCTTCTTGGCTGGCCACCGCAAAACGCCCGCCATGTAGTTCTGCAAGGGATTTGACCAATGAGAGTCCCAGACCCGTGCCGCGATCATCAACCATGGTCGCACTTGCGGTCTGTTGATAAGGCTGACCTATCACCTTTATCTCCTCAGCGCTCATGCCGATGCCGTGGTCTTGAACAGAGAGATTGAGCGTATCGCCAACCGCTTTGCCGGAAATAACAATCTGCCCGCCCTTATGCGAAAACTTAATCGCATTAGAAATCAGGTTTAGCAGGATTTGCCGCAGCGCCTTACGGTCAGCCTCAATCAGCAAAGGGTCTTTGTTAGTAAGATCAATCTGGAGCGCCACTTCGGCTTGATCAGCAGCGGGGCGGATCATTTTAGTGGTACTGCGAATAACATCAGAGGCGTCAAAGTGATCGTAATGAAGCTCATATTTACCCGCTTCGACTTTGGACATATCCAGGACATCCCCGATTAGGTCGAGCATATGCTGTCCGCTATCATGGATGAGATCTGCATATTCGGCATATTTACTTGGCAAAGGCCCAAAGAGGCGCGAGCGCATCATATCTGAAAATCCGATAATCGCGTTAAGCGGCGTGCGCAGTTCGTGGCTGACCCCAGCAAAGAAAAGAGATTTATCATCCGTGGCTTTCTGCGCCACCGCTTGAGAGCGCAGCATGGTTTCAACCCGGCCTTCTTCTTCTGTCACGTCGTGTAAATGCAGCAACACTTCCAGCGCATTAAGGGGCGTGGCGACAGCGTCAAAATAGAGAATTTCATCTGCGTCAAACCGTGTTTCCAAACGCGTGTTTTGAGGGGTCTGCGAGCTGCGCGCCTCTTTAATCAGCTCCTCTATATCCTGCTGTGTATCCGCGTCGTTAGAGACTAAGGCGCCGAGCGGCATTTGCGCTAACCCTTCGGCAAAACCAAATAATTCACGCGCTTGTATATTAGACGATACCAAACGGTCATGCCCGTCAAAGCGCAGGACGGAACCATCAATAGCGTTGAGTAACGCCTCAGATTCGACAGAAAGATGCGGCGGAAGTTCAGTTTTGGTGGGAACATAATGTCCGGCTTTACTCCGCGCGGCGCCAAACATAGTGGTAATGATTAAACCGATTGTTGCAATAATACCCGCCTGTATGCCCCAAAGACTTTGCGTGTCTGTGGTTTGGCTTTGCGGTATATAGCCTTGCTTTCCTGCATACCAAAGCAGCGCTGCAAAGATGGCCGCCATGACCATGGCTTCGACAACCTTCTCTTTCTCAAACAAAGCCGCCGCAGCAGGCGCGCAGAGGAATAAGACAGCCATCGGAATAAAGGCAATAGAAATACAGGCGATAATGGCTAAAGCCAGCCACGCAAATATCACCAGCAATTGCGCCCATTCACGGCGCAGAACAGGCGTAACCAGAAGACTGATAAGGGCCGGCGCCGCCGCAACCGCCGCCAAGGGCCAAATGGCGTTAATATCGAGGCCTTTCATATAGCCACCAAAAAGCGCTGCAGCGATAGCCGCAAGCCAAATAAGGCTTGGCATAATCAAGCCATTATGGCGTGACGATAAAGTCATCCCGACTCCTAAAAGTATAATTACTCTCTAATAGAGCTTTTCTTGCACTTTAATGCGAGACTTTTCCCCTTAAAAAACTCTCTTAACGCGAAAATACACCTTAGTTTGGAGGGGCTTAAACCCGTATTATGCGGTGAGACTAAGGCTGTAATTGGCACGCACGTCCATAAAGTTACGTGGTCAGCAGCCAATCAGGCAGGTTGCCCGTTAAATGTTGGCGTTTTGAGCCAGATTGAAAACTTACTCCCGCCTAATGCGCTTTTTCCAACTTCGACACGGCCATCTTTAACGTCCACAATCTTTTTGACGATTGCGAGGCCCATTCCGGACGCTTCGACCTTGTCACGGGCTTGAATTGTAGAAAATACATCAAAAATTTTCTTATGATAGGCCTCGTCTATACCCGGTCCGTTATCTTCGACTGATAATAATAATCCGCCTTCCTTAGGGGCTAGGCTCACATCGATTTGAGTAACATCTTTATCATTATGTTTAATCGCATTCCCGATCAAATTTGAGATCAAAATCTCAAAGGAGACATCATAATCCCTAACCCACACATCGTGGCCGTGAAGGTTTAGCTGACTTTTGTCGGATCGTTTTAACCCTTCGAAAATAGTCTCAACCTTCCGCGCGACGGAGAAAACTTCTTTTGAAGCCTTTTCTTTTCCAACGCGCGAATATTGGAGCAAATCATTTAATAGACGATCCAGCCTTGTAATGCGCCCCTCCAAGAGACCGAGATTAGAGCGCACGTCCTCACTATTGCCTTGCTCGAAATCTTCGAGGGTCCATTTCGTTAAATTTCTCATGGCGCGTAGAGGCGCCCTCAGATCATGAGACGCAATATAGGCAAATTGTTCCAAATCATCATTGGAGCGTTTGAGCTCCTCTGTGTAAACGTTCCCCTCTTTGAGACTGTCCTTTTGCAATTCTTTCAAGGTTTTAAGGCTCACGGCGAACATAAACATATCGATGAGCAACATCGCGGCATAAGCTGACCAAGCGAGTATCATGGCTTGCCCGGCAGACAAGCCAAAGCTTGAAAGGCCGCCTGACATCATGCCGTGAAACCCGGCCATCATCGCAAACATCAGACCATAATGGGCGCGATGATGAATCCCGCAAGAATTTATAAAACGCGCAAAATGTTCAACGATAGGCCCCGGGATCAAAATGTGATCGGACTCTTGCCCGGACACAGTCCGCAGGAAATAGGGGATGCGGTAATAACACCACCACGTCCCAAAATTGACTAAAGCCAAAAGCAAAGCCGCCCAGATTGGCAGCATGGAGTGGCTCACAAATAAAAGAACTAAAATATCCAGCGGAACTAAGAGAAGGTGCTGACGCAGGTCCTTTATCATGAAATGCTTTTCACGAGGCGCGGTCATGACAGGCATATCAGCGGCTAAAGGGTTTAAGCCTGGCGAAGCTAATTCTGCTGACATAATTTTCCCCATGGGTCTGAAACGAATGGGGGCGGAGGATTTTTACTCAAATGCCCCACATTCGCAATGTCAGAAAACATGGTTAAAATTATCTTAAAACCCCGCTGCGAGAGCGGGGTTTTTTATATGTTACCAGATTTTGACGCGTTTTTCAGGCGGCAAATAAAGGGCATCACCTGGCTGGACATCAAAGGCGTCATACCAAGCATCAAAGTTACGCACGATACCGTTGGCGCGATATTGGCTCGGACTATGCGGGTCTGCCTTTACCTGATTACGAAGAGCGGCATCACGATATTTACGCTGCCAAATTTGGCCCCAGGACAAGAAGAAGCGCTGGTCGCCCGTCATGCCGTCAATAACAGGCGCCTCTTTACCGTTAAGAGATTTCTTATAGGCGGCATAGGCCATGGTGATACCTGTCAAATCGCCAATATTTTCGCCGAGTGTAAGCTTACCGTTCACATTTACGCCCGGTAGAGGTTCAAAGCTGTTATATTGATCGACAAGAGCATTAGTCCGCGCTTCAAAAGCTTTTACATCTTCCGCAGTCCACCAATCGCGCTGTTCGCCATTGCCATCAGTTTTACGGCCTTGGTCATCAAAACCATGGCCCATTTCATGCCCGATGACCGCGCCAATACCGCCATAATTGACGGCAGCGTCAGCGGCTGGGTCAAAGAACGGCGCTTGCAGAATTGCAGCAGGAAATACAATTTCATTCAAATCAGGACGGTAATAAGCATTCACGGTTTGTGGGTTCATGCCCCACTCGTCCCGGTCAATCGGGCCGCCTAGCTTACTGATATTATCTTCCCAACCCCAAAGGCTGGCAGATTTTACGTTGCCAATAAGATCGTTACGATCAATTTTCAGCTCTGAATAATCAGTCCATTTATCAGGATATCCAATCTTTGGTGTGAATTTGGCAAGTTTATCTTGCGCCTCAACTTTAGTTTCATCACCCATCCATTCAAGATTATCGATGCCATCCTTGAATGAGGCCCGCAAATTGCTGATCAGCTCATCCATTTCTTTTTTAGCGACTGGCGGAAAATATTCTTTAACATAAACTTTGCCAACCATCTCGCCCATCATGCCGTCAATCTGACTGACGCCGCGCTTCCAGCGAGCGCGCTGGACTTCTGTTCCGCGAAGGGTCTTTCCGTAAAACTCGAAATTCGCATCACCAATGGCTTTCGGAAGATAGGCAGATTTGCCGCCGAGATAACTCACCGTCAGATAGTCTTTGAGTGTGTCGACATCTGTATTGGCAAAAATCTTAGCTGTGCCGTCAATGGCATCAACTTCGCGCACAATAAAAGTTTCTTGCCCGCCAAGATCTGACGTCTCAAGCATGACATCCCATGAGAGGCCCGGAGCGGATTTTTTTATGTCAGCCAAGCTGCGCTTATTATAGGTCTTGCTGCGATCCCGGCGCTGTGTTGGTGTCCAATGCACTTTTGCGAGAGCCGTTTCAAAGGCCATAATATTGCGGGCCTTTTCTGCGGCATCATCTTCGCCTGCGGCCTCAAGCATAGACTGAACATAGGCCACATAAGCGGCGCGAATTTCATCGGATTTTTTACCTTCATCCAAATAGTAATCCCGGTTTGGCATTCCCAGTCCGGATTGCGTAAGATAGACAATATAGTTTTCAACATCTTTCGCGTCGATACTGACAAATGGTGCCACCACAGAGCGTATCCCCAAAGATGGGTCTGCCATTAGGCGCGCAATGTCTTCATGGCTTTGGGCAGCTGCAATCGCGTCCAAGTCGCTCTGCACAGCCGTTAAGCCTGCAGCTTCAATCGCATCTACATCCATAAAGGCGGCATACATGTCGCCGATTTTTTGTTCTTCGGAACCAGTAGGTGCGTCCATGGCAGATGTTTTTTCGATGATGGTCTTCACGCGCTCTTCAGACAAATCTCTTAAAACAGAGAACCCGCCATAAGAGGATTTATCCGCTGGAATTTCAGTATTTTCCAGCCATTTTCCGTTAACATACTGAAAGAAGTCATCCCCAGGTTTAACTGACTGATCTATATTCTCAGTCGCGATTCCAAAATCACCCAAGACAGGCTTAGTGTTAACAACGGCCACTTTTGTGGCCTCTTTGCTGACGGCATCTTTGCTAGCTGTATCCGTGCCGCCATTATTACAAGCCGCGAGACTCAGGGTTAGCGCCACTAAGCTTGGCGCTATTAAATGTTTAAGTGTCATGAGGTGTGTCCTTCTTAGGTCTTTTGTAAATTTATATATTATTCGGCCGGGCTCGGTCTTGGCGTAGCAACAGAGGGCGGAATATCGTCAACAATATCTTCATCCAGTTCCATGTCATCAAGCGCCAGAGCCATTTCTGGATCATAGGTTGCGCCTAATCCCGGTTGTTTCTCACCGCGCCATAAACCGCGGAAGAATCGCGTGATATCTACACCAATTCCGTACATGGCAGGAACTAACATAAGCGTGAGGAAGAAATCAAACAATACGCCAAAGGCAAGCGCCACCACCATCGGCTTGAGAAACTCAGCCTGAGAGGATGTCTCAAACAGGATTGGCGTGATGCCGACAAATGTCGTCACAGAGGTGAGCAAGATGGGGCGGAAACGCGCGACGCAACTATCCAGCATCGCTTGATAAGCCCCGACACCTTTTGCCCGCAATCGCTGGACATAATCAATCAGAACCAAATTGTCATTCACCGCCACGCCTGAGGCGGCAAAGAAACCAAAGAGGCTGAAAATACCAAAGGGTACGCCCGTAACAATATTACCAAATATCATCCCGATAAAGGCAAAAGGTATCGCCACCATAATCAAGAGCGGCAGCGCATAAGAGCGGAAAGCAATTGCCAGCAAGATATACATCATCAGTAAAATTGCTAAACCAGACGTTCTCAACTCGCGGTTAAATGTATTGATAATTTCATCATCCCCAACTTGGATACGGGAAACCAAAGGGTGTCTTAATTCCCATTGCGGGAAAAAGTTATCATTCAAATCTTTCTTGATACGCGCAACTTCTTGTTGGTCACCACGAATGCGAGCGCCGGTATAATCAACTTGTTTACGGTCACGGCGCTGGATCCGCCCAACCCCTTCTGCAATTTCGGCATCCGCAACTGAATAAAGCGGAACTTCAACGCCATTGGCGCTGCGAATACGCAGCTCATTCAAACTGTCGATACTCTCGCGCGCGGCTTCAGGATAACGCACCATAACACGGACATCTTCGCCGTTACGGGGCAGACGCTGCACTTCTCGGCCAAAGAAAGCTTCTCTGACCTGGCGAGTGACATCGGCTAAAGTTATGCCCAGAGTTTCAGCGCCTGGTTTCATTGTAAACCGGATTTCGCTGGCCGAACTTTCAAGACTGTCATAAGCCCTGACCACAGCATTATAGCTCTCCATTTCTTCTTTCAATTCGAGCAAAGCAACTTTCAGAGCTTCAGGGTCTGATGAGGCCACACCATAACGCAAGCCACCGCCATTATCGCCGCCGCCTTCGGTAAAGCCGTAAGTGACTCGGAAAGCATCTGGAATGGGCCCGACATATTCTTCAAGCTTATCGGCTATGTCTTTACTGGAAGTATTATTTCTGGTCTCAGTTTTCGTAAGACCTAAAAAGCCATCAACTGAGCGCCTGTTAGTAATGGTCCCAGGATTTTCTATTAGGTTTACATCTTTACTCACACCAAAGTCTTCTTGGGCGTTTGTATTAAACTTTGCTATTCCAGCATCAACCTGCCTGCGAACTTGCTCACGCCGTTCAAAGGTTGTGCCTTCCGGAAAGCGTGCTGTAAACTGGATCATATCCGCTTCAACTTCTGGCAGCATCGCCCGAGGCGCAATACCGACAGCCAGAAGGGAAATTGCCATAAACATGAGGCCGACAAATGTTGCTAAAGTGATATATCGGAACCGAATGATTGCGGCCACGATGGGGCGGAAAATATTCTGCGCAAAGCTCACCAAACTTTGGGCAATCTTGTTTTGAAAGCGCATTAAGCGGCCCATTTTATTATGCTCGACGGGTTTAAGATGGCGCAAGTGAGCTGGCAAAATAAAGAAAGCTTCTATGAGGGAGAAGCTTAAGACAGCGATCACAACCAAGCTAATCTGCGCGAGGATGGGCGCAAAAGGCCCTGTCATGAGCATGAACGGGATGAACATCAAAATTGTGGTTATAACGGCGAAAAAGACTGGCTTTGCCACCATATTGGCACCAGCAACAGCGCCGCGCTCTCCGCTAATACCATTCTCAACGTGGAAATATACACTCTCGCCCACGACGATTGCATCATCGACCACAATCCCGATAACAAGTAAGAATGCAAAGAGCGATATCATATTCAGCGTCACGCCAATGGCCCCGGCAACTGCCAAAGAGCCTGTAAAGGCGGCTGCAATACCAATCGTGACCCAAATGGCCACGGCGGGCCGTAAAAATAATAAGAGCGTAATTAACACAAGCGCCATGCCGGAAATGGCGTTGCCGCCAATAAGGTCCATTCGGCTGTCAAATTGGGTTGAGCCGTCAAACCAAATTCCGAACTCTAATCCCGGCGGTAGAGTCTCGTTAATTTCCTTTTCAAATTTACGAATAGCTTTACCTGATGTGGTAATGTCCATCGTATCGGGACTATTAACCTGAAAGATAGCCGCAGGCTTACCCCGAAACGTTGCTGCGAATTTATTATCATCAAAACCGTCAATAACTGTGGCTATATCGCCGACACGCACAATACCGCCATCAGCCGTTTGCCGGACGATAATCTTTTCAAAATCGGCTTTACTATCGGCAAGATTTCTCGCGCGAAGTTGTAAATTTCCGCCTGTTGTTTCGACCGTACCCGCAGATTGGTTGACAGAGGTGCCAGCAATCGCGTTAGACACTTGTGTAAATGTCAGATTATAGCGCTGTAAGGCGTCTTCTGAAATTTCAATTGTGACTTGTTCTGGGACTTTAGAAATTTGGTCTGTGAGTTGGAGACCCGTCAGCTTGGTCAAATCAAGCCGCACTTCATTCGCTGCGCGTTGTAATTCTAAGCGGTCAACATCGCCGTAAAGCGCCAAAAACATTATCGTGGGTCGAGCATCCCAACGAAAAACTTGGGGGCGAAAGGAGTCAGGGGGAAGGTTACGAATACCGTCAACGCGAGATTTAACCTCGTCTAAGAGCTTTTCATAATCAACGCCGAGTTTGGTGCGCACATTAATGCTGCCAACACCTTCACTAGCAGTCGATTCAAGATAGTCGATGCCGTCAAGCCCATCGATGGCTTCTTCAGTTCGGGTGACGAGCTGCTCTGCAACATCACGCGGATTGGCTCCGGGCCAAGATATAGAAATCGTGATACCGTTAAATGTCGTTTGCGGAATAAATTCACGCTCAAGATTATTATAGCCGAAAATGCCGACCACAAACATGACAACCATTAAAAGGTTAGCGGCAACAGGGTTCTTTACGAACCATGCGATGAGCGACCTCATTGGTCAGACCCTTTTTTCATCGCCGCTTCGCCGCCCTCAGAAGATGAGGCTTTCTCATCGCCGTCATCTGTCTTGTCGCTCTTCTTTAGAGGTTTCTCAGCTTTCTTCTCGCCTTCATCTTTCTTTTTACCCCAACGGCTTTTCTTTTTAGCCTTCTCAGCTTCCTGATCAGCCGCTTTCTTTTTCATCCATTCAGGCTCTGGCGGATCGACCAATACATTTGTCGGATCATTTGCATCAAGAACCTTAAGCGTCATGGTCGTGCGCGAGCGTTCCATCGGCGAGAGGACGACAAGTTCCCCGACCTCGACACCGCCCAAAAGATAAGCCTCTTGCGCATTTGTATCTAAGACTGTTGTTTTACGAATTTCCGCTTTTCCCTTATCGTCAACGACATAGACTTCGTTTTCAGGACGCAGCCCATCACGCGGCAAGACAATCACGTCTTCAAATTTTTTGCCATTTACAGCAGCTTCAACAAACAGGCCCGGCGGTAGCGGGATACCATCTTCGGATATGCCTTTTCCGTAAGGATCAAAGACTTCTGCGATGGCGAATAGAGCCCGCGTTTGCGTATCATAAGTACTGTCGGTGCGCATGATTTTAGCGTCCCAATAGCGAAGCTTTCCAGCAATGGTCGCGCTTAATTTTACGTCAGGCGCGGAGGCACGATTTTTCGCAACATATCCAAATGCCAAATCCATTTTTGCCAAATCATTATCGGTGAGAGGCAAACGCACCTCAACTATATCCGTTGAAAATATCCGGCCTAACGTGCGTCCCGGAGTCACATATTGACCCAGATCAGACGCCTTGGTTCTGACGCGGCCTGTAAATGGCGCGCGAACACTGGTCCGCGTTAATTGAAGTCTTGCGGATTCAACCTCAGCTTCTGCGGCCTGCAAAGAGGCTCGGGCTTGGGCTTGTTGCGGCTGCCTTAGGACCAGCGGGCTAGCTTCACCGCTGCCAAGTTCTTCGAAATCTTGCCTTGCCATCGCGCCTTCGGCCTCTTCGCGAAGAAGCACTTGCTGGGCTTGGGCGACATTGGCTTGAGCCCGAATAACGGCCACTTTAAAATCAGCGTCCTCTATACGAAATAACGTTTCGCCTTTGGTGATTTTTCCGCCTTCGAGAAAATTGGGTGACACATAGACAATTTTGCCGCCAACTTCGGGGACGAGGTCAATTTCTGTTCTGGGCCGCGTTTCGCCCTGTGTCGTCACTTTTAACTGAACATCATTCTTTACGGCGTAAGCGGCCATAACAGCAAGCGTATTAAAGGGACGTTTTTTCTCTTCGGGCTTTTCATTAGCCGCGATAATACCAAATGTTGCAAACACAAAGAATAGGAAAATTAAAATTGGAATAGCGATAATTATAAGCTTTCCAAGAAAACCTCGACTGCGTTTAACTGTCGGTGCATATGACTCTGAAGACATAAATTACTTATCCATTTTAGGGCGCAGCGCCAGCGACACTGATAGGCCCGAATTCGCCAATTGTTTCAAATCCGCCGCCAAGCGCCACATGCATCCGCACGCGATTGGCTAGGCGCTCTTTTCTCGCCCCAATCAACTGACCCTCAGCAGAGATACGGCGTGTTTGCGCATCAAGCAATTGAAGAATTGTTGCAAGTCCTTCAGTATAGCGCAACTCTAACCGGTTCTCGGCTTGTTGAGCCTCTTCAAGCGACGTCCGCAGGGCCGTTTCGCGCTCTAAAAGGCGCCGCTCTGCGTCAAGAGCATTTTCAACTTCCAGATAAGCCGTTAAAGCTGTCCCGGCATAGGTTTCCAATTGTTGACGCAAAAGCGCTCTTTGTTGCCTAACATTGGCTTTGAGACGTCCCCCTGCAAAGATTGGCGCGCCTGCATTCGCGACAAGGCGAAGCACCAATGCATCGATATCAAAAAAGTCTCCAAATGTTGTCGCCCCGAGACTCGTATCGCCTTGGAAAGACAGTGTCGGCAAGAGATTTTTACGGGCAATGTCAACTTGCAGACCTTGCGCCTGCAAACGCCGCTCTAAGGCGAGAATATCAGGACGTTTACGCAGCACATATCCCGGCGTGCCAGCCCCGCTAAGAGGCGGCAATGCCGGCAAATCACTTGCCGCTTGAATTTCTTCAGACGGATACCGCCTCAGCAGCACTTCTAATTGCCGCGTAATCGCCGATAAGGCCTGCTCACGGGAGGCTTGTAGCGCCTGAGCATTAGCCACAGATGACCTTGCCAAACGCACATCTGATGATCCTGTGACGCCGCCTTCGAAGCGGCGCTGGGTGAGAAGGAGCGCGCGCTCTAATGTGTCGACATCACGCTCTGACAATTCCGTTAAAAGGCGGGCTTCAATCAGATCAAACCAAGCTTGTGTGACCTGGCTGGCAATAGATAAGCGCGCGCCTGCATAATCTGCGCGGCTAGCCTCAAATTCCAGATCGCCTGCATCCGCGCCGTCATCAATACGGCCCCAAAGGTCTGCTTCCCAATTTGCGCTAAAACCGGCGTTAATATTCTCAGGGTTTGAAAAGGGAATGCTTGTTTCTGTCCGAGAATAAGAGGCCCCTAAATTTACAGTGGGCCATTTGTCAGCCCCCGCAATTTTGGCTTGTTGCCGCGCAGCATCCACGCGCGCCGCAGCAGAGCGCACATTCGTATTCGCGTCCAAGGCCTCGGTCACTAATTGCGATAAAGTTTCGTCTGAGAAGCTCCCAATCCAATCCGTGGTGGGCAAGTCTTCGGGCGCAGCTTCGCTCCAAACAGGCGCGATTGGCGTGACCTCTTGGGCTGTGGCAATTGTAGGTTCCGGCTCAATCCTGGTCAGGCTCTTCAGGTTGGCACACCCGGAAAGGCCGATCACGCTTGCCGACAGTAGAATCGTAAAACGCATTATTCGTGTCTCCTTAGATATATCCATAACAGCGTCTTAGCGAGAGTCAATCAATTATTATTGAAAAACAATAAGGATACTCAGCGGCCTTGGCGCCTTATAATCGGATAAATACGCGCGGAAAAGCCACCAGACGCATGAAAAAAAACTTACCCATAATTGAGTAAATAAACGAAATTACGCCTCTGATTTTACTTGTCACAGCCGCAATAATTGGGCTTATGAGCTTTATGAAACCCCAACCTCATCCAGAGTTGTAGCAGCGCAGCGAATATGAAAACCCCGCCCCCCGCAAAACGCTTATCGTCTGAAGATTTGGCTGTTGTCCTCTCTGTCAGCGCCATTGCTCTCTTGGGGCTTAGCTTTTTATTTGGCGTGCCGTTAATGCCAACGCTAATTATGTTAATCTTGTCTGCGGCAAGCCTGCTCATCTATGGCGCATTGCCGACAAAAACAGAGACTGACATCCTTCCAAGCGGCTCTTTCATTCAAACTGAGGAAGACTATCTGACGGCCCAAACCAATATGGCGGATAATATCGCGGATGCCGTGGTGATGGTCGATCCGCGCGAGCGGGTTATGTATGCTAATCCTGCGGCGCGGCAACTCCTTCGTATCAAAGAGCTCGGACGCCCCCTCTCAACTTATGTGCGCGAGCCGGGCGTGAGAGCCGCCGTGCAGCAAGCGCTGGCCGGTCAAACAACACAAGCCGTCACGTTTGATATTGAAGAGTCGACAGAGCGCCATATTCGCTTAATGGCCTCGCCTTTCACTTTGGATGTTTTTGACCCGCCCCGCCCGATGGCGCTGCTATTTTTCTATGACGTGACGGAATATACGCTTGTGGACAATCAGCGCGCGGATTTCCTCGCCAATGCCTCGCACGAGTTGAAAACACCTATCGCCTCTCTTTTGGGATATATTGAAACTCTGCGCGGTCACGCTAAAGACGACCCCGAAGCGCAGGAGAAGTTTCTAGGCATTATGCAAAGCCAAGCTGAGCGGATGCAACGCCTGATTAATGACCTGCTGTCCTTGCGCCGCATTGAACAGAATGAGCATATTGCGCCCAGCGAAACCGCTGATGTTTTCTTAGCGGCAAAGGCCGCCATTGAAGCGGCTGAACCCTTGGCGCAAAAACGCGATGTTAAAATCAAACTCAAATCCAATAAAAAAAGACTGGTCACAGGACATCAGGATGAACTGGTGCAATTAGTGCTCAACCTTCTGGATAATGCGATAAAAATATCTGCGCCCTCAACCAAGGTCACGGTCACCATCGACCTTGCCGAGCAGTGGAATCCCGCGCAAGCCTTTGCAGGATCAGATTTCTCTGAGGCCGCAGGGGCGCGGCGCATCGTATCCCCGGCCATAACGGACAGAGCCTATTACGTTTTAAAATTAAGAGATCACGGACCGGGATTTGCGCGAGAACACCTCCCGCGTATAGGCGAGAGGTTTTACCGCATTGCAGGTGATTTAAGCTCCAAGGAAAAAGGTACAGGTCTGGGACTGGCGATTGTCAAACATATTGTGCGCCGGCATCGCGGCGGCTTGCTGATACAGAGCGGGCCGGGCGAAGGCACCGAATTTACGGTCTTACTGCCAGCAGCTGAAAAGCCACTCCCGCAATAATTAAATCCTGCCAGTTTATTAGAAGTGTCACATAACTGTAATACACTTGTCATATTTAAATTAGATATGTTATGAAACTGCGAGATTCATCTGATTCGTTTTCGTATCTCAGAGCAGTGGGGTTGAAAAGGATATGCATAAATTGGCCGAACACATTGTCTCCGGATATGATGATGACCTCAATCAACTCACCACAACCCTGTCTGAATTAGGGGCATTGGTTGAAGCCATGACATCTGATTCCGTAAAATCGATCAAGAAGCGCGACTCGGAATTGGCCAAGCAAGTCATCACCATGGATAAGCGCGCTAATCTACTGCAGGAACAAATTGACGAAGATGCGCTGCGCCTTATGGCCTTGCGCCACCCTATGGCAACAGATCTGCGCCGCACCATTGGCGCCATCCGCAGTGCCAATGATTTAGAACGTGTCGGCGATTTAGCCGAGGGTATTGCCCGCCGCGCCATATCCATTAACGATGAAGATAAAATTGGCCTCGCCAAAGGTGTTTACCGCATTGGCAAGCTTGTCAAAAGCCAGCTCTCAGGCGCGCTGGACGCGCTGCTGCGCGAAGACGCTGATAAAGCCCTTCAGGTCTGGCTTGCTGATGAAGATGTTGATGAAATGTATAATGCGATTTTCCGCGAATTACTAACCTATATGATGGGCGACCCGCGTACCATTACCGCCTGCGCTAGTTTCCTTTTCGTGGCCAAAAATCTTGAACGCATTGGCGATCATGCCACGAACATTTGCGAGTCCGTTTACTTTACTGTTCACGGAAAACAGCTTGTCAATGACGAGTCTCTAGATGGTCTTCGCTCATATTAAACGTCTCTATTAAATAAAAAGACACACCCTCATGCAGCCTTATGTTTTAATTGTTGAAGACGAAGATGCGCTTGCAACCTTACTCGAATATAATTTCACTAAGGAAGGTTATGATGTCGGGCTTGCGGGTGACGGCGAAGAAGCTCTACTGTTGGCGGCAGAGCGCACGCCTGATATTATTCTCATGGATTGGATGCTGCCTAAGCTCTCAGGCGTCGAAGCCTGCCGCCGCCTTCGCCGCCGCGAGGAGACCCGCAACACCCCAATCATTATGCTCACCGCACGCGGTGATGAAACGGACCGCATTACTGGGCTGGATTACGGCGCGGATGATTATCTGGTGAAACCCTTCTCTATCCCTGAGCTATTTGCCCGCACCCGCGCGCTTCTACGACGCTCACAACCCAGCCTGCTGGAAGATATTATTCGCCAAGGCGATATAGAAATCGACGTGAAAGCTTTCCGCGTTAAATGCGGCGATACCCAAGTGCATCTGGGCCCCACAGAATTTCGCCTGCTAGATCATTTTATGCGCCATCCCGGCCGCGTTTTTTCGCGCGAGCAATTATTAGACGCCGTTTGGGGCCGCGATGTCTATGTAGAAGCGCGCACCGTTGATGTTCACATCGGGCGGCTTCGCAAAGCCATAAAGAAAACCCGCAAAGTAGACCCTATCCGCACGGTTCGCTCTGCCGGATATGCCTTTGAGATTGCGGCTTAGTCCCAGCAAACACTCAAGGAAACTCTAGCGCGCGGGCCGCTGTAATTAACCTTTCATAAAGTCTGTTTCGTGTGATTATCTTAAATCCCCTTTGCTAATACACCTCAATTAGTGGGAAAATCGCGCAATCCTATAAAATTGGATTGTGGGTAAGATGACAAAGTTTTTAAAGATTTGGTCTAGATTCTCTGAAGATAATTCAGGACACATCGCGGTCATGACGGCCATCATCGCCCTACCTATGATGATAGGCGTGTCAGTTGCTTTGGACGCGCACAGAATTGATCGGGATCGCACCCGACTTAAATCCGCTCTGGACGGCGCGGCTATCGCTGCCATTACGCAACAAACCATTAATCCAGCCCAACGTGCAGACTATGCAAAAGAGCGTTTCTGGCTCAACGTGCGTGATATAGAGGGCGTCAGCTTGCAGGTGACACAATCTGACAGCCACCGCGTTGAACTTGAAGGCCATGTGAAAGTCCCCACACTCCTCACCGGAGTCGTTGGCAGGGATATCGTTGATCTAAAAGAAATTTCGGCAACCGAACTCGTGAAAGGCGCAACCGTTTGCATGCTGGCCTTGGACCCGGATTCAGCCAGATCTTTTGAAGTGACGCGCGGCGCCATCTTGGACGCCAATTGCAGTATTCAAGTCAATTCTATTAGCAAACAAGCCGCAGTGATGGATCATGGCGGGCTGGCAACGGCTGAAAGTTATTGCATCGGCGGCGGGGCCACAGGCGATTTTTTGCCTTATGTGAATACTGAGTGCTCCGTTGTTCAAGACCCTTATGCGAAGATAGAGATTCCCGAACCCGGAGCCTGCGTGGATAAGAAGGATTTATATCTTCTGATGAATGATTGGCGCTCAGGGCGAAACTCCGTGGAAGACCATGCCGCCGCAGAAGAGCTACGCGTGGCCGACGCCGAAGCTACCGGACAATTTTATGAACCGACATTTTTCAAGAAAAACACGCTTGCGCCCGGCAATTATTGCAATGGCCTTGTTATGGAAGGCAAAGAATTCGAACTAAAACCCGGCGTCTATCATATTTCAGGAGGGTCTTTGGTGTTTGGATCCGGAACTGAACTACAAGGCGAGGGCGTGACTTTTGTTCTTCATGATAAAGTCAATATTGAGATTAGGGACGGATCGATACTTAATATTAAGGCGCCGAAAGACGGACCTTTGAGAGGCCTCGTATTGGCTCAAGAAATGGAAGATAAATCCCTGACCAATCCGACATATCCGAATGTCACCTCCACAATTACGAGCGGCGGGCAATTAAACCTTTTGGGAACTGTCTATCTGCCAACGCATAAAATTGAGTTCTTAGGCGGCAGCTTGTCAAAAACACGCGCGCCTGCAACATCCTTTATCGCGCATCAAATCAGCATGAGTGACGGCGCAGATATTTCCGTTGATGTTGATCACGTGTCAGCAGACATCCCCCCCATTCTCCCCCGCTCAGATGAAAGCGCAAGACTGGTGAGGTAGGCGGCGTGGTTGGTAATTAAGAAGCTTAGAACGCCCAAAATAGGACTCTGGTGATGTTTGCCCAAACGACATTTTTACCGCCATTAGGCTGCTCTCCAATTCTTGTTATATCTATTTAACAAGACACACGGTTAATGACGCTTATAATTTTCTAAGTAACTTTTTAAATCAGGGTTCGTCGCCATCATGAAGATCACTGTCCCCACCATAAACAACCCAAAGAGAGCGTAAGCGTATGTAAACCAGGGCCAATTTCCGTGCGCCGGAAAATCCTCGGACACCGAAACGCGGCCTTGGGTTTTCGACATAATCCACTCGACGTCTTTCGCTGGCATAATCAAACGCATTTCCGGAATCTTTCGGAAAGCCAACTCAACTGACTTAGCGTTTAAATACCATTTTTGCTGCCACCCCTGAATGTCAGAAATGGGTATGAAGATCGGCTTTTGAAACGGCACGAGCCAAGGCAGCGGGCGAAGGCCGATACCGTCCGGATACACGCCTATCGTTATCCCTGCATTATAGGCCTTTGCGGGGCGTCCCTCGCTATAGAGGAGCATATTACCCAACCATCTTTTATCCGGTGGCGGTGTCCAATCACGACCATAAACGGCGTGCAGTTTTTCCCAATCTCCTGCATCTCGTTTATACATGAAGGCCATCAACCCGCCGACCATAACGAGGCCCAAGAGGGCGCTGAATATCTGCTGTACGAGCTCCATTTTTTCTACCTCTCTATTTTTTGAGCACTCATTATAATCGCTAGATTTTTCTGGCTCATCACAACTAATTATCGGCTTGCGCCCTTCAGCGCACCCTGAATGAACTCTCGCATTGTCGGCGTTGGTCCATCCTTGTCTAATTTTCGTCCTGAAGAGAACGGACTCGTGATCCTAGGCGGGTCGTCGATTTCTCTATCTTCGTAATAGTCCACCAAAAGGTCTTCACGCGATGTCACGAGCCTTATCTCGTATTTTTTCCCAACCATGAAACGGGTTTGCCGGAAAGATGTGCTTCTTCCTTCGATGATGAAAAGCACAGGTTCTTTGGTTTTTAGAGAGGCTTGAATCGACTCAGGAAGGTCGTCGCATATGGACAGTTTATTCCGTGGATCGTACTTTTCTCTGTAAGCCTTTATACGGTCATAGTCGTGTTTATAACAAAACTCAGTCCTACGGTAGTCGCGATAGGCCGCCTCCAGACGATTATTCTCCGCCTTCGGAAAACGCCTCAGTCCGTATTGATCTCGAAGAAAGTTCACATTGGAGTCAGAGAAACTGCCGACCGCAACAAATTTTCCCGGAAGTCGACCCTTCAAACTCGTACGTTCAAGCGCCGCTAGCTGTGCATAAATAGCGTCGGCTTTTTGACCGGCTCTGAATTTTTGTATCTTCTCGATCGTAAAGGGTGCCGTTATTACGCCAATACCAATAACCGTGTAAATGAACTTGCGGGATTTAAACCCTGCCCAAAGCACGCCAGAGCCGAGGACAAAAAAGAATAAAAGATAGAGAATCAATCCAACCAATAACGGTAGTAATAGTATCCACCACCCAAAATCCATCATACCTCTCCTCGATTGATCGGAGGTGGAGACTAACTTAAATGAGTAAACATTAATTAAATCATGCTCGGTCCGGGGCTATGAAACCTAGCGTCCTAAAATCGCCGCTTCAAGTAAGACGCTCAGGCGGCAGTCTAAATCGCTCAAAATAGAGCGTTAGTGATATTAGGGATTCAGCCTTGAGGCTTACTATTATTAGCAGCGCTCCAATTAGCAACGAGCTGTTAGCCATACCGATTAGCGTTTTCTTTTATCATTGGTTTTATAATAAAACCGATGGAGCGGCCCATGAGCGACGAGAACGCTAAGCAGATAAGAGACCTTGAAGACACGCTGGAGATGTTTCGGGACTCTATTGACGCCATGACGGACGGCTTGTTAATTTACAATGCCGAGGGCGTTGTCGTGCACCTTAACTCAGCTTTCATCGATATTATGAACAAGCGCGGCATTGGTTGCGAGATTGGTATCACCCGCCGAGACCTTCTCAGAAACGTCGCGCAGGCAGGATATTTTGAGACAGGTGACCAACCCCTGGAAGATTGGCTAACTCATTTCATCGCCACGCAAAGTTTAAAGATAGAATTTGAACAGCGTTTCACAACGCCGGATGGGCGGACATATCTTTCCAGAAATCGGCCTATTAAAAATGGGGGGCGCATCAATACTCTGGCTGACGTCACAGAGATTCAGGACGCGCTCACTGCGGCATGCGCAGCAGAGAAAGCTAAGTCAGAATTTTTGGCGAATATGAGCCATGAAATCAGAACGCCGATGAACGGCATTATGGGCATGGCGCAATTGCTTGAAAGTTCCGATTTAGGGCCGCGCGAAACAGACTGTGTCAATGTCATAAACCGATCCGGCAAAGCGCTTCTTACGATTATCAATGACATCCTTGATTTCTCTAAAATTGAATCTGGCCATATGGAATTAGACGCGGCGCCGTTTGATTTGCGCGATACGCTCGAAGATATTACCGCCCTGCTCTCAACCAAAGTGGCCGAAACCGGAATTGACCTTCTCTTGCGTATGCAGCCCAATTTACCCGTCTGTTATCTTGGCGATGCTGGACGCATCCGGCAGGTTCTGATAAATATTGTCGGTAACGCCGTTAAGTTCACGCAAAGCGGTCATGTCTTGGTTGATGTCAGCGGCGAGGTTAAAGGCGGCACTGCCAATCTTGACATCAAGGTCACCGATACAGGCATTGGAATCCTGCCCGAGAAGTTAGAGCATGTTTTTGGGAAGTTTAGCCAAGCGGATGGAAGCACGACTCGGCAATTTGGCGGGACGGGCCTCGGCCTGACCATCAGCCGAGATTTAGCAGAACTCATGGGCGGCTCTATCACTGTGCAAAGCGTTATCGGACGGGGGTCAACCTTTACAGTGTCCGTCAGCCTCCCCGTCCAAGACAACATCATCAAGCCCAAGAAAGAGCCCGTTAATATCGCAGGTTCTAAAATTCTGGTGATTGATGATAACGAGGTGAGCAGGGATATTCTCAAAGAGCAGCTTGCCTATTGGGGCTGCCAATGTGCCGCCGCCCCCTCTGCTAAAATTGGCTTGGCTGTTTTAGACAAGGCGAAACAGAAAAACGTAAAGCTGGACCTTATCATTGTTAATTATCAAATGCCGAACGCCAATGGTGAGGATTTCGTCAGAGCTTTAAACGCGCATCCTGACCACGCCCAGATTCCCGTAATTATGTTATCCTCAGCTGACCATACCGAATTGCGGCAGCGCATGAAGGACTTAAACATGGCCGGTTTCCTTACCAAGCCATCACGCGGGGCTTTGCTTCGTGATACGATTGGTAACGTTTTATGCAGCCCTACACCGCAACAGATTGATATTAAAAGCGCGGCGCCGCAACCCGCAAAGAAATCTGATGCGCCCCTCACCTCAACACATATTGATGTTTTGATTGCCGAGGATAATGAGGTGAACCAAACATATGCCCAATATGTCATGGAAGATTTAGGCTTGAGTTTCAAAATTGTGCCGAATGGCAAGATCGCCATAGATAAATGGAAATTGCTAACGCCTAAAGTCATCCTCATGGATATTTCAATGCCGGGGATGAACGGGTGGGATGCCACAGCGGCAATACGCAAAATTGAGAAAGCTCAAAATCTACCCAGAACACCCATCATCGCCGTAACAGCCCACGCGATGAGCTCAGACGAGAGCAAGTGCCTAGAAAATGATATGGATGATTACCTCGCAAAGCCCTTGTCGATAAAAACGCTCAAAGAAAAATTAGCCCTGTATGGGGTTATAGATGACACGGGTAAGGTTTGCGCTATTTGAACCAGCATTTTATTGTAAATACAAGACTCTGTTAACCATGTTCAAAGTTTCGCCCCGCTAGTTTAATATTATATGCACTGCGGCTAGTTACAACTCTTCCTAAGCGGGGAGTGATAAATGCGCGTAGTTAAATTATATATTGGGGCAGGACTGTTAGCATTGATGCTTATGGGATGTCAGCAGACTATCTCTGAACGCCCTCCAACATTTGATGAACTCATGGCGCTAGCGGATAAAAACCTAGCTAAAACTGACCTCATCAAGAGTTATATTTACAGTCAAAAAGACGGCGTAGGTTTTCAGAACGTCATGGCACAAGCCGAGACAGGCGACACGAAAGCGGAATTAATGGCCTGCTATTTGTTGATCACGGGTACTGGCGTGGAAGAAAACGACTCACTTGGATATAATCTTTGCCAAAAAGCTGCAGAAAAAGGCTCAGCGCCAGCCAAAGCCAATTTGATCTACCGTGATTTTAATGACGACCCGGAACATATGAATTGGCAAGAAACTTATGATGCCTTTGAAGATATGTTAAAGTCAGATCCCTCCATTGCGCATAGAGGGATGCAATTCCTTTATCGTCAAAACCACCCTAAGGCTTCAGGGTTCATGATGTATTATCATTTAAATCAAGCCATCAAATACAAAAATACAAATGCTATGCTTGCGTTGTCTGAAATTGATTTACATACCCGGTCGAAGAGAAACCAAAATCCGAAACGCGCAGAAAAAAACCTCAAACGCGCCTACCGTTTAAATGATTTTGACGCAGGTTTTAAATTAGCCCTTGAGTATAGAGAGGGGCGTATCTTGGAAAAAAATACGGCTGAATATGTGTCGATGATCAAACATATGGCCGCTTTCCTACATCCGCAATCCATGGGTGAACTTGCATCTATATACCAAACAGGAACCGGGGCCGAGCAAGATGACGACAAAGCCAAGGCGCTCTATAGTCAGGCCGCCAAATTTGGCCATCCGCGCTCGCAGTTGATAGTGGCGCGTGAATTACTTTTTGGACCGGTAGATTCACGGGACTATCCAACAGGTGTAAGATATCTTGAAACGCAAGCCGAGAACGGAAGCATAGAGGCTATGACAGGCCTCGCTGATCATTACGCTGGGCCAGAAATTGATGACCCAGAAAATAAATCAGTTATATGGCTTTCAAAAGCCGCCATGTTAGGAGATGAATCCTCTCAAGAAAGGCTTGGTTTTGGTATGATGGAAACAGGTTATATTGAGGCCATGCAGCCTTATATTCAAGTTCTTGAAACTGCGCAAAAAACAGGAAGTCCTGATGCCAGTTATTTATTGGCTCGGCATTATCGTGCCGCTAGCGGTGTGCCGAGAGACCTTTTAAAAGCCAAATCGATTTTAGATGAAGTTGAGTATTTGAATGACCCTAGAATTACCCAAGAAGCAGATATTATTGAGGGCTACATTTCACACTTTGGAAGCATAGAGGCTGTCCCCGATATTATTAATCTTTAGAACCCCTCACACCTCCCATTACCCTTCATCACCCAAGCTGAAGCTCCGTCGCAAAGTTGAGCTTTTCCATCGCCAAGCCGTTATCGATAAAGGCGCTAAAAGAAAAATTAGCCTTGTATGGGGTTATCGATGACACGGGTAAGGTTTGCGCCGTCAGCAATTGATAATTAGGCCGGTTTGCAAAAGAACCTATGTGTGAGCTCAGTCACATTTAAGGCTGACCAACGACCATTCAATAAAGTCTATGATGGCGTGAACGACTTAAAATCGTACATTTTGCTAGGAAAAGTATTATCCTGAACACAGGATATCGCTCCAAGGTAAAACACTCGCGAGATGCTTGCCTCGCCCCCACAACAGAAATGTAAACCCTTCTAAATTGGGAATTGCGTGCCCCCCTCCTCTAAACCAACGCATTATTAAGTCTGGTGGCCTTACCTACCCCTCGCAACGGCAACTGAAATATTTTTAGAGAAAGCGCGTCCCGTAAAGCTGGTCTCAAATAAAAATTAACCTGATTCACTCATAATCAACCTTTAACAGTGTGGGATATTGATTTTGTTTGGCGCCACTAAAAATTATCAATTGGGGATTAGCGGTTTAGCGGCGCTTATTAGCCTATGGGCGTTTGTCTCTCCGGCGCCGGCTTATGCGCAAACCCCGCCTGTTATCAATTGCCAAGGCCGCCCGGTTACATCGCTTGATTTCATGAACCCCGTTCTTCAATCTGGCACCGCTCTGCAAGCAGGCGCTATTTACCGATATTCGAATGTTGCCCCCGGGGTAGACTCGCTTGTTGAAATTACAGGGTTTGTAAATAACGGTAGCCTCAGTACGATTGATAACGATATCCCTACGGGCCTGGTCAATTACTTCCAGCCAGAGTTCGTCACGACAGGCACAAGTGCCGTCGATTTTCAGATCTCTTTCGTGACGAGCGGAACGAACACGCCCTTCGAGCTAGACTTTGCTACCAGCTCAATTGATGTCGATGGCAATAATGTTCAATTGCGCGAATATGTCGAGTTCTCAGACACATCATCTGGCTTTGTCCTAAATTCGGATACGCAGCTTGATCGAAATGCCTCCGGACCCACGCCAGGAACAAACAGATATGAGGCACGGACCCCTGCCGTAGCGCCTGGTATTGACCCGACGGCTGATGATAATATCGTCACAGTATTTTATACGGATACCAGCTCGTTTAATTTCCGTATCGGCACGCTTGGTACGGGTGTCCAGACCCGGTTGACGGCGAATGGTTTTAACTGTCCGAATTTGAGCACGCCCTTCGTTCAGCCGGAAGTTCGCGAAGATTTTGGTGATGCGTTACTCAACAATTATGGCAACCCCATCCACACCCTCGTTCCAGGCATTCGCTTGGGCGCGGCAAACACGCCCGATGCAAGCTCCCCCAACAGCCCTACAGCCACCGGGGACAGCGGAGATGACGGCGTAAACGTTCCAAGTTTTGCGCAAGGCGAGACGCAGACTTTCGACGTTGCAGCCGTTGGCACGGGCGGATTTCTGCAAAGCTGGTTTGACTGGAACAATGACGGCGATTTCCTTGATGCTGGCGAGCAGGTCGCAACAAATCAACAGGACAGCAATAATGACGGGACAATCCCTCTGACCGTTACAGCGCCCTTTGGGGCTGTTAATGGCGATACAATTGCCCGCTTCCGCTGGTCAACAGCCGCAAATGTGAGCTTTCAAGAAGCGGCCATGGACGGCGAGGTCGAAGACTACCAATTTGCCGTGACGGTGGGTGCGCGTGACTATTCCGACGCGCCGCTGACCGGCACAAATTATCCGGATACGTTTCATACAATCCAGCCCGGAGTCAGGCTGGGCGCGAGCATAACGCCGGAAACAACAGGGTTTGACAGCCCGAATGCTGACGGCGACTCCGATGACGGCATCACACTGCCGACTTTCACCTTGGGGCAATCTGCAACCATTACAGCAACTGTCTCGGGCACGGGCGGCTTTCTGTCGGGTTGGATTGACTGGAACGGCGATGGCGACTGGAATGACGCCGATGAGCAAATCGCTGCTGACCTTCAAGACGGGGACGCAGATGGGTCTATTTCCGTGCCCGTATCGGTGCCGTCAACTGCCGCAACCACGCAAACGATTGCGCGGTTTCGCTGGTCGACCACGGCAGGGCTTGATACAAGCGTCAGCGCAATTGACGGCGAAGTTGAAGATTACGCGCTGACAGTTCAGCCCGATTTTAGCGGCCTGACCTGCCCGAGCCCCTTTGTGGTAACGGCGCAGTCTGGCAATGCTGAGACTGTAATTGTGGCGGCCAATAACAGCCCGAGAGCCCTCGGCGCTTTGGCGCCAGAAGGCAACGGTGCCGCAGGCGTCTCGGCGCAGAACAATAACCGCAATCCAACCCTGACTTTGGAACTTGAACATCTTGTTCCCGAAGGCGCGCCTATCACCTTGTCTCTCGCCCGAAATAATAATGCCGGCAATTCAGACATCGATGTCTCAAGCGACAATACGGCCTATGCCACGCAAACAATCTTTAACGGCGGAACGAATGATATTTTAACGCGCATCACAATTACCGCCCCCGCAGGCGGGGTTAAATTTGTGAGAATACAGCGTAATGGCGGGAGTACGCATATTGACGGTATTGCCTATGATTTTGCTTGTGTTTCGCCGCCGCCCGCTAATTTGCTAGCCAGCAAATCTGTCGACGTCTATGACCCCGCGAATACGGGTGTCTATTCCATCCCTGGTAATGACGTGATCTATACCATCACGGTTAGCAATGCTGGGGACGGCGCGTCGGATGCAGATTCGATTGAGATTATTGACACGCTACCAGCTGAAATTATTTTTTGGAATGGGGATATCGATGATAGCAGCGGGCCAGAGACTTTGCCAGTCGCGGTCACACAAACGAACGGCGCAGCTCTGAGCTTTAACTACGCAACGGATGTGCGGTTTGGGACAGGCAGCACGGCGCCTGCAGACTTTAACGCCTGCAGCGCCGTCGCCCCGGATGGGTCATATCGGGATGACTTGACCTTTATTTGTTTAAATCCAAAAGGCTCTTTGGCCGCGGGCGATCCAAATCCAACAGTGGCCTTTAGCTTCCGCTCCCAGATAAAGTGATTGGTCAGACTGCCAATCGCCTCTAAATCACCCCTATTATTAAGTCTGGCAGGCCTGCCTATTCCCCGCTATGGTAAATGAAAACCTTATGGGAAGCGCGTCATGAAAGCCGTTATCAGTTCTACAGGTCTTTGGACGCCCGAAGACTCAATCTCTAACGCCGAGCTCGTGCTTATGCGGATAAATGGAACGCCGAAAACGCCGCTGAGATAGAAGCGGGCACAAAAGCCGCCCTCACCCATTCCAATGCCGAATTCATCGAAAAAGCCAGCGGCGTAAAATCG
>JAOIVW010000011.1 GCA_028224375.1 Hellea sp.
AAATGTTGGAAGGAATAAAATGTGGCGCCTGCCATGAGCATAGCCGTGACAAAACTCGCCCCTAAGACATGCCAACCTCGAAAATCCGTCATCCCTGATGTCCCCTCTGGAGCCCCTTTTTGAGTAAATCTTGCGCCGCCGTCTCGCCCATCACGCGGCTTTCGCGGCGAGCAATTTTCCAAGAGCCATCTTCGCGCAGTGTCCAGTGATTGATCGCTAGTCGCATGAGTTTCTGGTCGTGATAAACGCGCGAATAACCCAAGACACTTGCTGAATGGCCGTCCACTTCGACGAGGAGGGGGCCAACTGTGTGGGCGCAATCGGGCAGCAAGGATTGATGCATCTCGGAGCTCAACATATCTGAAATTGCTTTATGTCCCTTAAGCTCTATATCGCCTGTTGCGCCGCCGCGCCCTGCATTAGGATTGCTCACGACATAGACGGCATCTTCTGCGTGACAGGCAAGGGCGCTTTCAATATCGCCGCAATCTGCCGCCATGCCGTAACGCGCGATGACGTTGCGAATAGCAAGTTCCGCTTCGACGCGAGTGATGCGGTCTTCTAAGCTCATTATTTCTCTTGGGCTAATTTATGGGCCTCTTCGGCGATTTTTAGAAAGCTTGGAGGTTCGCCGCCGCCAAAGACTTCGAGGCATGCACCAGAAACATATGAATTGCTGGGGTCGGCGAGGAAGAGGCAGGCTTTAGCAATGTCTTCGGGCGCGCCCATGCGGCCCATAGGTAGATTGCTGGCCAGATGCGCCGTTCCTTTTTCGCCGCCATAATGATCTGCGCTGGCTTCGGTTTTAACGAGGCCGACAATGATAGCGTTGACGCGAATGTCCGGCGCCCATTCCATGGCGAGGGATGTGGTAACGTTGAGAAGCCCTGCTTTGGCGGCGCCGTAGGCCACAGAGCCGGGCGAGCTTCGCGTGGCGGAGACGCTGGAGATATTCACGATAGAGCCGCCTGAAGTTTTCAGCGGGGCGTAAGCGGCTTGCGCAAGATTGATAGGCGCGAGCAGATTAAGCGCAATGACCTTTTGCGTAAGATTGGGACTGGCATCTTTACTCGCGACAGGTGGCCCGCCGCCCGCATTGTTGATGAGGCAATCTATGCGGCCAGTTTTGTCTAGCGCAAAGTCTATCAAAGTCTTGGCGGACTCTGCCTCGCGAATATCAAGCGACATGAAATGACTATTATCTGGCAAGCTATCAGGCTCCCGCCGCCCGCAGATGATAATATTCGCGCCTTTCGCGGCAAAGCTTTCCGATATACCGCGCCCGATGCCGCGTCCGCCGCCTGTTACGATTATGGTTTTGTCTTTAAAGCTCATCACTCGCCTGCGTATTTATCTGTGTCTTATGTTGCGCAAAATAATAGCTATGTATAGTCAAACTCTTTGATTGCGTAGAATATGAGTAGAAAATGACGACAATTCCTCAACTGCTGTTTGATCAAGCTGCCCGCCGCCCAAGCGCTTTGGCGATAGAGGATGGTGACTGGCAGCTGAGCTATGGGGAGTTGGCAGCGCAGGTCAAAGAAGCTGTAGGCGTGATGCGTCATATGGGGTTAAGCCATGGCGACACATTTGGAATTTGGGCGCCCAATTGCGCCGAATGGATTATCGCGGCTTTAGCAGGACAATCTTTGGGCGCTGTGATGGTGACGCTTAACACCCGCTATAAAGGGGTGGAGGCGGCAGATATTTTGCGGCGCGCACGGTGCAAGTTATTGTTCACCGTTAAAGGGTTTTTAGGCCACGACTATCCTGCCATGCTCGAGGGACAAGACTTACCCACGCTTCAAGACATCGTCGTTATTCGCGAAGAGGCGGGACGGGGCGCGTTTGAGGCATTTTTATCACGTAAGGCTACGGCTTCGAATATGACCGAGCTTTCTGATAAAGACATTTCCGACATCATTTTCACCTCAGGAACAACAGGCGCGCCTAAAGGGGCGATGACGACACATGCTCAAAATGTGCAGGTCTTTGAGAGTTTCACAGATGCCATCGGGATGACTGAAAATGACCGCTACCTCGTGGTCAATCCGTTCTTTCATAGCTTCGGCTATAAGGCGGGCTGGCTCTCCTGCTTGATTAAGGGCGCAGCGATTTTTCCTCTAGCAGTCTATCATCCCAAAGATGTTTTGGAGCGCATTGAGCGTGATAAAATTACGGTCATGCCGGGCGCTCCGACGATTTTTCAGACACTTCTCGCCCATCCCGATTTATCTAAACACGATATCTCAAGCCTTCGTGTGGCCACAACGGGCGCGACAACCATTCCTGTCGACCTCATCCGCGCCATGCATGAGGACCTTGGCATTGATGATGTGTTTTCGGCTTACGGCTTAACTGAGTCCACAGGCGTCGTTTCGCTCTGCCAAAAGGGTGATGATTTTGAAACTATTGCGACGACCTGCGGGCGGCCCTTACCGGGGACGGAATTACGGCTTGTCGGTGATAACGGGCAAGATATCGGCGCAGGGGAAGAGGGCGAAATCTGGGTGAAGGGCTTTAATGTCATGCAAGGCTATCTGGACATGCCCGAAGCTACGGCAGACACGATTACGCCTGATGGCTGGCTTAAGACAGGGGATATCGGCACGCAAAACGCCGAGGGCTATATCAAAATTACAGACCGCAAAAAAGATATGGTAATTGTCGGGGGCTTTAACGTCTATCCTGCCGAGGTTGAGAAAGCTCTGTTGCAGCACCCTGCTATCGCGGACGCAGCTGTCACGGGCGTCCCAGATGAGCGCCTTGGAGAAGTCACCCATGCCCATATTGTTTTATCAGAAAAACTGTCCAAAGAGGACCTGACCACCTGGTGCCGCGAGACTATGGCGAATTACAAAGTCCCCCGAGAAATTAGCCTTCACGATCAATTACCGCGTAATGCTTCGGGTAAGGTGAGCTAAAAGCGTAATTATCTGCAGCATTCTTACGCAAAATAGCCAAAATTTGTCCTCCATGTGTCATTTTGCGTATTAAAAGCCATTGAAAAATGCGCATTGGTTGATATTCTGCCTTAAGTGAATGAGGAGTTTCAAATGGGCCAAGCAGCTTTAAAATCTGTCGAAGCAGAGCAATCTTTAGATATCAGTAGTGCGCTGGACGTTGTGAGCGAGTGCGCGGCCAAGGGGCGCGAGCAGCGCGAGATCCCAAAAAAGGCTATCGAAGCTATCCGTAAAACGGGTTATTTTCGCTCATTCCTCCCTAAACAATATGGCGGATTAGAGCGTCCGCCGCAGGAATTTTTCAAAGCCTCCGTTGATATTGCTGAGCGCGATATGGGCACAGCTTGGGCGATAGGCATTATTGCTGTGCATGCCTATCAGCTGTCCTTAATGGACCCACAAGCGGCCAAAGATGTTTATGAAACGGGGCCCGATACCCTTATCAGTTCGTCTTACAATCCCGCAGGCGCAAAGGTTGAAACGGCTGAGGGCGGATTTATGCTCTCTGGTCAATGGGGCTGGAGTTCAGGCTCAGGTCATTGTGATTGGGTGCTTTTGGGCGGCCTGATTTTTGACCAAGGGCCAGAGAATATTCACTACCGCACCTTCCTTGTGAAGAAGCCGGATTACGTGATTGAAGATACCTGGCATGCCATGGGCCTGCAGGCGACGGGCTCTAATGACATCATCATTAAAGAACCTGTGTTTGTGCCGGAATATCGCACGCATCACCAAATGGATGGGTTTAATTGTAAGCATTACCAAGACAATGAGATGTATTCCATTCCTTGGGCGCAAATGTTTGTCCGTGTTGTCTGCACGCCAGCTATTGGGGCGGCGAAACATGCGCTTCAGCTCTTTATCGATAATGCACAGGGTAGCTCGACAGATGTGACGCGTCTTGCCAGCGATCCAGATGTGACGCGCCGAGTAGCAGAGGCATCAAACCTCATCGATGAGACTGAGGCGATTATGTATCGTAACTTTGACGAAATGATGGACGCCGTAAACTCAGGCCGCGAAATCCCGATGAAGGACCGCGTGAAATATCGCTATCAAGCCAGCCTTGTTATTGAGCGCATGATGCAGGCTGTGGATTTGGTGTTTGATATTGCAGGTGGCCGTAGCGTGTATCGCAATTCGCCCATCCAAGACATCTGGCATGACATTCACATTGCGCGCGCCCATGTGGCGAATAACCCGATTGGCTTTGCACGTAACCTTGGGGCTGTTCATCTTGGCGCTGATAGCACGGATGTATTTGTGTAATGAGCATTCCTGAAAACGGCCCGCCAGAAGGCCGATATGTTCAAGCGGGACCTATCCGCATGCACTATCTCGAATATGGGGACAGAGGCGGCCACCCGGTCGTTTTTCTACATGGATCGGGGCCAGGGAATAGTGCTTGGGCGAACTTCCGGCTTAATAAGGATGCTTTTGCGAAAGCGGGTTATCGCGTTTTGATGCCTGATATGATTGGCTTTGGATATTCCGATAAGCCGCTCGATCAAGGTGATTATACGCTGCAGCTGTTTTGCGATACGCTAATGGCAGGGCTTCACGCAATGGGCGTGCAAAAATGTAGTTTTGTCGGCAACTCCCTTGGCGGCGGTGTGGCCATACAAATCGCGCTGGATAATCCTGACTTTGTCGAGAATCTCATTTTAATGGGGCCAGGATGTTTGGAAGAGCAGGGCGCCTATTGGACAATGCCCGGCATTACGAAGATGATGGACGCCAATAAGGCGGGAATGAGTAAAGAGATACAAGGCGATGTCATGCGGCTTTTCACTTTTGAGCCGAAACACGTCACCCAAGAGCTTATCGATATGCGTTGGGCTGTCGCGCAAGATCAGCCGAAAGAAGTTTTGACCACAATGAAAACGCCTGAACTTGGGTCCCGCATGTCGGAACTAACCTGTCCTATCCTCACATTTTGGGGCGCGAATGATGAATTTATGCCGCCTCAAGGTAAAGAAAAATGCTTGAAAGCAAATGAGCAATCGCGCTTTATTGAGGTCAATGCTTGCGGGCACTGGGTCATGATTGAACATGCGCGGATGTTTAATGCAGCCTCTATAGATTTTTTAAAGCACGGATAATGGCGATTACTGAGCAACATCCCTTTATAGCCCAAGAGCTATTTGACGCCTTGGCGGCAGGGACGCCTATTGCGCCTCTGACTGACAGCTATCCTGATATGAGTATTGATGACGCTTATCAAATTTCTCTCGCCTTTTTGCATATCCGTAAAGCTAAAAATGGAGAGAAAGTCGTCGGTAAGAAAATTGGAGTTACGTCAAAACCTGTGCAGGATATGCTTGGGGTTTTTCAGCCGGACTTTGGATTTTTAACGGATGCTATGCATGTGACAGACGGAAAGGTGCATGTCGATTGCCACATTGCGCCCATGGCCGAAGCCGAGATTGCCTTCAAACTCAAGACAGGGCTCAAGGGGCCGGGGGTTACGGGGCAAGACGTTTTGGATGCGACTGACTATGTCCAGCCTTGTTTTGAAATTGTGGATAGCCGCATTAAAGACTGGAAAATCAAGATACAGGACACAGTTGCCGACAACGCCTCTTGCGGTGTCTTTGTGTTGGGCGAGCAAAAAGCCGATCCGAAAAGCCTCGATATGGCGTCTCTTGAGGTTATTGTTGAGAAAAACGGCGAAGAGATTAGCCGCGGCGTTGGGTCGTCGGTGCAAGGCGCGCCGGAAAATGCCGTGGCCTGGCTCGCCAATACTTTGGGCGAATATGGAATTCCTTTTGAAGCGGGCGAGATTATTCTCTCAGGCTCATTAGTACCGCTTAATCCAGCGGTGCGCGGGGACAGAATGACAATGTCCATTGAAGGTTTCGGCGGATGCGAGGTTGAATTCGTATGACCAAAATCAAGATAGCAATCATTGGCTCGGGAAATATCGGAACCGATTTAATGATTAAGATTGCCGAGAGTTCTGATGTGCTCGAAGTCGGTTGTGTCATCGGTATTGATGAGTCATCCGAAGGATTAGCTATGGCGCGAGACCGCGGCTTTGCAACGTCGCACGAAGGCGTTGAAGGCGCGCAAAAGCTTGATGTTTGGGAAGATGTCAAAATCGTCTTTGATGCGACTTCGGCATATGCTCATGCTAAACATGCCGCTATTTGCGAGGCCGAAGGTAAGCAAATGGTGGACTTAACGCCTGCCGCCATTGGCCCGTATTGCGTGCCTGTTGTAAATATGGAGGCGCATCTTGACGCGCCAAACGTGAACATGGTCACCTGCGGCGGGCAAGCGACGATTCCCATCGTGGCGGCTGTGACTCGCGTATCAGATTCTGTGCCCTATGCCGAAATCGTGGCGTCTGTGTCGTCACGTTCTGCTGGGCCGGGAACGCGGGCTAATATCGATGAATTTACCCGCACCACGGCCAAAGGCATTGAAGAGGTTGGCGGCGCGCAAAAGGGGAAGGCCATTATCATTCTCAACCCCGCAGAGCCGCCCATGATTATGCGCGATACCGTTTACGCCTTATCAGTAGGCGGAAAAGAAGAGGATATTCGCAAATCCGTCGCCAATATGGTTGCTGACGTGCAGGCCTATGTCCCGGGTTATCGCCTCAAGCAAGATGTGCAATTTGAAAAATTTACAGGAAATAACAAACTGCATATCCCTGGGCTTGGGACTTATGAAGGCACGAAAGTTACGGTCTTTCTCGAAGTCGAAGGCGCGGGGCATTATTTGCCGAAATATGCAGGTAATCTCGACATCATGACCTCCGCGGGCATGGGCACAGCTGAAGCGATTGCGCGGAAGAAATTTGGAGTTGGCGCATAATGAGCGGCGTCGTCAAAGATCCTACGAAAGACCGTCTCTATATTCAGGACGTAACTCTGCGCGATGGTATGCACGCTATCCGGCACCAATATTCCGTTGATCATGTTCGCGCTATCGCCAAAGCTCTCGATGAAGCTGGCGTTGACGCTATTGAAATTGCCCATGGGGATGGCCTTAATGGCGGCGCATTTAATTATGGCTTTGGGGCGCATACGGACTGGGAATGGATTGAAGCGGTTTGTGATGTTGTTGAAAACGCCGTTGTGACCACGCTCATCTTGCCGGGGATTGCTACGATTGATGAGCTTAAACGCGCCTATGATTTGGGCGTTCGCTCAGTCCGCGTTGCCACGCATTGCACAGAGGCCGATGTCTCGCGTCAGCATATTGAAATGGCCCGTGAACTCGGCATGGATACAATTGGGTTTCTAATGATGAGCCATATGGCAGAGCCTAAACATCTGGCGAGCCAAGCAAAGTTGATGGAAGATTACGGCGCGACCTGTGTTTACGTGACCGACTCTGGCGGCGCGCTTGATATGGATGGATATGCTGACCGTCTAAACGCTTACAACGATATTCTGAAACCAGAAACCGAACGGGGCGTCCACGCCCATCACAATCTTTCGCTAGGGGTAGCGAATTCGATTGTTGGAGTGCAATGTGGAGCACGTCGTGTGGACGCCTCACTCGCGGCTATGGGGGCAGGAGCAGGGAACGCCCCGCTCGAAGTCTTCATTGCTGCGATTGATAAAAAGGGCTGGAAACATGGCTGTGATGTTTACAAGCTTATGGACGCCGCCGAAGAATTAGTAAGACCCCTTCAAGACCGCCCCGTGCGGGTTGATAGAGAGACATTGTCTCTGGGATATGCAGGCGTTTATTCAAGTTTCCTCCGCCATGCAGAAAAAGCGGCTGAGGATTACGGTTTGGATACGCGCGAAATACTTGTGGAACTTGGCCGCCGCCGTATGGTGGGCGGGCAAGAAGATATGATTGTCGATGTTGCGCTGGATATAAAAAAAGAAAAGGCGCTTAAAAAAGCAAAAGGGGAATAATTATGGGTGTTGCGAATTTAGGTTACGTCATATTGGAAATGCAGGACCCGGGCGCTTGGGTTAAGTTCGCTAAGAGCGTTCTTGGCTTTGGCACGGCGAAATCCTTTGGGGAAAAAGGCGCGAAATATCTGCGCATGGATAGCTCGCCATTCCGCTATATGATCCGCAAAGGTGACGCTGACCGCTTTGTGGCGGGCGGTTATCAGATGTCGTCTAAAAAGGCGTTTGAAGAGCAGATAATGCTACTTGAGAAAAAGAAAGTCGCGGTTACGCGAGGCTCTGACAAAGACGCGAAACATCGGGCCGTAAAAGCCGTGGCGAGTTTCCATGACCCGTCGGGAAATCAAGTCGAGATTTTCTATGGCCGCGAAAAAGGTGCGCCCTTCACGCCGGGGCATGGCGTTAAGTCCTTCAAGACTGGGAAAATGGGTCTCGGCCATATGGTTCTTCCTGCACCTGAAAATAAGAAGACGATTGATTTTTACCGTAAAGTTATGGGCTTTGGCGTGTCCGATGATCTGACCTTGCCAGCCTTCGCGCCGGGTATGCCAAAGCAGCGCATCTATTTCATGCATGCGGACAACCCGCGGCATCATACATTAGGGCTGTATAACTTTCCAAACCTGACTGGCGTCATTCACCTGATGGCAGAAATGGGAACGATTGACGAAGTCGGCCTGTGTATGGACCGGGTGAAAGAGGCAGGGCTGCATATCTTTGCCTCTCTGGGTCGTCATGCCAATGACCATATGGTGAGCTTTTATTTCTTTGCGCCAGGCGGCATCGGTTTTGAAGTCGGTTATGAAGGTAAGCAAATCAAAGATTGGTCTAAATATAAACCGACGAAATCCAAGATTGGCGATCTCTGGGGTCATGAATATGACTTTCCAGTTGTTGGGTAAAATATGAGCCAAGCTGTTTTAGATAAACGCATGAGCGCGGCTGATATTGTCGGTCAACTCCAAGACGGGATGACTCTCGGTATTGGCGGATGGGGCGCACGTCAAAAACCTATGGCGCTTATCCGCGAGATTGTGAAATCTGATTTGAAAGACCTTACTATCGTCTCTTATGGTGGCTGCGACGTCGGTATGCTCGCCAGTGCGCGTAAGATTAAAAAGCTTGTTTTCAGTTTTGTATCGCTCGACGCCATTCCGCTCGAAGCGCATTTCCGCCGTGCGCGGTCTGCGGGTGAATTTGAGGTGATGGAAATTGATGAGGGCATGTTCCAACTTGGCTTGAAAGCCGCCGCGCAAAATCTTGATTTTCTGCCCTGTATCGCTGGGCTAGGGACCGATGTGATGACTTATAATCCGCACATTAAAACAATCAAAAGTCCCTATAGCGAAGATCATTATGTTGCGATGCCCGCCATCAAGCTGGATGTGGCGCTCTGCCATGTGAGCGAAGCTGATCAGCGCGGCAATAGCTGGATTGGCGGGCCTGATATGTTTTTCGATGAATGGTTCTGCCGCGCAGCAGATAAAGCCTATTTGACCTGTGAACGTCTTGTCGAAACGAGCGCTTTTAATGATGATCACAAAATCCTGCGCATGCCGATTGAGCGCAACCTTGTGGCAGGTGTTGCTGAAGTTCCCTTTGGCGCGCATCCGACATCTTGCGGTCCTTACTATGGTTTTGATGTCGCGCATTTGAAAGCTTATAGCGCCACAGCGAAAGAAGGCTGGGAGGGTTATGTCTCAGAATTTGTTGAGGTAGATGATTATGTTAAATCCGTGGGCGGCGCGGACCATATTCGTAGCCTCCCGCTGCCGGCATTTTAGGAGGGGTATGATGAGCACTGATTACACCCTCGCTGAACTCGCCATTGTTGCGGCGTCCGAAATTTTCCGTGATGAAACGCCTGAAGTTTTTGCGACATTGATTGGGACGCTGCCTAAGCTTGCGGGTTATGTGGCCCGCGAAACATTTCTGCCCGGTATGATGATGAGCGACGGGATTTATTATCTCGCAGCAGAGCCTGTGCCCGTCGGCCCGCGCGGTGACTACCCGATTAAAAAAGAAGGCCGTATCGGTTATGAGCGAGTCTTCACCGTCATTGCAAAAGGCAATCGCCATGCCTTTGTCGGGCCCGTTCAAGTCGATAAATATGGACAGATGAACTTGTCCTGTATTGGCGATTACGCCGCGCCTAAGGTCACGATGTTGGGCGTGCGGGGCCTGCCCGGAAATACCGTCAATAACCGCACCTCTATGTTTTTCGCGAGCCATAATAAACGCGCCCTTGTCGCGGATGAAGTCGATATGGTGAGTGGGGCTGGCTATAATCCCGCGCGTTATCCTAATGGAACATACCCGCGCGGGTTGGACCATCGGCAGATAATAACAAATCTTTGTGTGCTTGATTTCGAAGGACCAGATCACGCCATCCGTGTGCGGTCTTTGCATCCCGGCGTGAGTTTTGAAGAGGTACAGGATAATACGGGTTTTGAGCTTGTCAGGCCTGATGACATACCACAAACCGCCGCGCCGACACAGGTGCAACTGGATATCATTTCAAAGTGGGATCCTAAAAACCTACGGAGCTATATCTTTAAAGATAACCCAGCTGGAGTTCGCGCATCATGAGCAATGAAACAGTTCCAAAAGTCGACGCCGATATCGTCTATGAGGAAGAGCATCCTGTCCTATATGAGGCGAAAGACGGCATCGCTTATCTGACGCTTAACCGCGTGAAATATCACAACAGCCAAAATTCACAGATGCTCTATGCTTTGGACGATGCGTTTTACCAAGCAACGGGTGATGATGATGTGAAGGTGATTGTCTTACGAGCGAATGGTAAGCATTTCTCAGCAGGGCATGATATTGGCACACCTGGCAGAGACTTTCATCAGGGACGGGATGATCGCCGCTCGATGAATTATAATCACGACAATAAACCTGGCGCTGAAAAAGCCTATGTGCGCGAGCAGGAAGTCTATCTGGAATTTTGTCGCCGCTGGCGGGCGGTGCCCAAGCCAACAATCGCGCAGGTGCATAAGGGCTGTATTGCTGGCGGGCTAATGCTCGCTTGGGTTTGCGATCTTATCGTGGCTTCTGATGATGCTTTCTTTCAGGACCCTGTTGTTCAAATGGGGTTTCCGGGGGTTGAATATTTCGCTCATCCCTATGAGCTGAATGTGCGCCAAGCCAAAGAGTTTTTACTGCTAGGTGAACGCTGGTCGGCTGAGCGTGTTCTCGCGGCGGGTATGATCAATAAAGTTGTTCCCAGAGAAGAGCTTGAAAGCGCTGTGCAAAACTGGGCGGAAAAGCTCGCCGCTCAACCACGTCTTGCTATGGCTCTGACGAAGCAGGCCTGCAACCAAGCCGAAGATATGATGGGCAAGCGAAACACAATGGATGCCGTTTACGGCTATCACCATTTTGCGCACGCCAATAATAGCCTCGTCAAAGGTGATTACATCGCAGGCTTTGACGGCAAGAGTATGGCCCAAAGCAATAAGCAAAAAAGCTCGAATAAGCAAAAAGAGGGGTGAATGCATACAGCCCTCAATACCTCTTTAACCGATGCGCTCGGTTGCGACTATCCCGTTATCCAAACCGCGATGGGCTGGGTGTCGACGGCGCAGCTCGTCACAGCGAGTATTGAGGCGGGCGCCTTTGGGTTTTTAGCGGCAGCGGTCATGTCGCCGGAGGAATGCGAAGCAGAGATCAAATTAATTAAATCCAAGACGGACAAACCCTTTGGCGTGAACATCCACGCTTTCCAGCAAGGCATTGATAAGATTATAGATATGTGCATCGACTATGACGTTGCGGCATTGTCTTACGGGCGCGGTCCATCCCCCAAAATCGTTGAGAAGGTCAAGGCAGCAGGCCTGAAATGTGTTCCCACAATAGGCGCGTCTAAACATGCGAGTAAGGCGGTTAAGATGGGGGCAGATATTCTCGTCTGCCAAGGCCAAGAGGGCGGCGGTCATACGGGCGCAACGCCGACTTGGTTATTGCTGGCGCAAGTCATTGACCAAAATCTTGGCGTTCCTGTGGTGGCTTGCGGCGGGTTTAAAGACGGGCGCGGCCTTGCGGCGGCCCTAACATTTGGCGCGGACGGGATTGCTATGGGCACACGCTTTATGATGAGCTCAGATAGTCCAACACCTGATGCCACGAAGGCTGAATATTTAAAATCAGATGTGCTGAAAATTCCTGTCTCGACAAAGCTCGATGGTCTGCCGCAACGCATGGTTTTAAACGGGACTTTGTCTGATTTGGAGAAATCATCTAAGCTTGGGATGCTCATCCGCGCGATGCAGAACGGCATGAAATATAAATCTCAAACGGGGATGAGTATGGGCCAAACCATCAAGACAGCTTGGGGCATGGCAAGCAAAACCGATATGACCTTGGGCCAAACAATGATGGCAGGTAACGCGCCGATGATTATCCAAAAAGCGATGGTCGAAGGAAAACCTGATGAAGGCGTTTTGCCGAGCGGGCAAATTGCAGGCCTGATAGATGATTTGCCAAGCTGCGCGGATATTGTCGGCAAAATAGTCTCCGATGCTGAGGCTAGCTTAAAACGAGTAGGGGCGTAAAATGCCAATCCACACCACCGTCAAAAACAACATCGCCGAAGTCGTCTTTGATTTCCCGCCGGTCAATGCCTTTAACGGCGCAACATGGAATGAAATTCCGAAGGTCATTGATGAACTTGGCGCGCGCGAAGATGTCAAAGTCATCCTCATTCGCTCTGAGGGTAAGGGCTTTTGCGCAGGTGTCGACATTAAAGAGCTGGCCCATGATGGCTCGGCCATAGTTGGGGTGAATAAGGGGAATTACCTAACGGGCAAAGCCATCCATCACTGCGAAATGCCTGTCATTGTCGCGGCGCATAAATTTATTATCGGCGGCGGCGTGATTATGTGCGGAGCGGCAGATATAGTGATTGCCTCGGATGATGCTTATTTTTCCCTGCCTGAAATTGACCGCGGGGCCATGGGAGGGGCCGCACATTTACAGCGTATGTTAGGGGTTGCTAAAGTCCGCGCCGCATTTTTAACGGGCGGTAAAATTAGCGCGCAAGAGGCTTACCGATTAGGCGGCATTGAAAAAGTTGTCCCTAAAGATGAGCTCGTCGATGAAGCCATGGAGTATGCGAAGGTTTTGGCAGAGAAGTCCCGCGACGCACTTCGTATTGCTAAGCAGGCTTTAAACGGGATTGAGCCCTTTGATGTGGATGCCAGCTATCGTTGGGAGCAGGGCTTTACCTTTGAAATGTATATGCATGAGGATAGCCAAAAGTCCCGTGACGCCTTTGTGGAAACGGGCAAAGCCGCAGACTTTAAAAAGAGCTGATGGACATAAATTACACATCCGCGCAAAAACAATTCCGCGCCGAGGTGCGGGAATGGCTTGCTACGCATGTGCCGAAAACCCGCCTCCCAAGTTTTGATACGGCAGAAGGGTTTGAACTGCACCGCGACTGGGAACGCATACTCGCCAAGGACAAATGGGGGAATGTAAATTGGCCCGAGCAATATAGCGGGCGGGGATTAGACCTTATTTCATGGCTGATATTTGAAGAAGAATATTACCGCGCTGATGCGCCTTTGCGGGTGAGTCAGAACGGCATCTTTCTCCTCGCGCCGACCATCATGGAATATGGGACAGAGGCGCAAAAGGCGCGGTTCTTACCGCCTATGGCCAGCGGGGATGAGATTTGGGCGCAGGCTTGGAGCGAACCGGGGGCTGGGTCTGACATGGCCGCAATCCGCACCAAGGCTGTTCGCGATGGCGATCATTATGTCGTGACGGGACAAAAGACATGGTCATCCCGCGCCGTCTTTGCCGATTGGTGCTTTGCCTTAGTCAGAACGGAAGAGGGTAGCGAGCGTCACAAAGGATTGTCGAAACTTCTCATCCCGCTTGATAGTGAAGGCTTAACACGGCGGCCTATAGCGCAGCTAGACGGCGACCCAGGTTTCGCAGAGCTTTTCTTTGATGAGGTGCGCGTGCCCGCCGAAAACCTGCTCGGCCCCGAACATGGCGGCTGGGGTGTGGCTATGGCGACGGCGGGATTTGAACGGGGTTTGCTTTTGCGCTCTCCTGCGCGTTTTCAGGCCGCCGCCGAGCGGTTAGTTAAGCTCTATAAAGAACACAAACACCGCCTATCTTCTGGCGTGGGTGAGCAGGTTATCCAAGCGTGGATGAATACAGAACGCTTCTGTGCGGCGACCTATCAATTGGTCTCGCGTGTGCAAGCTGGCGCGTCTATCAGCTCCGAGAGCAGCGCGAATAAATTATTCTGGTCGGAGATGGATAGGCACCTTCACCGCACAGCGATGACCATTATGGGCGCGCAGGCCGAACTCGAAGAGGGCCTGGACGCGATTGATAATGGACGTTGGCTGGACGGTTATATGTTTTCTCTCGCAGGGCCGATTTATGCGGGCACGAATGAAATTCAGCGCAACATTCTTGCAGAACGCGTCTTGGGTCTGCCGCGATGAGTGCGCTAACAAATAGACTCCCTTCTCCCCGTATGCGGGGGGAAGTACCCGCGAAGCGGGGGATGGGGGGTAGTCTCGATTGTAGACTAAAATTCGAGACAAGCCGCTACAGCCCCCCATCGACCTTTTGCCAAGAGGCAAAAGCCCACTTCCCCCCGCATACGGGGAGAAGGCAAGGCCTAGCGCGTCTGGAGGTCTTTTGATGGATTTTCGTTTCACACAAGATCAGCAAGACCTCATCGATGCCGCCAAATCCTTTTTCGACGGTGAGAACACGCCTGAACGTATGCGCAAAATGGCAGCAGGCGAGCAGGTCACTAACCTCTGGCCGCAATTTGCGCAGCTGGGTTTGCTTGGCATTATGGTACCAGAGAGCGCGGGAGGGTTGGCGCAACAGCTTGTCGTGATGGCAGGTGTTGCCGAAGCGGCAGGCTATGCGGGAGTGTCAGAACCCTATGTTGAAATAGCGGGCATTACCGTGCCTCACGCCAAAGAGGGTGAGCTTTCAGGGCCCATACAACGTGCGGTCCTAAGTGATTTGCGCCCATACATAGACGCTTTGCTCGCGGAGAATGGTGAAGCTTTGAACTCGATTGACCCTTTGCGCAATCTGGTCAAAGCGAAAGACGGTAATGATAAAAACGTAGATAGCGTGAACTTTCACGGCGCAGTCCTCACCGCCGCCCAGCTCATAGGCCTCTCCCAACGCATGGTCGATATGTCTGTAGACTATGCCAAAGACCGTCATCAATTCGGTAAACCTATCGGTTCATTCCAAGCCGTGAAACATCAACTCGCGAATGTTTACACCCAGATAGAATTTACGCGGCCCATCATTCACCTTGCGGCTATCAAGGGCGGCGCGGCAGTGCATAATGCCAAAGTCGCTGCGATTGATACAGCTATGCTGGCGGCAGAAACCGCTATTCAAGTTCACGGCGGAATGGGCTATACCTATGAGGTGGACCTGCATCTCTTTATGAAACGCGCTTGGGCGCTGTGCGGGGAATGGGGCGACCGGAATTACCATATGAAGAGATTAGAAGATTATGTTTTGAACGGAGATGCCGAACTCGGCCCCGGTCAAAGTTTTGCTTAGGAGATTAAAATGGCAGAAGCTTATATTATTGACGCGACCCGCACCCCAACAGGAAAGCGGCGCGGAAGTTTGCAGGATATTCATGGCGCTGACCTCGCGGCCCATGTCATCAAAGATATCGTCGAGAATAACGATATTCCCCAAGAAGACTATGATGACGTTATTTTTGGCTGTCTTGATACTGTTGGACCGCTCGCGGGAAATATAGCACGCTCAGCATGGTTGGTTGCAGGCTATGATTTAATTGTGCCGGGCGTGACGATTGACCGCCAATGTGGTTCGTCTCAGCAATCCGTCCATTTTGCCGCCCAAGCCGTGATGAGCGGGACGCAAGATGTTGTCATCGCTGGCGGTGTCCAAACGATGAGTAAAATTCCGATTGGGTCCTCCATGATAGCGGGTCAGGCGCTGGGTTTCGATCACGTCTTCCATACCTCTCCGGGCTGGGTGGAGCGCTTCGGGACGGCGCCCGTCAATCAATTTTACGGCGCGTCTGAGATTGCCAAGAAATGGGGCTTTTCGCGCAAAGACTTAGAAACCTATTCATTAGCCTCACATCAGCGGGCGGATAAGGCCCGAAGCGAAGGCTGGTTTGACCGTGAAATCACGCCCATCAACGGCTTGGAGCAGGACGAAACTATTCGCGCGAATACAACAATGGAACGCATGGCAGAGCTTGAAGCTTTTGATGAGCATGGCCTCATCACAGCAGGCGTGGCGAGCCAGACCTGTGACGGATCTTCGGCGATGCTGATTGCCTCCGAAGGCGCGGTAAAACTATATAACCTTAAACCCCGCGCGCGTATCCATCATCTGGATGTAATGGGCGATGATCCCATCTTCATGTTAACGGGACCCATTGCAGCAACCAAGCGCGCATTAAAACGTGCGGGTATGAGCGCCAATGATATTGATATTGCTGAATGTAACGAAGCCTTTGCGCCCGTACCCATGGCCTGGATGCAGGAAACAGGAATCCCGCATGAGAAGACGAATGTAAATGGCGGCGCGATTGCGCTGGGTCATCCGCTCGGCTCTACGGGCACTAAGCTAATGACAACGCTACTGCATGAAATGGAACGCCGCGAGTCACGCTATGGGCTGCAAACCATGTGCGAGGGCGGCGGCGTTGCTAATGTGACGATTATTGAAAGGCTCTAATCTCGGCTCATGTCAAACCCGTCTATAGACATTCCCAATCTCCTTTACCGCTACGCTAATTTTATCGATGCGGGCGACTTCGCATCTGCAGCGAAGCTCTTTGATAAGGGGTGTGTGGAAGCTGAAGGATATGAAATAAAAGGGCGGGAAAACATATCCCAATTATGGAAGGATTGGATTTTTCTGTATGACGATGTTCCGCAAACGCGGCACCTAATTACCAATCCGATTATTTCTATATCGGACGATCTAACCAATGCGTCATGCCAATCCCAATGGACGGTTTTGCAGGCCACAGAAAGTCTGCCCTTACAGCCGATTGCAACAGGGCGTTATGATGATAATTTTGCCTATGCCGATGGAGCGTGGTATTTCACGAGGCGCAAATATGACGGCATAGATTTGATGGGTGATATGTCCCAACACACGCGTAAAGCCCTTAAAGAGACGGAAGAATAATATGTTATTTTGTGAAAACAGAACAGTCATCATAACGGGCGCGGGCGGCGGATTGGGCCGCGCCTATGCGCTCGCGCTTGGCGCAGAAGGCGCGAATGTTGTGGTCAACGACATCAATGCAGAAACCGCTCAAGCGACTGTTGAAGCGATTAAAGAGGCGGGCGGAAAAGCGATCGTCAATCTTGGTGATATCACGAATTATGACAGCGCCTTTGATATTGTGAAATCAGCCATTGACGAATTTGGTGACCTCCATGCTGTGGTCAACAATGCAGGTAATAATCGCGACCGTATGTTTACCTCACTTTCCGAGGAAGATTGGGACCTTGTTATCAAAGTTCACCTTAAAGGTCATTTCTGCATCTCTTCTCATGCGGCTAAATATTGGCGTCAACAGAGCAAAGAGGGCAAAGAGGTCAATGCACGGATTATCAATACGAGTTCAGGCGCAGGACTTCAGGGCTCAGTTGGGCAGACGAATTATTCCGCAGCCAAAGGCGGCATCCTAACGCTGACGCTCAACCAATCGGCTGAGCTTGCCCGTTACGGTATTACGGCCAATGCGGTCGCGCCTCAGGGACGCACGGGCATGACCGAAGATGTGTTCGCGGATATGATGAAAGTGCCTGAGGATGGCAGCTTTGATAAATATGATCCCGCCAATGTTGCGCCGCTGATTTGTTATTTGGTCAGTGAGAAGTCGTCTCATGTGAACGGGCATTGTTTTGAAAGCTTTGGCGGAAAGCTCTCTATCGCGGAAGGTTGGAAAACGGGCCCGGTTAAGGATAAGGGCACGCGTTATGATGTCTCCGAAATTGGAGATGTGATTTCTGAGCTGGAAGGCATCACCACATCAGCGCAGAAGGTTTACGGGACTTAATATGCTGTTTCATTCTATCTCAACACTCAAACTTACCCCTCATCCTGAGGAGCGCGTAGCGCGTCTCGAAGGACGTGGGGTAACGGGCCAATCCTTCGAGTCTCGACGCTTCGCGTCGCCTCAGGATGAGGAGAAGTCGTTAGCATGACCTATCCCTTCACAGATGACCACGACATGATCAGGGACGCCGCGCGCGGGTTCCTGCAAGCGTGGTATGATGGCGGGAAGGGGCCTGAGCGTATTTATCAATCGGACACCTCTTTTGACCAAGCGGCTTGGACATCCTTTGCGCAAGAGCTCGGCATGGCGGGTATAGCCATAGACGAGGCCTATGGCGGGGCAGGGATGGGAGATTTGGGCCGCGTGGTCGTGATGGAAGAATTAGGGGCCAGCCTGTGCGCGATACCGTTTTTGACGACATGCGGGATTGTGACCGACATTATCCAAACGGCAGGCGAGGCGACAGCTAAGAACCGTTACCTAAAAAAGATAGCGGCAGGAGAGCTAAGCGCGGCTTATTGTGATGGCCATGATGCTGCGGCTAAAGTGGTTAGCCATGTTGTTCATGCTGCCGAGGCGGAGCTAATTGTTCTCTCTGGAAGAGGTCAGGGCGGCATTGATTATTTCGCAATCCCCAAGGGGACGTCTGGCCTTAAAATAACACCCGAAAAAACTATGGACCCAACACGCAGCTTTGCCTCAGTTGATTGGAGCGATGTTGCGAAAGGAGATTTAATTCCCCTTGGTTATGGCAGTGAAGATCAGCATCAAAAGCTCATTACGCAATCTTTCATTGCGCTCGCCGCTGAATGTGTTGGCGGGGCACAAAAATGCCTTGATATGACTTTGGAATATGCGGGGCAGCGCGTTCAATTTGGACGGCCCATTGCCAGCTTCCAAGCCATTAAGCATAGATGTGCGGATATGTTTATTCTGATTGAGGCTGCGCGCTCTGCGGTTTATGCGGCGGCCATGGCCGCGCCCGAAGACAAGACAGAGGCGGCCCTCATTGCTAAAGCCTATGCTGCGGATGCGTTTTTTAAAGTCGCAGGCGACGCGATACAAATGCATGGCGGGATTGGCTTTACATGGGAATATCCACTTCATTTCTTCTTCAAACGAGCTCGCGCCAATCGCTCTATGTTTGGAAATTCAGAGCGGGATTATGACCGCCTAGCAGGTCACATTTTCGGAGACGCGGCATGAGTGCTTTGCGCGACGAGTTCTCCCAATGGATGAGCGATAATCTCTGCGGAGACTATGAATGCCTGCGAGGCCGCGCGACACCTGGTGATGAAGATGCTTTCCCGGGCATGCGCCTGAAATGGGAACGCGAAATGGGCGAGGCGGGCTGGATTGGTGTGAGCTGGCCGAAAGAATATGGCGGGCGCGGCGCGAGCCTTGATGAAATTGTCGGCTTTAACGAAGAATATGCCGCCCATGGCGGGCCGGGACGCGCGGGGCATATTGGCGAAACGCTCTTGGCCCCGACGATTATCGCCTTTGGGACTGAGGCGCAAAAGGCCAAATACCTTCCGGGTATAAAAGCGGGCACAGAGTTTTGGTGCCAAGGCTATAGCGAACCCAATGCGGGTTCAGATCTGTCCAATATCAAAACTAAAGCGCGGTTAAAAAACGGACAATGGATTATTGAAGGCCAAAAAATCTGGACGTCTTTGGCAATGGACTCGGATTATATATTTGTGCTCGCCCGCGCAGAGGAGGGTTCAGCCGGACGGCACGGCCTCGTCTTCCTGCTGGTTAGGCTTGATCAACCCGGCATAGAGATTCGCCCGATTAAACAGATGAGCGGGACAGCTGAATTTAATGAAGTCTTTTTTGGCGGCGCTGTTTGCGGCGAGGAGGATATCATTGGCGGTGTTGGTGAGGGCTGGAAAATCGCGATGGCGCTTCTTGGCTTTGAACGCGGCGCATCGACCCTCGGACAGCAAATGACCTTTGCTGATGAATTTCGCCAAATTGTGGAACTGGCCAAGAAAAACGGCGCCTCCCAAAACCCGCTTATTCGCCAGCGTATTGCCAAAGCTTATGCGGGTCTCAAGATTATGCGGTTTACGGCTTTGCGTACTCTCGAAGCCGCAGAGACAGGCGAGCTGACAAAAGAGGGCTACATGTCCAAAATTTACTGGGCCAGTTGGCATCGTGATTTGGGCGAACTTGCCATGGAGGTGATGGGCGCATCGGCTGAAATATTAGAAGAAGGCGAGTATAACAAAATGCAAAAACTGTTTCTGTTCTCGCGGTCAGATACGATTTACGGCGGGACTAATCAGATACAACGCAATATCATTGCTGAACGCGCTTTGGGCATGCCCAAAGAACCGCGCGGCGGCGGAAAAGTCATAAAAGGCTAATCATGACGGACCTAAAAAACATACCGAATTATGTGCCGGGCCATGGCTTGCTCAAAGGTAAGCGCGTGGTCATTACAGCGGCGGCGGGCACAGGTATTGGCTTTGCGGCAGCGAAGAAATGCATCGAAGAAGGCGCGCAGGTTTTTATCTCAGATATTCACGAAGGCCGCTTACAAAAGGCACAAGACACGCTTGAGGCTCAGACTGGGCAGCGCCCCGACTACGCCATCTGTGATGTGACTGTTCAAGACGATGTTGACGGCTTGATAGAGGCCGCAGGAAAATCGCTCGGCGGCATAGATGTCGTTATCAACAATGCAGGATTAGGCGGCACGGCCAATCTCGTCGATATGACAGATGAGCAATGGATGGTCGTCATGGACGTCACGCTCAATGGCTGTTTTCGTATCAACCGCGCCGCCATGCAATTTATGAAACAGCAAGGCGGAGGGGTTATCGTCAATAATGCCTCGGTCCTCGGATGGCGCGCTCAAAAGGGGCAAGCGCATTACGCGGCGGCCAAAGCGGGCGTCATGGCGCTGACACGCTGCGCAGGCGTTGAAGGTGCTGAATTTGGCGTTCGCGTCAATGCGGTCGCGCCAAGTCTTGCGCTGCATCCATTTCTACATAAAGTTACCAGCAAGGAATTACTTGCCGAGCTTGAAGCCAAAGAAGCTTATGGGCGCGGAAGTGAGGTGTGGGAGCAAGCCAATGTCATGGTCTTCCTTGCCTCGGATTATTCTAGCTATATGACAGGTGAAGTTATTTCGACGAGCAGCCAGCGGGCATAGGACTCGCCATATCCTCATCATTGTGCTAGCTAATAATGGCGCAATGTCTAAAAATGGGGTTTACCATGTCCAAAATTTGTATTCTTTTTATCAGTTTTACTGTGTGGATAGGCTTGGGTGTCTTTCATCCCGCTTATGGGCAATCCGAACTTGTGACTAAAACTACTGCACAGTCCGAATATTGTTTCATCGGCCCGAACGGGCAAAATGTCTGTGAACTCATAACAGATGAATATACGAAAACAGTCGGTGCACTTTCAGAACGCTGCTTAACGGCATCAGATGGTTCTGTATCTTGTGAAAGGATAGATGCACCGCAGCAACGTTGCCTTGTTACATCTTCAGGACGTGAGATTTGTGAGACTATACAGCCATCCAATACGTCTTCCAGCACATATTCTCCTATGAGTAATGAGAACGTGATTTGCTCCGAAACGCCGCAAGGTACAGTTTGCGTCAGCCGAAAGCCGCCAACTGTAACGACATGTGCCAACATACGTTGTGCAAAGGGTAATCGATGTGTTGAGACCGCTAAAGGGCCGAAATGCATTGAGGAGCGCCTAAGGCCCCGTCTGACCTGTGCCAATGCACTATGTTTACGGGGGCATCATTGCGTTGAGCGCGCGGCGGGGCCACAATGTATCCCGATTGAAGACCGAAAATTGACCTGTGCGAATGCACTTTGTTTAGCGGGTAATAAATGTGTTGAATCATCTAGCGGCCCGCAATGTGTTGCTGATACGCTAAATTCCACCCCATGGGATCAGGCGGTTTGTCCTATGATTTATGATCCGGTCTGTGGTCAAAAAGATCGATTTAAGCGTACATTCGGCAATCAGTGTGAGGCTGATGCTGCGGGTTATTCTGTTATTTCCAAAGGTCAATGTAGTTTTGCCCGTCCGTCTTCTGACCGACCAAAAATTTGCTCTACTCAATATGCGCCTGTATGCGCCGAAAAACAGGTGCAATGTGTCAAAGCGCCTTGTCCCGCACAAAAACTGACTTACGGTAATGAATGTGCCGCAGAGAGTGATGGTTTTACAGTTCTTCATCAAGGTGCTTGCTCCATGCCTCCTCCTATGCCTCATGCGCCATCAGACGATTCGTGGGCAACTTGCCCGACTGATTATAGGCCCGTTTGCGCTCAGAAGGGATTTGACCGAAAAACTTTTGGGAATCGCTGTGAGGCGAGTGTGAGTAGTTTCTCTGTAATTTATCAGGGTGAATGCCAATAGTCCCTTTTCTTCTTGGATAATGGGTTGTGGCTGTTAATATGAAGCTATGAAACGAGGAGGCTTCACATGACACTCACGGTAATCGACGCACCAAGCGACCTGCTTGGCAAAGAGGGTCTTAAAATCGGGCCCAGCGATTGGATGCAAATTAGCCAAGAGCGTATCAATACATTTGCGGATGCGACGGGCGATCATCAATGGATACATATTGATGAGGAGAAGGCCAAACACGGCCCTTTCGGAACAACCATTGCCCATGGCTATTTGACACTATCTCTGGCCGCCAAACTTATGCCCGAAATTCTCGAAATAAAAGGCGTGAAGATGGGCATTAATTACGGCACGGATAAAGTGCGTTTTCTCAATCCGGTCAAATCCGGATCTAAGTTGCGTGGTCATGGTGAGTTTTTAGACATCAAAGAAGTGCCCGGCGGTTATCAATCAACTCTGCGCGTAACTATTGAAATTGAAGGCGAAGAGAAACCTGCCTGCGTAGTCGATTCAATCAGCCGTTATTATACTTAGGAGCCTTTTATGTCACAACATATGCAAGACGCGGTGGAAGCCTATATCCGCCTTTTCAATGCTCAAGATGCTGACGGGATTGCAGAGCTTTATGCCGAAACGGCCACTGTTACCGATCCTGTCGGGACGCCGCCAAAAGAAGGCAAAGCTGCAATCAAGACTTTCTACGAGCTCGCCGTTAAGAACGGGGCCAAGTTGGAGCTTGTCGGGCCCACGCGCATTGCGGGAAACTCTGCAGCTTTTCCTTTTCGCTGCACAGTCGGCGGCATGACCCATGTCGATAGTGACGTCGCCGTAGAGGTCGAATTACCCAAGGGCGCTATGACCATCGACATCATTGACACATTTGTCTTTGATGACGACGGCAAAGTCACCGAGATGAAGGCCTATTGGGGGCCGAGCAATATTACTCAAACCTAGGACTTATTACGCGCGACGCTCTGATTATTTCCACCGCCCGACGCCGATTGGCAAAGCTTATCGGGGAGCCTTTAATTAAACGGAAGCGCCTGTTCTGGCCAGGCATGCTATAGGTCATGCGGTCTCTCTCGCGGGGGTTGAACGCTCAGGGACGGGGTCTGTCTTTAGGCTTACTATCGCGCAGATATTGCCCGCACGTAAAGTATGGGGCACCTGTCCAGGCGTCATTGTTGACCGCCGCAGGATAGCGTCGGCCTTGTGAGTGCAGGACTGCATGATGGGTCTAATTTGCGGCTTCATGATTATCATCCTGTTCGAGCGTGCTGGCTTTTAAAACCGCAGGGGGTGGGGTTGGCATTATTTCGTCTTGAGGGACGTCATCTTGCGAAACATCACGGTCCTTCGAGACGGGCGCGTTCGCGCCCTCCTCAGGATGAGGGGTGAGCGCAGGCGCTTTGGCGCCCTCCTCAGGTTGAGGCGTGGGTGGGGGCGCAGGCGCTTTAGCTTTCTCCTCATGCTGAGGGGAGGGTGTGGGCGCAGGCGTCTTAGCTTTTGCCTCATCCTGAGGAGCCGCGGTAGCGGCGTCTCGAAGGACATCTTCATCCACCACATCTTCAACGCTCTCCTCACCCCAACGCCCTAGAGTCCGCACCCGCAACCACCGCTCATAATCCCAGAGCTCCGCCGCTTCAAATTCAGCGGGCCAGACCATAATAGGCGCGTTTGCACCGGTCAGATATTTCGTCGGCAAGGCCTCGTAATGGTAGTTCTCCATGTAAAAAGGCGTCGTCCACATGACGTCAGGGTCACGCGGGCCGCAGAGCCTCGGGAAGGGCGGCAACCGAAACCAGCCATCTGAATCCAATTTGCAAGGGTCAAGAAAGGTCCCGCTCGGCGCGCAAGCTTTGGCGCATTTCTGCGCATGTGCTTTCTGCCGCAATTCTTCGGCCATAACCTCAGGCGTCTTGCGCCAAGCGGATTTTTTGGGCTCTGTAGGAGGGGTTCGCTCCATTGTCTCGCGCCGCGCCGCACACCGCGCCATAGCCTTAACCCAGCGTTTTAAAGCCTTCGGCCCGCCCAATTCCTTAAGCACCAAACGCCGCCAATATTTATGCCCGAGCATGCGCAGCTTGAGCGCCTGCTGATGGTTCGCCAAATCAGCCTTGCAAAACTCCCGCACAGCTCCGCGAACGGCACGCCCCGCCTTAAACGCGGCCCCCTGCAAACCACGATCCAGCATCGCCATCATCGTCAAGCAAAGATGCTGCACATGCGCCGCCAAAGGCGCGGTGTCTGTAAGGTTATGAGTGAGGATGTTCGGGCAAGTTTTCATTCTCGGAATATAACTCGGTTTGACGGAGCGAGGATGAGATAAATGTGAGGTGAGGGATTACAATGGGTTAGGCGTGGTTTGGGTTAGGATTGCGCCGAAATAAACCCGTCATTCCGCTCCTGTGTTTGGCTTGCCAAACACTAGGACGAAGTCGTGGCGGAACCCATGCCTAAATATCGCGCCTAAATACAATTTGTCGATAGGCTAAACATCAAGGCATGGGTTCCGCCAGCGCTTCGCGCAGAGACGGAATGACAGGAGTGGAGTTGGGTGAGGATTGCGGCTTGGGGTGTGAAGTGGACGTCAGAGATTTGTGAATTTTAGGGTGAAGATCAACTTGAATCCTATTTTTTAGAGTTGACCGCAACGCTTAAAGAGAGGTTTTGTTCTGCTAAAGTTCTTTTTCTGTGGATAAGTCTGCATTTTTGATTGACATAACTTGCAACATTTACATTATTAATTGCAGGGTGAATCATAACCCTTAACAAGGCGGACTCTATATGTCTGAAAACACTGACTTTTATTTAAAGATGATAATGCAGTTGATAGCTCGGCAAACTTTTTCTGCAAAAGATGTTGCAGACCATGTTTGCCCAACAAAAAAATCTGCAAAAAGCATAAAAGCGTACAACCTGTGCGACGGTACTAAGTCTCAAACCGAGATTGGTAAAATCTGTGGAATAGATAAAGCAAATTGCCGAAAAATGATAAAAAGGTGGGAATTAGAGGGGCTTATCCTCAGAGTGCCGCATGGACAAGAGCTTCATCCTCTTCATATATTTCCAATTTCTGAAAAATTGCTACCTAAAGGATAAAGTTAGTATGAGCGACGAGTTACTGCAAAAATTGTTAGATAAGACTGACGCACTTATCAAGTTGCAAGCAGCAAATGCTGTTAAGGATCTAGACGCACAAAAAGACAAGATAAAGTTTTTGGCTAATTGTGGGATGAGGCCAGTTGATATTGCTGAAGCATTAGGGACATCCGCAAACACTGTGAATGTTTCTTTAGCTAGAATTAGGAAAGGAAAGTCCAAACCATGAAGAAAATTGATAACCCTGATACTGAGTTGCTGACTCATATACGTAGTCTTTTAATTCTAGACCTTGTAAAAAAAGGTATCAAACAATCCCAAATCGCAAGCGCATTAGATATGGATGGTGGCACTGTTTCTCGGATGTTTTCTAAGGGCCTTTTGAAAGATGTCTCGAAAGGTAACTGAGATGGAAAAAAAACCAAACGCAGATATGTCTGATATAGAATTGCTAAAAAGGTTGGCGATACTCGACCTTGTTATGAAAGGCGTAAGTCAAGGAGACATAGCCGATATTCTTGGCGTGTCGAATGCGACTATAAGTCAGATGTTTCCCAAAGGAGTTTTAAAAAAGTACCGAGGTAAAGGAAAAGCTGATGGATGAGAAACTTTTGAAAAGTATTGCTGACGATATGTCGGCCGTTAAAAAGCTAATGATTTTAGACTTGGCAAAACAAGGTGTGAGTTTAACGAAAATTGCGGCCGCACTTGATGTTCATAAATCTACTGTGGCGAGAATGTTTCCTTCGGGAACGGTAGATGCCGTTGTGAAGGATTAGGATTATGGAGGACAAAGATATTAAGGAGATTAAGGAAACGCTCGCGGATATCAAGAAGCTCTTATTGACGCAGTGTTTAGCTTCTGGACAACCGCAAGAAAATATGGCCAAAATATTAAATACATCTCAGGCCTCTATTAGTCGCCTAGCACCTGGCGTCAAAAAAAGTACTGAAAAAATGGAGTAAGCTATGAACGATTTACAAGCACAGGCTATGATAGAGAATTTGGAAGCAATTAAAAAACTGTTGGTCTTACAGACATTAGATGCTGGGCATACTCAGGACCAAGTGGCCACGGCCTTAGGTATAGGTCGAAGCTCCGTAAGTAAGATGTTTCCGGGTGGAGTCCCAAAGAAAAAGTAAAATGAAATGGCCAAAAGCGTTTCCGATATCAGATCCAACATTGCGGAACAGGTGCAATATGCTGCGGAAATTTTAGGCAGTAAGGGCAGTCACAGGTACTTAGTATTCGAGGCAGTTTACTATCATAAATCACCTAAGAAATCTTTAGATGAGATTATTACACGTTGCGGGCTTACTAAAATTCAGGTTCAGAAAGCAGCCGCCGATTTGAAAGCAAAATTTTTGATTTCAAAAACGAAAGAAGCTGGTGTACATTTTTATCATGTTGACCCAAGTCTCAAGGGGCATAAAAATGAAATACTCTCGTTAGCAGGAAACCCAAAAAAACGAAAATCAATGGCCACTAAAAGGTCAAAAACCGTACAAGTCGTTCCTGTTAAAGAAGCTTACAAGAAGCGTAGAAGCAGCAGTAAAAAGCCTATCACAGTGCTGTATGCATATTCGAATTCATCACAGCGGGACTTTTTATATATAGACGATGAAATCAAATCGGTGAAAAAAGAAATTCTATCTTCTAAGTTCCGGGATGATATTGTTGTGGAATTGAGTCCGTCGGTTGATGCAAAGTCGCTTGTTGAGGGTCTCAATATGTATCGACCAGAGATATTGCACTTTTCAGGCCATAGTGATTTTGCTCACTTAGCGACCTCTGGAGCTGCTATGTCAGGCAAGCTTAAGCCACTTACTTTCACTGACCTAAGTCATATTATTAGAGCTACAGACGACCCAGTAAAAGTACTTTTGCTCAACTCATGCAACAGCATCGGTTCAGCGAATTCTTTAAAAGATAATGTCGATATACTTATTGCGATGAACGATGAGATATCAGATGTTGCTGCGATTGCGTTTGCTACATCCTTTTACGCTGCTCTATCGAGCCGCCAATCAATTCAAACAGCATTTGATCAAGGCGTAAACGCTATACGGTTTTCGTCTATTTCTGAGGCTCCCATACCAGAAATTCTATTTAAAGATGGAATCGACCCAAAAAAATATACTCTACGGTAATTGTTTGCGCTGTTTCTTGTGAAAATAAATCGTCGAAAAAATGCCATTACTTGGGTTTCCCGATGATATGTTTTGCCTAAGGCCAGGTCAGGAGGCTATGTACGGGGAGTTCCCGATTTAAAGGCTGGTACTGACTATTTGAAATCATTGATATCCCGTGAAGAGTAGGAAAGACGCAGATGTTTTCACCTAATCCATATGGCTTACTGGCCTCAAACTATAGGCCTGCAACCATAGCGACGCCTCTATTAATACCAAAAGAAATGGTGCCCGAACCTGGAATGTATTAAGTGTTTCGTCTTGTTTCACTCTGTTTAAAATAAACAATAAAATCAATTACTTATAATATTTCATGTTGTCTTCTGTCTAAATTGGTTTCATAAAGTTTCTGTCCAAAGTATGGGCAAAAGTATGGGCAAATTAGGGTGCTGATCAGATGGTTAATAGTATTCACAAGCTTACAAAGAAGCAAATAGAGTCCTTCTCTAAACCAGGCAGGTATAATGATGGTGGCGGCTTATACTTGCATGTGAGAAAAGGGGGGACAAAAACTTGGATCTACCGTTTCCGTCAAGACAGCAAACTAAAAGAGATGAGTTTGGGGCCTTTGACGCCTGCTAATGATCTGAGAGAAGCTAGGGTAAAGGCAACACAAACTCGGGAACTCGTTAGAACCGGTGAGAATCCGATAGTCCAAAAGCGTAAAATAAAGAACGAGGTTCAAGAAGTAAGGTCCAAAGAAAAGTCATTCTCTCAGGTTCTTACCGAGTTTTTTAGCTCTAAGGATAAAACGGGTTATTTCACGACTGAGCAAACCCGGAGAAGGTGGCATTTTTGTCTTAATACACATGCTAGGAAACTTCATAATCTGAGCATATCAGAGATTAAAACTGTCGATGTTTATAAAGTTCTGGAGCCGATTTGGGTTTCAAAAACAGAAACGGCTAGCCGTACTAGATTATACATTGAGGCCGTTATGTCATGGGCAAGGACTATGGAGTACCGTGAGGGAGAAAACCCTGCGGCATGGCGTGGTAATCTCGACCAACTGTTGCCCCCTAAAGAACGAGTATCACCGTCGAAGAATCACCCAGCTCTCGCTTGGCAAGATATACCGGAGCTCATGGCGAGACTCAGGAAGATGGAGACACCAGCTTCTTTCTTAACCGAGTTCATCATTTTAACGGCGGCTAGGTCCGGTGAGGCCAGAGGGGCCGTGTGGGATGAAATTGACCTTGATGGACTTGTATGGGCTGTAACAGCTGAGAGAATGAAAATGAGGCGGCCAAATATGGTGCCACTCACGACCTCAAGCTTACGCCTCATAGAAAATGCAAAGGGGCTCCATGATGAAATTGTATTCTGCAATCCAAGCAATTCGAGACAGTTCAGTTACAATGCACCTATGGTGGCCTTGCGTAAGTTAGGTTACGAGGGCATCACGGTTCATGGGTTCAGATCATCTTTCAAGACCTGGGCTTTGGAGGCGACAAATTATCCAACCCAAGCCGTCGAATTCGCGCTAGCGCATGAAACCAAAAATACGGTTGAAAGAGCATATATTCGAGGCAACAAAATGTTGGATAAGCGCCGAGACCTGATGAAGTCATGGGATGACTTTTGTTGCGGCAAAACGACTTTATAAATTTTGACTGTGTAGGACTGAAAATCCTGATTGTCTGAGGGTGAAAAGTTTTAAAGATTTGGGTTCGAAGCGGCGACCAATTCGGCTTATGGGCAAAGCGGAAGTCAGGGATAATTTAATCTGATGCCTTAAATTCCCCGAAAGTAGGCGTTAGCCATAGGCTTAAAACGCCCAAAAATGCGGACCTATGTAGCATACACACCAACACAAAAACCAAAAAAAAAGCTCCTTTACGCCCATGACACACCTACTCTCGCTTCGACCCAATCCGATGAAACGAAATATATTGACATCAATAATACTCCTATCCTTCGGGGCCTTCAAATAGCACTTAATCTGCGGCCCTTCTAAAGCCTTCAGGCGTATATTCACGCTGCCGCCGAATCTCATAAATGCCGGGTTTAATTTCCAGTGATTCATGTGTGTCGAACGAGCGGTGATGCTCAAGCACAGCAGGTTGATCGCCTGTGACTTCGAGATAGCCTCTGAATTGATCGACCGAAGCATATAGTTTTACTGTAGGCCGTTCTTTAACGCAGTGATTGTGACCCGTCTCACTATGGGCGACAACAAACTGTCCATTTTCAGAATCTATCTGTTTGAGTCCTTCAGGAAGTTTATCGACTTTTAGCAAGAGGCAATCACCTTGTGCAGCGGAGTTGTTAAATGTTTTCATTTCAGGTCCTTTCTAGGTTCTGACTTCGGGTTGATATTGTTCAGGCGATAGCCCCCACGTCCAAGCATTGGCTTGACGCGCAGTGGTCATTTCTGGCGGCACAGGGATGGCAAAGTCTCGGCCAGTGCCGCATGTTACACGTAGGAACTTTTGAGCTTCAAAGTTGATAGAAGCTTCTACAAGTTCTCCAATTTCTGGGTCTATATCTTTATCGATCGTATCAACGTCGAGTTCATTGAGAATGTTTTCCCATCCCAACATTTCACAAGCGATACGACGGTGCTCCCCATTACGCATATATAAGGCATCAGATGCAGAGGGCTTATTTTGTATCCACTCTTCTGGAAAAATCATACCATTCCATGCGTGAACAGAAAATCCGTCCGAGTATTCGATAGCAGGCCCAGTTTCACAATGAAGCCTCCCGCGCTCATCTAGATTTATTTGGCTATGCCGGTCTGATATAAAACAAATGTTTTCATAGGGCATCATCCAGCCTGAATGCTGCATAAGTTCAAATAAATCAGACTGCATATGAGTAGGAGTTGCCTTGCCTGTAATGCCACAAAAAAGACGGAAAGGCTCAAAGCTTAAGTTTTGCTGACACTGAAGCGATGATTTCAACTCCATCCGCTGTATTTTGGCCCCTCTATTGTAACCACTATAGCCGCCCCTATCGAAGTATTTATCATTGAAGACAAAACGCGACCAACTTTCTACAACCCCATCTCTACTCATATGGATTGCGATTTTTAATCTTACGATATCTGAGACATTTACCGGACTCGAGCTGCCTAAAAAATCAAGCTTAGGGCTTGAATCGTACATTTTTTCCCAGCTAAATTCGTCAGCTCCTTCATAGACATTAATGGCATCTAGAGCGCTTGGCCCTGTAGGTCTGTCGCCGAACTGCCAACCGCTTTTAAGGATGCTTTGAACGGCGCCTAGACGAAAAGGCGTATTGTCGTAGGAATTATTATCTTCAACCCAAGTCTGCCATGGGGTGCCTCTGTCTTTTTTGGAAAACTTATCTACGCATATTTTAGCAAAAAGGGACTCTAATGGACTTTGAGTCCAAATTATCAAAGGCGCCGCCAATCCCGCACGCCTATAGATAATATTGACGGCGGCACGGGCTTTGTCTTTATTTATAGAATGCGTTGATAAAACATTGGCGCGACAAAGCTTATGATGCTTATCACGAGTCAATGTCTCGCTGGTTAGCAAGTCTTCCAGCCCTTCAAGAGGGCTGACATGCAACGGCGTATCACGGGGGCTCCGCCTGTTAGAGGCGGGCGTTATATGCGTCAATTCCATTGCCATGGGTATCTCCTCTATCTGGCGGATGGGGTTTATTAGCCACGAGAGGAGAATTAAAAAAAAGCGCCTCAAGGGGCGCTCATCACAGTTAAACCTGTATGTTCACCCTTATACCACAAGCGAGCATAACGCTCGCTTTGAACGCGTGAGACTAACATCTTCACGTACGATTGGTGAGTAGGTCATGATTAACATGAAACCTCATTAACCAAGATTCGTTTAAAGTCAATACTTGGGGTGTTGTCACGCTTACTAAGCCATCTTAAGGATTTCTTGAATCACTCATTAAACACAAGATTGCCGTTATAGAGACCATTCAAAGGTTCGATTTTTGTTCCAAAAGTGTCGTTTTTAGGCTGGCTGCGCAACACAGACCCTCCATAATTGGATTATTGGGCGACAACGGCCTCTCGTCCAATGTACGCAATGAGGATAACCGCGACATCAGGTAACCAAAAAATAAATGTTGTCGTCCAATACTGATAATATGAACACGTTGGGTCAACTTTACTTTGGAGCTACCCATTAATTCGTCCCTCTTGTTTCATTTTCGAAATCTATCATAATCTCTCAATGAAAATCCCGGCTTGGAAACAACTTTCTTGCTTGTGACCTTGGATGATTGCCAGAGCCGTGTGCATAGTAGCCAGACACAGTTTTGCGGTCGCGAGAGCGGTCAGTTTGGTCTTTTGGCCTAGCGGGCTTAGGCACGTGTGATGCTTTCTGGTTTTTAGAAAGTGTCGTTGAGGAATTTACAGGACTTCGGACGTGGTCGGCATTATCGTGAGCGGGATAGATCTTATCAGTTCCATCACCAAGGCTATCTAGAAGATATGACACGTCTTCAATTCTTTCTGAGATTATATGCGTGACGATGCCTTCTCGTTGTAGAGTTCCATATATGCGTAAAAGCCTTCCGGCCATAACTTCGGCGCGGTACTTTTCAAACATTGTATTCCACACAATGATGTTTGAGACGCCTGTGTCATCCTCAAGCGTTAAAAATATGACGCCTGATGCTGTCCCGGGCCTTTGCCGCGTAACAACAAGACCTGTGACGATGACGGGGCTATTATTTTCATGATTGCGGACATCTTCTGCCAAAGTGCGAGGGCCTAATTGTTCACTCAGAAGAGCCACAGGATGCTCGCGCAATGTCAATCTTGTGGCGACATAGTCCTCATAGACCTGCTGACTTTTTGTGAGTTCTGGAAGCAGAGATGCAATATCGGGCAGGCCTTCTCCAACCGCCGCAAATAAGGGTAGGGCACCCGTTCGCGGCAAAGCTTTGACCTGCCACAAAGCCTCACGGCGATTAAGGCCGTAGCAGTGAAACGCGTCCGCATGAGCAAGTTTGGAAAGCGCGCGCTGCGTAATGCCTGCGCGGCGCCAGACAGCATCTATAGATTGATACCCATTACCTCTGGCTGCTGTAATCCACCGAGCCTCTTGTTCGGGCATGCCTTTTATTTGGCGGTATCCTAGCCTTACGGCTAGAGCGCCGTCCCCATCAGGCTCCAACGTACAGTCCCAATAGCTATGCTCGATACTGACAGGAAGAACACGAATATTGTGGCGCTCCATGTCTTGTACGATTTGTGCGGGCGCATAAAACCCCATTGGTTGGGAATTTAGAAGTGCGCACCCAAAGACTTCTGGATGATGGCATTTTAACCAGCAGGAGACATAGACGATTAAAGCAAAACTAGCCGCGTGACTTTGCGGAAACCCGTAACCGGAAAACCCTTCAAGTTGCCGGAAAACGGCCTCGGCAAAATCAAGCTGATATCCGTTTTCGATGCAGCCTTTGATGAAACGTTCTTTATGGATTTGGATGCGGCCCGGACCTGACGAACTTGCTAGAGAACGGCGTAAGTGGTCTGCTTCAGAGGCTGTAAAACCAGCCGCTATAGAGGCAATTTCCATAGCTTGTTCCTGGAATAACGGAATGCCCAGCGTTTTTTCAAGAGCAGGTTTAAGATCGTCACTTGGATAGATGACCTCCTCTTCGCCGCGCCTTCTTTTAAGGTAGGGGTGCACCATGTCACCTTGGATAGGACCAGGTCTGATAATGGCGACCTCGATGATGAGATCGTAAAAAGTGCGTGGCCGCATGCGAGGCAGAAACTGCATTTGCGCGCGCGATTCAATTTGAAAAACACCCAGCGTATCAGCAACACAAATCATGTCGTAAACATCGCTATCTTCTTGGGGGACAGAGGCAATAGAAACATCCAGCCCCTTCCACTGGCGGAGCATGTCAAATCCTTTGCGAATACAGGTGAGCATTCCAAGCGCTAGGACATCGATTTTCATCATGCCCATGACATCGATATCGTTTTTATCCCACTCAATGATTGTGCGGTCCTCCATAGCGGCATTTTCTATGGGACAAAGCGCGTCCAGCCTTTGGTTTGTAATGACGAACCCGCCCGTATGCTGCGAAAGGTGACGCGGAAATCCTGTCAATTCTTTGGCAATCTCTAATGTCAGCGCAACCCGTCTCGCAGCAGGATTTAAACCGACTCCCTTTGCGCGTTCCTTCGAAAGAGCGCCGTCTCGCCATCCCCAGACCTGGGAGGTGAGGGCATTGATATTATCTTCTGACAGTCCCATCGCCTTCGCGGTTTCCCGAATGGCTGAGCGCGTTCTGAAGTGAATAACCGTTGAGCATATTGCTGCGCGTTCACGGCCATATTTGCGGAAAATATATTGGATGACTTCTTCGCGGCGTTCATGCTCAAAATCTACATCGATATCCGGAGGCTCATTTCTGACTTCCGAAATAAAACGCTCAAAAACCATATTGATAACGTCAGGGCTTGCCTCAGTAATTCCAAGTGCAAAACATACGACAGAATTAGCAGCTGAACCGCGCCCTTGGCACAGAATGCCTTGACCCCGTGCATAGGCAACAATGTCCTGAACGGTTAAAAAGTAGGGCGCATATGAAAGTCTTGCAATAAGGGCTAGTTCTTTTTCAACCAATGCTCGAGTTTTGAGAGCAACGCCGCCGGGATAACGCCAAACCAGACCCTTTTCTGTAAGCTGTCTAAGCCGTGTGTCAGGATCAATCCCATTTAAAACTTCATCAGGATATTCATATTTGATTTCACTAAGCCGAAATTTACATGTCTCGGCAATGCGCAGCGTATTTCTAATAGCATCTGAATAACCCACGAAAAGGCGGCGCATCGCAAATTCGGGCTTTAAACGCCTTTCTGCATTAAGAAGTGCATTCTGTCCGATTTGGTCAATCGTTTTACCTAGTCTGATACACGTCAATATATCAGCTATGCGCCGCCGTTTAGCGTCATGCATTAAAACACCCCCAAGCGCGACTACCGGAATGTTTTTCGCAACAGCCAGATCATTGATTTGAGCAAAACGTGTAGTGTCCCAACCGTCGTAATAGGCGGCTATGCCAATGTAAAAATCCTGTCCAAATGCATTTGCTAGGGCGGAGATTTCATTCTTGTAGGCAACAGGATCTTTTAGAATAACTACGCAGTCTTTCAATCGCGCGATGACATCATCTAATTGTAGTGCGCAGCTACCCTTTACGGCACGCCGTTTTCCTAATGTTAGAAGCCGAGATAAAGAGCTGTAACCGGCCAGTGTCTTTGGATAGACAAGCAATGTCATACCGCATGTAAGCTCAAGGCGTGATCCAACTCGCAAATCCTGTTCGTATTCCTCAGCCGCCGCATATGCGCGAACAATTCCGGATAGAGTATTTGTGTCCGCCATACCTATTGCCGAAAGCCCAAGGGCTTTGGCCTCCATAACCAATTCTGCGGGATGGCTTGCACCCTTCAAGAATGAAAAGTTTGACGTTATATCGAGCTCAGCATAGGCCATTACCGCAGAAACTCACCGGCGCAAAACCATCCTAAATCAGGATTTTGAGGGCATTGCATTAGCCATAATTTGCGTCCGCACACAGTCTTTACGCGCCAGTAATCTCGCAAATTTTCGGACAGCCAATCGTGTTGTGTTATCCACCATAAAGGACTGACTCTTTCAGGACCTTGCGAAATGACCGTAATAAAGTTTGCGCCTTTCCAACTAAAGGCTTTTGGAGGGCGTCCCGGCGTCGTCACAGATATTCGTGCTGGCCTATATGATAGTTCAGGTCTTGGATGAACATAGAGATTAGCGTTTGTGTCCTTTGGACGTTTATTTACGACCTCTTCTGAAGCGTGCTCTCGCTCAGGGGCGTGGCTGTCATAAGCAACAGGGCGGCGGAGCCGGTCAAAGCCCAGACGATTGCCAAGCGTTGTGAGTGTTTGATTTACGGCCTCTTCGTCGCGTGCACCATCATCTCCTATGGCAATTTGAACGGGTTTGAAGACTTCTGTATTAATAGCCTCTAACCTGAACCAATCTGCACCAAATTTGAGTAACAAGCTATCAATAGGCCGTGCGAATTGTCTCATAACTGAAGCGTGATCATAGGTCGGGTTAGCAAACCCAATGGTCAAATGATGATCGCCGCTATCCACACAGCGAACGGTCAATGTGAAACCTCGGGCGCCATACGCTTTATCAGCCAAGCGAGTACAAACCCGCTCCGAAAGACGGCGAAGAACTTCTGTTACATCATTCACAAGGCCTATGGGGTCGGGAAGGTTCATTTGCGCTGCAAAAACCTTGGGCGCTGCGGCCGGAATGACAGGGTCAATAACGTGGCCGCGCAGCTCGTCTAATGCCGTTGGAAGTTTGACAGAAAACCTGCGAGCAAGCTCTGATGATTTCATTGCTGTTAAATCCGCAATAGTCCGGAGACCCAAGCGCGAGAGGCTTTGCGCAATTGCCGCGCTCATATCTAATGCGCAGACGGGCAGGGCGCAGACTTGTTTATATTCGTTTGAGGAACAGGAGATAAAAATATCCTCACCGGAAAACCTGGCAAAGCCTCGCGCGGCTCTTTGTGTATTTGCTATGCCAATGCGAGGTGTGACATTGAGATCCCGCAGCCCTTCAAATAACGCACGGCTAATGCCTTTCTCGCCCCCAAAGAGGTGAGCGCACCCCGTGATATCAAGTGATAATCCATCCGCTGACACAATCCCCACCCTCGGCGAGAACTTATCAGCCCAGCGCTGTAGAGCCTTGAGTAAATGTCTCTCGCGCAAAATATCTCTAGGTTCGGATAAGAGATCAGGACAGAGCGCCGCAGCATCTGTCAAAGATTGTCCTGCAACAACGCCGTGAGCCTTTGCGTGTGAATTCATATTCAATATGCGTTCGGCATTGCTCAGTTTCTCAGTTACAGCGAACGGTCCACATAAGCGGCTATCCTCACGCCGTCTCCAGCGGTCGAGCGGTAGACAGGGTAGATGGACTGATAAGTTTCGTTTCTGCAAAGCCGGGCGAAACGGCCGCTGCTTGGAGGTCAAACGGTTTGAGCGTAGCATTTTGGCGGGTCTCCTTGTCTTTCCAGTTCACAGACCAGTGCCCAATCTGGCCGCGTTTATTTTTTGTCAGCTCCCATATCCAGTTTGCTTTTCCTGTTGGGTCAGGGGCGCAATGCCAGCGAGTTTGAGCCGCAGAGGATTGTGCGCGGCGTGAGATCACATTCAGGCCTAAACCCGCGCCGCATTGCGAGGCGACCTGTAATCTACGGCTCTCAAATAAATCAGGGCCCATATCGATTTGAGTAACAACCAAATTGACGCCCTTGCACCTAAGCGCTTCTTCCGAGGCCCAAAGAATTTCGCGGCGGTTGGCGGCTTGGATTGTTATAAGACGGCCTGACTCAAAATATTGATCGACGCCTCGCGCGCGCAGCGATTGCGTGTCCCTAGCGAGGCCAATCCAAAAGATAGGACCTTTACAAACGGCCCCGATGACCAAAGCCATAGCTATAGCAGCAGGACCAGTGGACTCATGTACGCGCGCCTTTGTTAGGACCTTGATATCACCAACCGAGACGCAATTTAGTGCCGCTAATTTATTCTCGGATGCCCTCGAAACGATGCCGCCATATGTAGAATTCAAACTATTCATGTTCCTGTTTTGTTCTTATATTGAACATGGAGTCAATAGGTGAAGGAATATTTTCCTACTATGGGTGTGGATAATTTTGGGTTGGTGATGATTCGTAACACGCTAACGATACAAGTCTTGCGTATCGAAACATAAATGTGCGTGATAAATATGGCTGCATTTCTGTATACAAAGTCAGGAACCCTCTGAATTAATCTTCAATATGAATACGTTTTACAGTTTTGTTGTTCAAAACCTTTACCCACTCTTGAACACCGTCGCGTTTCATCACTGCAGCTGAAGACTTTGGCGCGACCCAGCCATAAATTGGGATTTCACGATAACCGGGTTTTGCCTTACCAAAACACCATTGCATATTGCCATATGTTGCAGGGTCGCGGCCATCCAAGCTTAGCCTATCATTTATATAGCAGGCTGTATTCCACGCTGTCTCAGGGTCTTTCGTCCAGGCAATGAGTTTTTTACCCCAATACATGCGCAGATTATTATGCATGTAGCCGGTCAGTAGCCATTGTTTCTGAGCGGCATTCCAAACCGCATCATTAGTTTCGCCGTGAATAAGCTCATCTATACTATAGAGACTTTCGCGTTCATCATCCGCGTGTTCGAGCAAGGTAGACTTTGCGCTTTTAGGGAGGCCATCAAATTTTTCAAAGCCGGTTATATGCGCTGCTTGATAGTGAAACCACTCTCTCCAGGTGATAGCTTCATCTAAAAACTTCCATTTTGCTGCCGAATGGGCCTTACTCTTTTGAACAGCCTTATAGAGCTCTCTTGGTCCTAATAATCCAAAATGAAGATAGGGAGATAATCTCGAGCCGGACCCGTCTATTGCAGGGTTATTGCGTGTCCACTTATATCGCGGAAGGTCATTCTCTATAAAATCATTCATGCGCCTGATAGCTTCTCCGCGCGAGGGAGGGAATTCAGCGCAAACCCACAGACTATGATCGATATCGCAAGTAGATAATATGTCCACCAGATCTTCATCTGATGAGCTACGTAAATTGATATCAGAAAACCCCAAACCCTTCTTATACAAAGGCTGTAGAGCTTTCAGATCATATTTAGCTTGTGAAAATTGGTCTCTGGGGGCTTTATTGGCGGCTCTAAAGCTCGGTGTGGTTTTGAGGCCTAATTGAAGGGTGCCTGTGGGTACCAGCCTGGCCGTATCAACTACATAGACCGGCCTGTCGGTTTTGCTCGCGAAACTCACTGTCTGAGACCTAGCGACAAATGTAGGATGATCTTCCGCAAATACAGCACGTGCTTTTTTGGCAAGGCGATAGACCAAACCCTTTTCAAGGTTTTTCGGAGTTTGCAAATAGCTAACGCACCGCAAACCTCGCTCATCACACCCTCGCTGCACATCCCGGCTTCCACCCAATAAGAAATAATGCAGCCTATCAGACGCATGAGGGTAATCCTGCCGCATGCCATGATAAACAACGACAGGTAACCTATGCTGATTAGCGTAGGAAATTGCCGCGTCGATCAAAGGGTTATCAAAAGCCCGCAATGTTTGTTGTAGCCAACACAATACATATTCCGCTTCGTCGTTTGGCGGCTGAGAATTCAGGGCACGGCTACGGACATTTAAATCTTCATCGTCAAGGTCAGGCATGACATTATCGAACAAATCCTTCACATCAATGTCTCCGTGTTTTTAACCTTTGCCTTTAGCAAAAGCTTCAATGCGCCGCCGCTCAGTCTCTCTATATATATCGCGTGTTCAGCTGACTGTAAGGCCAGCCCAACCGATGAAATCGCCGATCATAAGTACAGATCGCGGAATAACGAGTTTACTCATATTATAGAGACCTTGCAGATATATTTCACCAGAAATGTAACTCCTTCTTTGCATACACATTCAGGGCGCCCCCTTACGGGCCGGGCTGTTGTGAACCAAGCCCGCCTTGCGGTCTCGGCCATAAGGCGGCCATCCCTGACGCAAGCATTTTGTAGGTTTGAACAGATGTGTTGTTCTACGCGAACCGGCCTGTACCTAAAAAATCTCATCCACGTTATCGAAGAAAAGAGCGGGATTAGGACCTGGATAAAACGTCTTATTCTCTCGTGCAGACTATGAAAGAAGTTGATCGGTTTGCACTCTGAGACCTCATATACAGACTTAGAAATGTACCCCCAAAAAGAGAAGGAACTTTACCCCTAACATATACTGTCAGTGTTTGTTTAGTATCACACCTTATGCAAGGTGGCTTGCGCCTTAAAAGTGCCGATTTACTGCAGAAAACAGAGGTTTGGTGAGGTTGGCACAAATTGGCACATGCAAATTTACCGTTTAAAAACAATGGTTTGGAATTTTTATAATTCGCGTTTATGATGAAAATTAGGGCGGGCCGCTCAAGGTTACTAACGGTGATAACTCAACAGTTACGACTGGCATCAAGCTTAAACTTCAGGCGGTACTCTCAGATTTATGGGCGTCTACTTTACCAATAGTAGATAGGTTTCCATATCCAAGGCGTGCGCAATCTCTGTCATGGATTCTAGAGTGGGATTAAACAAGCCTCGCTCTAATCTACTGATATAAGCTTGATCTGCATTTATTCTTAAACCCAATTCTTCTTGCGACAACTGTAGTGATTGCCGTCTAGAGCGGATGTTTTCTCCTAGAAGGATTTGCACTTTTTTGAAAGATGCGTTTTGATTTTTGCGACTAGCCACCTTGCGAATGGACAATAAGTACTATACATCGTCTATGTATTATAATACATATATATAAATAGTTTTTGATAGAGCTAAGATTTTGAAATTACATTACGCGAGCATTTTCCTATTGTTACCAGCAACCGTGTCTGCGGCGACAATGCCGGATTGGGTCAAGCCATTGCCTTATGGAGAGCTCAGTTGCGTGACCCAGGCCGCCAACGGTCTTAAATGGGATGAAAAGGAAGGGAAGTATTTTCAGACGCGATACCCTTCGAGGACATATATTATCCAAAGGCTCAATACGCCGGATCCTAACTATACGAAAAATGATTGCAAAATTGAGGAGAGTTCAAATTACAACGAATTTGACGACTCGTATACCAGATCAACCTGTTATCGCTTTAACAATGTTTCCAATTTTATCGGATGGACACAGACCTGGTGTAAAGAAACATATATGCGTAGTGGGCCTATTTACGTGACATGTGATTATAAGAATGTTTCTCAGCCTAAAATAGGGTTTTCACCTTCCGGCTATTTTTATGCTTATGGACATACCCTCCACGGCACTCTTTCAAAGCCCGGTTTGGAAGATGTCTATATTGAGAGTGGTTACTGCAAAGCATTCAAGAAAGGCTATCAGAATAAATTTAACGTCTTTGGAAAAGAAATTTACTACGCGCTTGAGGACTAGATGTCTTATAACAGCAACCCCAAATGGGAAGATTTAAACGATACTGATGCTGCTGAGGCCAACGAAACTTTGCTTATGAGCATGCTTATTATGTTTTACAAACACAGAGTGTTGCCACTATCTGTAGCAATTAGCCTCTTCGAAAGAGGATGTCTGGTGCCTTACATTGTGGAAGAAGATGAAAGGCTTGCAGAGCGTGTCTTTATTAAGTTGACCTATAGGGGACGTAAGGCGGCTGAAAAGGGTGAGAAAATTTTTATGCGAAATCGTCAGGACGGTGACGGTGCGAATACGCCCGACTTATACGTTCAAGAGCAAGGTTCTGAAGGTTTTAATTATATAATGCATCATAAGCGATACCTGGAAGAATTGAATGCTGGTCATGAGGCGCGATTATTCTCCTCTTATGCCACAGATTTGTCTGACGTAGGTCTTCTATAGTTTGCTCTTCGTTCCATCGCTTTAAAAAAGTGACACTTGGAGACCGTGTAAAGTGGATTGGAAGAATTTGCTCACTCTTATAAAATATGAATAAATTCCTATTTCTCTATTGACAAGTGTTTATGTTTCGTTCTTTTTGTGTGTCTGACATTTACGGATACACTATGCGAAAACCTGAAACCATAGAATTGCTATACCTAGACTTTGGCGGCTTCTTTGCTTCGGTCATGCAGCAGATCTATCCGCATCTGCGCGGGCGCCCAATTTGCAGTATATTTTTTTAGGAGAGTCATAATGAATATTCAAACCCCAATTGAGACTATACAAAAGCACATATTGAACAAACAAATTGAAGCTAAAGCTGACGATTGGGATATTGAAAAAACTCTTCTAGAGTTCGAAGTCGTTACTGATACATTGGATGTTATTTCAGATGGACTGCCTGATGACCCTAAAGTCACAAACGCTCTCAACGGCATTCATGACGAATTGTCCAAGCTCTATTCTGATTTTAAAACAAGACTAATGTAATCTACCTCTGGTTATACACGGTTTGGGAATCTTCGCGACTTCAGCTTGGTGGGCAAACAGGACGTCAGCGAGCGGCTTGAGATGAGGCGCTTTTAAGCCGTTCCCCAACCGTCAAGGTGATTTTAAGTCGCTCAGTTAGCCTGCTATTAAGACAGATTGAGCCATTGCTTAAAATTTTATACAACCTTGCTTTCTAGGTATTTTTCATAAGCTGAAGGATGTTGTGTGCTGAATGTTCTACGTCTTGCAATGAGTTGATCGAAAAATCCTAAGACTAACAGCCAAGATAAACCTACAAACAAACTTGCTATTTCCATGAGCATACGCGGGTGCCAATTCTCTATATATAGTGATGGCAATGAGGCATAATAATTAAATGCCACGAGAAATACTAAAGCTCCAACAGCGAATGGGAACGCATTCAGGCGAGATGACTTTTTAGAGACTCTAAATTCATAACCAGCTCTGGCAGCGCGCGTTCGATCAAATGTAGACCAAGCTGTCAATATTGGAAGATAGATGTATGCAGCGAGTTTAAATATAATCATGTAAAGAGAAAACTGGGGATGGAAAGATTTCATCTTGGCTAATGAATTAGACATTTGTTCGTCCACGCCTATAGGCAGCACTGCAGGGTCGGCAATGTAAGCCACCGTTAACCTAACACTATCATTGAATACGTCTGCCCAAGATAATTTCAATATTAAATTCGCGATTTGAGATGGCTGGAATATCCATACAGTTATCCCTAATATTATTGGGAATATAAAAAAGGTGAGACCAAATACACTCTCGACAGTTATTGATGCTTTATAAAACTGCCTTCCTGAGAGACGGTTTACGCTGTCGGGTGCTTTCAAAAACAAAAGTGTATCGGGGCATAGGTGGCATATAAAAACATTCATTGCCAGCACTACAATGAGGCCGATGGGACCATAGGTTAAACCTAAGAATACTCCCAATGGCATTGTTGCTATAACCAAGTAATGCCATTTAGATATGCGCTTCATACCTTTAGTTTAGCGTAACTTCGTTAAGTTAAGTTTATGATTTTGAGTTGACAGTTAAGGTCCGCAATGAGGATCATCCTGACTTCAGCTTGGGGGCAGTGCGGAGATTTGCTGAACTAGAGGTTTACTAACTCAAACCCAGCCAGCCTCTTTAACTGCTTTCGCGCCGCTGCGGCTTACAGGGGCAGTAATACCGTTTTTCAATGCTAATGAGGTTTTTCCGCCTTTGCGTTTTACGCTCTCGACGCCGAGCTCCGCGACCCACCACGAGCGATGCGGAGCAAGGCCAAGCAGGGGCGTCGTTTCTTTGACGGCGTCTGACAGCCGCATCAAAATCAACTCTTCCCCTGCGGAGGTATAGACACGGACATAATGATCTTCAGACGCGATGGCGTAGATTTCAGCGCGGCGAAGTTTTGGCGGCAGGCGATCATAAAGTGCCGGGCGGACGTCTACGGCGGTTGGTGGCGGCGCGTTTTTGGACCGGAGCAACGCGCCAATCCCGGAGATGACGATTGCGATGACCCAGATGTAAAAGAGAGTCACGACCGCACTTAGCAAGCTCTGGGGTCTGTAAATTACGAATAAAAATCCCGCAACCGCCAGTGTCGAAACGACGGATTGCCCAACCGCTATCAGCCAGTTTTTTTTGGTCAGGGTGAGTTTCCGATTCAGGAAATCAAATATTCCGGCGCCCGAGCCGCCTGCCAGGCATAGCCCGAGCCAGAAAAAAGCTCGAGTTCCAAAAGCGAATCTATGTGTGCCTAACGGCGCAAGAATTGTAAGGACCAACCCAGCCGCTAAGGGCAGGGCGAATAAAGTTATCAGATGTTTGCGATTAGCTTTCTGCAAGGCCTGTTCTCGAAATTGAAGACATGTATTTCGCGTATCGTGAACTGTAAATCGATATTTTTCAAGCCTTTAACAAAGCCATTCACGGACCGCGAAGTGAAAACCCTACCATTCGCGAAGTAAAACAACTCCCCGCGTAAAGGCGCTTTTGTTTGAGAGTTTTTTCGTCATTTTGGTCTCAAGCCGAATGATCGGCACGAAAAACATCAAGGAGTAAAATATGAAAACGATATTCAAAATTTGTCTTATAACTGCTGCAACGGTCTTTAGCGGATACACCGCTACCCACGCTGCCGAGCCAACACAAACAGCTAACCCCGCGAATTCGAACGCGACGCCCGGCATGATTACCGTCCGGGTTGACGGGTTCAAACAGCAAGAAGGCCAAGTCTCCGTCGCGCTGTTTAATGAGGCCGGATATAAAGGCGGCCCGGCGCTACGCGGCCAAAATGTTGATGTAAACGCAGAGACCGTCACGCTAAACTTTGAAGGCCTGCCTGCGGGTGAATATGGCATCAAAATGTATCAGGACGTGGATGGAAACGGCAGAATGAATGCCAATGCATTCGGGATGCCGACAGAGCCCTTCGCCTTTTCAAATAATGCAACAGGGTCTTTTGGCCCGGCCAAGTGGGAGACGGCGAAATTCACCGTTACCGAAGCCGGTGCGGTTCAGCAGATCAGCCTGAACTAAATCGCCATTTAAGCCCACATAAAGAAAGAGAGTTACGCCATGACCAACCTATCCCGCCGCCATATGCTCCAAGGCCTCACCGCACTCAGTGGGATGGCTGCCGTCAGTAGTCCTGCTCTGGCCAAGCTGGCCGGCACGCCGCAGCCGGATTGGGCCTTGGGGTGGCGTAATCCAACTAAGCACAGCCTCGGAACGCCGCAGCTCAAATTAGTGTCGGGCACGATGCCCAAAGGACTATCGGGCACGTTTTACCGAAACGGACCGGCCGTATTTGAGCGCAGCGGCTTTCGCATGAACCATTGGTTTGACGGCGACGGTATGGTGCAGCGTTTCCACATGAGCGCGGGCAGCGTCTCGCATACGGGCCGCATGGTCGAGACGGAGCTTTATTTAAACAATGAAAAAGAGGGCCGGATTACGGGCGGCGGCTTCGGCACGGTTGTCCCGAATCCCGCGCCCATGAAAGGACCGGACTCGGTCAATCAAGGTAATACCTCCGTCCTCCCGATTGGCGGGGAATTACTCGCCCTTTGGGAAGGCGGTTCAGCCCATCGCCTGGATCAGGTGACGCTTGAAACAAAGGGCCCGAAGAGCTGGGGTAACGATCTGCAGGGCATGCCGTTTTCTGCCCATCCTAAAGTGGACGTGGACGGCACAATTTGGAATTTCGGCCAGGACGTCTTTGGAAAGCAGCTGGTACTCTACCGAATCAAACCGAGCGGCGAGCTTCACTCAGTCAAACTCATTAAAGATGTACCGGGCGGGATGATACATGATTTTTGTATCACAGATCGTCATCTGATTTTCGTTGCGCCGTCATTCCGCGCGGTGCGCAATAGCGATACCTATTTGGGCCGTTTCAAATATCAGAAAGACGCCGCGCAACATGTCGTGGTTCTCGAGAAGGATGACCTGACCGCACGCCGGGATTTCGAGCTGCCCCCTGGATTTCAGTTCCACTATGGCAATGCCTATACGGAGGCCAATGGCGATATTCATTTCAGCGTTTGCACGGGCGATGACCGCTTTGTCACCCAAGGCGCGAAAGATGTCCTGCGCGGCAAAGTTCCCGCCGATAGTCCCGTCAATCTCTGCCACGCCTTGTTGAAAGCTGATGGGTCCGCGAAAATCACGGAAACGATTTCCGAGATGGCCGACCATGAATTTCCGCAATTTAACCCGCGCTTTGTCGGGCGCAAGGCGCGCTATCTTTATACGGTTGGCCGCTCGCATAAAAACCGTCCCGGCCAATCCGCGGTCCTAAAACATGATTTGCAAACAGGCGATATTCAAAGCCATGATTACGGCGCAAAGACCTTTGCCGAAGAGCATCTCTTTGTTCCGGGGTCCGGCAGCGCGGAAGACGCGGGCTGGCTCGTCGGCACGACCCTCGACTACGGCGCCAAAGTTACCCGCCTAAACGTGCTCGACGCGCGCAATATCTCAGACGGCCCCGTCGCCGTGTTTGAGCTGCCCTATACCCTGCCGCTGGGCTTTCACGGCACGTGGATGCAGGGTTAGATAGTGAATGGCATATTCCTTTTCCCTTAGTGAAAACGGACGGGCGCCTGTCTAGGGCGCTTGAGAGTTCATAAACTAACGGCCCCTTTAAGGATGACCTTCCCAATAGCTGAGTGTCTTATGTTGAGCTGTGAGTTCAACTGGTCGTCGCAACACATTGACTGAACCGCTCAGCCGGTGTTTCATATTCGAGGGTCTTTCGGGGACGCTCGTTAAGCTCTCTATCTACTGCATTTAACTCCGCTTGGCTATGGACAGATAAGTCTGTTCCTTTCGGGAAGTACTGACGCAACAGCCTGTTTGTGTTTTCATTTGTGCCGCGTTGCCAAGGGCTTTGCGGGTCACAAAAGTAAACATCGATATTGGTTTCCATCGTAAACCGTTTGTGCTCGGCGAGCTCGTGCCCCCGATCCCAAGTCAGGGATTTGTAAAGTTCGTTGGGCAGCTTCCTTGAGTGTTTGATCAGCGCATTCACAACCGTTTCTGTCTTTCGGTCCGACAGCTTAGCCAGCATCACATAGCGAGAATGCCGCTCCACTAAGGTTGCGATGAAGCTATGGTTTGGGCCGCAGATAAGATCGCCCTCCCAATGTCCTGGCACAGCGCGGTCCTCCACCGAGGCCGGACGTTCGCTAATCGATACAGCATCGCGGATTTTCCCACGCCTATCCTTATCTTTCACCACATGGCGTGAGCCGCGCAGTTGTCGTTTTGTGCGCAAGTACTGCTGCAATTCCTTCTTCAAAGCCCCACGCGCCTGCACATAAAGGCTTTTATAGATCGTCTCATGTGACACCTGCATAGCCTCTCGTTTTGGGTATGTGCGCTTGAGCCACCCTGCAATCTGCTGTGGTGACCAATGACGTTGAAGTTTTAAGATAACAGCTTGCCTCAACGGGTCATATAATACTAGCTTACAGAGCTTGGGCCGAAGAGCTTGTTTCCAAGCCCGCTTGTCAGCGGCCGCGGCGCGGTAACGCGAAGCACCGCCATTGCGCGCAATCTCCCGGCTAATCGTTGAGGCGGCTCGTCGCAACGTAGCCGCAATAGACCTAATCGACTGACCTGCCACAACGCCGCGAGATATCTCTTCGCGCTCCGCCAAGCTGAGTGCCAATGGCCCCCGTCGTCTCGGGACGGGTGTAAACCCGCCAGTTGACCGGATATGTTTGAAAATACTCGAAGACGGTTTACCGAACTCTCGTCCGATAGACTTCATCTGCTCACCACGGCGCCATCGTTCCCAGAGCTCATTCTTTTGAGCCTGAGTAAACCCAACCCGTATATATTTCTTCTTCATAATCATCACTCCACATACTTAGTTTATTGTATGTGTTGCGACGACCAGTTGAATTCGCAAGCGAGTTTAGGACGCTCAGTTTGGGTTTGCCAATATTCTAAGTTTGCACTTTAGACTTTTATATCTAAAGTGTTTCTGAACAAGGCAGTTATGGAGATTAACGACTAATGTCTTCTGACGTATCTCACTCAGGTAAGGTTGAAGGCGTATGTATCAGTCCTGCGCATTCATTCTCGAAGCAAATTCAAAACTCAATTACACTCTTAGAAGGCTTGGGTGTGGAGGGTGACGCACATCTCGGTAAGACAGTGAAACACAGATCACGCGTAGCTGTTGACCCAACTCAGCCGAACTTGCGCCAAGTTCATCTAATCCATGCGGAGCTTCACGATGAGCTAATTGAGAAAGGCTTTTCAGTTGGCGTCGGCGTAATGGGCGAAAACATTACTACGAGAAATATTGATTTGCTCGGATTACCTCGTGGTTCACGGCTTTCTATCGGGACGAATGCTGTTGTAGAAATTACTGGCCTTAGAAACCCCTGCAAGCAGATAGAGGACTACCAGAAAGGGCTTCTTAGTGCTGTCCTAGACAAAGGTGATGATGGAGAGTTAATCAGAAAATCTGGAGTGATGGGAATAGTTGTGCTCGGTGGCGAAGTACAAACAGGTGATGAAATTAAAGTATCACTACCAAACAAGCCGCACTTGAAACTTGAGAGAGTCTAAACGCTTCATTATCTTATTCTCGCTTTGCAGTAAGTACAAACATTACCAGCGGTTGCTATGAAGGTGCGGGTTTAAAACGTTCGTTTAATGTCAGCTTTGGTGGCGCTCATAGTTAAGGCTTATACCCTGAAACAAATCCGATTGCTTTTTTGTAATTTTTGAAATTTGGTAAACTCTGTGAATGTTTTACCTTGTCTCCGATTACGACCAAATTGACGTTCAACTCAAGACAAGCTCTCACATCCCATTCTGCATCTCCGAAATATGTGAAAGAATACTCTTGAGTATTGCTAACGCTATCTGCGGCGTGTTTCATGATTTCAATTCGCGAATAGTGATCGCTTGAGGATGACAAAACTAATCCACCAGTGTCAAATCCAGCAGATTTTAATTTTAACATTGCCGTTTCTCGCCAACCGCCTGTAGCAATGGAAACGGATATGTCTTTGTCAGCATTTAACCTCTCGAGAAAGTCTATCGCGCCCTCTACCTCTACGGCAGGGGAATGCTGTAAATGTTCAGCTATTTTGCGAATAAAGACCGCTTTGACTTGAGCCTCGAGTGTCTTGAACTCCAATTGAGGAGCCTGTCTTTCAATAAACGTCTTTAATATGCCGCTATCCGTGACATGTGGGTATGTAGACCAATTACTCTTTATGTTAATGCCTGTAACTTCTTTTATCGAAGCTTCATAGCAAGCATCGTCAAAGCCAGAGGATTGGATCAATGTACCATCAATGTCGAACATCACCTGTTTCATTCATTCACTATCATCGTCATGCCAGCGCCGTATTTTGAGCTTGGTCTAGATGCAAATCCCAATTGCTTATAGAACTCTTCTTTTTCTAAAGCTGACATCAAACCTATAGATGCCCCAGGTGAAGCCATATTGCGAATTTCTTCGATAAGGCGCTTCATTATTATCGCACCTAATCCGCGCCCTCTGTAGCCAACGTCTACAATTAGATCCTGAACATAAAAGTAAAGTGCGCCATCGCCTGATTTGCCCTTCGCCAAAAAACGTCCGCTGAGTGTTGAGTGTCTAAATAGTCTAAAGCTTGTCTATTGAATTTCGCATATTGATATTTAAAAATTTTGTGTTCAATTTACGTGGGGCGCCAACCGGCGCCAACTACAAATATGCAATGTTATCGATGGTTTGGTTTAGGCGGGTTTTTTAGGGAATGGGGCTCGGGACAATTTGACAATATACGATATTAGCGAGTTTTATTAGTTTTAGGTCGCTTCAATCCTCACAGCAGCCGAAAACTGAGTGTCTTAAAATCGCCTCATCTAAGCCGTTGGTGCGAGAGACCGTTGTAGCCCAAAATAGGGATAAATTCGGATATCCTTATGGCAGATTCCAAGGTTCAGGCCATAGAAAAGACATATCTGAAATCATGATTTTAGTCTGCGCCATGGGCCGCTTATAGCACATCGCGGCAATATTTGATAAGGGTCTTTATAAGCATCCAACAAAAAAGAGAGATCCTTAGACCTCTCTTTTTATAATAATTCCCAAGCCATTTATTTTGGCGGGATTTCAAACGCTCTTCCATCTAAACAGTTACAATATTTTCAGTACAGACTTGCGCCCGACCTATTCACCGCTGCTGATTACTTTCTAAACCCATGACTAGCTATACTGGCATACTCCACAAGGGAGCATAAGCCTTTCTCCGTCCCCTCTGCAGGGTCGGAGGCTAATTACTATATGCCATAAACCAGCCAAAAAATCAAGTTATCTTTGCTTTAAATAAACGCTATGAAAAACCAACATATTTAGGCGTGTCATTTCATAAACTGTCTGTTCCATTTCATATTCCAAACCAAATTCAAAATCACGTTTGGACAAATCCAAGATCAATGGGAAGCTCTTCTCGCCGGCGCGGGCTTTATCCCTAAACCCGATATTTGAGTGAATTGAAGCCCGTTTGGCAATTACAAAGCCAACGGGAGCCCAGAAGCGCCGCCGTTGTGTTTTGGGATCCATAACGATGTGTAGCAATGTCTGATAAACAGGGCTTTTATCCTCAACATTTAGGATAAAGCCGTCGCGCATTATTGCGTTACCGGGAACACAAACATTATCTCCAAAGTCGGAGAACCGATTATCGCGCAGCATAACGGTTTTTGCTAAAAAGATATTATATCCTTCTTGAAGTTCGCTATCTTGCACATGAAGAGCCCGAAAGGGCAGCACCCTTTTCTCGGCCGCTCTCAATCCGCGCGAAGATGCCCAACTTTCAGCAGCGCGTAATAATAAACCGCCCGGGATCAGGCCATAAAACCGGCAGCTTTCCACGCGCGCCGTATTGTTAGATTGTGTATTTGTTCTAAAGGGGACAAATCCATCAACATTTAAGACTTTGCCTTTTGATGTCTCTAGAATATCGGCGGTCGGGTCTTGGTCCGTTGTCGGCACACCTTCGCCCAAGATAACAAAGCCATTACATTGCACGTCATTAAAGCTTGTATGTGCCCGGGAGTTCTCAATATGGACGCCCAGCCGGATTTCGGAGAAGTCCTTTACGTGGGTTAAGCGAAAGCGCGTATCGCGGATTTTGATCCGTGTTTTAGCCGCAAGCGACGCCAAGGGAAGTCCTTTCACAGCCGCGCGCGTCAATTTGCTATCAGTGATGGCAATGTGTTTACCGCCGCGCACTGTTAACTGCGCCTCATTTTCGCCAAAGAACAAATTGATGCCTTTGAGCGATACGTTGATGCAATTTAAAAAGACCAAGCTTTCGGCGCTCGAGAGATTTACATTCCCGTCACAACAGGACTTAAGGCAGATAGCCGACATATTTTTAAACAGCTCTGTAAATCCTTCTGGCCAGGTATAGTCGCCTGGTAAAAACTCGATTGAGAGTCTTCTGTATAAAAAGAAGGGGTTGATCCTATCGGGCTCGGGAGCTGCGGCTGCAGGGGCCGCGACTTCCGCTACCGAATCTGCTGGATTAAAGGGAATTGTGGCTTCATTGATCGCGTCCAAAATAGCCGGACTTAGCCCGCCTGTTAGCGTGAATCGCTCGAAGAAGGCATTTCTTCCGCCCGCTGCCGGAACGTTTGCACTTACGCGCATCGTGGGCCCAGCTTGTGGTCCCAGCAATCGCCCCCTGTTTCCAGGTTGAGCGGCCAATACTTCAGCCCGCAGATCCGCTTCCGCCGTGTTGGCGATACGCGCTCTAAATTCTCGGGCGACACGGGTTTTCGCGGTCTTTTTGAAAAATTCGGAGAGGCCACCTAAAACTTCACTTAGGGTTGGGTAATGGTCGACTCCTAAATATGGGACATTAGATATGTCTTCAATATCATCAGGGCGCACACGAATAGTGCATCCATTTTTATCAATACGTGAGCATATTTTTAGCAGGGCGTGATGCACGGTTGGCGTATCACTCCCAAAATTGCATTTATTTGAGGAGAAGCTCACATCTTTAGCGTCAATATGGGTCAGGTTCGGAAAGAGATTACGTAAATCATCGACAATGGTGATGGCTTCATCAGTGCTTTTTACAATGCCTAATACCGCGCATCGGCGCCAGTTAAAGGGACCTACGAAACCGTCGGGCACTGGAATAGGCGGCCAGAGTATATCGCCTGATACAAAGCGGGCCGCGCATTGCCAATGATCACCGGAGACAAGGTCTCCGCGAAACTCAATCTGAACGCCGTTTTCAATCTTCACAGGACCGGGGCCAGCAGGCACACCGCTGGGGTGCAGATCTGGATCATGGTCCCATCGGCGCACCATGACGGGCGGAGGCATGGTGGCAAAGTCGGCAGCGATTGCGGCGGGCAAGCTGTAGGTTCCGTCACCATTATCCGTAATCTTGACTAGAGTACCAGGTTGGTTTGTTGTTACCATATGGGCGTCACGTATTTCCACGCAGCCTTGATCTTTAAAGGCCATAAGGGCGCCGTCGACATTACCGATGAGGATAAAATCGCCATCTGTATTCTGGTCGAGCCGAGCCTGCACAAAATGGCGCGCCCATTTAAAGGTGGGGCTACCTGACGAACTTGGGTCATGAATTTCGGCATGATAATTAATATTATCTTGTCCTTTATAACGCGCATTTTCTTTGATCAGACAAGCTTCGTCATCACGCGGCTCTCCTAGGTCTATAGAAAATTTAGCTGCCGCGTCTCCAAAGCCGCAATGCGGCATGGGAATATGGTCTCCTGCCTTCACACGGGATTTAAATACAGCTTCGCTTGCAATATCGGCAAATTCTAGAACATCCGATAAAGCTGCGAGGATCATTGTTCCGCCGACCCGGCTTCTGCCGGCCGTATCTGGGCCTCCGAGAGCGGGGTCTCTTATAAAATCGCGAGAGAGGTAATTATACTCCGTTTTCTCGCCAACAAAATAAGCCACATGGGGAACATCATCCGGTAAATTTGGGGAATAGGTAAGATCCGCATCATTTTCGAATAAGACGCCGTCGAGATACATATGTCCAGCTAGCAAGGCCAAACCGCCGCCCGTATCGGCTCTGAGGCCAAACCCGGCATTTTCCTTCGGAAACCCAACATGGCCGATAACATCGGTTAGGGCGATTTCTCGCTGGGCCTCAAGCAAATCTGTATTTGCGTTAAGCTGAGCATCTGTAATGCTCCGGCCCATAAGGAACCTGGCTTTTTTGTCTTTTAATTGGATATCTGCGTAGGCCGTATTCCGGCTATAATCTCCACTCATGATATGCGCTCCTCTTTCAACTTAATTTTCATAGATTGGCCCCGCTTGCAGTCCGAAGCGAAGTTGATCTTCAATGATACGGGTAAGGTTGGCTCTGCGAGCCCGGCTGTTTTGATCACTGCCAACACCCATCTCAGAGCCATTTGAGGCGCCCTCTAAAATGGCGTTTGATGTTGTGAGTGATAATTGCATATAGGCGGGGTCCAGATAGCGGCGCGAGCTGAGTTGCGGCCAATCGGATTGGCGCGCGCGCGCCTTCGGCGCGCAGGCAAATTTTCGCGGGACCCGAGAGTCTGGCGGTATAAAGCTATGGCGCACACAGCCTGTCTGGATATCCATAATATCAATCGGAAGGGCGTCTTCGGTCGCGATAGCTAGGATAAGGCTATCACGAATACCGCGCGGTATTTCTACTCCAGTTTTATCACGGCGTAGCGGGAAGCTCGCTAATGTGGCCTGAGCTTGCTCGGTGTAGTGATCACCTCCGCCTAAGCGGTCTGCTTTAATTTGGCCGATCACCGTGCAGCGGTTTAGCGTTATGCTATGTCCGCGACTTCCGGCGAGTGGTATAATAGCTTTGGCAGCGTAGCTGCCGGCATCTATAACGCAGTCATTAAGAACAAGCTCAACGTCATTCCCGATTTCAATGGGGCCTAGGATAGAGCGCTCAATGATCGCCGTTTGTCCATCAGATATTCGCAGTGAGGGCGCTCCGGGCGCAATAGGCTCGCCCGCCGGGTCTAGGTCATGCCCTGGGATTAATGTACAATCCCGCATTTCAAGGCGGACATCATCGCCCAATATCTTTACATTGGATTGCGCCTGAGCCAGGGATTTAAAGCGCAGCCCTGAGAGCAGAACTGTTGAATTGGGTTTGCAAATGAGCCTTAGGTCTATTTTTCCATTTGGCTGTTCGGTGATCGCCAGAGTTGGCCAGGCGCGTTCCATGGCAATAACGCGGAAAATGTCAACGCCGAAAGCATTTGGGCCGTTTCTATGGCCGTCAAAGCGGTAATCGGTTGAATGTTCAAAGTGAATATCGAGGGGATCTGTCCCAGAGGGGAAGTTGGGCACATTGGGGATGCCTGTATTCCCTCTCATGGTGATCGCGCCGGGCAAGAGAAGTCCGGGGATATCAGAGAGCTCGCGCTGGTGACCGCCAATTTCAATCGCACGGCCTTCATGAAAACTGACAAAGACGGTAAAATTGCCCGTAAAGCTGGAGCTTAAAATGAATCGTCCTGTTTGGGGGTCGATATAGGTTAGCTCTGGATCCAAGTCTGAAGGCCAGCTTTCCGTCCCGCTATTTGGAACGCTATCGCCTAGATTGGCGGCTTTGACGTCATCTAGCCCCAATTGGGTTACGGTTGCCCCTTTGCGTACAATAATATTGAACGCTTTGCCGGGTCCAAAAAATTGCGCTTTGTCTTGGTCAAACTCAAGCCTGCGAATGGGCACGGGTAGATCAGCGGCGCGCCGGCGTTCTCCTAATCGCGGCTCCTGGTCAGGCGGAGCTTTAAAGAGGGGTGCATCACAGCCAAGGGGATGGAAGCGGTATTGGCGTGATCCATTATGGGTTTTGCGCACGATGTAACCATAATTACGTGTGGTATTACTGCTCGAGCCTTCTTGTCTTTCTTCTCCGTTGCCAACGGGGTAAGATTTCAAGCGAAAGACATGCAGGCCAATATTTGGCAAATTCCAACGCCCTTGCATGGTTTCAACAGAGTGCGCGTGAAAAGATCTTGGCGAGCTTTCAAAAGCGCTACCGATTTTATCTAGCTCGTAAATATCTCGGATATTAAGGATGCTTTGCGGCTGAAATTGCGGACGCCGCATGCTGGGTGTTGTGGCCGTGCGTTTCCAATACTCAACGGCGTGTATCGGCCATCCTGTTGCGGCGGCGGCGCTATACTCCAATGTCGCGAGCGTGCCTTTACTGCGCCGTGTGGCCAGCGTTGCGGCGACGAAGCGGCGGTGGTTATCTGTTCCGGGTATGGGCTCAAGGCTGAGGGCACCGACGAGCTCGCCAATATAGGGCACTACCCAATCGGCGCAGGTTTCGATAAAATGGTCGTCATAGAGCTGCGCAATATCTTGCTCGACAATTTGGCCTTCGCGCAGCATCGCTGAAATAATGGATTTTATGGGCCCATAATCTTCGGGCTCCGTTAGCCCGGCGCTGCTGCCTTGGCGCGCCAAGACTTTATGTCCTTCTTTGTGATCGAGCTTGCGTATTTCTGCGGGCAACCGCTCAAAGACTTGTTGTAATGTTACGGTCATCTTGCCACTCCGAGCTGAATGTTTTCAGGCGCCATCATGAGGAGTTCAACGCCTCTGGGCCGTCCACGAGCGCCCATCAAAGGCAGGTAGGCCCGCACAATCTCTTGGCGCCTGGCCGGAGCATCCAACCTATGCAAATAATCAATATCAACGGCAATCACGCCGTCCACCGACTGCATAATAGCCGCGGCATGGGAAAGCCTGATCGGCGCGCCCAGCTCTTGTTTGGAGAAGCTAAATTCAGCGCTAAGGCGTGACCGAAGGGTTTCAAAGAGGCTATCTGTTGTGCCGTCAGCGGAAACGGCATTCGGGTCGATAAAGACTTTCGCTGATAAGGCGGTCCAAATAGGTTGGAAGTTCTTGATTATGGCTGAGCCTCCCGGCGCGCTTACCGCATGAATGTTTTGTCGCAATAGCGGCAGAACGCCATCGGATTCGGGTAAGGGTTGCCCATCTTCGGCCGCGACAGTGACACAGGCTATACGGTTTTCCTGTTTCCAGCCCCAACTGGCATGGGCTTTAGCAATGCCGGTAAAGCTACGGGCAAAATTCTGGTAGTCATTGAGCGAGACAATGCGGCCCAAAGTCAGGCTCTTTACAGGCACATTTTTACGGGCTTGCTCACGGTTTTCGGCTTGGCTTCCTCCAAATGCGGGCAGAGGGTTTGTGACGGCCCGTATACCTAAGGGCTTTTGGGTAAGCAGGGTTATGAGCCCCGCTTTCACGCGCCCTCCAATTCCGCCGCCGACACGGTAGAGTGCCGTAATATTATTCTCCCCGGTGGGCAGGCGCGCGCCTTCAGTTCCATTTCCGAAGGTGATTTTCGAAGGCTCCATCCCAATAGAGGTCACGGTATAGACACGGTCTGCTGGGCCGGCTTCGGCCAAGCTTTCGACTTGTTGCCAGCGCATGTCATTAACGCGGATTTCCAGGGCTGGGGCGCGGCCAGTGACGGTATTCGCGGGCAGATAGGTTAGCGGGGCTGAGCGTAGCAAAAAGCTTTGATGAGGCTTGGTTCCATCTCCAGATCCAATCGCCTCGCGCACAGATTCGCCGTGTGAGGCCAGAGCAATATTTGCGTTAATAATCGTTTCGCCTCTCACGTAAGGGTAGCTAAAGGCGCTCTCAAAATTAAGCGCGGTGTGTGTCCCGTGGAGCGTGATTTGGGAAATTCGCAAGATTTGGGCGCTAGCAACTCCGGGCGCGTCATTACGTAGTCCAGAGAGCGCCACGTCTTGCCCAACAACGAGGTCTAGCAGGGCTCCTTCGCAGAGAAGCTGAATATCACCTGTCTCCACTCTGGAACCTGCTCCAACAGGATCAGTAATAGGCAGCAACGCTAAGTCTAAGCTTTCTGAGCCGGTAAATACCTCGACTGAGCGTAGCTTCACATTCCCAAGATTTAGACCTCCTTTGTCAATTGTAACGCGCGTGACTTCCCCGCTATTTCCAAAGCCGGTGACGCTAACGGTTTCGACGGCTAATATAGGTTTCCATTTTTCAATAAGACGCTGAAGATGCGTGCCTCTCTGGCGATTGCGGCTATCAGGAGCGTGCCCGCGAAAGACAAGAATATCGCCTTGAACAAGGTCTTCATATTTCCGGTCCAAAAATAAGTAGCAATGCGCAGTGTTCCCTGGTTTGTCATCAGGGGAGAGAACGTTATTGGCATTTGTGACGTTCGTTGGGCTGCTATAAGCTAGCACCGGATCACCTGACCCATTTATAACATAAGGCGCGGACAATGCATTATGTCCAAAAAGACGCGCGCGCAAAGTGAGCCGGTGAGGGCGCAGACCTGATGGCGCGACATTGGGCTGTTCCCAAGCGAGAGCCGCTTGGACGTCCTCTGTACTGAGTCCAAAATGATCTTGCGCAGTTTGGATGTCATGTCGTTCCCAACTATGATGTCTTAATTGCTCTAAGCAATCCTCAACTGAACCCGCTGTGAGAGTTGATGGATTGGGTCCCGCCGGGAGCACTAAAGGAACTGTCTTTACGGCCCCGCTTGTATTGGTTGTAACATCAACGCGCCATTGACCTTCCGGACGCGCAGGGATGACATTGGCCGCGTAACACAAATACGTGTTATGGGCCTGATTGTGATCAGACACGCTATCGTCTGAGAAAAACACAATGGGGTCTCCGCGGCGCGGGCGGGGGGACCCTGATGTTATATAAAAACTTCTCGAGCGACGCGATAAATTTTGAGTATAGGTCCTAGCGGGCTGAATAGCATTCCAAACGGCTTTTACGCGCGTCGGGGTTAGCGTTTCAAAGGTTTGAGGGAGATCTTCCTCAATGGGCAGGCTTTTAACCGGTATGCTCTTGGGAATTTCTAAAACGCCATTTAAGGGCAGTTTATTATCAACTGTAAAAGCAAGGTAGACCTGTGCCGCGCTAGGCGGGGCGGGCTGATAATCGACCAAAGCGGCGAGCTGCTGGACAGAAAAACTTTCTTTTGCTGTTCCCAAATAGCTCTCATTGGAAATACGTTCTTGATAAAATGTCAGGGTATCTGCCATTTGGGAGAAGGCATCAAGAAGCGCGATAGTCCAATCCTCGGGATCGCGCGTCGTCAGGGATTTAAGCCCTGGGCGGTGACGATCTGATAAGGACTGCAATAAGCTTGTCTTGATCGTGCTATGGCGCCCAACGCGCCGTTTAATATCTGGCAGTCCAGGGCGGTTGTCTATAACTTCAGGTGTGGGTTTCTGGCGCATCTAATTCTCCCTCCAAGCCTGCACCCGCAGCACGCCCCGTTCCGCATAATTTGGATCATTCATCAAAATAGGGATTTCCGAAGGGCCTACTTTGAAAATTCCGTCTTCAAGGGCGGTTTCGTCCTCGGTGCCCCAGCGCGCAAATTTGATGACTTTAACATCGGCGACACCTGGCACCTCGCCGGCGGCGGCATATATTTGGCTTAAGTAAATAGGGTCGCCAAAGCTAAGACGGTCCGGATGGAAGAAGGCAAGCTCTCCGTTTTCGAGGCGGGCGGCGGAGAGGGCGGCTTTCACGGCGCGCAGAACATCGGCCTGGCGGTGGGCAGGATTCACACAAATATGCAATATAATATCAAGCGGGGCGTAAATGGGCGGGTCGATTTGAATATCTTGTCCCATAAGGCGGTAGGGTTCTAGATAATCTAATAGCCGGCCTCGAAGATCTTCCGTGAAGGGAAGACCACCAGCCGGGTCAACGGAGATGAAAAGCGTGTGCCATGAACCGTGCCAGACCTTGCGAACACGCGCTGCCGTCACATCTGGGTGCAGGCTCACTCTTTGTGCATAGTCATCGGGGGTAACGGCGCGCTCATTTTGCGTAATTGTGCGCGGCGCCTTTATCCGGATGTCTTCAAAGCTTTGAGCTTGTGCGCCGCCAAAACCTGCAAGCGGGTTACGAACTTTTGTTATAGAAAACGTTATATCATGAATGGCGTGATGCAGGCTCTCAGCGCCAATATTGCCCGCAGGTCCGCGTCCAACGCGGTAATGGGCATAAAGCAGCTCATTTGTCTCTGGCTCGGCGCCAAAGGTTTGCGCGCCGGGGAAACGCAGGTAAGTTCGGCCATCTTCCTCAAGTTCTGGAACAAAAAGGCGGGCATCTTCACTGGCATCGATCAAGCTTTTTGTTGGGTTCCAGACCGCGCCATTTTCTTTAACCACAATAGCGGGCATAGCTTCGCGTGAATCTATATTGAGAAAGCTATGCGCACTGGCCAGGTTTTCTCCGTTATGAGGGACGCTAATAATAGAGAGCTCAGTCTCGCGCAGCGAGGGCCTGAAGCTTGCAGAGCTATCAAGGTCTGACAGGCTAGCGATTGCCGCTTTTAGTTCAGGATCGTTACGGTCAAGCGGGGCGCCAAGTGCTTCTCCGAGGTCAAAGTCGCTATTTTTCGCAATCAGGCTAACACCATTATCACACAGGATGATATTTCCGCAGGCCCTCGCAAGCTCGGTTCGTTTTGTAATATCGCCAGGTGCATTGGGGTCGGGAATATGGCCGAGTTGAAGATCAAATTTAAGGGCATCTTCTGCGTGCCAAGTGATTTTCATAAGATCAACGGCAGGGCCTAGGCTAGGCAATTCGTCGCGTATCGGAGCGGGGTCTTCGATAAGACGCACAATTTGCCGCTGGCTCATATCCGCAGGGTCAAGCTCGCTCAAATTATCCAAGTCTTCAATGGGCTTGGCGCCTTCGCGTTGTAATTGCTCAAGACAGACAAAATCACCGGCTTTGAGCTGGATTTGAGCGGCATCTCCGATGATCCACGCCTGAGTAGCGCCGCGGGGCAGCACCGCGAGCGGATCTCCCCAATCATAAAGCGACATCGCGTTATGATTTTGGCGTAGGGACATAAGGCGCGGCGTTCGCTCGCCATTTGAATCCAGCTCTGTGATCGGGACGGGTTCAAAGAATTGCGTACCGTCTTTTAGAAGCTTGTGAATATCGATATCGACCCGCTTGGCACTGACAGATTTGACCCGGTTATTGCGCGTCATGAAGGAAAAAACAGAAGGCTCAAGGTCTTGATCCCCGCCGACTTCTAAATGAGCGAAGACGCGAGCGGATAATCCGTCAAAAACATCATACCCTAGAAGACGGGCATGACGGCGCAGAGAGCTGCGAAGCCGAGCTGTGTTCAGATAAGCTTCATTTGCGGCCACATCCTGAGAATAGCTTAAATGATCTGCATAATGGGCCAGAAGCTCGACCAGGGTCATGCCAATGTCAGAGATTTCTCGATCTCTCCAGGCTGGACTTAGGGTTGAAAGACGGTCCAGCATTTGCCTTTTAAAACTCTCAAAATCTTTCGCCAAATAATCCGTAGCAGGAGCTGGGCTGGGAGCGGGTGCTTGATCTGGAGGTAATTCGCAAACATCAAAGACTTCGGGGCATTCGGCACGAAAGCCAAAGGCAATATCGCGCAGAACATTATCAAACTCACTGCGTAAAATTCGCAATATATAGACAGAAAAATCCCCGGCCATATTAAGCCCGAGGGTTAAGACCGAACCGGCAAGGGTAACTGTTTCAACTTTAAGACCTCGGATGCGGTCCCCGCCTTGGATTTGAAAATCATCTTTATCAAAGGCAGGCAGAGCATCAGGGGTATGAACCAGATGGACCTGCAAAATAGATTTATCGGCTGTTCCGATATCTATACGGTCAATACCGTTCACATCATTATTGCCGCGCGCGCGAAGTCTCTCGCGCCGTTCTGCTAAGAAGCTCCTATCTATACTCATGTGCGCCTCACAACCGTTTGCTCACTCCGTTCGCCAGTCGCGATCACGATATAGCTCAGGTAAATCGTCAGTGTGCTGTCTTCGGCCTCGACGTTAAGTTCATCTATAACTATGAGGTTTTGGAGCCAGCGCTGTAGGTTGGAGCGGGTCATAAATTCAGCGGCCTCGGTAAGGTTACCACCAGCGGGCTCAAAGATTAGCGCGCCAAGACCTGCGCCAAATTCTGGATGATTAACGCGCTCCCCGGGGGAGGTGAGCAAGGTGAGTTCAATGAGGTCTTGAATGTAGTCAGTCTCATCTTTCGCGCTTGCCGTTCTGCCGCGATTATCAAAATGGAATGCATGATCTAAGTGCATGGTTTACTCCGCGCTAACTGTGGTTTGCGTTTGCTTAAAGCGGCCTTGCCCCTGAACGGGGAGGGGACCTATGGCCATGGCTGAACCAGATTTCAGGAGCACTGGCGAACTATCGGCTTTCACCCGTGTCGCGCCGCTTGAAAATGACAGCGTGGCGCAGGGTGTGGGGCTATTCCCCGTTACGAGAGGGCAGCCGGCAACCGTATATTGAGCCGGCGTAATCACGACAGACTCGCCGCCAATTTTAACGCGGCTCGCCAGACGCGTGGGCGAGCTGGCCATCGCTTGATGATCACAGCCCGGCTGCGCGCTCTGCGTGACAATTGGGGATCCCATTAGCTGACCTCCAGGGCGGAGCCGTTAATTTTGGTGCCGCTATTTGTGACTTCAACTTTACCTGTGCCGCCGCTATCGATGATGATAGAGTTATCTTTGATGGCGATTGAGGTGCCGTTTTCGAGCTCAAGAAGAATATTGGCAGCAGGGGATTTAACGTTAAATCTGAGTTTGGCTTTTGGCGTAGCGATGAGCATTTCTTCAACGTCTTTGCTGGGCGCTTGCTGGTCTTTCCAATAGCAGCCAGACCAGATCGCCTTATTGCGATCCCCGCCGGCAAATTCGATCCAAACAAGCGCGTCTACGGGCGGGATCATGAAAAACCCAAGATTTGGCTCGGCATAGGGCACGCACGGCAGCGCCCATACGGCTTTATCGCCGTGAACATCTGGGACTAGGACTTCCACGCGCCCGCCTCCAAGGGGATCCGTTGAGTTTGTGACGGAGCCTGAATATTTCCCGAAAGCTTTTAAGCGGGAGGCGGTATTTTGGTAATTTGGGTCTGCTAGCATGATATATCCTTAAGGCCGCACATTAGGCACGGTTGTTCCCAATCCTTCGCGCGTGAGCGTAAAGGCCTGCGTCCAAGTTCCAGGGGTGATAGTGTGGACAACGTCTTTGACGTAATAGAGCCCATCATGATCCAGCCCTGCGCCCCTTAGGCCCACAAGTTTAGATGTATTGAGCACGCGGCCGTATTTACCCAGATCTAGCTCTCCTGTAGCTTTAAGGGTGTCCGTCGTGGCATCTGATTGCGCCTGAGCGCGCGAGAGCGCTTCGCCGGGGGCTTGGCCCGCTTGCGGGCGCAGAATTTGGGTGCGAAGGGTACGCGCATTATTCATCGCGCTGCGCGCAGCGAGCGGGAGACGGCGAGAGTGCGTGGACTGGACGGGCACAGTCTGGCCGGTTTGGATATCTTGAACATTTCCTGAAACCTGCGCTGCTTCGGATTCGGTGTTCTCAAAGCTCAAGCCGCTAATATTGGTCTCGGGGCCCATATTTGTTGTCAGGGCAGGCTGCGGCACGCCTAGGCGCGGGGGAGGTCCCCAATAGGCGCGAGAGGTCAGCGGCACAGGCCCTGGCAGGAGCGCGAATATATGATCGGCCTCGGCCGCGAGCTCATTGATATAAGCCAGGTCTGTTCCGCTCTGCATCGGTGTGCGGTCAACAGGATTATCCCGCGAGCTTGCAAGGGGAGGCCGGATATCGGGGATGATACCGTAGCGTGAATAGCTTGCCAGAATTTGCAAGACAATATCCATAGACGCCATGCCAGGGAAGGCGGCTTGTTTTTCCTCGAGGTCCATCAGTGCGGTAAGATCGCGTCCCTTTAAAGTAAGGGTAGCCGAGCCGCCTTCTGCAGCAGGCTTAAAGTCAACATCTTGGATGACGCCGTCCATCAGGACATCAATTTTCACGCCTAATATACCTGTGATGACAATGCGCGATCCGGCTTGCAAGCTTTGCATTTTCAATAGTGGTAAGTCGCCCGCGAGCTTTGCGCTGCGGCCTGCTTTTAGCACGAGTGAGAAGCCTGAGGGATCCGTATCAGACACGGCGATTTCGGCGCTTTCAAAGGACTCCATGACGGCTGCCGGAGCGGGCAGCGGAATTTCTTTTCCAATCAGAAGGTTTAGGCGGACACCGATAGCGTCAATATTCATGAGTCGCCCTCCTCGGATTCTGGTAGCGGCACAAAGGAAGGTCCGACCATAGGAATAGCAAGGCGACGGCCAGGGCGCTGCGTGAGAGTCGACGGCTTCAGGGTGAGGGCATAATCTGCAATGCGCCAGAACTGTGTGGCATCGCCATAACTATTATGGGCAATGATATCCAGACGCTCAGCGGGTGTGACCGTGTGAAATCCGGCTATGGAAACGGCATCCTGCGGCGGAATAAAGCGGCGCGCGAGATAGCTAATCTCCTTGCCAGAAGACGTCTTCATTTTGCGAAGCGGGAGGTCATGGTATCGGGAATTTTCTGAAATCATATGGCCTCCTAAAACGCGCTAAGTTTTTGCGATAAGGCTAAGGTATCTTCATTGCGCACCTTAGCAGCTTGGGTCTCTTTGATGATCTGGTGGCTCAGATACATGGCATATCCCGGATGGGACGTTTCCAGATCGGAATAGGTAAGCACGGTCATGTCGAGCCCGACTTTTGCGCGTATGGGATTAAGGTTCTCGTCAAAGAACTCTTCAGAAATGCTAAAGCCAGTCATGCGAACGGGCAGGACGCGTGAGCCGAGCACCAGCACGGTAAAGGGCGCGGAGGCGGGCAAAATCTCAAGGGTGCCGAGCGATAGCAAAGCCGTGTTAGCAATAACGGTCAGGCTGTTAGGCGAGATCAGCGTTTCCAACGCCGCGAGCTGCGGGCGCACCCCGTGCTTGAGGGCCATCTTATCATTTTCGGCAAGATCATCAGTGGCGTCAAAGACGCAGTCCATTTTAATGGTCTCGACCGGCGCTCCGCTTAGGCGAAAGGCATCGGATGTCGCTCCGCCTTCCACGGCGTTGGCTTTAAGATCACGCGTGAGTGTTTCGGGGTTATATTGGAAGGTAATCACGGAGGGTTTGGCAATCGGCTTATTAAAGACGACAATGGCGACTTTAGATAGGCGAGGCGTGTTAGAAGAATGGCTCATCCGGGTATTTCTCCTGCAACTCGTTCAAAATTAGCGATGTCTTCGCTCAAATCAGCGTAAGCAAGATCAAAGCGCCGTCTGGCTTCATGAAAAAACTCTGTTTTGTTTCTAAATTCGGACTGATATTCTCGGTTAGCTCTGAGCTGACGAACATCGTCAATCTCTTCAATGCCTAGAAACGGAATGGTGCCGCGCGAGCTGAATTTATGGAATGCAAAAGCGTCGCCGGAAGGAATGGCATCATCCTTGTCAACGCTTGTTGTTTTAAAATAATCTTTGATAGACGTTCCCAAGTCATTAAGGACATTTTCGGATAACGAACTTCTACCTAATATGGCGGCATTACTTTCCCTTAGCTTTTGATGCCATACGGAGCTTGAAGCTTGGCTAGAGACGGGACTAAATTCATAACTGCCATCACTTTTTTCCCGGAATCTATACACGAAAACACCGCCTGCATGGGCCTGATAGGGTATATAATCCTGTTGTGTTATGGCAGCATATTTAGTGCGTAATTGAGCTTGAATACTTGCTTTTTCGGCAGCAGGTAAATCGCGGTTTTCCTCAAGAGGCCTGACGATTGCTCTTAAGTCATCAAACTCGACTTCAGAGACTGAGCTCATTGTACTTACATTATACTCGGACCAATTTCGGTCAAACACGATATCGCCTGTGTCCGTCCGAACAAAATGCTGGAAAGCAATATATTTGACGATTGAGCCGATTTTATTCGGATCACTATTAAAACTACTGATAGTCGCATTGAAGGCCGTATTAACCGTGGAGGATAAAATCCACTCATGTTGTCCGGGCGCAGCAGCTCGAACCATTTCAGCGGTATAGGTGATGTTTTTCTGAGCGCGGGCACTTTTTCCTGTCGTTAGAAAGAATAAAAGTCCTTCATCACTTGAATCGCCTTCTTGTTCCTTATCGCCATAATATTTTAATTTGAAACTGGTTTTAAACGTATCACTGCGCCAGAATAAACCCCCGGGGCGGAACGCATCCGCTTTAACAGCTTCTTTATACGCCTTATCTTCGTCAACAGCTGTCATCGGAATATAGGCTCTGACGGCATTTATGAGTTGAGAGCTAAAGCTATTTGCAATCGTGTCTGGTGAGCTATTTTTCAATGCATGCTCCACAAGTATTTGCGTACTGTCTTGACCAACAGCTTGTGGGAGCAGAGCTCGCCTATGAAATGTCTCTTTAGCATTGGGTGTATTAAGAATAATCGCCGTTAGGCCATCAGTTTCTGTTGAGAGTTTTACGGCTTTTGCATACAGGGCGTCCTTAACGGCATCGTTATCGCCAAATATCCCTGTTGAATGCAGAGGCCTTTTGAAAGCATCCGTCAATATAGCTGTGTCAGTTCCTAGAGTTTGGGCAACTTGGGACCATGCTATTTGCGTGTAGGCCAGACTTTTGGCCGTATCCTCGTTAATACTTCTATTGATACTACTATTTAGACCGGACTGAACACGGGTACTTAACCCTTGGATTTGTGTACTGAACTTATCTTTAAAAGCCTGGCCGCCATTGGATAAACCTAAGGCGACCAAAATACGTTCCATAAAGGGTTTTAACCGCGCCGCAGCGGCATCAACTTGCGCCGCTTCAGCCGCAGCATTTGGCGCTCCATTATCTAAAGCATCATCCGCCTGTTCGCCCTCCTGATCTACCCTATCTTCAGCGCCTAAGGCCCCATCAACATCAGCTCTGATATCTCCCGTCGTTTTCGTGACTTTCTGATCGCTAACAACCGCGCCTTGATCTGCTGCATGCTCGAGTTGGCGGCGCACCCCGGGCTTTTCTTTAAGCCTGGTTAACCACTCCTGAATGGCTACAGGCGTGGAACGCATCATAGGAATAACATCATTGCCTTGTTCGGTCATATAAAGCGTATGGCTCTCCCCGCCGCCTGAAATAGGGAGCGGGGTCATTAAATCACCATTGGCGTCGGGCGCGGCCGCCGTACCGCCGCGGCCCGTAAAGCGGGCCAGGACTTTACGAATGAGTTTTACAATCGCGTCTTCGATTTTCTGGCGAATGCCGCCTATGATATCTTTAACGCGCTCGGCCACGTTCCCAAGACCGATAAGCCGAGCAATCAGGTCAATCGTCGGCGGCAACAAGCCTGCCAAAACCTTTTCAATAGCCTTTGCCGCCGGTTCGATGTTGCCATTGGCTATCTGCACCATGCCGTCGACAACCGTATGCACGACCTGCACAATGCGCATGAAATTATCCTTCATCCACAAGATGAAGTCCCAGATCATCATGATAATTTTTAAAAGTGCGCCGGCGGGGTTGATAAGGCTGGCTAGCCAGACCACGCCGGCTTTAATTAGGCGCTCTGTAAGGAAAGTTGTAATGCCGCCAATGACTTCTTGTGCAAGGCCGGTAAGGTCTTCTTTGATTTTATCAAATAGTCCGCCCCACCCCCCGGTAATCAACTCGGCGGCATATCCAATAAAGAACTCGATCTTTGCAACTGCGGCTTGACCTAAAATCCGTACGGCCACCCGGCGCATCATATCTAGCGTGAGGCCTAAAATTTGCCGCGCTATATCGAGGATACCCCAAAAATCAAATTTTTCGGGCATTTGAATGCCGCCAGCAAAAGCGCCGGTAAGCCAGCCGATAATGCCGCCAATAAGATGATCGGCAAATTTATTCCCAAATTTGCGAAAGCCTTCGACAACTGCGGAGAAGAGGTTTCCTAGAAAATCGATGGGGTGGGCAATGATATTGCCCAGAGAGTCCATAAAGTTTCCGATATAGGTATAAAACTCAGCCGGCTCGATGCCCAGCGCGCGAAGGACTGGCTCCAAAATAAGACGGGCAACTTCGCCCCAATCCCCAGTAATTGCTGCGGTAACGACAGCAACGATCGTATTGAGTGCGCCTTCGACAAAGCTGAGGACTGCATTAATGGCTTCATTGAGCTTATCGACAATGGCATTGACGGCGGCTTTGAGATTTTCCGCGGCCGCGTCAACGGCTTCGTGGGCAAGAGCGACCCCTTGGTCAATCGCGGCGTTAAGTTCTGCTGCCAGGCCTGGGAAAGCTGTTCCGATTAACAGGTTTACGCCCGCCTTTAGAAACTCGCCGTAAGCGGTAATCGCGTCTTTCACAAAGCTTGCCGCCGCGTCGATGAGGGCAAAAGCCGCTTCCTTGGCCTTATCGAGAATGAAGGTTACGCCTTCGCGCACGGCGTCAAAAATCGCGCCAATCGCCTCGGTGAGCTTAGCGAGCTGTGATTTCACAAAATTGACGGCGCGGTCCCACCAGCTTTGGTCTTCCGCTTCGCGGTCTGCGGCGTCGCGCTCGCTTTCGGCTTGCTGTTCGCCTTCAGCAACGCGGGTTTGAGCTGCGCTTTCGGCGGCCGTAAAGTCCTGCGCCACTTGAGCTTCATCAGCGGCGACACGTTCATCCACTTGCCCGCGCACGCGTGTGTTTTCAGCGGCAACCTCCGCGTCAAGGTCAGCAACGGCTTGGCCTTGAGCCTCCAGGGTAGACTGGCGCTCATTTTGAATTTGCTCACGTGAACTTTGGACCTGTTCACGCTGGGCACTATTGGCCTCGGTTTCAGCCGCATCCAACTCAGCGGTGGCTTGACCCACGCTTTCCTCGCGGCGGCTATCGCGTTCCTCAGCCATGGAGGCGGCTTGGGACTGGGCGTCATTGAGGCTCGCCTGCATGGGATCCCCATGGGCTTGGTCGAAGAGGGCTTGAGTTTCGGCGTCTAGGGCATGCTCTTTAAACTCTTCTGCCCCGCCGACAGCTTCTATGGGAGCGCTCGCAATGGCTGTCTCGTTGAGAGTGAGAGGCACGGCTTCGCTCATTTCTCTGAGCTGGACTTGTTCTGGTCCCGGACCGTCGATCACGCTGCTCATCGCTTCATCACGGCGCGTCCCGGCTTGATCGGCGGCGGCCGTGCTTTGCTCGGCAAGCCTTTCGGGGTCGGCTTCGCCTTCCAGCGGAACGGAGGGCGGCGCGCCGGCGGAGGTGTCCACATCATTATCGGTTGTGCTAAACCCGGCAATAGCGCGGGCGACTTGCTCAGCCGCGAGCTCTTCCGCGGTTGCGGGAAGGGCGTTAGCCGCGTCTGCATTGGCTGTATAGGGGACGGCCTGAGCTGTCGGCGCTATAACTGGATCTGGGGTAGGCGCTGGCGTTCCGGCTTCGAGGGGAGCAATTTCAGTGCCAGGCGCTGTGACGGAGTCTACAGCGGTGAGTTCGGCTTCGCTGCCGCTCATATTGGCTGAGGGCTCGGGGAGTGTTTCGTTAAAGCCTTCTGTTTCGGAGGCGGCGAGTTCGTCTAGACGCGCCTGATAGCCATCATAGCGCTGGGCCTTAACAGAAGGCGGGGCGAGCTGGAAGGCCTCTGTATAGGCTTCAGGGGTCGTGGCGGCGTCAAGCTGTGCGATGGACGCCGCGAGGGCTGCTTCGGCCGCGGCCACGTCCTCTCCTAAATCTGGCACCGCACTTTCTAGAGGCGGGGCGGGATCCAGCGCAAGGTCTCCAGAGACAGCGTCTAGTCCAGCCTCTGTTGACACTTCGCCATCAGGAGATGCGCTTTGCTGGCTAGATATTACGTCTTCTTGGTTGTCATTGGCTGTGGGGCCGTCCGAACTATCATTGGCCGGCTCTTGGCGCGCGCGGGCAGCCGCCCGGTAATCTTGCGAGGCTTCCCAATCTGATGTTTCTTCCTGCTGGGCTTGACCTTCGCGAAAGAGTACCGCGCCTTCTGGTCGGCTCTGCTCAGTCTGCGCGTGCCCCTCATGGGCCTCCATATGCTCGGCCTCGCTCTCTGCGGCGGCAATATCATCAGTATTTGCCTGCTCATCCGGCGCGGGTCCAGTCCCGCTCGCGCGGCGGATAGTTTGCAGCAAATGCGTGGTTTCGTGCAAAAGCGTTTCAAAGCTAACCCCTTCCTCGGGAAGGACCATGCAATCCCCGATCACGGCAGCTTTGACTTTTAGCTGCGCTAATATCGACCTGATCTCAGCTGACCAGACGGCGGTAAAGCGTGAGAGAGACTTATCGAAATGATCTTCAAGTTTCTCTTGCTGGGGGAGGGCGCGCTCAGGCGCAAGTGTGGCAGCACGGCGAAGACGCTCTAACGCCTCAAATAATGTCAACTCGCTTTGCTCTTCATAGAAGTCATAGACATCAGCTGTTTCGCTTGCGCGCCAATCTTTGCCTGAATAGTCCAACTGTACATCGGCCGCGCGGCTTTTAGCCTGCGCGCGAGCAGGGCTTGACGTATCAGCCTGCGCCTTACCGGGCTTGGATTTAAGTGCCGCGCTCATAGGCCAATCTGCCGAAGGATAGAGCGAGCAAGGGCTTTACCCAGACGTTCCGGGCTAGAAAAATCTCTATCGCTTAAATGCAAGGAGACGACGGCAGCGCTACTTTGCGTTTGTAGTCTTTTAAGGGCGGCGGAAGGCCCGAGGGTGCGGGCGAGTTCTTCCCGCAAAACGTTGACAGAGCGTTTGGCCAAATGCGGGTCGTAATTTGCAAAGTTAATTGTACCGATACTGAGTTCAGGCGCAAAGGCAGGCTCAAAGATATGGGTATCCTCGCTCATGAAGCCCACCGAGCAAGTTCGTGATCAGGGGCGGGTTTATCAAGTTTTGCGAATTCAAGACGCATCGCATTAGCGATATGAAGCATGGAGAGCGGCATGTTCGCGGCTGCGGCCTGATAGGCGGCATTAATCGCAATCGAACGTATATTACCCCCAGACAAAGACGGACGAGAGAGGCTTTCATAATCCAGCATACTGGTTGGAACCTGCTCAGGAAAAGCGCGTCTCCATATTGCTTCGCGGCTCGCCCGGTCTGGAAATGGAAATTCGATCACAAACCGGAAGCGGCGCAAAAAGGCATCATCAATGAGATCGCGCATATTTGTCGTCAAGATCGCCACGCCCGGGTAGTCTTCTAGGCATTGCAGTAAAAATCCGAGCTCTGCGTTGGAATGCTTATCTAGGCTATCGCGATTGCTACTGGTCCGTTTTGCAAAAAGTCCTTCTGCTTCATCAAAAAGAAGCGCCGCGCCAGCGCGCGCGCCGGCTTGAAAGACGCGGTCCAGATTTTTCGCCGTCTCGCCAATATATTTTGAGACGAGAGAGGCGACATCGATCCTAAAGAGCTGGATCGGGGCGCCGCCTGGGGGCGACATTTCTTTGATAAGAACTTCGGCCGCGGTTGTTTTTCCGGTTCCGCTGGCTCCGTAGAACAGCGCGGCCATGCCCAATCCCCGAGGGGACTTATGGCTAAAGCCCCAGGCATTATTAATCTGTTCGCGATGGGTTAGAAAGTTGGACATCTCGGCGAGCGCGCGGCGCTGAGCGGAGGGGAGTACAAGATCATCCCAGCCGGCATTAGCGGTAATGGGCTTTGCAAGATGGCCCATGACTTGCCCAGCTTCAGCGCGGGCGGCGTTCCATAATGTATCGTGGGTTCCAATAAGCACCTGGCGGGCGCTTTTGCGGATCTGGTCTGTGGTGAGCGCAAAGTGAGCGCCAACGGCGCTGAATTCCGCATCAGAGCTCGGCACAAGGATCGGGTTTGCCGCTTTCCAGATGGCGGCGCGAATATCGGCGCAAGGCTCCGGCAGGTCCAGGGGCGTTAGACCTGTAATCATATTCGGCGTTATTTTACCGCCTATAAGATAAGCGGGGGCCGCACTGCGCTGAACAATCATTGCGGCGCGGTGCAATATCTCCGGGGGCATATTAGGCGGTAGAGTGACGATAAGAGCGGCGCCAACTAAGACGAGATCGCGCGCTAAGTGCCGGTGCCATTCATCCCAACTTTGGACCTTATCATAGAGGGCGGCGGCATTTAGGTGCAATAGGTCAACATCGATAGACAGGAGCGCGGCGCGCAGGGTTTCTAAAAGGCCTGTGCTGTCTTGTCCTGTATAATGAAAATGTACGGGGCCAGGGGATTTTAGGGCTTTTAGGTAGTTCTGGCCTAGGGAAATTGCGACCGGCTCGCCCAGTGTAAGGTTCGGGTCCGGCAAAGGGTTCAGGCAGCTTTCAATATCACGCGTAAGCGCAAATTGGCCAGCAAGATAATCAAGTAAAGACTCGGCGACAAATAGCGCACGCTCATAACGGCGGCCTAGAGGATCTATAAAAATAAGCCCGCGGCGCAGGAGTGTTTCGCTGGCGGCAAAACACGCCGGCGCGGCTTCGCCTAAAACCTCTTCAATCAAGGCCAAACAGGCACGGCCTTTAACGGATTTAGTGTGTGTTTGCAGGGCCTTTGCCAGACGCGGCGCTTGGTCTGCCAGAGCGATGACGCATAGACAGTCCAGCTCAAGCGGGCTTAGTCCGAAGCGGCTGCAGACCTCATCAAGGGCTGCGGGACGGGGAAGGGCGCCGCGAATGACCTTAAGCTGCGTGTCTATTTTTAAGGGGTCATGTTTGACCTCGGTAAGAAGCTCGGCTCTCTTCTGCAGCTCCAGCCGCCAAAGATCTCTATTAAGGAGCTCCCATTGCGCAGAACCAGATGCCTTTTGAGGTGCCTTGCCGAGCTGTGTTTTCGCCGACTTTCGCTTTGTATTGACCGCGCTCATGGATTTGCATTCAGCAGGAGAGGCGGGCCCGTATAGGGACCGCCTGTAAGAGGGGTTAGCAGCGTCCGCGCGCCGTCAATTTCAAGCCGGCGTAGATAGGTGGTTGATGGGACGCCTTCGGCTGGAAAGATTAGCGGCGCATTCGCCGCGGTTCTAGGTAGAGCCTCAAGCGTAAAACTATCCCCGCTTGCACTGCCGGCTATCGGGTTGAGGTGGAGTTTAGCGTCTTGGCGCTTGCCAAGTTCATGGGTAAGCTCGATTTGTATTTGTCCTTTAAATATTTGAACCCCGTTCTGAGTTGTCACTGTGCCCGTATGGGTGATTGTTTTTATTTCTGGCAGGATAATAGCCGCGGCTGGGTTAGAGACTTCCAAGCTGCGTTCAGGCGCAAAAAGGTGCTCAACAAGGACAAGGGAAAGCCCCGCTTCTAGGCCGATGCGTGGCGGGTTCGGCGATGATGTCGGTGTAGGTAGGCGTAGCGATATTGCAGTCGCCGAAACCAAATCGCTATTCGGGTCACCCTCAATATCATTGGGTATGAAGATTTTATCTTTGATTTTGACGCGCACACTCCCGGAGGCGAGGCCCGACCCTGTTATTAAGAGACGCGACGACATGGGAATGGATCCAGATTGTCCGATCTGGTCTCGGTCGCCCGTTTGAAACTCGATTTTCTCGATTGTCGGACGCAAGAGAGGTTGAACGTTTAGCGACACTGATTTGACAGGTAAGCTAGGACTTTTGTTGCGTTTGGCTTGAATCAGAACAAGTGAGACCTGGTAGAGGGCAGACAGGCGCAATGAGGCGTTGAAAGCGGGCCATATTTTTGACAGCTCATCATTTTCATTTTTAGCGGGTGTAATACGTACGCTTTCGATTTGCTCGGCGAGGTCAGCGCCTTGGAGCATAATGAGGGCGGCGGGGAGAATACCGGGACTGACGGTACCGGTAGGAGAGGTTAGCGTTCGGCGCAGGGCTTTGGACGTCAAAATGGGCGTTTCGTGCATTTGCTGCATACCAAATCCCATTAAGATCGGCGCGTTTAGGTCTTTCGTCCCTGTTGCTGTTAAGATGTAATGGATATCCAGTGCGAGACGCGCGTTTTTGAGGCGCGTACCTTTTGAGGAATAAGCGGGTAGGTCTTGATTAGAATAAGCCGTATTATGGGTAACTTTCCACGGGTAGATATTCAGGCCATTTTTAGGGGTATCTGTGATGAGTTGATCGGGCGGCTGCGCAGAGACATCAACCTGGCCTAAAGCATCTAAATCGCCATTAATAACGCCGTCATTAAGCAGGTCTTTAAGCGTGGCCGTAACAGCTGCGATCGCGAGCGCATTAGCCATCCTTAGCCTCCTTTCCAGCCCAAATAGTCTTTAAGGTTGGAAACATTTTGCCGAGCTGGCGCAGCGCCCTTTGAGGGTTTAATAAGGGTCGCAGGCGCAGGCGCCGTAACTTGAATATCCCCAATAGAAATTTTGATCGGTGTCGGCGGGGGAGCTTTGAACTTAACCTGGCTTTGCCGCCCCGCGCGCCGATTTGGGGGCTTGTAGGAATCAGAGCGCGGAGCTGCGGCTCTAAACACCTGATCGGCGCTCATGAGCGGTTCTAGGGACGCAGGACGTAATATAGGGACGGACTTAGCTTGCGCCGGAGCGATAACAGGGTCTTGGGGCTTTGTCTTGATAAATTTATCAACAGGCATGGTAGGCGGCGGACTACCTGTTTGTTGCGGGAGAAGAGAAGGCTCTCTTTCCGCGCGAAATATCTGCTTTGAGACCCTAGCTTCGGGCGTTTGAACATCCCCGGGCGTAATGATCTGTGTCTTCTCGATTTGCTCATGATGATGGACATGTACGGGGCTGGACGCCTGGGGGGAGGGCGATGTCTTTATGGGTTTACGAGCGGCGGGCAACTCTACAAGCGGCCGAGTTTTCGGAGAAGACATCGGGATATCCGCATTTGGATCAGGGGCTCTTATGGGCGCCCCGTTAAAAGGGTTTGTTTGCGGCAATAAAGGCGGCACGCAATCCTGCGTGCTAAGGCCTGCTTTCACTGCTAATCTGTCGAATAAATCCTTCACGCGAGATGCTCCAGATAAAGTCTGCGGCGAGCAGGGGGCAGGGAGAGGCACTGGGTTTCAGACCATCCAAAAGCTCGCGCTAGTGTGATGATTTCGCCGAGAAGCGATTGGGCCCTTGCTTGTAGATCTGTCCAAAGAAAACGAAAAACATCTAGACTGGCCTCTATAGAGCTCTCGCAATTCTCGCAGTTTGCTAAGAATAACACATCCATGCCGGGATCCGCTTTTTCTAAGGCCTGGCTGGCATTTTTACGAAAGAGGGGCTCTTGCCAAGGCGCGGACGGGTTGAGGCGTTCATAAGGAAACCCCGCCTTTGCAGCCTGAAGGTCGGATATGTTGGGAAGGCGCAACTCATAATCCTCGCCCTGAAAAGGGACAACTGCGCTATCTTGAACTTTCTCTGGAATAGCAAAATCCGGTCCGCAAGAAATTTCCATCCACTCCTGGCAGGACTGGCACTCGATTTTCGCGTCAAAGGCGGTGCCTGATAATTTTTCTCGGGCCGTCCAGAAGCAGCGGTCACGGTCGCCTAAAGACAGAGCGTTAAGGTCCCGCTCTGGCGGTGAGCCTAAGATAATTTGCAGCGTTAAAAGCATTCGGCTTTGCTGGGTTAAATTCCGGCCTTCAGTATAGAGCTCTAGAAGCTCTGTATCGCTCAGAGCCCCGCTCATTGGGCTGGCTTTTCACAGCGAGCCAGAAAGACTTTGAAAGCCTTGCACATTAGCCCCCAACCTCGCCGAAGCTCGGCTCTTCAGGCTCGGCTTCATCTGTATCTCGCTCGAATCCTTCATGCTCAATTTTTAGCATTTCAAAGAGAACGGCATTGCCATTGGCATCTAGCTCTCCTGTTTGTTGGAACTCTGAAATCCAGCACCGATGAATATTATAAACCAGAGCGCGTTGACCGGCTTCGTTATAGATTTCGAGCTGCAATTCTTTTCGGAAATCTTTGAGGGAGCTTTCTTTCCCGGTCTTGACCGAATAATTCCAAACTTTATTCGCCCAATTTTCAAAGGCTTTATCATGTGTTACGCCGCGCTCACATGTGATACCTTCATATTTATGCATCGCTGGAGATTTTTTAGGGGTTGATGGATCCCCGCCTTCGCGGTGCTCGACCACTTCTGTGGTGCGTTTGAGCGGGCTAATCTTACTAACCCCGGCGACGGGTTGTCCGTCCCAAGCAAGCCGAAATTTAAAATTCTTATATGGATCTAAGCGTCCTGCATTTGTTGTAAATGTAGCCATGTGTTTTCCTCCGGTGCCCTAAGTGGCGGCTTGAACGATTTGTTGAAGTTTGATGAAGACGAATTCTGCGGGTTTGAGAGGTGCAAAACCGACCACAATATTGAGAATACCTTGGTCAATATCGGCCTGTGTTGTTGTCTCAGCGTCGCATTTTACAAAATAGGCTTCACTGGCAGCGCTACCTTGAAAAGCCCCTTTAAGATGCAGGGTTTGCATGAAGGCATTTACGCTAAGCCGGATTTGGCCCCAGAGCACTTCATCATTTCCTTCGAAGACGGCCCATTGCAGGCCGCGTTTAAGGCTTGCTTCAATGACGAGAGCTGTGCGGGCGACCGAAATATATTTATATTCGCTAGCTTTATCATCAGCTCCGGCGAGGGTCCTCGCGCCCCAGTTTATACTTCCAAAGACGGGGAACTTACGCATGCACACAACGCCGCTCCGGTTCAGCGGCTCATGCTCAAGATCGGTCAGGCTATGCTCAAGGTCTCCGCCCGCAAATGCCGTTTCAATACCTGCAGGGGCTTTAAAAAAACCGCGATTAGCGTCGGTCTTGGCAATAAGGCCTGCCATAACGCCGCTGGCGCCCATTTTTCTTACTTTGCCTAAGTTTTCCGGGTCTTCAAAACTAATACGGGGGAAAATACCTGCTGCATATTCACTCGCAGCTGGCCCCATTTCGCTAAACCAATCTTTATAAATATTAGCTTTAGTAGCGTCATTTGAATCGACCAATAAAAACGCATAATGTTTTCGACAAAAGGCTTCAGCCTCAGTGTAAATATCCTTGGCTTTAGCCTTGGTAAGGCGCCCAAGAACAGGAATAGAGATGAGATTAAACGTATCAGGTACTATATCATCCAATGCGTAAATACCTGTACGGGCAGTGTCCAAGCCCTTGATGGCTGTCTTGATTGTGTCCTGTATGGTCGAGCTAATGGTTTCGCCGGGATCAGGATTAACGACATTTCCATCATGGCCGCCCGTAAGCGCTGTTCCGACATCCGTCAGATCCTTTGCGGAGAGTGTTTTTAATGTTTTATCTCCGTTCGCAAGAGAGTTTGGCGGGCGTTTACCATCTTTGCCTTCGACCTTTACGAGAGTGGAAAGTTTATTGACAATTCGATCAGCAAACCTTGGGTTACCTTCGGCTATAGATAGGCCTGTATAGACCTCCTCGGCGACAATGACCTCGCCGTCATATTCGCGAATAAGCAGATCATAGGTCGCCGTATCACCTGTATCAGCAATACCGACATGAATATCATTACCCCATATCCCTTCTGATTTAGCTGTGACCGTTAAACCGAGAGCAGCCCCGGCTCCTAAGTCGACTGTCGCCTTTTTATCTTGAGACCCCCAAGTGGTTCTCACGATATAAGCGACTGACCCGCCATTTAGAAAATAGTGTTGAACCGCATATGAAGCATCGCTATGTTTCCAAAGTCCTCCAAATTGTGCTGCAAATTGCCCCCAACTTGTTATGCGAATGGCCTTATCAACAATGCCGCGTTCGAAAATACCGATAAAGGCAGTTGTCGAGGTTCCGACAGTTGCAATTGAACGAAATCCGCTGGGAATGCGGGAGGTTTGTACACCAGGGTATAGATTGGCCATATTGGATCCTTATTTTGACAATGGGTTTAGTGATTTGGGGATGAGCCGGCTGAAGCGACGACCTTGGAGATATGTTCGAAAGTTTCGTCCAGGCTGTCGTGAACGCTGGTAGTGTCGTTGTTAACGTGTTCGAGCTCAGTGCGTTTTAGAATTTGGTCTGAGACTTCAAAAAGCTCATCTAGATAACAACGAAGGACAAATATCTGCAGCTCATCAGAGGGCAGGTAGCCAGTATCAATGGGGCGCTTAGGCGAATTCATTCAACCACGTTACGCTCACCAAATATCAGAGTTCTCTATACTTTCTCACAGCGTCCTAAACCCTTTCTATGTATCCCCTTACAGAGCTCTCACAAGAGTCTCACAGCAGCAGTAGACAGCGGAGTCCATCGGCAAGCGCCAGTCTTAAAAAGAAGAGGAGCGCAGGGGTTAGCCGTGCGACGGGGTTGTTTTTGAGCGGCCTATATTCTCAGTTGCTGCGGCAGGAATAGGGGAGGCGCCTGGCAGGCTCGAAACAGATATAATTGAGTTGCGCAATTCTAAAGTCTCCGGAAGAGGACTAATGCCAAGCTCATTGGCAAGGGTATCTTTCAGAGTTTCGAATTGCATAATCGCTTTTGAGCGCTGTGAGCTTTCCGCATAGAGTTGAATGAGGCGGTGGTGAAGCCATTCGTGAAGAGGATCATCTTTCAAGCCGAGCTGCGCCAAGCGAATAGCACTTGAAAGCCGTCCGCGTTCTTGAGCATCATCAATGAGCTGGTTTATGGTGTTAAGGCGCAAGGTCATTGCATCCTCTCGAGGCGCGCGGGCCCAATCTTCTTCACAGCCATCAAGATATTGCCCCTGACAGTTCTCAACACACGCCGTCAGGTTTCGGCGTATCGTATCGGAGAGACGAAGGTCTGTGCGGCGGTGGATTTGCGCTTGTCTTTGCCAATATTCTAGCTGCCGGATATCGATATAAATATCGTCATCGGCTTTTAACCAAATCAAATTTTCAGAGCTCTCGACTGTTAGGCCTAAAATCTCAGCGCAGCTTTTATGTAATCGCCATAACGCCGTCGAAAGAGCGGCACGGGCTTGAGCGGTTGTCGAGTCTGGCCAGAACAAATTAGCTAGCATATCCCGGCGAAAAACCGCTCCAGGATTGAGCAGAAGATAAGTCAATATATCTCGGGTAACCCCGGCAATTCCTAGATGAATGTGTTCATCCCCGACCCTAATACGAAATGGCCCAAAAAGATGTACGTTCATTGATTGAACGGTATGTTTCATGTGCGCCCTACAAATTGAGGATTCCCCGTAACCTTAGCTAGGTTAACACATAAATGGTTTGGAGTCACGTCAAAGCGATTAACGGACTAAACCTAATAAAAAGTCACGGTAGAACAACATACTCGATTATGGTTCCCGCGTTTTGATTCGAGAACAACTCACACTTGGATATGGTTTGAATGAAGACTGGACCGTCGAAGGTTATTGCGAACATGTATCGCCCGGTAATCTCTGGACAAATGCTGATAATGACGGCTCTGACTCGGCTGGTTTTCGAGTGAACCGAACATTCTAGTGGCAAGTTCACAAATGAGTGGAGTTTAAATTGAATTCCACTCGATTATATTTTTCTCTAGGGTTTTAGATTGTGAAATTTTATCGAGCGGCTTATTTTGGGTGCGGTTTAAGCCTCTCTGTTAATGTCTGCTTTCAGACGAAAGTAACTGTTTTGAGTAATTTGCTCTAACGTCCGCAATGAGGATCACCGTGACTTCAGCTTGGGGGGCTAACCGGACATTACATTTGTTCATTTATTGTGGGAATTTATTCTATAGCTTATAGGCGCCGTGATATTGCTAAGTTTCGAATATGTTTCCGGATATCAGAGTCATCATTATCTAATGCCAGTAGGGCTTTTGCTGTTTTAGCCGCCTTACTTGATCCTTTAAGTGACCTTAAAGCCTTCTGACAATTGACGATTAATGGCTGCTGGATTGTAGCTTGTGTGTTTAACAATACTTCTAAAATCCCATACATGCCACGAGCGTTTAAGTCAGTTTGTGGCAACCAATTTTGTATGGTTAAACTGATTACATATGCATGAAGTAGCGAAGAATCGCTGACAGTTAGTATGCTTTGGGACAATCGGTTCAGTTTTAGCCATGGTTCTTGAGACAATCCTATCAATTGAACAGCTAATATATCTGGATCAATTGCCCCTTTTTCTATTCCGTAAATCATCGCGTCTACAGCCATACCGCGTCCGTCCGCTTCTTTTCGAGCCAAACCCAGACAGATCATTAAATGCGTAGCTTCATCCCAAGGTTGGTCGCCAACGAACAAATGTTGAAAAAAGCTATACTTATGGGTTGTTCGAATAGCATCTTCATCAATCGTATTGGCAAGACATTGTATTGCTCTGAGATTGGCCCCGATCCGATGAGAAGGGCAAAGGGTGAAGTCCCAAGAATTCCGCCAGGCCACGCTTTCACCAATCCCATACCAAGTTTCATTTTCCCGTAGGACGTGGAAACTTGCATAAGGTAAATCTGTTGGATCAAACGATTTAGATTTTAAGCTGAAAATCTTTTTCAAGCCTCGTTTTCGACTATTAGAGAATGAGCTTGCATGCGTGTCAGTAGTGAACTTCTGAGTAAGTTTGAACAGATTGACCTTATGAACGCCTTCATAATATTCGTAGGTTCGTTCTTCAACATAAGCTCGCCAGTCATATTGGATAGGGCTTAAAGATCCCAAAATTGACATATCAACATTCATGTTCCGGAACATGTCCCGCCAATCTATATCTGGATTTGATGCACGCGCCGCAGTAATCCACAATGCCGGATCCCCTTTGGGATCAATGGTATTTGATATGCCTAATGCGAAGGCAATGAACTCTCTCAGTGGAGTCTCGTCTAATATTGAATAGGCTTCTTCTTTATGTTGAGGTGATAATCGTGGCAAACTAACTAGAAGGTCATTTTTCTCAATATCCCAACCATGTTGATGATACAGGTTTAATCGCTCGACCCATATTCGCGGATCAAGCCAACCATTTACATGGCTTGGCGTACTTAAAAGGGGCCGTGCCCGCTTATTTCTTACATTTTCAGTAAGAGCTTTAAGCATTTTCAAATAGGGTTGCCGATGTGGAGGTGAGGCACCAATGCCATTTGGAAGAGCTATAGTTTCATTTGGGCGAAGCCAGGCCATAGATAAGGAAAGTAAACATCGCCTGACGGCACCACGCATATGTGCAAAGCCTTGATGGGCTGCTGCTTCATCCCAATCGGTCGAGAGAGCGCCAAGGCGCTTAACAAGGGCAGATGTTTTTTCTTCAAATTCTGGGGGTGTTTGTCCACAAAGGCGGCTTATACCGTCTACAATGTCGTACACCATTGCTGGTTTATCTGTCACTTCAACCGCCTGTGCAAGTCTATCGATAAGAGTGTTAAAATCCTCAATCGGTTCGAGTTTGTCGAAATTTTCTAGAATCGCATGGTCACGCCAGTCAGAAGAAACGGGCGCATAAATGACAGTGTGATCAGCTTCAAATTGATCAAGGCCACTTGCTTTAAGGATATGTTTGGGAAGCTTATTCAATCGTATATTTTTTGATTGATCACTAGGTCGCTCAGGTGAAACTTTTTGCACAGCCCCAATAAGTTTATCAAGGTTAGCCTGTAGCGAGGGAGGTAAAAAATCTCGTTGCTTGCTAATCTCTAGTTTCTGCGACGCACTTAAGTCAGCCGAACCAAGGAGGTTCAAGGCCGCACTTTGTATATCTGCGTGTTCATTTTTTAAGGCTGATATAAGCGCGATTGTAACGCCTTCATTTATTGCGTTCTGGCGCTTAATAACTGTCTGGATTATCGATATTATTAGCTTGGCATTTCCCTTTCGCGCATGAATAAAAGCATCCTCTGAACGAGTCAAAAAAGCGACTTCGTCAAAATCATCTAATTTAGATAGCACCCGTAACTGAGTAAGTGCGAACTTTGCAACATGTCCAACTCTATGATCTATCAGATCAAGGTATTTCTCAGCGAACTCCGCGCGTTGTTTTGATGAAGGCGATAGGGCCGAGTGTAGTTTATGAATTCCAGAGAGTTGGTTTTGCTTTAAGTCTTGTGTCAACCCAAATAGCGTATGACTCAAAAGGTCACCTTTTTCAATGACGCCTTCATCTACTAGTTTAATGAGAGCTTGCGGCCACATTTCATGATCATCATTCGCTCCTTTGTGGAGCCAAGGATTTGTATTAAACGCATTACTTTCCACGGAAAATAGCGTTGGAATATAGGTTAACCAATGTGGCTCGTCTTTCAGAGCTTGAGTTATAGGTTTTCCAACACTTTTTGTATAAAAATCTGTTGCCATAAGCGAGTTGGCAAAAAGGCGATAATAAGCCTCATAATTAGGTTCTGGAATAACTCCTGCCTTATACCAACCCCAAACGAACGGGAAGTCAATGCGTGGTTCTTCGAGCTCACATTGCCACTTAACCCATTCAGGTAGCCAATCCGGTTTTCGGGTCTCAATTATAGTTTTAAAAGCGGCATGATATGGCCCATTACGATAAGGTAAAAATGATGATTTAATCACCGAAAAAGGTGCCGCAGCATACATGCAAAGCGCGCTCTTACGGTTATAAATATGATGCCAAAACTTCCAATCTTCGCCATGTCTATCAGTAAGACTACTGGTGACTAACTCTGACGCTGATTTACTAGGTTTGTTTTTGTGAACCTGGCGGTGAAGTATTTGTATAGTATTTGAGACTGCGCGCCGATTACCATCTGAGAAGCTCTCAAATGCCTGAACAATGTCAGAATAATTTTCATCTAAATTAAAGATCAGGGCTTCAATTTCTTGCGGCGTCATTGAGTTCGCCCCTGAATAGCTAACCCTAAAATATGTTTTCGCATACCTGCATCATTATCTTTTAAGGCAATCAAAGATTTGGCTAGTTTACCCGCTTTACCATTACCTTTCAAATTTGAGAGTGCGATTATCATACCTTTTGAAAGAGGTTGACGAATTACAGCTTGAGCTTCGAGCAGTACCTCAAGTGGAGCAAACATATTTCGAGCCTTTAGGTCGGTTAGCGTCAGCCAATCTTGCAGCACACGGCTAATCACATAAGCATGGAGAGGGGAGGCTTGAATAATAGGGGTTAGAGTGTCTTTGAGCCGCCCGAACTTCAACCAGCCTCCAGATTCAAGCTTCTGTATCACTTTAACAAAATGCTCCGGATCAAAGTACCCTTTTTCAATTCCCTCAATCATAGCATCGACCGTCAACCCTTTTATATCCGCGTCCCGGGCGAAAAGACCAAGGGCTACTAATAGTAGAGCAGGTTCGTGCCAGTATTGGCATGGAGCAAAAAGGCTGTAGTAAAACCCATAACTGGGTTCAAAACTATTGGATGTTTCATTTAGACGCCTTGTCGTGTTTTTCGCTCCTTGCATTTGGACGCCATCAGGCACTGCAGGCCATTGTTGAATCATCCAATCTACTTGTTCTCTATATCCGACAAAATGAGACCATCGATAGCCTTTCTGCGCATCAATAGACAAAAGGCTTGCAGGAAGTAAATCAATATCAGGCTTTGAAATTGTGGTTTTTCGTATACTCGCTTCAATCTCTTTTTTTCCAATTTTAGACAATATCCAACTAAAAGGAGTTGTTTTTATACTCGCCTCTTCTTCTGTCTCCTCTTGCGTTTCAGATATCCATTTAGGAAACACGCTAACGTCAATCTTTGCTTCGTTATACTTGTTCTCAGGTTCCGCATGCCACTCCATTAAAGCCGGTTGTACGCTATTGGGCCAATGATCAATTATTTCAAAAAGTTCGAAACTTTCCTGCCAATCCGCACGGGGGCTACGGGCGCGTGCCGCTGTCACCCATGAACTGTAATAAGGCTTATCTTCCAGCCTTGGCTTTGTATATCCCCCCAAAGCGAACTCAGCTATACGATAGTAGTTTGAGTCAATTACATCTAGTTTTTTGCGTGCCTCTGCACGGCCATCTGGCAAAAGGCGCAATACAGATAATTTGAAGTCTATTGGTTCTATATGTTCAGATGTGTTAAGGCGCTTGATCCAAATTTTGGGGTCAATCCATCCTCCACTATGAGTCGGGAGAGCTAAAGGTGTAAAAGTCTCGCCGTTAGCAACTTTATGAGCGATCCAGTTCAGCCATATTTCAAGAGGCTTTAAATAGCGAAACCTTGTTTGGTACTTGTCGCGTTCTTTCGTAAACTTCCTCAGCATCCATGTCGCAATGCAATCATTAAGTGGTTTACCCAAGCCGCCTGTAAAGACAACATTCATCTCCCCCATACGGTCGATGAGGGGGCGGACTTTAGAGGAAAATTCAGGGGTGGCATCTGGACTTAAACGGGTTATTCCATCAATTATAAGCTGTATTTCATCTGCATTTTGAACGCCTTCCATATTATGCGCGATTAAATCGAGCAGCGCGCTTATATTTTTAACAGGAGCAAGCGGGGTTAACTTAGGCAATAAATCATGTGCCAATATGTCGTTACTTATCGGTGCATAAAGCAAATCCTGATCTGTTAGCATATCTGTGACAGAAAGGGCGTCTTGTACCCGATTACTAAGAGATGATGCAATAGACTGCACATCAATTTCCGTATGAGGTTGCTCCGATGTCAGGGACTTACCCCCATAGAGCGCAAGCAAGCGCGACTGCAAAACCGGATTCACAAAATCATGTGCCTCTGCAACGACAGCTTTAAGTTCTTTTGATAAAACGTCTTCTGCCTCAAGCAAATCCAGAGCTAGGGCTTGCACATCCATATGCTCATTTCGTAATGCTTCCACTACGGCTTTGAGCGCAGTATCTTTTTTCTTTGGATCTGATTTGAGTAACTTTTTTAAAAGCTTTATAGCCGTGATTGAATTTCCTTTGCCGGGTTGATAGAAAACCTGACTAACTTCGGAACAGAATAATTCGTTATTCAGTTTCCCGTCCTTTTCAAGCTGAGATATGAAAGACAAAGCAAATTTTACAACATGCCCAACCTTATGGGCTAAAAGCGCGTAATATTCTGATTCCCTAGCGGAGCGCTCTTCTAGGGTCGGTTTTAGCTCCTTATGAAGCGCATAACGACCTGCATATTGAGTCTGAGGGAAGTCATGCCATAAAGATGATAAGGTTTTATTTAGGATCAATTGCCGATTCAAAGCCCCCATATCAGAGAGCTTGATAATTGCTTCGGGCCATACTTCGTAAGCTGGCGGCAAATTATGGTCATGCTTTCTTGGATCATATTGGAACCAAAATAATTCCATATCAAAACTAGGAAGAATATCCTCAAGTAATTCAGGATCTTTCAATAGCCTTTGTGAGATAGTCTCAAATTTCTCTTTCTTATTTGATTTCCAATCGCGCGGAGCATGAGCCAAATAACTGGCAAATAGATCAAAATACCTAGGATGATCAGGCTTTTCGCATAACGCATCTTTGATCCATCCACGCAAAGTCGGAAAATCAAGAATAGATCCAAATTCTTTTGAAAGTTCATCATCGATCCAATGGTCTATCCATTCTGGAGCTCTATCTCTGATGATTTTGTCAAAAGCTTTTTCACCTTTTGACGACCATGCGTAGTAATTTTTTAATGTAGAACGAGGCGCTAATGCATATGTCGCCAGATTAATGTTACTGTCGATAATTCCACGTAATTTTGCGGCATCTATACCCTTCAAAGCCTCTTTAGGAAGAGGAGCTACTTCATCAAGACTACTATACTTACGGTTCAGATGTCGTACTGTTTTTGATAACTTACTACGGTCTTTGACTGTCATACATTCAAAGCGCTGCGCTAATTGAATTGGGTCTCTATCACTTATAATGTATTGCTCAAGATCCTGGGGGCTCACTCACTGCTCTCCGTATGCTCTACAATGTTGGCAGCAAGGATATGTTTGCAAGGACCTCGTTTGCCTTGATAACGGCTGAACCAAGGGCATGTACAATGATCACCCTTATCGCGAAGCTCGACGCGGTGTATTATTCCTGTTCCCGAAATAGCGTAGATAGGCATCTGTTCAGCAGTACTGATTTTATCTACTAGCCCTTTTTCAATCAGCTTACGTGCATTTTTTAAACGAGGCTGCATCGCCTCTACTTTGCTCATATCAAATGGTAATTCACGATGAAAGTACTGCGCCTTATTGATATCAAAACCAGCTAACCCACGCGTTCCCAAAACAGCTAAAGCGCCATTCACCGTTTCAACTGGTAAATTTAACGTCTTAGCGATCTCATTTGCATTTATTTCTGATTGCCACTTAAGCTGTGCTCTCACTTGAGCAATAAGCTTATCATCGGGCGGCGTAGACAATTGTGATAAAGCTTGACCTTCACCAGAAAACCCCCGGTAGACTTCGGGGCTAATCATCAAAAAGAATGAGCCAACTACATAACAAACTTCCCATGCACTCGTACCATTATTTGGATCATGCCAAATTTTCAGTGTTTTGGCTCGCGGCAAAAGCGGTTCAATAGTTTTGACTCTGTGTGTGCCTAGAATTTGCACTGCACCTTTGGCAGGTCTTTGAGATAAGCGCAAAGCACGTCCAGCGCTGACAACATAGCTCGGCATTTTTGGTTTGGCCGATTTTGGCAGGGAGCGTATAAATCGAAGGGCATCAGAGGCACTAACTTCCATCGCGAGTTCAAGGCGGGGTTGATAGGCTTGAACTTCACTAAAACCTTTTATCCAGCGTAATGGAAGTTTGACTTTTTTCTCAACAGATTTGAGTTCACCTTTGGTCAAGGCCACTTCATCTTGACCAACTGAGAAACTGACATCATCATTTTCACGTAAACGCATCAAAGCATTTCGCATAGGTGTATTGAAATCGACATTCGTGGTTCCTCTACCATGACAATTTCCATCAAAGCTCTCAGCAGGCAGATCAACTCGGGCGTAAACCCCGCAACACCCGCTAAACCCCTCTAGGCGCAAAAGAGATTCATTACTTGTCAGAACTGGGTCAAGTTCCCCAGGTGAAGGAAGAAAATAATGGGTTCGTACCACATCGCTTAATGTCACTAACATATCGCCAAATATACGCGGGTGCCGCATTTTCCCGTCAAAAAAATAGGGCTTTTCATGATTGGAGTCACACGTTGCAAGTGAGAGGTAAGGCCGACCATGATCATTTGCTGGCATTAATCCAGATGGAAACGCGTACTTATAAGTAAAGTCTATTCCAGATGTCATAAAATCCTCCCAGTGTTCTTATTCGATAAGTAAGTGAGAGGTGTCAATTAATAGCTAGAAAAATTTCAATTTGATACCTAAAGAATACGTATCAATGGTTTTCTGGATATGCCTTTGGTTGGCACGTTTACCAGCGTCCTATTCAGGGCGTTTATTGCCTCAGTGCTAATGTCCGGTATGAGGATAGTCGCGACTTCAACCGCACCCATTTCGTCTATCATGGCATCGCTGAAGAGCGCTCTAATATATATTTACTATTTAAAAATTCAGCTTATAATAGAAATATGCAGATGAGTTAACACGGGTTAACAGGCACTTTTTTTGGTATGGATTGGGAGTACAGATATTTCTTATGCGTTTCTCAGACCGATCCAGTATTTTGCCGCCGAAGGGATTTAACAAATCAGGCAGTCGTGATAGGAGAAAGCTTGAAGACTACTTGTCTCTGAATGAAAAAGAACGACTGCAAAACCGCCCGAAGTTTGGCACATCTTATAATTCTGAAGATGTTCGAGAAAAACTCTTCACGCTATTCAATGGTAATTGTGCTTATTGCGAAAGTCATGCCTCGACAATCCAGTTTATGGATGTTGAGCATTTTCGACCCAAAATGGCGGCCGGAAATGATCAAAAATCGACCCGCCCCGATTATTACGCATGGCTAGCCTATACGTGGGAAAACCTCTTGCTCTCCTGTAAACATTGCAATGTTGCGAAAAGAAATCTGTTCCCGGTTCAAGGCCAGCGAGCTCCCTTTAAGGCATCCGTGGATGAATGCCGGAAAGCAGAACGGGCGATGCTTATCGACCCCTGCTACGATCATCCGGCCGAACATCTGAGCTTCTCGCCCGACGGCGTGGCCATTGCCCTGACCAAACGCGGGCATGAAACGATTAATCTTCTTACACTAAACCGCGAGGCACTTGTCACGGAACGACAAAGGGTTTTTGGCGCCATTGCGCAACAGCTGATATTCGAGCCTGCCGGCGTTAAAACCATTGATACGGCCTCGGAATTTGCGCCCGAACGCCACATACCCGCAAACATGTCGTTTCCAGGTGCTATCACGGCCATGCTATTGGGGTTTTTCGATCATGAGAATCTAAAGACACTCTTGGCTGAATTAGACTCAAAAACCCATGAGCAACGGACAGCTATGTTCGTCAATCTTTTGGAGAGCGATGGTCGCATCATGAAAGACAGGGCTTGGTCTGAAGGTAAATCTCCGTGGTCATTTCTTGAAAATGTAACCAAGGTCGTAGAATCCATTTTCACGGGAGAAAAGGAAGGCGTGATTTACCGCACGCAGTTCATGGATGAAATGGCTTACGCGGAAGACCATATAAACCACTTTGTGATTAAAAATTATAAAGCCATCCGTGAGCTAAAGTTTGACTTTCCTAAGCCCAAGAGTTCCAATCACCCGACACCATGTCTGATGTTACTGGGTGAAAACGCCACGGGCAAGAGTTCCGTGCTGGAAGCGATTGCTTTGACTTTGCTGGGGCGGGACCAAATCACCATTCTCAACAAGAAAATTCGTTCAGAGTCCTTCAAAGCAGTAGATCTTATCCATCGCGTTGATTTTTTGGATAATAATTCGGTATCGGATACGCCCATTAACATTAGACTGAACTTTGCTGCTCATGAAAACCCGCTCCAGCTGGGCGCAGGAGCGAAAGACCGGACGTTTTCGGGACCACTCAAACAGTCCAAGCTGATTCTCGCCTATGGAGCGCAGCGCTATTTCAAAAAAAACAACAAAGATATAGGCAATCCTGGTGCGGATCATGTGCAATCTCTGTTTGACCCGCGCACTCCCCTTGCTGATCCCACAGATTGGCTACTCAACTGCAATCAGAAAGATTTTGAGGCCGCGGCACGGGCCATTCGTGAAATCCTCATGCTGGATAATAAAGATAAATTCATGCGCGACAAGAATACGATCTGGATCGATGTCGGTACACAAAAAACTCCGTTTGAGGCATTGTCTACGGGATATAAATCCATCATGTCCCTTGTGGTGGACATTATCCGCAAAATGCTGGTTCACGCCGATAATGTCGAAAAAATGAGCGCGGTGGTAATGATTGACGAGATCGGCACGCACCTTCATCCTCGCTGGAAGCTGACCATCATGCAACGCCTGCGAAAAGCATTACCTCATGTACAGTTTATCGCCACAACCCACGACCCCCTCTGTTTGAAAGGCATGCTGAACGGTGAAATCATCGTCCTCGAAAGAGATGAAAGTGATATGATTCGGAAAATTGAGGATTTACCCAATATTCAGGGCATGCGTGCCGAGCAGATATTGAGATCGGAATATTTTGGACTTGGCACAACCAACCCGGAATTGGATGCAAAATATATGCGTTATCATGATCTCGCCCGCAAAAATGACCTGGACCCGGGTGAAGTTGAAGAAAAAACCCGATTGGGTAGCGAGATTTCCGACATGCTGGTTGTGGGAGATACCTTCGTGGAGCAGGTCGCTTATGAAGCAGCAAAACATGACGTATTTCACAAGGATACGCCTGTCCGAAAAGTAAAAGGCGGGTCTAGGAAAGAGATGCTGAAAAATATGTTTACTGCGCTTGAGGCTACTAAGACGGCAACCAATGCGGAAGATTGATCGTAGCCGCGTAGTCATGCCTGCTAGGTTGGATATGTCCAACCCAAACAGTGCCGCTTCCAAAGAACTCCAGCGACTTAAAGCTAAAGTCCCTGCCAGTTTTAAGGCTTCTGATTTCAATGCTTACAAAGATGAAAACAAGAAGGTGCTAAGCGCACTATTGGAAATCAGTAACAACAAATGTGCATATTGCGAGTCCCGGATTGCTGGCAGTAGCCAAGTCGATATCGAACATTATCGGCCCAAAGGCAAAGTTGAAGAAAGCCAAGACCATCCGGGATATTGGTGGCTGGCCATGAAATGGGAAAATCTTTTACCAAGTTGCATGCACTGCAATCAGTCCCGGAGTTTCGTGCAAACAACACATGGCATGACGGAAGAGGAATATCGGGAGGCCTTAGAAAAAAATCAAAGGGAATCCCGCGGAAAGGTCGCCCGTTTTCCGACGATCGATGGTTTTTGGGAAACTAATGTTGACGCGAACCCTGACACTTCTGAACAGCCTTATTTAATTAATCCGGCGGTTACCGATCCTAAAGGTATGTTTGACTGGGACATTTCCCAAGATATGATTGTGACGATGAAAGGCATAGATCCTGCTGGACGGGGTCGCAAAACTATCGAAATTCTCGGATTTTCCCGATCCTTTTACGCGGAAGACCTCGGATATCACATGCAGGCACTTAAGCGTATGAGAGATCGCATTCGAAATAATATGGAAGCAATGCGTATATCAGTAAACCTAGATACTAACTTGACTTTAACAGGTAAAATTTATGGTGCTATGGAGAGCTTAAAAGAACTGACACTCGAAGATACCTCCTACTCGGCCGTATCCGAAAAATTTTACAACATGATGGAAGCTGAAGTGGGTTCCTTTATGGATTCATTACCTGACATTGATCCAGCATGATGCACGCCTTCAGAAACCTGTAAACAAGCCGACAGATCATAACTGATGTGCCCCTAGCTTTGTAGACACCTTGTTTGCTAAAACTGCAAGATAGTAAACTTAATTGCAATTTATGTAAATGAATGGTATGTTCTACACGTTACATTAGAATGTGGGAGCTTAAAATGAACACTGCTTTTCAAATACAACCTGAACTGAGATATGGGGCGCCAGTGTGCGACCAAATAATGACAGGGCGATTTTTTACAATCGGGTATTCTTGGTATTTTCGTCAAGCCAAGTGGACACTCGAAATCATTAACTGAAATTAACGTCTTCTCACGGAAGTAGAACGCCAAGACCATTTTCGAGCGGATACAAGAATCCCGAAGCGGTTTAGAGCGAGCTTGGATGCATATAAAGGAAGCGGCTATGATAGAGGACATCTAGTGCCAAGTGCTAACCAAGATATTGAGGAATTACAGAATAGCGAAACATTTCTACTCTCAAATATGTCGCCTCAACGGCCTAAATTTAACCGTCAAAAATGGGGTCAACTGGAAAGTGCCATTAGAAAATTGAACGACAAAGAAGATGTGTTAGAGACATATGTTTTGACGTGCCCTGTGTTTTATTTTGGACAAGTCGTTACGACGATTGGTGATGGCGGTGATGACTATGGGATTAATATTCCTGTTCCCCACGCTTTCATCAAGAGCGTGTTAACTGAAGACTCTAAAGGTAAGTTGAAGCTTTGGACGTTTGAGATGAAGAATGAAAAACTCGAGGAAGACTTAGAAAAATACCTTGTATCAACCTATGATGCTGAACAAGTTGTTGGCGGAAGATTTTGGGATAGAATTAGTGGCGGTGACTTACATCAACAAAAAATAAAGTCAGACAAAATGTGGAGCATATGAACCTAATAACTAACGCAAGATTCATTTTAAGCCTCCACTAGCGTATTGAATCTGATACGCTAAGTATATTCTGGCACGGAAGCGTCTAAAATATCTGAAGTTATAGGTGACGACGCAACGGTAAGCGTCCCGTAACAACATCTGGAAGCCACGGGATGATGCTGACAGAACTCTAATCCCATTCTTTGTCACATCTCTTGTTGCCGGAATGCTCCCAGCAAGAGTTCGTTCTAATCTTTACACGATCAAAATCATATTGACGACTTGGGATAATCCCATTTCGCAACTCTCTAACTATGTATTCTTCATCGGTATATCCGTCGCCCACCGCATAAATATATCTTGCAAGAGTTTGGATCATTTCATTAGTGTTGTTCCAGAATGGAACCGTAAAGCAAATATCCGAAATTGAAGAGGTCGATGTATCGAATATTTGGACCGAAAACCATTTATCGTCATGCTCCCCGAGCGCAGCCAGTTCTCTTGTGTCCCCGCCATAGCATTTTTGCGCAGACGCAACACTTGGCATTAGAAGTATTGCTGCGATAGATATGGAAAGTGCATTTATGATTTTCATTTCAGTCTCCGATGAGAATACAGACAGGAGCCATCCACACAATCCGCTTTGGGAATGAAGTCACCAAGTTCTGAGTGTCTTTTTTGAAGCGATCTTAGAAAACTTAGTTTATCACTGCTGTAAACTATACAGATACTCGTGGTCCAGTTTAAGTGTGCGCCTAGTTTGCAAATAACACATTCAAATAGGTCGCCAGGCGGACACCGCCTTGCTGCAAACGTAGGTCTAAATCGCCCTTATGCTTATAAACATACGAATAGCTAAGGTTCGGAAACTTCTCAGGGTCATTAGGCGCAATACCTTCATAGATGCGATCTCTCATGACAATGCTTTCCGCAATCCACGTCTGGGGGTTTGCGTCACTCCAAGCGAGTTTTTGCTCTGGTGTAATGCGTCGTTGCAGCCATCGGGCCATTTCGGAATAGGAAAGTTGTTCACGGTCAATTAACCCTGAGTCCCAAACCGAGTGGAGATTAGTTTCTTCCCCCTGAAAAGAACTTTGACAGAATTACCGCCTCTATCATCGCCTTTACCATTATGAAGCGGTTGGTGCAGGTCTTCGACGATGTGAATTACAAAACGCAAAGCAAGCTGCCTTTCAGCATCTGAGAGACTTTCATCTCTGACCTGTTTTGAAAAATCTCTAAGCGCAGTGAGAGCATCGCCAGCCGTTGGTGCATTCGCTTCCGAATAAGTCGTTCCGAGCGGCACGGTAACATAGTGCCAAGGCGGTGTGCCTTTTTTCCAAAAGTTGCTAGGGTCAGAACGCATAAAATCAGGCCAGGTGGACGCTTCTGCTATCGACTCCACGCCGAGTATATCTACTACTGCTGCTTTTGCCTCGTCGGTTAGATAGCTTTGAGCAATCTTGCCAGTGACGCGGTGCCCGTTGGTTCCCCATGCCATTGCAGGTGAGGAACAGAGAGAAAGGGCAGCTGCTGCCAATAGAGTAAGTTTGCGCATGCACAATGCCTATCACCGAGCTTGTTGAGTGTCCAACAAAAGCCGTGTTTGTTAAGTAATCACCGTTTAAAGCTTTGGTTCAAGACTCTCGCTAGCGTACTTAATAGAGCTGCGGTTTCATTAAGGACGCTCGTAAGTCAAGCCGGCATAAAGGTTGAAATGAGCTAACGTCGGCAATGGGGGTATTAAGAGAGCACAACAACAATAGTCACACAAATCATTAAACAAATAGAACAGACAATAATGCCACCCAATAGAGTATTTATTTTAAAATAGGTGCTTAGGCTGCCAGTCTCAAATATTGGAGTCTTCTCGTTCTTCATTACCCAGCCTTTCAAAGTGCACGTAATAAAATAGTGCAAAATATTTGGTTTTCAATGTTTGTTACTGTTTTTTAATATTTGAACACTTTATTCCTTGGGGGGTCTTACCAGTATAGACTTTAATGTCTGCAATGAGGATAAAAGGGTCAATTCTAGAATTTAGTTTAGGATGATTTATTCGCAATCAGTCTTTAATCACTGCATATTTTACATGCCCATAGAATAATCCTCCTCGGATTCTATTTCTTGCACGGGTTCACGTTCGATTTCTTCGCGCTCAAATTTAAATTCCTGTTCTTCTTCTTTGTCTTGGTCATCTTGCTTATCTGAGGAAGAATATTGTTCACTTAACTCATATCTTTCTCTTGTTAGATCTTTATTGGCCTCTTCTTGGGCTAGGAATTCATTTTGCAGGTCGACTTCAGGCCTGCTGATATTTGCCTCTAAGCTCTTAATGTTGAGCTTCTCTTGAATATTATTCTTAAGCCTGTCTGCATCATCAGTAATGATGTTGACTGAAAGCCGGTGACGAGAGGCGACCGTTAGCAGGCTCTCAAGCGTGGTGAGGGGACTTCTACGTGACGGCATGACAACAACAGCTTTATCAACCGTTTTTCCTTGAAAGGCATGTGCCGTGCTGGCCCAAGCATGGTCTATATGCCGAATAGCATTGTCCTTGAGTGTTAATGTGAGATCTTCTTTCGTCTTAGCATCCAAATCAAACGTGACTTTGCCATTATCAATAGATTTGACATCAGCGTATGCGTTAGTGTTGACGGGCTGTCTTTGCCCTCCGCGCGTAAAGCGGATGCGGTCACCTTCATGAAGCGTACGCTCTTCCTGCTTATAAAGCTCAATAGCGCCATTGCCCATTTTGTATTGGGCAGGGCGAAAGGCTCGTTTTTGGCCTTGTTGTGATAAATTAAGCTCTGCCTTCTCTTGGTCAATCCCGTCAATTTTGAAAATGTCGCCGCGATTTATTCCAAGGCGTTTATAGTCCCGATTAAACCGGATATGTGTCGCCTCGGCGTAACTTTCGACAAATTGCTTTTCGGTCTCTCGCGCGGGGACAGAACGCTGAGGGAAGGGGTCTGTATTTAGGCTTACTATCGCGCAAATATCGCCTGCAGGTAAAGCATCAGACGCCCGCCCAGGCGTCATTGCCGACCGCCGCAGGATAGCGGCGGCCTTGTGAATGCAGGGCTGCATGAGAGGTCTAGTTTGCGGCTTCATGGTTATCGTCCTGTTCGAGCGTGCTGGCTTTTAAAACCGCAGGGGGTGGGGTTGGCATTATGTCATCTTGAGGGGCCTCATCCTGCGAGACACCATCTTTCGAAACATCACGGTCCTTCGAGACGGGCGCTGTTGCGCCCTCCTCAGGATGAGGGGTAGGTGTGGGCGCAGGCGCTTTAGGTTTTTCCTTATCCTGAGGAGCCGCGGTAGCGGCGTCTCGAAGGACATCTTCATCCCGCACACCTTCATCAACGCTCGCCTCACCCCAACGCCCCAGAGTGCGCACGCGCAGCCACCGCTCATAATCCCATAATTCCGCCGCTTCAAATTCAGCGGGCCAGACCATTATGGGGGCGTTAACACCGGTCAGATATTTTACGGGCAGGCCCTCGTAATAATAGTTCTCCATATAAAAAGGCGTCGTCCACATGCGGTCAGGGTCACGCGGGCCGCAGAGCCGTGGGAAAGGCGGCAAGCGAAACCAGCCATCCGAATCCAATGTGCAAGGGTCAAGAAACGTGCCGCTCGGCGCGCAAGCCTTGGCACATTTCTGCGCGTGAGCTTTCTGCCGCAATTCTTCGGCCATAACTTCAGGTGTCTTACGCCAAGCGGACTTTTTCGGCTTAGGAGGAGGGGTTCGTTCCATCTTCTCTCGCCGCGCCGCACATCGCGCCATAGCCTTAACCCAGCGTTTCAAAGCCCTCGGCCCGCCCAGTTCCTTAAGCACCAAACGCCGCCAATATTCATGCCCAAGCATCCGAAGCTTGAGCGCCTGCTGATGGTTCGCTAAATCAGCCTTGCAAAACTCCCGCACAGCTCCGCGAACTGCCCGCCCCGCCTTAAACGCTGCTCCATACAACCCGCGATCCA
>JAOIVW010000012.1 GCA_028224375.1 Hellea sp.
GAGCTTAGACAAGATAAATACTTTTAGAACTGATACTGAGAAATAATGAAAAAAACTCTTGAAAAATTGCTAAAGGAAAACCCTAACGATGCTGTAAAATGGAATCAGTTAGGACTGATAAACATGCGCAAAGGTCATCTTGACGAAGCTCTTAATGCTTTTGCGAAGGTGGAAGAAGTCACGTTACAAAATACAAACAATCTACAACTTGCGGCCGCGCTTAGTAACATAGCAAATGTTGCACAAATTCGTGGAGATTTAGATTTAGCGACTGATTATTATGAACGAGCTCTTAGGCTTATTACAACACTAGGAAATAAAGAGGAAAGAGCTTCTATTTATGGAAATATTGGTAATGTAGCGCAAGTGCGGGGTGATTTAGATGCCGCGATGGAGCATTTTCAGAACGCACTCTCAATAAATGAGTCTCTGGATCGCAAGGATGGCATGGCAAATAACTTCGGAAGCATGGCGAATATCGCTTTTATAAGAGGCGATTTAGAAACAGCGATGCAATTTTACGAACAGTCCTTTGCACTCAACGGGGCCCTTCAGCGTAAAGATGGCATGGCAAACAACTTCGGTAATATGGGTAATGTAGCGCAGTCACGCGGGGATTTGGACGAGGCCATGGACTATTACCAGCAGGCTCTTAAGTTAAATAAAGCCCTTGGCCGCAAAGAGGGAATGGCGTCTAATTACGGCAATATGGGTGTTGTGGCTCAGTTACGCGGGGATTTAGACAAGTCCATGGATTATTACCAGCAGTCTTTGGAAATCGAAAAAGCTCTTGGCCGCAAGGGGGGTATGGCGTTTGATTACGGCAATATGGGCAATTTGTCCCGCACACGCGGGGATTTGGACGAGGCCATGGAGTATTACCAGCAGGCTTTGAGGTTGAATAAAGCTCTCGGCAGCAAAGAGGGCATGGCCAATGATTACGGTAATATAGGCGTATTATCTAAGTCACGTGGGGATTTGGACGAAGCGAGAGAGTATTTGCAACAATCTCTTGATTTATTCACAGAGATTGGCGCCGCGCCCCAAATAGCGCAAACGCAAGCTTTGTTGGACTCGCTGGAGGATTAGACTTCTGCTAGGCATTGTCGTCAACTGCCTCATATCCGCGTGACTCTCCCCCTTACGTCCCCTAAAAGCCGCGCTTATGAGTGAAAGCGCCTCACATATCGCCCCAAAACCGTGGCACGCCTCGGTTTTGACGCTATTTCCGCAGTGCTTTCCGGGTGTCTTGGGCGCGTCTATTATTGGCGGGGCTGAAAAAAGCGGTATTTGGCGGCTGGAAACGGTGGACATACGCGATTTTTCCGTTAATAGGCACCGAACTGTCGATAGTCCGCCATCTGGCGGCGGTCCCGGAATGGTCTTAAAACCTGATGTGGCTGCAAAAGCGATTGATAGTGTGGCTACGGTCTCTCATGAAAATGGGGGGGATAGCCGCCCACTGATTTATTTGACCCCCCGGGGCAAGCCGCTAACCCAGAAACGGGTCAGGGAGCTGGCATCGGGCCCGGGTCTTATTGCGTTTTGTGGACGGTTTGAAGGGCTTGACCAGCGCGTCATAGAAGGCCGCCAAATGGAAGAGATTTCCATAGGCGACTTTATATTAGCGGGCGGCGAGGTAGCGGCACAAGTGATGATCGAAGCCTGTGTGCGGCTTCTTCCCGGGGTTCTGGGGGACGCGCAAAGTGCTTCGGAGGAAAGTTTTGAAAACGGTTTGCTGGAGTATCCGCTCTATACCAAGCCAAGAGAATTTGAAGGCCGGGCTATCCCGGAGGTGTTGTTATCAGGCGATCATAAAAAGATCGCAGATTGGCGGCGCCAAGAAAGTGAAAAGATTACCAAGGCCCGACGCCCAGATATGTGGACGGCCTATAAAAATGGAGACGATCATGAACGTGATTGAAAAACTAAATAAAGCCGAAGAAGCGCGCCTCCTTGAAGGCGGCAAAGTCATCCCTGATTTCTCAGCCGGTGATACGCTTATCGTCCAAGTCCGCATCACAGAGGGCACACGTACCCGTCTGCAAGCCTTTGAAGGCGTGTGTATTGCCCGCTCTGGCAAAGGCGTAAATGAGAGCTTCACAGTGCGTAAGATTAGCTACGGCGAAGGTGTTGAGCGCGTCTTCCCTGTCTTCTCCCCACTGGTCGAGGAAATTCAAATTAAGCGCAAAGGTAAAGTCCGCCGCGCGAAACTATATTATCTGCGTGATCGCCGCGGTAAATCTGCCCGTATCGTCGAGCGCACAACAGGCCGAGGCATCGTCGCAGCCCGTAAAAAAGGCGAAGCGCGTAAGAAAAAAGAAAAATAAAGCCAAAACGCTTTATCAAATTTCAAAACCCGTCCCTTTGAGGGCGGGTTTTTTATTGTGTTATTTTCTTTTGACAGAGATAACAATTTTTCTCACTGTAAACGCATTAATTTGGGGATTTTTATGTTACGAATCTTAGTCATTACTGCCTTCCTTGTAGGCCCGACTATCGCAATATCAACTAATAGCTTTGCCGCTGAGCAAAGTGAGAAGAAACTGAGTAAAAAAGAACGAAAAGCTCTTAAGGCAAAAAATGCTAAAATAGGGCGTATGTCATCAATGTGTATAGGGGCTTTGGCATTTTCGACACTTGATGATGAATCGATAAAAGAGACTCCAGAACATAAAGCGTCTTCAGCTTTTTGGAGTTCTAAGTTGGATGGTGTTGTTAATAGCGTGAAGCCTACAAAACGTCAAAAACTTGGGGAGGCGTATATCCAACAGGGGAGTAGTGCGCTTACAAAATTTGGGAACGGCAATTTGATTTTAGGAAGCAAGAAAGCAGAGTCTGTTTGTAAGATGATTGAAATGGAAGGTATGGATGGCCCAACAGCTTCAATGATGTTGGGACAGTAATTTAATTCCTTTGCTATAACGCACCGAAATCAGATCCACCGCAACTTCCCCTGTAATCGGGAAGTTCCGAGAGTGTTTTCCATCTAAGATCTAAGGGATTGTCTTTGTGAGGGAACATAGTTTCAAGAAATGCCGTGCCAGCAAAAAAGAATGATAACATCGTGATAACGGTTAATATCTTTGAGATTGTCATAATAAGGGCAGCCTTGTTGTAATTATAATGAGCGTTTTGAGTAGAAAGACAAACAAGCACACGTAAAAAGCTGTGGAAACGCGTTTAGAAATGATTTTTCACATAAAATTATAATTCTCTCGCAACGATTGTAAGGCTGCTCTATATTACGCTTGATGAGTGTGGACCCTAATATAAAGGCCAAACCGCCCAAATTGATGCAGGCTATTCGTGAGGCTATGGCCGGTACGGATTCTGTGCAAGGGCGTCTGGACGACTTTGTACAGGTCATATCCAATGCGATGCGGGTCAAAGTGGCGTCGATTTATCTGCTGCGTCCGGGGGAGGATTTAGAACTCTCGGCCACGCAAGGCCTTAAGAAATCAGCTGTTCATATAACACGGATGAAACCGGGCGAAGGTTTGGTGGGGCATGTGGCCTTGACGGCGCGGCCTTTAAATCTGGCCGATGCTCCGACCCATCCGCTCTTCTCTTATCGTCCTGAAACTGGCGAAGACCCTTATAATTCATTTCTAGGCGTGCCGATATTGCGCGGCGGACGAACATTAGGCGTTTTGGTTGTCCAGTCCATTCAAGCACGGAGTTTTAACGAAGAAGAAGTCGAAGACCTGCTCACCGTGGCCATGGTTTTGGCTGAAATTATTGTCGATGATGAACGCGTGGGCGGTAAGAAAGGCGCGCTGAAAGGCATCACGCTCGCGCCCGTTAAGCCTGAAACTGTAAAGGGGAAATCTTTTGCGGGCGGGCTTGTCGAAGGTCATGCCTATTTACATATGCCGCCCGTTGCGCCCGCCAACATGCTGGCGGATAATATTGCGGCAGAAGAAATTCGCCTTGAGGAAGGCGTGGCTGTGCTTCGCGCTTCGGTTGACGCGATGGTGGCAGGAGATACCGCCAAGCTGTCCCGCGCCAGTAAAGAAATTTACGAGACGTACCGCATGTTCGCCTATGACCGAAAATGGGTGAAAAGATTGCGTGAGGCTGTGCATTCTGGCCTCACCGCCGAAGCCGCCGTGGAGCGTGTGCGTAATGAACATCGTGCGCGGTTGATGAAATCCCGTGATCCTTATTTGCGTGCCCGGCTACATGACCTTGAAGATTTGGCCAACCGCCTCTTGCGTGCTCTGTCAGGCGAATCCTTGGGCCCGGGGAATAAAAATATTTCCGATGATGCGATTATTTTTGCCCGCGAAATTGGTCCGGCTGAGCTTTTGGATTATGACCGCAATAAACTTCGCGGGATTGTCCTTGAAGAAGGCTCTGCCTCCTCTCACACGGCTATTATTTGCCGCGCTATTGGCATCCCTTTGGTGGGCCGCGCTGAGGGTGTGCTCGATTTGATTGAAACAGGCGATCAGGTGCTGCTCGACGGCGAAGACGGGGTTGCTTATATCCGCCCGCTGGATACGCAGATTTCCGGCTTTAAAATGCGGCAAAATATTCGCGGCGAGATGAGCCGCGCCTATCAAGCGATGAAATTCACGCCTGCTAAGACGATGGATGGGCGTCGTATTTCTTTGCAATTAAATGCCGGACTTTTGGTGGACTTGCCGCAGCTCGACCAAGCCGGCGCGGACGGCATTGGACTATTCAGAACCGAGTTCCAATTCATGGTGTCCGAATTTATGCCGCGCCTACAGGAGCAGACAGAGCTTTACCGCAAAGCGATAGAGGCCGCCGGCAACCGCCCTGTGACCTTCCGCACGCTTGATTTGGGCGGAGATAAAATTTTGCCCTATATGGACCCGGTGCCTGAAGAGAATCCGGCCATTGGGTGGCGAGCTATTCGGATTGCGCTCGATCGTCCTGGCCTGATGCGTTATCAACTTCGCGCGCTCATTGCGGCGGCGGCGGGTAGGCATTTGAAAGTCATGTTCCCGATGGTGGCGACAGTTGATGAATTTATAGAGGCGCGAGAACTGTTTGACCGCGAAGTCGAACGGGCCAAAAAATTAGGGCAAGAGCTTCCGCAAAAAATAGAAGTTGGCGTGATGCTGGAAACGCCGTCACTGGCCTGGCAAGTAGTCTCCGTTTGTGATCATGCTGATTTTGTCTCGGTAGGGGCGAATGATTTGATGCAGTTTTTCTTTGCGGCGGACCGCGATAACGCCCGGGTTTCAGACCGCTATGATCCGCTGCACCCTGCGGCGGTGTCTATCCTGAAATTTATCGCTGATGGCTGTTTGCGTAGCGGCGTGCCTGTTTCTGTTTGCGGGGCCATTGCGGGCCGTCCGCTCGAAGCCATCACTCTGGTGGCTTTAGGTTATGACCAACTCTCAATGCCGGTCACAGGTATCGGCCCCGTCAAAGCCGCGATATTAAGGCTCGACGCCGCCAAACTGCGAGAGCGGCTGGAGCCGCATGTCTCGATTAATTCCCGTCTCTCAACATTGCGCGATATTGTAAGGGAGTTTTGCCTGGAAGAAGGCATTCCGATTTAACTAAAAACTGCCTCACCCTGAGGCGATGCGGAGCATCGGGACTCGAAGGGTCTGTGCGTGTGGCTACCGTCCTTCGAGACATTCGCTACGCTCATTCCTCAGGATGAGGATAAAACTATTTATATCTTATCAGGATAAATCGGGCGGATGTCATAGGGAATATCATCTAGATGTCCGATGACGATTTTGGCTTCTGCATCAAGCGGGAGATACTCATCTAAAAAGACTTTCACCGCGCCGTAATTACCATCGCCTTGGAGGCGGACAATCTCGCCTGTCAGATCAGAAATAGCTTGTTCCAACTTCGGGAAATCAATCTTAAACCGCTCTTGCTCAGGGAGCCATTCAACGGCACCGGCATCGCGAAAATAATTATATTGATAGGCTGCGCCTTTGGCATGGGCTGCGCCTGTCCCGAAACGCATAGAGCGAAATTTACCTGTGAAGTAAGTCGCGAGATAAGCTTCTTTTTCAGCAATAGGCAGTTCGCCGCGCTCCATCATATAGAGAATATTATACGCGCCCATGACGTCCGCTTTGCCTTCTTCGACGCCTGAATAAAGCTCTTTAAGCTGGGCGTTCACTGTCGTTTCAACTCCATCTACTGTAATCGTGCCAGGGCCGAGCGAGTGTGAGAGCTCATGAAACAGCGTATTATTACTCATCCATTTTTTCGCCGTTAATTTGGCCTGATCCGCGACCAAAACACGTTCGCCTATCGGGGCTAAGATACGATCATATTTTGCGCCGAGCACATTATTGAGAATGACTTTTTTCGCGCCTTTGGCCTCGCGCACACGCTCATCATTGGGCAGGTTAAAAGCAATGGTCTGAACGCCGTTTTCATTATCGCCGCCGCCATGAACTTGATAAGTCACTGCAATCGGGCTTTCAAAGCCGCGGTCAAAGTTTTTATATTTGTCCTCGACAGGAAGGTTGGCCTCCATATCTTTGAGGAAGTCTTTATATTTCGCGAGCGCTTTTGACTCTTCCGGGTTCTTGACCGTCACAAAACTTTCAAAGGCGGTCTTATAGCCGAAGAGCTGATCGTCATAGACCTCATAGGGGCCAATCGCGACTTCGATGTTGCCCAATAGGTCCATCCACGCCATTTCAGAGTCAAAGTAATCATCAGTTCTAAAGGCTATTGAGCGTAGGCGTAAAAACCGCTTGAGACGATTACTCTGACCATTGGTGGGTAAAAGGTCAGAGGCTTCACGAAGAAGCTTACCCGCCGGCCGAAGCCATTGCGCGTAAGCTTTCGAATAAGGTACGGCAATGAGTTTGTCGCCGTCGCGGCGAATAACGGTATAGCCTGACCGGAAGGCCTCTTCATCTTCGGGGTGAGCCGTAATCCAGTCTTCAAATTCCTGTTTCGTCATATCCGCAGGATAAAAACCTGCGCCTTTGGGGCAGGGCGTGTCACCATAAAAAACATGTCCGTCTTCAAGGCTGTCACAGACGCCAAAATGCAAATCAAACATATCTAGCAAAAGCTGTTTATCAGGCCGGTCGCTGGCGGCGATTTCAGCCCGGATTTCCGGGTTTCTGACATCAAGCTGGCGAAGATAGACTTCGGATAATAATTCACTGGCTTCAATAATTTTGTTAACGGCGGCGCGTTCGCCCTCGGTCAGGAAAGATGTATCAGGGTTCATTTTGACTTCGGCGAATTTTTCATATTGCCGAGACAAATTATAGCCGTCATCGTCGGCTTGCACTTGAGCGGGCGTAATATCGACTTCATTGTGTTTAGGGCCGCAGGCACTTAGAAGAGCAGCGGCGGCGATAGAGGCTAATAATAATGAACGCATGAGAGAATCCTGAAGTCAGTTTGTCGATGATTTAACTGATTTGCTCAGCTTTTATAAGAGTAAAGATAAGAGAATTACGGCGAGTCTATGGCGCAGGCTGTTATTAGAGCGCCGCCGTTATTTTTCCTGCCAGAACGGTCAAGGCATCTATATCCGCCATAGTCCCCGCGCCGCCATGCGCGCCAAGGCCTAGTCCTGTATAACGCGGAATAATATGGACGTGCGTATGAAAGACGGTCTGCCCGGCAGGGGCGCCATTAAATTGGGTGATGACAATGCCGTCAGGCTTCAGAGCGATTTCCACAGCCTTGGCGATACGCTGCACCGAGCCGAAGAGGCGGCCAATATCTTTGGCGTTGGTTTCGAGCAGATTTCGCGACGGGGCTTTAGGAATAACTAATGTGTGTCCCTCTGATTGCGGAAACATATCCATGAAAGACAAGATGTTGTCATCTTCATAGACTTTTACGCAAGGCATCTCGCCGCGCAGAATTCGCGCAAATATATTATCTGTCTCGTAATCTCCGTGAAGGCTCATGGGGTTTCTCTCAATTTTGGAACAGCTACATATTTAGCGTGGGCTAACATGATGATGAAGAAGGCAAAAGTTATATTCGCAAGAAGAGCTATCAACAAGCCTTGTGAAAACACTAAGACGTCTAATGTTATGAGCAATATCAACGCGGCTATCTGAATGAAGGGCGAAAGTAAAAATATGAAGAAAAACGGGTTCATCGTTAAAACGCTGGCTTGAATTAAATCGCGTATCCAGCGATTTTTAATGGGGTCAAAATCTGTGATGGCTTTTGTTTCTTTAATATAAACTTTGGCGTCCTCTATCTCTTGAGACGGGAGCATAATCTGAATTCCATCCAAAGCCCCTAAATATCCGATAGCAATAAAGCCGTGATAATAGTTTTGGAATGTAGGATGAAATCCCCCAGCCTCTAAAAGGCTATAAATGACAACAGCATCCGCAGGACTATTTGTTTTATGGGCAAGTATAAGTGGCATTAGCCATCATCCATCCTTCTTAAACGGTGTGTGTTTACCTAGCACATCTATCTCATACTCTACGGCATGACGCTCACGTTTCAAGTAATCGCTTATGGCATTGCGCAGTCCTGCATGGGCGAGATAATGCGCGGAGTGTGTTACGACGGGCTCATACCCGCGGGCTAGCTTATGCTCGCCTTGCGCTCCCGCTTCGACTTTGGGAAGGCGCAGCTCAATACCTGCCTCTATGGCTTGGTAATAACAGAGCTCGAAATGCAAAAAGGGCTTATGAGCGAGGCAGCCCCAATTGCGCCCGTAAAGCGCGTCAGAGCCAATATAGTTTAGCGCGGCAGCAATCGGCGTATTGCCGTCAAAGGCCATAACCAAAATAATATCATCGCGCATGGTCTCTTGCATCAGGCTGAAAAATTGGCGCGTTAAATAAGGGCGTCCCCATTTGCGCTGCGTGGTGTCCAGATAACACCGCCAAAAAATATCCCAATGTTCGGGCTTTAGGTCATCGCCTGTCAGGCGTTTTATGGTGATGCCATCATTTGCAGCTTTGCGTTCTTTTCGAATGTTCTTGCGTTTGCGGGAGGCGAGGGAAGCAAGAAAGTCATCAAAGCTTTCATAGCCCCGATTGATGAAATGAAATTGCCGATCTTCGCGGTGAGCAAAGCCAATCTCTTTTAAAACGGAGAGGTCTTCTTCTTGCAGAAAGGTCAGATGGACACCTGAATATTCCCAATCTTGGCAGGCCTGTATCATGGTGGAGACCAAGCCGATTTTGGCGTCTTTATCCTGCGTCAGCAGGCGCGGCCCTGTCGCGGGGGTGAAAGGGACAGAGCCTTGTAATTTGGGATAATAATCCAGCCCCGCCTGCGCCATGGCATTGGCCCAGCTATGATCGAAAACATATTCGCCTTGGCTGTGGGTCTTCGCGTAAAACGGTGCGCAGCCGACAGCTTTTCCGGCCTCATCCTCTAGCCAGATATGGCGCGGTGCCCACCCTGTGTCTTCCACCGCTGACCCGCTTTGCTCGCAGGCATTTAAGAAGCGCCAAGAGAGAAAGGGGTGCTGGCCTTCTGGCAGATGCGCATCCCAATCGGATTCCGTCACTTCATTGATGCGGGATAAAATCCGGGCTGTGTAAGTGGGTGTCACGGATTATATACGGCGCGGCCTTATGGAAGGGTGATTTCAATTACAGCGTCAATTTCTACCGCGACATCCAACGGCAGGCTTGGCGCGGAGACGGCGAAACGTGCATGACGCCCGGCATCCCCAAAGACGGCGACCATAATATCGGAACAGCCATTAATGACCTTAGGGATATCAGCCTGTGTTGCGCTCGGCAGCGCTTGGACAAAGCCGCCAAGTTTCACGACGCGTTTCACGCGCGATAGGTCTCCGCCGCAGGCCGCTTTCATTTGCGCGATAAGGTTTAGCGCCGAGAGCTTTGCCGCCTCTTGGCCTTGCTCAACAGTCAGATCCTCGCCTAATCGTCCGCCAATCGTGTTGTCGCCGATTTTGGAAATCTGGCCAGAGATGAAGACCATATTTCCGCTAATCACATAAGGCACATAATTGGCCACAGGGGCCGCCGCTTCGGGGAGCGTGAGGCCAAGGTCTTTAAGTCGTTTTTTAATCATAACCTACATCCGAATAAGATTTGTAAGAACGGTCCGTTGTGAACCGTCCAACTTTCCACTGTATCGCTTTATAGATAAAGCGGCCAATAGCCGTCCCTAAAAAAGCTCCCACAACGAGCGGCGCTAACCAGTAAGTTGTATAACCTGGGGCGCGGTCAATGGCGGGAACAAATATATTTATAGCCCCAAAAATTATCAGCCCGACCAAAACGGAAAAGATGGCGGCTCCAACTGTCACCATCATATTATCATGCGGGGCGAGATAATTGGGTTCAGTACAGCGAAAGCAAACAAATGTGTTTCCGCGTAACCTTACGAAAAAACTTGTGAGTTCTTGAAAGCCGAAAGGTTCACCGCAATTCTCGCAGTGATGACCTTTATGCACATGGTCGACGCCAATTTCATTTTTCTTCGCCATCTCTTGCTCTATTTATCCAAATGGTAAGTCAGCGTTCTACCGATACATATAGTTATAATTTCGCGTGCTGCTGTGTCTATAATCAAGGCGCGTAAATCCAGAGCATATTTTTGGGCCCTAGCGGGATAGCTTTTGATGACATCAGCGACAGGCGTTGCTATGGGAGGGCTTAATGTGGTCACAGGCGAGAGCCTATAGCAAGGAACATTGAGATGCCAGAGCTCAACGATATTTTACCTCTGCCAGCGGAGAATAAAGCGGTTTTCAAATTTTTGGAAAACCGCCGTTCTAATCTGGCAAAGGCCATGGGGGAGCCAGGTCCTAGTGAAGCTCAGTTGCAAGACCTGCTTACAATTGCGGCCCGTGTGCCCGACCACCGTAAACTTGCGCCGTGGCGTTTTATTCTGTTCCAAGGCTCCGCTCGCGCAGATTTCGGACAGCATATTGCCAGCGCCTTTATGAAGGCCAATCCCGACATGCCCGCAGACCGCGCTATTTTCGAAGGCCAAAGATTTTTGCGGGCGCCTTTGGTAGTCGGGGTTATTTCCAGTCCAAAAGAGTGTCCGCGCGGTACGCCTGAATGGGAACAAGTTCTCTCGTCAGGCGCGGTCTGCTATAATCTTTGTCTTGCCGCGCAAGCCGCCGGCTTTGGCGCGCAGTGGCTGACAGAATGGTATGGATATAATAATGATGTGACCCAGGCCATGGGGCTAAAGCCTGCCGAGAAAATTGCGGGCTTTATTTACATTGGCACGCCGAGCGAAGCGCCTAAGGAACGTGTCAGACCTGATTTAAAGCCTCTCGTGAGCGCCTGGACATCCTCCCAATAGGCAGACTGCAGATGACTTACTTTTTTAATGGTCAGATAAGTAATATAGCGTAAGAAACCCCCATTATGGAAAAGACGAAAACAGCGCCTGATGAAAGTTTGGTCGTCCCGAGCGATACATCCTCGCGGCTTTTATCCTTCATTGTTGACGAAGCCCCTGCGCCTGGGTCTGTGACTGAAATTGCTGATGGCGTGTTTTGGCTGCGTTTCGCTCTGCCGATGAAGGGTCTTAATCACATCAACCTCTGGGCGCTGAAAGATGGTGATGGCTGGGTCGTGGTTGATACCGGTATTGGCAATCGTGATAGCAAAGCGATTTGGGAAAAACACTTTTCTGAGCTGATGGGCGGGCGTCCGATTAACCGGGTTATCTGTACGCATTTGCATCCTGATCACACAGGGCTGGCAGGTTGGATTTGTAAGAAATTTGGCGCGCCGCTTTTAATGACACGCGGTGAGTATTTTCTGTGCCGTCTTATGGCTGGGGATACAGGACAAGTCGCCCCGCGTGAGGGGATTAATTATTATAAAAAGGCCGGATTTACGCCTCAGCAAATTGAGCTTTATAAAATGCGCTTTGGCGGATTTGGCAAAGCCATTACCGCGCTGCCCCATAGTTATGACCGCCTGACAGCAGGCGAGACAGGAAAAATTAATGGGCGGGAATGGCGCGTCATCATTGGTTCAGGCCATTCGCCTGAGCACGCTTGCCTCTATTGTCCTGAATTAAATATTTGCCTGACGGGTGATCAGCTCTTGCCTAATATTAGTTCTAACGTGTCTGTTTGGCCGACTGAGCCAGAGGGCAATCCATTGGAAGATTGGATTAGCAGCTGTAAACATCTTAAAGCCTCATTGCCCGAAGATGTGCTTATCGGCCCGGCCCATGGCCTACCCTTTCGCGGGGCCCATCGCCGCCTTGATAAATTAGTTGAGCATCACGAAAAGGCGCTGGACCGATTGCTGGAACATTGCAAAGAACCGCGCCGGGCGACGGAAGTTTATTCCGTTCTGTTCCGCCGCGAGATTAATGACAGTAACCGTATCATGGCGGTGGGCGAATCTATCGCGCATTTAAATTGCCTTAAAGGGCGAGGCCTTGTCTCTCGGCGATTAAATGATGCTGGGCAATTTACCTATAAGACCCGCCGTCAACCGCTAAGCGCTTAGTTTCGGCCCGTTTCAATACCTAAAAGATTGACCAAATGCACCAGCACCATAAAGCCGGTCGCGATAGCCGCGAGGCTGATGATAATCCACGGCACCATACGCGGCTTTAATTTATCATGTTTAGCAAAATGACGCCGAAAGGCAAAAATCCCGATGAGGACACAGGCCGCTAATATCAGAGAGGTTGACCCGATTTCAGGAGTAATATTCATGGGGGTTAATTAGTGATTTCGCGGGCGCTTTCAAGAGTGTTTGAGTCGCAATTCCGTGTTCTGTTTTATGCCAATGAAACGGATTTCGGCGGAGCTCCCACACAGCCCGTATCGTCGGCCCGCAAAGCGTAAACCAATAAAGCGGCATAAGGGGGACTGAGAGTAATAACGCAGGCTTATTCGCGCGCAATGCTCCAACGACCCCTATCACCATGCCGGCTCCATAGCTGATCGCCAAGCTTACTAAAAAAGGAAATGGAATAATAATTGCCTGCCCTGCTAAATATTGATGCATATAATATATGGCCACCCCTGCCATAACGGGTAAGTGAAATAACGCATTGATAAGAGTCAGCCCAAGGGTGATCTGAATCATAACAAAGCGCGCAACGCCTCGCCATCCTCCGGGAGCAAAAGGGGCGCGCATGTGACACTGCCAAGTCTGCATAAAACCTTTCATCCAGCGGGACCGTTGATAATGCCAAGCGTCAAAATCAGAGACAGCTTCTTCTTGCGTCGGCGGCGTAATGTAGCCTAAGCGCCAGCTTTTTGCGGCGAGGCGAAAGCTAAGGTCGGCGTCTTCTGTTACATTATGCGAGTCCCACCCTTCGATTTCATCAAGAGCTGTGCGCCGCATATGGTTACTGGTCCCACCTAAGGGAAAAGGCACATCCATCGCCGCCAGAAACGGCACCCATACATGAAATAGGGCGGCATATTCTAAGCCAAATTGCCGCGTTAAAGCATTGGTGTCGGCATTGGCATAATCTAAAGGCGCTTGAACCGCGCCCAGTTTTGGGTTGGCTTTAAAGGCTCTGATAGCGGCTTTGAGCTGTGAAGGATGAGGGACATCTTCGGCGTCATATATCGTGACGAATTTCCCGCGCGCACGCTGCATGGCAAAATTTAACGCGCGAGGCTTGGTTTGGGGTGAACCTAGCGGCACTATGACCAGATGAAAAGAACCGCCAACACGCTTGCGAACTTCATTGATTGTTTCGGGGTCAATGGCTTCGCAAATCATAAATATTTCAAGTTTGTCTTTGGGGTAATCAAGCTCACTTAATGCCGCCATGAGTTGCGGCACCATGTTGGCTTCATGGAAAAGTGGGACGAGGACTGTATAAAACGGCCAGTTATCCATGTTTGTAACATCAGAGTTTAAAGGTTTTCTTTTCAAGCAGGCTGTGAGTCGCAGTGCTGCATAGACAACGCTGATGACGGCAATGGCGGTGGTTATATTTAAAAGAGTCTTTGACCAAGATAAGGCAAGTCCAAGAGCAAGTCCTGTTAAGAGCAGGAAAGTTAAAACCTGCATGATAGTATTGGGCGCGGTTCTATCCGCATATCCAATTTTCTCTAAAGGCTCCCCAGCCATGTCATCCCCATTTTTTGGAGACACTTTAGGTAAGTTATTCGTAAATTACAACTTTTAAGACTCAAGCCGAGAAATGGCCCATTTTGCGGCATCTCTCACGACAGGGTTTGGGGATTTTAAATGGGGCTCTGCGGCTGCGCTTAAATCCGCACGCCCGCTATTGCCAATTGCATAAAGCACGTTGCGGATAAATTGATGCAAGCCAATACGTTTTATCGGTGAGCCTGAGAAATGTCTGCGAAACTCAGCGTCTGAAAAAGCCGCTAGCTCGGCCAGATCAGGCGCGTTTAAATCGTCCCTTGCTTGCAGTTTTATCTCTGCGGCTTCTTTGGCAAACTTATTCCACGGGCACACCGCCAAGCAATCATCACAACCATAAATGCGGTTATCCATTTTCGCGCGCAGATTTTCCTCAACAGGGCCTTTATGTTCGATGGTGAGATAAGAAATACATTTACGCGCATCAAGCTGATAGGCGGCTGGGAAGGCATCTGTTGGGCAAATATCAAGGCAGGCTGTGCAGCTCCCGCAATGGTCAATATCGGGCGGGGTAGGGGTGAGCTTAGCGGCGCTCAAGATAACACCTAAAAACAGCCAAGACCCGTAATCTTTGCTGACTAAATTTGTGTGCTTTCCCTGCCAGCCCAAGCCTGACATAGCGGCCAGCGGCTTTTCCATAAGCGGGGCGGTATCGACAAAGACTTTAATGTCTTCGCCGCTATCTCTGGCAATCAGGCCGCCTAATTCTTTGAGGCGGCCTTTGATGATGTCGTGATAATCTCGGTTGCGCGCATAGACAGAAATCGTGGCTTTGTCCGTTTGGCCTAGTGTGATAAGAGGGTCGGTGTCTGGTCCGTAATTTAGGCCAAGGACAATTGCGGATTTGGCCCGTTTCCAAAGGCTTTGCGGATGCCTTCGCCGCGTTTCTGTCTCAGAGAGCCAATTCATCGTGCCGTGGTGATGTTTTGAAAGATACTCGCGCAAGCCTTGCCCAGCTTCTGTGCCGAAGGCGTCCAAATCGACAATATGCGGGGCGGTAAAGCCTAACGCCTCGCAGCGTTTTATTACGGCGCGGGAGAGCGCGCTCACGTTAAAAATCCAAATCTGTGTAGTGGCGGGCTGGGCGCAATCCGGCGACGCGGTCTTGGAGAAGGGGCTGGACCGTTGGGCGTGATTTCAGCGTTTGATACCACCGCTTTAAATCCGGCCAATCGCGCCATTTAATTTCGCCTAGAAAATCTAGGCAGGAGATGTTTGCGCCTCCCGCAATATCGGCGAGACTAAAGCTGCCGCCCGCGAGCCAATCGCGCCGCTCTAAGAGCCAACTGAAATAGGAGAGGTGGAATTGTAGATGTTCGCGGCCTTCGCGCAAAGTCGCCGTATCCGCAGGCCCCGACCCCATGAGGCTTTTTTCGATTTTCTCATGCAGGATATAGGCATTGACCTCTTGGGTGAATTTCATGTCAAACCAAGCGGCGATACGACGGGCTTCGGCGCGTTCGATACGATCATCGGGCAGGAGCGGGTGCCTCGGAGAGCCATCATTTGCATATTCGCAAATGGCCCTCGCGCCTGAAATTGTGACGGTTCCGCCAGGAATAAGATCAATCAAAGTGGGCGGCAGGCCTTCGGGCGTTAGGTCTAAAAATTCAGGCGTCGGGTTCCACGGGTCAATGGGCTCGAGCTTTACTTTGAGCTTCTTTTCGGCAAGCGCAATCCGGGCCTGACGAGAGGCCGGGTCTAACGGGTAGTGGTAGAGTTTGCGCATTACCCTGCCTTATAAGAATATGGGTAACGAGTCCTTAATATCGCGGCGCTTAGCTGTGAAAATGTTCATTGCCGTGATTATGTTCACAGCCAATCGGATGCGGATAAATCAGGATATCTGCGGCCTGAAACGCCGCCATCATGCGCTTTTCGGCGGCTAGAACGATATCATGTGTATCAGAGAGCGAAATAGTGTCATCTAAATCGAGCCGCATTTGGATATGGATATGCGGCCCTGAGGCCCGCGTGCGCAAATCATGCACCGCTTTAACCTGCGGGTCTTGCAGCGCCAAACGGGTAATTAAGGCGCGTTCTTCGATATTCAGTTCTTGATCCATAAGCTGCGACCAAGCGAGCCGCGCCACTTTAAAGGCGGTCCATAGGAGCCAAAGCGCCATCAGCCCGCCGACGGCTGCGTCTGCCCAAATGAAAGGCGTGAAGGTGGAGAGCGCAATGCCGATAATAACGAAACCATTGGCGAGCAGGTCAGCTGTGTAATGCGCCCTGTCACCCTTTACAGCAATGGAGCCTGTGGCGCGGATGGCCCAGCTTTGCGCAATGATAAGCCAGACCGTCACGGCGATAAATACCAACATCATGGAAATGGCAAACCCGCCTTGCGTCAGAACTTCGGGATGGGCCACGCGGTGAAAGACTTCTTCTATGAGATGGAACGCGCCCAGTACAATCAGGCAGACCTGAAACACGGCAGAGAAGCTCTCGGCCTTACCGCGTCCAAAACGATATTCATTATCAGGAGGCCTGGCGGCATAGCGCACGGCAAAATAACTTGAGACAGCGCCAAATAAATCAAGCGCAGAATGAACCAGAGAAGACAGGATGCCGAGGGAGTGACTTTCCTCCCAAACGAACCATTTCCCGACGGCTAAAAATATCCCAACTAAGACGGCAATCGTCGTAATCCGCCGCGTGATGCGGGCAGAGCCTTCCAGCGGCAAACGCCCGGGACGTCCTCGCCGGTCAGGCATATCTGCCTCTAGGGGTATATCGGGCTTCGTACTCATAACCAAGATGTGGTGTTATAGCATTACACAATAAGGCGCGAGTCCTATTTCAGCCTCGCAACATGTAAAATTTTGGGTTTAGGCTTTGGCAATGCCCCAATAATTATAGCCTAAGACTTTAGGGCCAGGTATATACATCTCCTGCAGGTCTAAGAACTTTAGGTCGGCCTGACGGAATAGCTCAGGAATATCACGCCCGCTATGACACCCGCCAGCGAGTTTTTTCCAAATGGGATCGATGCGGTTTTGCCAATTATGAACCTTCTCATCAGGCGCTTTCCCGTGCTCAGAAAAATAAATATGTCCGCCAGGTTTCAAAATACGTTTCATCTCATAGAGCGCTTTGATGGGGTCCGGTATTGTGCAGAGCGAATAGGTCACAACAACACTATCCACTTGATTGGTCTCAAGCGGTATGTCCTCGCCGGATAGACCGATACGCTCAATGGGAATAGGGCAGTTATTTCGGCGGGCCTCTGAGCGCTTCCAAATATGCTCATCCGGATCCACGCCAATGATCTTTGTGACTTTACTTGCGTTATAATGCGGTAAGTTTTGACCCGAGCCTATGCCAATCTCCAGCACGACGCCCTCGGCGAGGGGAACAACTTTCTCGCGCTGTTTTGTAATCGGCTTGATACCGCAGGCCTTATCCAGACAGCGCGGCAATATATGTTTGTTATAAAATCCCATGGATGAAGTGTTATCACATCTTCTCCCATGGGTAAATTAACTTGCTTATGACGGGCGGTATTTCAGCCTTACAGTTCTGAGCCGACTACCGATTGATCTGAAGTCCGCTTCCAACTCAGCGGCATTATCGGGCGTATAAACGCTGTCCGAATCTGTGGCACAGTTGCGCAACATTGTTTCGGTCGCTTGAGCATCAGCGACATTAGGAATGTCATAGGCGACCGTATAAATATGAATGCTGTCATTTTTGATATTTTCACAAATGGTGGCCCCTAATGCGACGCCCGCATCTTCGTCACCGCCATCATGATGCACATCTTTCTGCGAACGTGTATTAAAACCGTCCGTCATAAATATCATGGCGCTTACGCTTCCGTCAGGGCTTGATGCAGCTTCTGTATAAGGCGCTTCTCTTGTTAGTGTTCTCCAACCCCACATTAAGCCGCTGGGAATATAGGTCTCGCCGGCAGTGGACAAGTTACTAATAAATGTTCTCATATTTGTGAAATTGTTATTGAGGGGAAGTAATTCATCCCCGCATCTAGCGTTTCGCGTATAATTGCGATCGCCGCTTGCGGTTTCTTCCATAGCTCCAGGGATTTTAACACCAGCAAAGGCCGCTCTATCATTATCACCATTGTCACGCGATCCGGCACAGCCATACCATTCGTAGGAAATTTGATAATTCAGGTAATCCGTATATTCAGGGCCAAATGTTTCGCCAACACAGGTTTGTTCATCGCGATCAGGACGGTTTCCGACAACAACGCCGTCACTAATTATAGGATTTCCTGGTATTATTCTGCCTGTAGGAGTGCAGACGTTATTTGTTAACCTATCTCGCCTTTGATAAGGCTCGTCCACAATATTATCAGTCGTGCCATTACGGCTTGTATCCAGCCAAGGCTGTCCGTCTTGCGATAAAATATTCACATATTCTCCGAAAGGGACGATAGATACCCTAATATCTCCATCCAATGCTTCTAAGTCAAATAATAGCGTTTCGGCGGCATTGCGCAGGGCCTCGATATTCGGGCCATCCATGGAACTTGTCGTATCTAAAACAAGGGCCACATTAATAGGAATACCTTGCAATAAGGGCGCGGCGGTCGATGTGCCAACCATCAAATGTTCCCCATTCGGATTGCCGACCAATGATTTGGCCACACCTAATAAGAGCGTATCATAAGTGGATGACGCGTCCACAACAACATCGCCATCGACTATTCGAACAGGGGCTGAAATATCCCAGCCATTGACATTTAAAAGAGCGATATGCTCATCAACAATGCGTTGAAGTTCCGTAGGGTCTTCGGTTTCGGCTGTCACAGCAGCCAATACGGCGGCGTCGACATAATTTTGTAGGACTGAACGCTGTTTGACCATTCCGGCCCAGTCGACCGCAACACCTGCACCTAACATCAAGGCCGTGGAGAACAGTGCGAACATAATCCCAAAGTTACCGGACGTATTTAATAGATATCTTTTTAACATTTCAATTTGTCCCACAACTTTTTAAAGCTCATTATGATTTTGAATGTCATTATGAACCAAAAGCCCTTTCAATCTGCTTTAGAAACAGGCTTAATATGTTATGAAAATTGAACCCCTGCAGATTTTTACGAAGGCTAAACAATGTTAAAACTCGCGCTCCCACAACTTTCTCCTGCATGGCTTAGCCGTGAGGCGGGCTTAACCAAAGTCCTCGGCGCCATTGCAGCAGCCAAGGCCGAGGGGGCGGGGCTTATCGTGTTCTCAGAGGGCTTTGTGCCGGGCTATCCGTTTTGGGTCAGCGGGACAGGCGGCGCGAAATTTAACGATGAAAAACAAAAAGAGATTTTTGCCCATTATTCCGACCAAGCCATCACGATTGAAAAGGGTCATTTGGATGACGTTTGCGCGGCTTTAAAGGCGGCGAAAATGGCCTGTTATTTGGGTATTATCGAAAGGGCAGGCGATCGCAGTGGTCATTCGCTTTATTGTAGCTTCGTTTATATCGACCAAAGCGGCGTTATTTGCTCAGTCCACCGTAAGCTCCAACCCACATTTGAAGAACGCCTTGTGTGGTCTCCAGGCGATGGCAACGGCTTGGTAACGCATACCCTTGGTGCGTTTACAGTCGGAGGTCTAAACTGCTGGGAAAATTGGATGCCTCTTTCCCGCGCGGCGCTTTATGCGCAAGGCGAGGATGTGCACGTGGCGTGCTGGCCTGGCAGTGATAGCAATACAGAAGACCTAACGCGGGTATTGGCCAAAGAGGGCCGCAGCTATGCTATATCTGTTTCCGCCATTATGCGTGCTTCGGATGTCAGAGACGACACACCCTACGCCGAAAAGATTAAATCTGCCTTGGGCGAAATGACGGCCAATGGCGGGTCTTGTGTCTCTAATCCTGACGGGACGTGGTTACTGCCGCCGGAAATGGGCGATGAGTCTATACGCTATTGCGAATTAGACCCTGCTTTTGTCCGGCGTGAGCGTCAAAATTTTGACCCAAGCGGGCATTATTCTCGCCCGGATGTTACGCGTCTTATCGTGAACAGAAAACGCCAAAGCCTCGCAGAATTTGAAGACTAATTATTGCGGCGCGGCGATTGCGCTGGCTGCAGCAGTCGGATTTTGAGACGCGTCTAAAGCTTTCAATTTTAGGGCAAGTCCTTCTTCGAGCGAGTCTAATTTATTCCGTCGAATGGCGGTCTGCGCCTCTGAAGCCCCTCCTGTATTAGCCGTTAGGTGCATCCAGTTTTCACCTTTATGTTGCGGCCATCCCGGAAGGCTGTCTCCATTAGGGTTGCCATTTTTAGCAAAATTAACCCAGTAATTCTGCATCAATTCTGCCAAGGCTTCATCGCCTTCTGACTGACCTAAAATGGGTTCATAGCTGCCAAAGACAAAGGGTATCTCCGCGGCATGAAATGCGCCCAAAGTTTGTTTTTCACTGGGCGGTACGCGGGAGAAGAAATATAGAAAACTATTCTCGCCATGGGCTTCGTTCTGACGCGCAACATAGCGCACATTCACGCCAAATATATCGTCTCCCATCATCTGCGTCCCGCCTGCGGTGAAGTCAGTGTCTAGATTATAAATATCAACCAAGCTTGCTGCATTCTCTGGATAAGCTTCTGATAATTTAGCCGTCAAAGCCGCTTTGTCGCCTGGCATGACATCTGACAACCAAACGGTAGGCTGAGGATCATTCGGAAAGAAAAGGGTGCCTTCATCAGCATTATATCCAAACAGCATCGGGACTTTATTGTATTTGCCTTTCGCGAAAGCGAGGCCGACATTCTCAGGGAAGACGTAACCATCTCGGATATGATGAAACCCTTCACTCATTTCCTCTGTGACAATATCTTGGAGCTTTTGGGCAGGAACCGCGCGAAGCTCTTGAGCTGTGGGTGATGTAAGACCTAAAGCATCCGCAACTTTTACGCCTGTTGCGTAACCGCTGGGCCAGCCCACGCCTTCGCCGTCCATTTGTCCCATGTGATATGAGGACGACCCGCTTTCCCCTATAGCTTTATGAAATAAGCCTTTCGCCAAAGGACTCGCCATAAGTTCTGTCACAGACCAAGAGCCGGCGCTTTCGCCAAAAATAGTGACGTTATTCGGATCACCGCCATAGGCGCTGATGTTATCTTTGACCCATTTAAGAGCTGCAATCTGGTCCTGAGTGCCGTAATTTCCTGACACGCCATTAGGGTCTGTTTCAGACAAAGCGGGATGCGCCATATATCCCATCGCGCCCAGACGGTAATTTATGGTCACGAGGACAACGCCCTTTTTTGGCAAGGCGTTGTTTTGATAATAATTAAAATCACCCGCGCCAAATTGATGTCCGCCGCCATGTATCCATACCATGACGGGTTGAGGGGGTTTGTTCTCTTGACCCTCTGCCGGCAGATTGCCTGTGCGCACATTTAGATAAAGGCAATCCTCACTCATAGGCGTAGGCTTTTGCGCGGCGATTGCCCGTTTAATCAAAAAGGTTTTAAACCCGCTCAAACCATGTCCTTCAATGAGGCGGTCCATGAAACCGCCCTCAACATTCCCAGGCTGCATGCAACGATTACCGAATGTGTCTGCTGCATAAGTCTCCGTCCACTTAGCGGCAGGAATAGGCGCGGCCCAACGCAAATCTCCTACAGGCGGAGCGGCAAAGGGAAGGCCCTTAAAATTATAAATGGTGTCATCCTCAGTACTGATTCCTTGAACAGGACCTTGAGGCGTTGTGATTATCGCTTCATTTGCGAGTTTTTCTTTCGTCCCACAGGCCGCCAAAGCTATCAAGCTCGCCCCTAAAAATATGGTTTTAAAATATGTCATAATCTCAGGCCCTACACATCGCTTTACTGTTAAGAGCTACTTTGACACGGAATAGGAGAAAGATGCAAATGCGGCTTTATATCTACGGGTATATTGCTATAGGGCGCGGTGATGGAAAACGGCCCACATATCATAATCATAGGCGCCGGGCTTATCGGCCTGTCTACGGCGGATGCCTTAATGACGCGCGGCTGCTCGGTAACGGTCATTGACGCCCGCTCAGGCCCCGCTCAAGGAACCAGCTACGCCAATTCTGGCATGATACATCCTAGTCAGGCGCAGCCATGGGGTCTGGGAGCGGAGACGATTGCTGCTCAAGCCGCTTTCAAAGCGGTTCATGAGCTCGCGCAAGACTCCAAAATTTTATTGCGGGATAGGATTACAGCGCTTGGCCTTTATAAGAATAGTCCTGTTCCAGGCTGTTACAAACTCTATCCCGATATGATGCAAGCGCGGAAAGCTCAGAAGCACTATAATGAGACGGGAATTGCATCTAAGGCCGTGGCGGATAGTCAAGCAACCCTTGGGCATCCAGCGCTTTATTTTGAGAGCGATATATGGGCTAATGCGAGAGAATATGCGCTAGCGCTTGAAGCTGATCTGCAATCTCGCGGGGCTGTCTTTATTTATAGCGCGCCAGATCTTCGTATAAGAGATGGACGCGGCGGCGTGACAGCACAGCTAAAAGGGCATGTTTTCCAATGTGACCATATTGTCGTTGCGGCAGGCCCTCAAAGCCCTGATGTTCTCGCGCAGTTTGAGATAGATGTTCCCATGGCTGCCTTAAGAGGTTTTGCAGTTAACTTTCAAAAACCTGATATGTCGCTGCCCTTTGCGCCGTTAATGGACGCTAAAACGCATTCCGCTATGACGGTCTTTGACAATCATCTGCGCGTGTCAGGAACTGTCGGTAAAGACAGTGCGCGTCCCTTGCTGCAGCGCTGGTATGAGCTCGCGCCAGATATCATGGGCGCGCTCAAACCCGCGACAGAAATTTGGTCGGGATTGCGGCCCATGTCCAAAGCGGGCCGCCCCTATATCGGGGCCACGCCTATTAAAGGTCTTTGGGTCAATACAGGGCACGGCCATATGGGCTGGACGCTAAGCGCGGGGTCAGGTGATCTTATGGCGCGGATGATAATTGAAGGTGTCTCGGATGATCGGTTTGGCCTTCCTTTTTAGCTGAGCGGCCCCGCCTTGACGTCGCTTGCTTGACCTGGCTTGGAAAACCCGTCAGTTTCTAAGAAAAGATAGGGGAAACTGATATGCGCTTATTAAGATATAGTCTGGCCGCCACAACCATCGCGGCCCTTACGGCTTGCGGCGGACAAACGGTGAGCGAAGCCCCTACCAATACGAGCTATCAAGATACTCTGCTGACACAGCTCATTGATGCCAAGCCTGGTGATGTCATTACCATTCCCGAAGGCACATTTTATTTTGATCGCGGTCTAAGCCTGACAGTAGACGGCGTTACCATTCGCGGCGCGGGTATGGATAAAACAATTTTGAGCTTTAAAAACCAAGTGCAAGGCGCAGAAGGTCTCCTCGTAACAGCATCAGACTTCACGATCGAAAATCTGGCCGTAGAAGATTCTGTGGGCGACGCCATTAAAGTTAATGAAGGCGAGAACATCGTCTTTCGTAATGTCCGGACGGAATGGACAAATGGGCCAGATACAAAAAATGGCGCTTACGGTTTATATCCCGTTCAAACGACCAATGTCCTAATTGAGGGCTGTGTGGCGATTGCGGCAGCGGATGCGGGTATTTATGTGGGTCAGTCTAAAAATGTTGTCGTGCGTAATAACCGCGCCGAGTTTAATGTTGCGGGAATCGAGATTGAAAACACACAAGGCGCCGATGTTTATAATAATGTGGCTGCGAATAATACGGGCGGCATCCTCGTTTTCAACATGCCTAACCTGACGCAATATGGCGCGGATGTGCGGGTTTATGATAATAAAATCTATGAGAATAATACGAAGAATTTCGGACACAAAGGTACGCCCGTGGCCAGCATCCCCGCCGGCTCAGGCGTTGTTATCAACTCTCATGATAAAATCGAAATTTTCAATAATGACATCAGAGATAATAGAACCGCGAATATAATTGTCTCCTCAATTTATACGTCTAATTATGGCGATAAAGGCATGGAAGAGACTTTCGATCCCTATCCAGAGCAGATTAGCATCCACGGTAACAGTTATACTGGGGGCGGGAATAAGCCTGATGGGTTGGAGCTTAAAGCGCTCAAGACCGCGATGTTTGGGCTTAAGGGTAAATTGCCGGATGTGCTTTGGGACGGATATATTAATGAGGACCTAGAGAGCGCCCAGATATGCATTCAGGATGATGTAGAGGTCCTAAATGCTGACATGCCTGGCAATAATAAAAACCCCCGTGTCGAAACTGAACCTTTTGCCTGTAAAATCGAACCGCTTCCGGCCATTAGCCTCGCCTCTGCCGGATGAGGGTTTGGGTCTTATTGGCCGCATTTATGATGGCATCTTGCGGGGCCAAGACTGTCAGCCCGACATTTCACGCCGTTGAGAACCCCGAAAGCCTGAGTGTGTGGGGTATTATTCATGTCAGCCAAGGCAAGCTTCAATTAGGCGAGGGCGTTTTACCTTATGCGCTCAACACGCCGCTATTCACAGATTACGCTCATAAGCTCCGAACGATTTGGATGCCCGAAGGCACGGCGCAATATCGCGAAGATGATATATTGGATTTCCCCGTTGGGACTGTCATCTCCAAAACGTTTTATTATCCATCCAGTGAAGGCGAAATCGTTCTCAAGGACAAAGGCTTACAGTCTGTGACAGCGAAGGCGGGGCTAAAGCTGTCCGAATACCGCCTCATAGAAACGCGGCTTTTGGTGCGCCGCGCCCAAGGGTGGGAGCCGCTATCTTATATATGGAATGCCGAGGAGACTGAAGCGAAGCTCACCCGCATAGGCGCTATTGTTAAAATGAGCTTGGCCGATGGAGACACGCTGACGCCTTTCAATTATGCTGTGCCCAATATCAATCAGTGTGCGGGGTGTCATGCGCCTAATAATACGACACGGGTCCTGTCGCCTATCGGGCCTAAGGCGCGCCATCTGAATGGTGATTACACCTATGCAGACGGCACGATGAACCAACTCGATAAGTTGATTGCAGCTGGGTATTTAAATGATGCTCCGGTCGAGCGGCCTCGCAGCGCCATTTGGAATGATAATGTTGAGACGGTTAATGCCCGCTCGCGCGCTTACCTAGATGTAAATTGCGCGCATTGTCATAATCCCGTTGGACCTGCTGATACGTCAGGCTTGCACCTAAACCCTGAAAACCAAAGCGCCCCGCATTTGGGTGTTTGTAAAAACGCTGTGGCTGCCGGAAGCGGGACGGGCGGGCGTAAATATGACATTGCGCCAGGCGCGCCTGAAAACTCCATACTGCTTTACCGCATGAAAACCCGAGACCCAGGGGCCATGATGCCCGAATTAGGCCGCAGCCTGACCCACGTCGAAGGGGCTGAGCTTATCGACGCCTGGATTGCGGGGATGGACGAGGTTTGCGAGTAATACCCTCCCGCTATTACGGAAGGGTACTTTAAAGTTTTAATTGACGGCTTTGACTTTGATGCCGTCTTTTTTAAGCATAGTGACGACACTGTCAGGGCCTGCCAAGTGACCTGCGCCAACGGCAACAAATTTTGTGCCTGGCTCATCAAGCAAATCTTTAATGACGGGCACCCATTTGAAAATGTAAAGCAGGGAATGGCGGGAGCTTAAACAATCTTAATATTTAATATAAGATTTGCTCACTGCGCCAAAATCTAAGTTAGTTACTTATACCCAATAGCGCTTTGCTAGCGTGATGAGGGCGCGTTCGCTGACGTGGACATTGCCATCGGCGATAGAAATTTTATACATGATATCTAGTAAGGCCTCTTTGTCCCGCAGTTCCGATAGCTTTTCCAAAAGATCGTAAAACCAGTCTTTGAAATAGGGGGTGGAGATATTTTGCCGGATGTCCTCTTTATGCGTCTCATACCATTGCAGAAGCTCAGCTTCCGTAAGTTTTGACTTCATGTCTTTCAGGCGGTTTAGCTGCTGCGTGGATGTGATAAAGACCTCCACCTCTGATGCAAAGATGCGCTTATCTGCAAAGATGCTCGCCGCAATCAGGCTTAGTATATTATGTTGCTGCGTCGTCATCATGCTATTTGGGTATAGGTCCTCGCGATGTGATGTAAGCTATTTATCATAAATAAGCTGAATGGCGTCTGCTCGCCTAAAATGAGTCACTATACACGTCACTCGCTTAAATTTTGCCGCGCCATTTAATCCTGACAGGATAATCTGGAGCGCGTCTAACAGAGGCGTGTTCAAGGAATCTTAAAATCCATCGGTTATGCTGCCGCTTCAAGGGAGCTTAATATGAATAGTCATATTATTATCGGGATGGTGGCCATATCTGTGGGCGTATTGCACTTAGTCGCCCTGCACAAAGAGTGGGGCTGGTATATGAATAACTGGCAAAGCCGCTCTATTCGTGAGCAATGGGGCGAGGGCAGCTTTGTGGCCGTTACATATTTTGCGTGCACAGCCTGTATCGTCATAGGCTTCATGAGCATATTAGGGTTGTCTTGGCCAATTGGGCAGGCGTAAAAATGTGCCACTATTGGCCCAGCTCTTAATCTTCCCACCCCATAGCTGCGGCCATCACGTTGTAAATTTTGTTTTGCTCCATGACGCCCCGCACCTTTTCTGCGCCGGGGCCTGTGGCGAAGAGGGCGACGTCTTCGCCGGCATGTGTTTCATAGTTCAGATTGACGGCAGTTTGTTGGCGATAGTCTTTATCTTGCACCATATTATCCGTCAGGGCTGGACTATCGGCTTCGCGCACATTGGGACCGTTATGATAACCGAGTGTTGTAAAGGGTTTGCCGTCTTCAGCCTCGGTTATATCGATGGTCCGCGTTTCGCGGTTAAAGCCTTTCACAAGCCCCAATATTGGATTGCCCCTCACAGGATAGCCCGCCATGGTGAATACGTGGCTGTGATCGGCCGTGACTAAAATGAGGGTGTCGGCGCCGGCTTTAGCCTTGGCGACTTTCACAGCTTCATTCAGGGCTTGGGCATCTGTAAGCGCGCGGTAAGCATTGGTGTCATGATGCGCGTGATCCACGCGGCCCGCCTCAACCATCAAGACATAGCCGTCTTTGTCAGTGCCAAGACGGTCAATGGCGACAGACGTCATTTCGGCCAGAGAGGGCTCTTGACTTCCCGCGCGGTCAGCTTCGTAACTCATGTGGTCGCGGTTAAACAGGCCTCTTAATTTACCTGTCTTAGCGCGTTTCATATCTGTTTTTGTGTCTACATATATAAAGTCAGTTTTCAGGGTCTGCATTTGTGCATTTGAGAATTCTTTAGAGCCGCCGCCCATTATGACTTCGGCTTGGCTGCCCACCATTTGCTGAGCCAAGCTGGAACATCCCGCAAAAGGGCCTTTAATATCGGTATCGGCTTCCAGATCGCGCAGAGGGACATGGCCATACATGGCGGCAGGCGTAGCATGGGTTATGCGGGCCGTGGAGAGAATGCCTACGGCTTTACCGGCACTTTGCGCGCGCTGAGTCATCGTATCGGGTAGGGCGGCTGGATTGCAGACATCTGCCGAGCGGGCTTCGAGCAAGGCTGGCGGGACATTGATGGCCCCGATATTGGTTTTATAGCCCGACATCATAGCTGTGGCGGTGCCGGCGCTGTCTGGGACTTGAGCATTTACATTATAGGTTTTGATGAGTGCGACATTCTCAAAGGTGTCAAAGGCCAGCTCATGTTCTTCACCTTTCTTGCCTTGGGATTGTCCGTCAAAGATGCGCGCGGCGGTGATAGTCGAGATACCCATGCCGTCTCCAATAAAGAGAATGACGTTTTTAGCTTGAGGCGCGGGGGACGTTTTTGCCGTCTGCCCTGATGTTTGCCCTGGCGAAGCCGTACCTGTTGTGGCGCAGGCCGTGAGCATAAAAGCCGAACCTAGGCCTAAAATAGAGCTTGAGAGCCATTTAAATGAAAAGGCGGGCGTATTGTAAGGCATTAAGAGGGCTCCAAAATGAGGTATATTCGTAAGATTGCATTATTTTAAGCGTGATGAAAATGATTTTCGAGGGCTTTGCCGTGAAGATTTTGTGACTCTATTTGCTTTTTTGAACTTTTTCTGATAGAGAACTCCTTCGGAAACACACGCAGACGCTGAAAAACGCTTTTAAAAGCGTTAAATTACGTGGCCTGTGGATAAGTTTGGCAGCTATAAACCACGGTTTTATTGGGTTTTTGGTCTGCGAAACATCAAAATTTGATTTATGACAGTTTTTCTGCAGTTTTTGCAAAAAAGGTGTTGCATGTGAAAAATCGTTTCCCTATATAGCGCTCCTTGCTGAGGGAAACCTCGCAGGCGCCAAGGCCTTTTAGGAAGGCCTTTTGTTTTGGAAAAAAGTCTAACTTGGTTCCATAGCTGTTTGACATTGTGAATATTGGGAAGAGAGACGCAGGCGGCGTTTGACTGTGACGCAGATTTGGTAACAAACTGCAAAACATTTGAACGACTGTTTATGACGTTTCTCTTTATGAAAATAATGAAATCGCTTGATGGACCTCGGTCCTGATAGAGGTTTTCGTTATTTCTTTGAAACGCAACGAAGCAAGACATATTTATATGTCATGCCAGTTAAACGACAGTCGGATCAACTTTCAACATGAGAGTTTGATTCTGGCTCAGAACGAACGCTGGCGGCAGGCTTAACACATGCAAGTCGAACGAGAAACCATCTTCGGATGGCAGACAGTGGCAGACGGGTGAGTAACGCGTGGCAACCTACCTTTTTCTACGGAACAACAGTTGGAAACGACTGCTAATACCGTATACGCCCTCCGGGGGAAAGATTTATCGGTGAAAGATGGGGCCGCGTTAGATTAGCTAGTTGGTGAGGTAATGGCTCACCAAGGCGACGATCTATAGCTGGTCTGAGAGGATGATCAGCCACACTGGGACTGAGACACGGCCCAGACTCCTACGGGAGGCAGCAGTGGGGAATATTGGACAATGGGGGCAACCCTGATCCAGCCATGCCGCGTGAATGATGAAGGCCTTAGGGTTGTAAAATTCTTTCGCTAGGGAAGATAATGACTGTACCTAGTAAAGAAGCCCCGGCTAACTCCGTGCCAGCAGCCGCGGTAATACGGAGGGGGCTAGCGTTGTTCGGAATTACTGGGCGTAAAGCGTGCGTAGGCGGATTATTAAGTTAGGGGTGAAATCCCGGGGCTCAACCTCGGAACTGCCTCTAAAACTGGTAATCTAGAGATATGGAGAGGTAAGTGGAATTCCTAGTGTAGAGGTGAAATTCGTAGATATTAGGAGGAACACCAGAGGCGAAGGCGGCTTACTGGACATATACTGACGCTGAGGCACGAAAGTGTGGGTAGCAAACAGGATTAGATACCCTGGTAGTCCACACCGTAAACGATGAGAGCTAGTTGTCTGCAGGCATGCCTGTAGGTGACGCAGCTAACGCATTAAGCTCTCCGCCTGGGGAGTACGGTCGCAAGATTAAAACTCAAAGAAATTGACGGGGGCCCGCACAAGCGGTGGAGCATGTGGTTTAATTCGAAGCAACGCGCAGAACCTTACCTACCCTTGACATGCCGGTCGCGATTTCCAGAGATGGATTTCTTCAATTCGGTTGGACCGTGCACAGGTGCTGCATGGCTGTCGTCAGCTCGTGTCGTGAGATGTTGGGTTAAGTCCCGCAACGAGCGCAACCCTCACTGTTAGTTGCCAGCATTTAGTTGGGCACTCTAGCGGAACTGCCGGTGCTAAGCCGGAGGAAGGTGGGGATGACGTCAAGTCCTCATGGCCCTTACGGGTAGGGCTACACACGTGCTACAATGGCGCTGACAGAGGGTTAATCCCTAAAAGGCGTCTCAGTTCGGATTGTCTTCTGCAACTCGAAGACATGAAGTTGGAATCGCTAGTAATCGTGGATCAGCATGCCACGGTGAATACGTTCCCGGGCCTTGTACACACCGCCCGTCACACCATGGGAGTTGGTTCTACCCGAAGGTGGTGCGCTAACCAGTTTACTGGAGGCAGCCAACCACGGTAGGGTCAGCGACTGGGGTGAAGTCGTAACAAGGTAGCCGTAGGGGAACCTGCGGCTGGATCACCTCCTTTCTAAGGAAGGTTTTGAAGGTCTTCGGTCAGTTGATTGCTTGCAATCAACATTATTGACCACGCACTTTTTTAATCTTTTAGAAAATATTAGGTCCATACGCCTCTCCGGTGTTATGGATCACATAACGGCCAAGCGCCGTCTTCGTTTCTCTTCCCTTTTAGTTTATAGCCGCCGCGTCATACGGACTGCGATGAGGTTATAAACGTGTTGATATGGAGGCCGGTAGCTCAGCTGGTTAGAGCGCGCCCCTGATAAGGGCGAGGTCGGAAGTTCAAGTCTTCTTCGGCCTACCAAAGCTTTTCGCTTGCGAAAAGCGGAAGTCGCGGCAACGATATTTGCGTAGCAAATTCGTGTGCGACCAACCTGATAGCTGCAAAATGTTCCCGCGAATTTGCTAAAGCAAATATCGCTACAAACATTTCGCCTTCCCGCGTTTTTCGCTTTGCGAAACAACGCTAGAGGGGCTTTAGCTCAGTTGGTAGAGCATCTGCTTTGCAAGCAGAGGGTCAGCGGTTCGAATCCGCTAAGCTCCACCATTTTCAACACCAATTACAAGTTTCTTTCGATAACTCGTTGTCGATTGGATATTTGAAATCGTATATGGAGGGTTCATCCGACCCAGTTCGTCACGCATTCGACATCGAATGCATATAAATGTGATGACTAATTTTTCTTAAGGATGGACTTTAATAGTAAAGATATCGTCTGGCTGTTTATGTTGTCAGTAATATTACGCCTCTTCGGAGCGTGTTATTCACTGCGCATGAACGCCAAACAATGAAATTGAGGTTAATCCTATCTTCTTTCTGGTCGGTAGGATTGACCATCTCAAGAATCTGAAGAATCAAGCGTTACAAGGGTTTCTAGTGAATGCCTTGGCGCACAGAGGCGACGAAAGACGTGATACGCTGCGATAAGCTCGGACGAGGTGCGAATAACCTTTGACTCCGAGATTTCTGAATGGGGAAACCCACCTTTACAGACCCTGATATCTTACTCTCTCCGGAGAGGATGGTATCAAGGTTTGTGTTAGGTATTTTTACCTGAATACATAGGGTAAAAAAGCAAACCCGGGGAACTGAAACATCTCAGTACCCGGAGGAAAGGACATCAACCGAGACTCCGTTAGTAGTGGCGAGCGAACGCGGATCAGGCCAGTGGCTATATAAATACAATCAGAACAAGTTGGAAAGCTTGACCATAGTGGGTGATAGTCCCGTATGAGTAATGATTTATATAGTCCTCGAGTAGGGCGGGACACGTGAAATCCTGTCTGAACATGGGGGGACCACCCTCCAAGCCTAAGTACTCCTGTGCGACCGATAGTGAACAAGTACCGTGAGGGAAAGGTGAAAAGCACCCCGACGAGGGGAGTGAAACAGTTCCTGAAACTGGAAATCTACAAGCTGTCGAAGCCTCCTTGCGGGGCGACGGCGTACCTTTTGTATAATGGGTCAGCGACTTAGTCTTACTAGCAAGCTTAAGCCGATAGGTGTAGGCGCAGGGAAACCGAGTGTTAATAGCGCGACTGAGTTAGTAGGATTAGACCCGAAACCAGATGATCTAGCTATGAGCAGGTTGAAGGTGCAGTAACATGCACTGGAGGACCGAACCCACTTATGTTGAAAAATGAGGGGATGACTTGTTGCTAGGGGTGAAAGGCCAATCAAATCTGGAGATAGCTGGTTCTCCGCGAAATCTATTTAGGTAGAGCGTCAGATGAATACCCTCGGGGGTAGAGCACTGGATGGGCTAGGGGGACTCACCGTCTTACCAAACCTAACCAAACTCCGAATACCGAGGAGTACTATCTGGCAGACACACTACGGGTGCTAAGGTCCGTAGTGGAAAGGGAAACAGCCCTGACCGTCGTCTAAGGTCCCTAAGTAATGGCTAAGTGGTAAAGAATGTGAGAGTGCTTAAACAACCAGGAGGTTGGCTTAGAAGCAGCCATCCTTTAAAGATAGCGTAACAGCTCACTGGTCAAGCGCTCCCGCGTCGAAAATGTACCGGGGCTTAAGCCATTCACCGAAGACACGGGCGCATATTTATATGCGCGGTAGCGGAGCGTTCCGTAAGCCTGTGAAGGGATCCTGTGAGGGATCCTGGAGGTATCGGAAGTGAGAATGCTGACATGAGTAACGATAAAAGGGGTGAGAGACCCCTTCGCCGAAAGATCAAGGTTTCCTGCGCAATGCTAATCAGCGCAGGGTTAGCCGGCCCCTAAGACGAGGCAGAAATGCGTAGCCGATGGGAACCAGGTTAATATTCCTGGGCCAGTGGGTAGTGACGGATGTCGTATATCGTATCCCCTTATTGGATTGGGGGTGCGGTGAAGACGTTCCAGGAAATAGCTCCCACATGAGACCGTACCCCAAACCGACACAGGTGATCAGGTAGAGTATACCAAGGCGCTTGAGAGAACTATGCTGAAGGAACTCGGCAAATTACCTCCGTAAGTTCGCGAGAAGGAGGCCCTGTATGAACGCAAGTTTTTATAGGGGGCACAGACCAGGGGGTGGCGACTGTTTATTAAAAACATAGGGCTCTGCGAAGTCGCAAGACGACGTATAGGGTCTGACGCCTGCCCGGTGCTTGAAGGTTAAATGGAGTGGTGCAAGCCGCGAAATGAAGCCCAAGTAAACGGCGGCCGTAACTATAACGGTCCTAAGGTAGCGAAATTCCTTGTCGGGTAAGTTCCGACCTGCACGAATGGCGTAACGACTTCCCCGCTGTCTCCAGCATAGACTCAGTGAAATTGAATTCCTCGTGAAGATGCGAGGTACCCGCGGCTAGACGGAAAGACCCCATGCACCTTTACTACAGCTTCACAGTGGCATTTGTAACAATATGTGTAGCATAGGCGGGAGACTTTGAACCGTGGGCGCCAGCTCGCGGGGAGTCGACCTTTGAAATACCGCCCTTGTTTTTATGGATGTCTAACCGCGGTCCGTTATCCGGATCCGGGACCCTGTGTGGTGGGTAGTTTGACTGGGGCGGTCGCCTCCCAAAGAGTAACGGAGGCGCGCGAAGGTTGGCTCAGACCGGTCGGAAATCGGTCGTTGAGTGCAATGGCATAAGCCAGCCTGACTGCGAGACTGACAAGTCGAGCAGAGACGAAAGTCGGTCATAGTGATCCGGTGGTCCCGAGTGGAAGGGCCATCGCTCAACGGATAAAAGGTACGCTGGGGATAACAGGCTGATGACGCCCAAGAGTCCATATCGACGGCGTTGTTTGGCACCTCGATGTCGGCTCATCGCATCCTGGGGCTGGAGAAGGTCCCAAGGGTATGGCTGTTCGCCATTTAAAGCGGTACGTGAGCTGGGTTTAGAACGTCGTGAGACAGTTCGGTCCCTATCTACCGTGGGAGTAGGAGTTTTGAGAGGATCTGCCCTTAGTACGAGAGGACCGGGGTGGACATTCCTCTGGTGGAGCTGTTGTAACGCCAGTTGCATTGCAGCGTAGCTATGAATGGACAGGATAACCGCTGAAAGCATCTAAGCGGGAAACCCCCCTCAATACTAGAACTCCCTTGAGAGTCGTTGTAGACCACAACGTTGATAGGCTGGGTGTGGAAGCATGGCAACATGTGGAGCTTACCAGTACTAATAACTCGATTGGCTTGATTCATTTCAGGTCTTGAAGATAATCAATCTCATACGGTGTTCGTGCGCAGCGATTAATTCGCTGTGACGACAAAATTAAACATAAATATTCCAGACGATATCTTTACTATTAAAGCAATTTGCAGAGACGCAGATTGACCCTTATTGCTTGCATTAACCGGGTGGTTATTGCGAGTGGTCCCCACCCGATCCCATTCCGAACTCGGTCGTTAAGCCACTCAGCGCCGATGGTACTTTGTCTTAAGGCACGGGAGAGTAGGTCACCGCCCGGTTTATCCAAGCAATAAAATTTCCCTCCATAAAAACAAAATAAAGCCCCGTTCAGAGCAATCTGGCGGGGCTTTTTTGTGTTTTAAGCTCTATATTAATAGCTTCCAATGCGTTAAACGTGATGCGTGCGTTTAGTTTTTATAACATTATTGACAGTATTGATTCTGCCTTTATTGCTCGCAGTAACAGCACATGCACAATCCATCTGGCTTACAAATCATCTCGCTGAAAATTACAAAGGTTTTGAAGATAGCGTTAGACTTCAACTTCGTGACTTTGAGATTGTTAAAGAGCCAAGGCAATTTGCAGAGCGTTTCAATGATAACGAATCCGTTGAGATCAAGAGTGATCCAATAGGAGCTATTGCGACGTTGCACGATATATCAACTGGAGAAGCGTTAGAGACTTGTAAAACACCATGTGACTTACATATCAACCGAGTTGAGGAGTATATCCTTGTTTTATACAAGTTTGCGCATGAACCCGTGATTTTTCCTATTGGTTTTGGTGATGAGATAGGCACCGTCTGGCTAGGCGCTAACTACCAAGAGATCGAACAAAAACATCTTTCTTGCTATTTAGAGTTTCTCGGCAGAGATAAAAAGGACACCGATGCGGAAGTTTGCTTGAGAACGCCGCCGATTATGCCTTCCGATGCACAAAAAAGCGGTCATTGTAACGTCGAATTTGATGTTTCAGTTGAGGGGCGTCCTATCAATATAAAGACCACGTATTGCACGGAAGAACTTTTTTCCAGACCAAGCATTCAGAGTGTAGGTTGGTGGTTTTATTATCCAAAAGTTGAACGCGGCATGGCTGTTGAACGAAGTGGTGTAACTAATAAAATAACTTTTAAGCTAGCAGATGAATCTGGCCAAATCATTCCCGAATAGGTCGGCACATAGGTCGAATAACAAATTTAAGAAAACCATAAATGTTATAGTCTGCCCGAAGACGTGAAGACGTGCGGTTAAATTGTGTATTTTAATATGTCGAAGCCATCAAACGTTATTCGGTTTTGTCGTAGCTCTACTCAAATCCAAAAGGCACAGATATGACTCACCAAATTAATGTGAATGTTTACGACAGATCAGGTCAGAAAATTCCTGTCCACGCATCCTTTGGTGGAAAAAATGGTAATAAACCTTATATCATCTATGAATAATGCAGAGCTAAGCAGAGGACGCCATTATGACTGATGTCATCGGATTTCATTATACACTCAAAAGTGATGCGGGGGAGGTGCTTGATAGCTCTTCTGGCGGACACCCCATGTTATATTTAGCAGGGAGTGGCCAGATATTGCCGGCCCTTGATAAAGAGATGAGCGAGATGAAGGTTGGCGATACGAAGTCCGTAACTCTTTCGCCTAAGGAGGCGTATGGCGTCATTAAGCCCGAACTTAAAATGAATGTGAAGCTCGGCCAGTTCCCACCCGGAACCGAGGTTAAGCCTGGCTTACAGTTTAGAATTAACAGCGATCCGCGCTCTCCGATGTTCCGCGTCATAAATGTGCTTGGCGAGGAAGTGTTTATCGATGGCAACCATGAGCTTGCAGGTGAAACGCTACATTTTGATATTGAAGTAACAGAAAAGCGCAAAGCCACTAAAGACGAAATTGCGCATGGTCATGCTCATGGCGCGGGAGGGCATCATCACTAATTGCCTATATCATCCATGACCGATTTACAGACCTTCATCAAATCTCTCCCAAAAGCGGAGCTCCATCTTCACATCGAAGGCAGTCTTGAGCCTGAAATGATGTTTGCATTGGCGCGGCGCAATAATGTGACTTTGCCTTATGCTTCGGTGGAAGACATTCGCGCGGCTTATGACTTTAATAATCTGCAGGAATTTCTCGACCTTTATTATGCGGGCATGTCTGTTCTGCAAGTGCGGCAGGATTTTTACGATTTGACTTATGCTTATTTAAAACGCGTAGATGAGGATAATTGCCGTCATGTTGAAATATTCTTTGACCCTCAAGGTCATACTGAAAGAGGCATTGCATTTGCGGATGTAATTGAGGGTATCTTAGGCGCGTTAGCGCAAGGGCAGGCCGATTTCGGGATATCTTCGCATCTTATCTTATCCTTCCTGCGCCATCTGTCCGAAGAGGCGGCTTTTGACACATTGGCTGAGGCCGAACCTTATTATCACCGCCTGTTAGGGGTAGGGCTCGACTCATCTGAATTGGGGCATCCTCCCTCGAAATTTGAACGCGTTTTTGAAAAGGCCGTATCGCTTGGCCTTAAGTCATTCGCCCACGCTGGAGAGGAGGGCCCTCCCAGCTATGTCCATGAGGCTTTGGATGTGCTGAAGGTTGATCGTATTGATCACGGCAACCGCTCTCTCGAAGATGAGGCTTTGGTGCAACGTTTGGCAGATGAAGGCATGGTATTGACAGTCTGCCCATTATCAAATCTCAAATTGTGTGTTGTCGATGATTTGAAAAATCACCCGTTAAAGAAAATGTTGGACCTTGGATTGACCGCAACAGTCAATTCAGACGACCCGTCCTATTTTGGCGGTTACTTGAACGATAATTATATCCGAACAGCGGAGGCTTTAGACCTGTCGAAAGAGGACATTGTGACATTGGTTCGTAATGGATTTAAAGGCGCTTATATGAATGGTGCTCGGCGGGAAAAACTCTTGAAAGAGCTCTCAGATATTTCAGCTGAATTTTGACGTCTATTCCCTTAATAAATAATGCAAAGAAAGTATGAGATTAGCGCAGTTACGGCTTGATATCTGCGCGCTCGGGCCATATATCACGCGCGCGGGGTGGAGCAGCCCGGTAGCTCGTCAGGCTCATAACCTGAAGGTCGTAGGTTCAAATCCTACCCCCGCAACCAGTTTATAAAAACAGCCCGCTTTTAGCGGGCTTTTTTTATAAACAACGTGCATAAAAAACGCGCAGCCTTAGCGCGTTCTTTTTCTGCACCCTTAATCTTAGTGTCAGGCTCATAAACCTCTCGGTCGTTCCGCTCTCAGCGTTTGTAAACAATCACCTACAGCCTCTGAGCTCACAAAGCTGTACCCATGACTTTTCTCTCACACAAATGTGTGGGTTTGAAAGATGAACGTGAATCCCCTCACACCTTCTTTTATGAGACGTAGGCTTACCCCAAATTTTTGCTTAACCCTTGGAGACACCCTATGAAACATCTTGCCCTTATGACAATCGCCGCCGCTAGCCTTAGCTTTATGGCAGCCCCAGCCTATGCCCAGTCCTCTTATGGCGGAAATAGTGGAAATAGCTATGGAAATAGCGTCAATGACCTTGAGAGAACTCAGCGTAGAGCTGAACGAAAAGCTGCGAAAGAATTGAAGAAGAAACAAAAAGCCGAAAAAAAGAGAGCTGAAGCTGAAGCGCGATTGGCTGCTCAGGAAGTGTCTATGAAAGATAAGTCTTCAGCATCAGATGAAAAAATGATGAAAGACGCGTCTTCCGCACATGGCGATAAGATGATAAAAAAAGACGCCATGATGAAAAAAGAAGGCGTTATTGGCACATCTGCAGCATTGCCGACTAATTGCCCTACTGGTACAACACCACAAAGCAATGGCACATGCATGCTGAACTAAGCTAAGAGGAATTTCGCTAAATTTGATATGACTCGCGTAATTCCAAAAATATACGCCTCTGCCATTATACTGGCAGGGGCGCTTTTTATGTTGAGGTGGCTAACGCCCGCCTTCGGCTCTGGCAGCGTCACAGCAGACCATCCTGTTATAAGCCTTGCGATTGCCATGACGATTGCGGCTATAGCTTGGTTTGTCCTTTTGCCTCTTATGCGGACATTAAAAACACCTCCGCGCCATTTACTTCCCTTCATGCTTTTACTGGGTCTTGTTTTAAGGGGTGTGTTTTTCGGCTCGGACGCTGTTTATGAAAATGATTATAAGCGTTACCTCTGGGACGGAGCGGTTGTCGCCGTGGGAAGTGACCCTTATCACTATAGCCCGACAGACGTTTTTGACGCCAGTCATGTCGGCGTAAGCTCAACGCCAGATTTAGCAAAACTCGCGGTATTATCTAATCAAGCCGATTATATTACAGGAGAAATAAATAGTCCTGATTTAACGACGATATATCCGCCTGCGGCGCAGGGCGTCTTCGCATTGGCTTATTTAATTGCGCCGTTCAAGACATGGGGCTTGGCTGCCGTATTTTTGGGGTTTGAGCTTTTAGGGTTGATAGCCTTATTGGCTGGATTACGTGCGCGCGGGCAACCTTTGATATGGAGCGCGCTTTATTGGCTAAACCCCGTTATCATTTTTACAACATATAATATGTTGCACATGGATGTTCTGTTGGTCGCGCCGCTATTGGCGGCTTTATTATGGGCCGGAAAACGCCCCATAATTGGGGCTATCATGCTCAGCTTGGCGGCGGCCGTTAAAATATGGCCGTTGCTTTTGGCCCCCGTCTTGTTTCGAGAATGGCGTCACAGACCTATCATTTATATATCCGTCGCCGTGTTGGTGGCGGTTCTCACAGCTCTCAGCCTTCTCCCCATGTTGCTGACGCTAAAAGATAATGCCGGGCTTGTGGCCTATAGCGCCACCTGGGAGAATAGTAGCTTCCTCTTCAGGGTTGTTGAGGGGGGCTTGGGCTTATTCACCGAATACTCTGATAAAATTACCAGAATTTTTGTCGCCCTGAGCTTAACCTCAATGAGCCTGTGGTTGGGCTTTAGGTCGCCTCGGTCAAGTGAGCTTATGCCCGTGCACCTTCTGCTATTGGCGGCGGCTTTAGTGTTTTTATCACCTACGGGCTATCCTTGGTATTTCATATGGTTTTTGATGTTCCTGCCTTTCGCGGTTCATCATTGGTCGGCGCGCGGCTTGGCCTTGCTGACGGTTGGGGCTACATTTTATTTTGTACGGTTTAAACTTGGCGAATTTGAGCATCACACTTTTTACAGGCGTGTTCTTGTCCCGCTTGAATTTGGCGTGCCTTTGCTCGTCTTATTATGGGATGGCCTGAAAGCGAGACGTCATGCCTGACCCCGTTATAAAACTTGTTATCCCGGCATTAAATGAAGAAGACGCCATTGGGGGCGTTGTGTCCTCCGTCATTGGGAAAGTTGACGCCGTTATCGTCGCCGATAATGGGTCAACGGACGAAACCTCCAAACGCGCGAAAGAGGCGGGGGCGTCCGTCGTCTATGTGGCTGAACCAGGTTATGGGCGGGCTTGTCTGGCCGCTATCGAGCATGCTGGAGACTATGACATTCTCGTCTTTATGGACGGCGATGCCTCTGATGACCCTGATGATTTAGAAGCTCTGCTCGCGCCGCTTAAATCAGGCGAAGCGGATATGGTGATTGGATCGCGTATTTTGGGTGATTGTGATAAGGGCGCGCTGACAATACAGCAGCGATTTGGCAACACCTTAGCCTGTTGGTTAATGTATTTGTTTTGGGGTTTTCGCTTTACGGATTTAGGGCCGTTTCGGGCCATAACTCGCGAGGCTTATGATAAGCTGAACATGGAAGCTCCAACATTTGGCTGGACCGTAGAGATGCAGGTCAGGGCCTTGAAACATAAGCTGCGCTGCCGCGAAGTTCCGGTCCATTATCGCGCGCGTATCGGCGTGTCTAAAATTAGCGGCACCATACGCGGGGTTGTTTTGGCCGGGGGCTATATTCTGGGCACAATCTTTAAAGAGGCCATATGGAACCGGAAGCCTTAGTCTTGCAATAAAGTTGGGTTCATCTCTTTGAATTCATAACTGCCGCATAAGTCATACATCTTTGCTACTTGTCAGGGGCGGCTTTGCCTCTCATAAAGTTAGCAGGATGGACAATAACCTTACAGATAGCTTTGGACGGCAGATTACTTATTTGCGTCTCTCCGTTACGGATCGGTGTGATTTGCGCTGCACTTATTGCATGGCTGAAAACATGACTTTTCTCCCGCGCAAAGACCTGCTCACGCTCGAAGAATTGGATGAGCTTTGCACCTCTTTCATCACCCGCGGCATTCGCAAAATCCGCCTAACGGGCGGGGAGCCTTTGGTGCGGCGCGGCGTGATGAGCTTGATAAAAGGCTTGTCTCGTCACCGCGAGAGCGGCGCTCTTGATGAAATCACGATGACGACTAATGGCACGCAACTGGCCAACTTTGCAGATGAGCTTAAGGCTTGCGGCGTGGAACGGATTAATGTCTCGCTTGACAGCCGCGACCCTGAAACTTTTTTGAGACTCACGCGGCGCGCAGCTCTGGATGATGTCATGCGGGGTATTGATGCGGCGCAAGAGGCAGGGCTGAATGTTAAAATAAATACCGTTGCGCTGAAAGGTACTAATGATGCCGAAATCCCTGACCTTATGAAATGGGCGCATGGGCGCGGCATGGATATGACTTTGATAGAGGTGATGCCCCTGGGCGAGATCGATGAAGATCGCGTGGATCAATATATCCCGCTAACTGCGGTACGCGAATCTTTGGAAGGCCAGTTTACCCTCATCGACACGCCGCTGAAAACAGGCGGCCCCGCCCGCTATGTAAAAGTAGCGGAAACAGGCGGTCTTCTGGGGATGATTACGCCTCTGACGAATAATTTTTGCGCAGGATGTAACCGCGTGCGCGTCACTTGTACGGGGCAAATTTATACCTGTCTCGGGCATGGCGGAAAACTGGATTTGCGCGAAGCTATCCGCGGGGACAACCCGAAGGAACAGTTAGACGCGCTGCTAAATCTGGCCATGCATCAAAAGCCTGAAAAGCATAATTTTGATATTTCAGACCGTGGCGCAGCGCCGGCGGTTGCACGGCATATGTCTGTGACGGGGGGATAAAATTGCCCATGACCTCCCATAAGCTCGTTATTATAGGCACAGGCTTTGGAGGGCTTGGTCTAGCCGCTAGATTGCGGGAGACGGGCATTGATGATTTTATCATTCTTGAAAAATCTGATGGCGTAGGCGGAACATGGCGGCATAATACCTATCCCGGCGCGGAATGTGATATCGCGTCCTCGCTTTATTCTTACAGTTTTGCGCCTAATCCAGCTTGGGATTTTAAATGGGCCAAGCAGCCGCAAATTTTAGACTACCTTGAAGGTTTCACCAAAGACCGAGACCTCTATCGCCATATTAGATTTGGCGCGACCGTGACGGGAGCCGTTTATGATAAGGGACGATGGACGGTGACGACAGCTGGCGGAAAGACTTATGATTGCCAGTTTTTTGTGAGCGCCGTGGGTCAGCTTCACCATCCGTCCATTCCAAATATTAAAGGCAAAGAGACCTTTAAAGGCCCTAACTTTCATTCTGCACAGTGGGACCATAGCGTTGATCTGACAGATAAAAATGTTGGCGTTATAGGTGTCGGCGCGAGCGCGGCGCAATTAATTCCTGAAGTGGCTAAAATTGCCAAACATTTGACGGTCTATCAGCGCACGCCCAATTGGATGATTAATAAGCATGATCGCCCTTATTCGAAATTTGAGAAATGGCTCGCGGGTAAATTACCTTTCATGGCGAAACTCTATCGCGGCGGGCTCTGGTGTCAGGGCGAGTTTTTTATCTGGCCAGTTATTAAAGGCGCAAAAATACGCGGCGCCTTAGTGCGCAAATTAAATGCGCTTGAAATTAAAAAACATGTCAAAGACCCTGAGAAACGCTCAAAGCTCACCCCGGATTATGCCGTCGGTGCCAAACGAATTTTACTCTCGGATAAATATTACCCCGCGATTGGCCGTGATAATGTGACCCTTGAAACACAGTCAATTTCAGAGATTAAAGCAGGCGGCATAGAAACAGCGGATGATAAGTTTCATGCCCATGATGTCATTGTTTATGCCACTGGATTTTTCTCCAATCCTTTTCTAAAAAATATTGATGTGCGCGGGGAAGCGGGACGCGCCTTACGCGAGCATTGGAAAGACGGGGCCTATGCGTATCTTGGCGTTACCACGGCAGGATTTCCAAACATGTTCATACTCTATGGCCCCAATACGAATACGGGGCACACCTCTATTGTCTATAAACTTGAGGCGCAATTTGAGCATATCCTCAAACTCATGGATAAAACGGGTGATGGCACCGTAGAGGTCAATGACCCTGCGGAAACTGCCTTTAATGAAGAGGCGCAAGAAAAATTATCTAAATTGGCTTGGGCCAAAATTGACGCGAGTTGGTATAAAGATCGCGAGCGGGTGACGAATAATTGGCATGGGGGGTCTACGGAATTTAAGCGCCGCTTAGAGAACCCGATTTTTGACCATTTCACTTTCAGCCATCCCATATCAGATAAATCGACGACAGCGTAAATTTAGGTAAAAAATTGCGCGGGGCTCCTGTATAAAGCAGAAAAATAAAGGACGAGATTATGAGACAGATTGGTCATTTCATTGACGGGGCATTAGTGCCGGGCACATCAGGCCGCACGAAAGATATTTTCAACCCCAATACGGGCGAGGTGCAGGCTCAGGTTAATATGGCGACGCCGTCAGAGCTTGATGCCGCTGTCGCCTCTGCCGCTAAAGCGCAAATCACTTGGATGAATACGAATCCGCAAAAACGCTCGCGGATTATGTTCGCTTATAAGCAGCTTGTTGACGCCCATATGGATGAACTCGCGGCATTGCTGTCCTCCGAACATGGCAAGGTGATTGCCGATAGCCGCGGCGATGTTATGCGCGGCGTTGATGTCATTGAATTTGCCTGCGGTATTCCCCACGGCCAAAAGGGTGAGCACACTTATGGCGCAGGGCCTGAGATTGATGTTTATTCTATGCGTAAGCCGCTCGGCGTTGTTGCGGGCATTACGCCTTTCAATTTTCCGGCTATGATCCCGATGTGGATGTTCGGCATGGCGATTGCGACGGGCAATGCCTGTATCTTAAAGCCGTCTGAAAAAGACCCGTCTGTGCCCATGCGCCTCGCGGAATTATTTATCAAAGCGGGCGGGCCCGTCGGCCTCTTGCAATGTATCAATGGCGATAAAGAAATTGTCGACGCGATTTGTGATCATCCGACGATCAAGGCTGTCAGCTTTGTCGGCTCCTCTGATATTGCGCAATATGTCTATGCCCGCGCGACAGCAAACGGCAAACGCGCGCAATGTATGGGCGGGGCGAAAAATCACGGCATCATCATGCCCGACGCCAATATGGACCAAGCCGTGAAAGACATTCTCGGCGCAGCTTATGGCTCGGCAGGTGAACGCTGTATGGCGCTGCCCGTTGTCGTGCCTGTGGGCGAGGGGACGGCGGAACGCTTCCTTGAGAAAATGCTCCCTGCGATTGAAGCCATGAAAGTTGGTGTGTCTGAGGATCCTGAGGCTGATTATGGCCCTGTCGTCACAGGGGTGCACCGCGACAGCATCAAAGCCCAAGTGACCAAGGCTGTGGATGAAGGCGCAACGCTGCTCGTTGATGGGCGCGACTTTAGTCTGCAAGGCTATGAGGACGGGTTCTTTGTCGGGCCGAGCCTTCTGGATAATGTCACGCCAGATATGGAGACTTATCAAGACGAAATTTTCGGCCCCGTGCTGCAGATTGTCCGCGCCAATACATTTGAAGAGGCGCTAAAGCTGCCGTCTGAACATCAATACGGAAATGGCGTCGCTATCTTTACGCAAAATGGCCGCGCCGCGCGTGAATTTGCAGACCGGGTCGAAGTCGGCATGGTTGGCATTAACGTGCCCATTCCAGTCCCTGTCGCCTATCACAGCTTTGGCGGTTGGAAGCGCAGCGCGTTCGGTGACGCCAATCAATACGGTATGGAAGGCCTGCGCTTTTACACGAAAGTGAAAACTGTCACGCAACGCTGGCCCGAAGGCGAGACAGAGGATAGCGCCTTTATTATTCCGACGTTTTAGAGACTGTGAAGGGTTAGACATGCAATCTCTTTATTGGGTTCTGACATGGGCGTGCCACCGAAAATGTAAGCATTGTTATGATGATCGTTTTCGGCCCTATGTGCGTGATGCCCTTACTGAGGTCGTGGGAGAAGGGCAGAAGGCTTATGAAAAAGTCCTCGCAAATCTGCCCGATGATTTAAGTTGGTTTAATTCTGAAACAGGCGAGCGCGAGCCTACGCATCTTATATTAGCAGGCGGAGAGCTGTTAATTGACGGCGTTCGGGAAGAGCTTTTTTATCCTGTGCTTGAGGCTCTAAAGAAAAAATATGGGCAGCGAACTCCGAAAATTTCCATTCAGACGACCGGAGATATATTGACGCCCGAGATATTAGATAATTGCCTGTCGCGCGGGGTAAGCTCTTTTGGGATTGCCTCTATTGATGATTATCATGTCGGGATGAAAGGCGAGAAGAAATTTAAATTCGTGCAAAATATTCGCGCCCTTATGGCCTCGCGCAATGTCAAAGAAGTCTCGCTGGGCGCAGAAAAAGATGAGCGTTTAAAAGTCCCTGATGAGGCGACTGACGTTAAGCCAGATGATGCTACATTTTTGTTTTTCGGGGCCCAACCTGATTTATGGATAGGCGAGCTTTGGCCGCGAGGCCGCGCCTTCACGAATGGCCTCTCCAATGCAGACTATAAAACTAATTTTTGCGCGCGGTGGTCAGGCGGGAAAGATTTTTTAAAGTTTGGCCAAGCGGGGTCTGAAATTTCGATTGAGCCTAATGGGAATATTTTTCCCTGCTGCCTAAAAACCAAAAAGCCATTGGGCAACCTCACCGAAGAACCTCTTATAGACATCCTTGAGAGTGTCGCGACACTGCCGGCTATTCAGGCGATAAATGACGGTACGCCAAACAAGATGGGTGTGGAGAGCGGTTGGGACGCCAAGACCTTTCGCCTAAAATCGACAAAGCTAGATGGCAAAGGCCGAAGCGTTGAAAATATGTGCCTAGGGTGTGATAGTTATTTCGAAGACATATTAGGCGACCAATTAGCTGAGCTTCGAGCGCAAAGATTAACGAAAAAATCTACCCTTGAAAGCGTAAGCTAAATGGCATGTTCGCGCGTATATAGAGACCCTTATCCAGCAAATGGAGTTTTGCCGTGCGTTTAATATCCAAAATATCTCTTTCGCTTGTGGTTTTGAGCCCATTCGTCTTTGCGGGGCAGCTTTCAGCCTCTCCGAATGAAGGGCAGATCTACAAAGCTGCAAACCCCTTAGGAGAAAATAGAATTTTGGCGGTCTGTGTGCCCGAAGAAAATAATACAATTGATTCTAAATATTCGGTGATGGATTGGGATGGTTTCGAAGAGCGTGATTTAGTCATTGTTGAGGTGAGAAGTAAGACGACTGATCGTGTTATTTTCGATGATAGGCTAGAACTGATGATTTTTAATCCAATCGCTGATAAACGTGCAAGCACAAGATTGACGTCTATTACGAGCTGCGGAGAGGCGTTGGAATTTGTTCTCATTGGCAAAGATCAAGGCGTAAAACAAAGATGGGATAATTTCCCATCCTTTGAAACACTCTACTCAATCATAGACGCCATGCCGATGCGGCGCTTTGAGATGCGGCAGAAAAGACGTGATGGCTGATACGCGCCCAGTCCATAAAGGGTCTTGTCATTGCGGCGCGGTTAAATTCACTGTGAAATTAACGGATGAATTAGAGACGGCTCGGCGCTGTACCTGTTCTATGTGTTCACGGCGCGGCGCCGTCGCGGTTAGCGCTGAGCTGAAGGATATTGATTTTACATCGGGTCAAGACACGCTGTCTTGCTACACATTTGGGACAGGGGTAGCGCAACATTATTTCTGTTCAACTTGCGGAATTTACACCCATCATCAACGCCGTTCTAACCCCACACAATTTGGTATAAATCTGGCGTGCCTTGAGGGGCAGACCCCTTTTATTGATGAAGTGCCCGTCTTAGACGGTAAGAACCACCCGCGCGATCAAAAGGGCGGCGCAGGTACAGATGGGACTTATAAAGGACTGGAAGTTGGTCTATTAAAATTTACAGGTGATAAGGACAGGCTCTAATGGATTTTCAGCTTACAGAAGAACAGATCCTTATTCAGGATATGGCGAAGAATTTCGCGGCAACTGAGCTCGCGCCGTATAGTGGTAAGTGGGATGCAGAAAAATTCTTAGACCGCGCGGTTTTTACCAAAGCCGCCGAGCTTGGATTTATGGGCATGTATTCTTCTGAAGAGCATGGCGGAACAGCGCTATCGCGTCTGGATAGCGCCCTTGTTTTCGAACAGCTCGCGGCGGGCGACGTGTCTCACACGGCGATGATGACCATTCACAATATGGCGACTTGGATGGTGGACCGTTACGGCGATGATACTGTCCGCGCGAAATATGTACCGCGCCTGACGGCGGGCGAATTAATTGCGAGTTATTGCCTGACCGAACCTGGGGCAGGGTCCGATGCGGCGTCTCTGACGACAAAAGCCAAACGTGATGGTGATGAGTATATCCTCAACGGCACTAAGACATTTATCTCTGGCGCGGGATGGTCAGATATTTATGTCGTCATGGCGCGCACATCCGATAATGGCGCGAAAGGCGTGTCTACTTTCGTGATAGAAAAAGGCATGCCGGGGCTCAGCTTTGGCGCGAATGAAAAGAAAATGGGCTGGAACGCTCAGCCCACAGCGCAAGTGATTATGGAAGACTGCCGCATTCCCGCAGAGAACCGCGTCGGCGCCGAAGGCGACGGATTTAAATTCGCTATGAGCGGATTAGACGGCGGGCGAATTAATATTGGCGCGTGTTCACTGGGCGGCGCGCAAAAAGCTATGACCGCGTCTTTGGATTATACCAAAGAGCGCAAACAATTTGGTAAGAGTATATCTGATTTCCAGAACACACAATTCATGCTCGCCGATATGGCAACAGAGCTCGAAGCTTCGCGCATGATGATTTACCGCGCGGCAGATATGCTCGACAAAAAACTCCCTAATGCCGGCGCGGCCTGCGCCATGGCGAAACGCTTTTGTACGGATATGTGCAGCAAAATCGCCAATGATGCGCTACAGCTCCATGGCGGTTATGGCTATCTCTCGGAATATGAAATTGAACAAATTGTGCGAGATTTGCGGGTGCATCAGATATTAGAAGGCACAAACCAGATTATGCGCATGATTGTCTCGCGTTCTCTTTTAAGGCAGTAAAAAACGGAAAGATTACAATGAAAATGTTAAAAACAAAACCTGCACAAAGAATAGAGTTTTACCTTGATAAAAAAGACAAATGGCGTTGGCAGACTGATTTCTGCCGGTAATATTATGGCTGATTCTGGTCAAGGATATGCAAGCAAGCAAGGTTGTATGGATGCAATTATGCGTGTGAAGGAATTAATGAAAACTGTAGAAGAGTTTGAAGTTAAGAAATGACCAACGAAATTAAATCCCAGGTCGTCGGTAATCTCGGCCACATCACGCTCAATCGCCCCAAGGCGCTTAATGCGCTGACCTACGCCATGTGCGAAGAAATCACGCGCCTCCTCGTCGCGTGGGAAAAAGATTCCAATATCGGCGCTGTTCTCATTGACGGCGAAGGCGAGCGGGCTTTTTGTGCGGGCGGAGATGTTATCCTACTCCATGATAGCGGCAAGGCGGGCGATAGCCGCGCTGAGGAATTTTGGCGTATTGAATATGCGCTGAACGAATTAATTCACCGCTACTCCAAACCTTATATCACCCTGATTGATGGTTTCGTTATGGGCGGCGGTGTTGGGCTCTCTGTTCATGGGCGGTTACGCGTGGCGGGTAATGCGACGATGTTTGCGATGCCTGAAACAGGCATTGGCTATTTCCCCGATGTAGGCGGCACATATTTTCTGCCCCGCCTTGGAATGGAGTTTGGGCAATGGCTTGGCCTGACGGGGGCGCGGCTTGATGCAGGGCAAAGCTGTCATGTCGGTGTGGCCAACGCCTATGTGCCGAGCGCGCAACATGGCGAATTAATTGACGCCTTAGGCGCCGCCAAACTCGACGGCTCTGATGCTGCGGTGGCTAATGTGATGATTGATTTCGTTAAAACGCCTCCTGCAAGCGCACTCATCCCTAGAGCTGTTAAAGCTTTTGGCGAGAAGACAGTTCCTGCCATATTGCGCACGCTGGATGAAGACGGCAGTGAATGGGCGCAAAAACAGGCCATTAGTATCCGCCGTAAATCCCCGCTCGCCATGTGCGTGACATTTGAAGCCTTACGGCGCGGGGCAAAAATGAATTTCCGTGAAGTGATGACGCAGGAACTGGATATCTCGCTCAACTTCCTCAAGACGCAGGACTTTTATGAGGGCATTCGGGCGCAACTCATTGACAAAGACCGAAAACCAAAATGGTCACATGATGACTTAAGCGGCGTCACAGAGCCGCAGGTTCAGAGGTTATTTCGTAAAACCGCTAAGCCGCCCCAAGAATTTTTGTAAGTTGGAGTTTTTAAAATGACCACAATCGCATTTATCGGTCTGGGAAATATGGGCATTGGCATGGCGACGAACTTGGCCGCCGCAGGGCATGAGGTGAGGGCGTTGGACTTGTCCGCAGAAGCTGTGGCCCGCGCAGTCGAAGCGGGCTGCATAGCCGCAAAAAATGCCAAAGACGCAGTTGAACCGGCCGAGGTTGTTGTCACCATGTTGCCGGCTGGGGCGCATGTAAAAATGGTTTATGGCGGCGAGGACGGCGTGTTCGAATATGCGGCGAAAGGCACGCTCATGATTGACTGCTCTACCATTGATGTTGCCTCAGCCCGCAAAGTTATCGGGTCAGCGGTGCATAAGGGGTTTGATATGATTGACGCGCCTGTCTCTGGCGGCGTCGGCGGAGCGGCGGCTGGAACGCTGACCTTTATGTGCGGCGGCACGGACGGTGCCTATAATCGCGCGAAACCGTTTCTTGATATTATGGGTAAAAATGTTTTTCATGCGGGCGATGCCGGGAACGGGCAAGCCGCCAAGATTTGCAATAATATGCTACTCGGCATTCACATGATTGGAACGTGTGAAGCCTTTAATTTGGCGGAGAAGCTCGGTCTGGACGCCCAAACCTTTTACGATATTTCCAGCACGGCCAGCGGTCAAAATTGGTCCATGACCAGCTATTGTCCCGCGCCTGGCCCCGTGGAAAGCGCGCCGTCTAATCGTGATTATCAGCCCGGCTTTACGGCGGCCATGATGCTGAAAGACTTACGCCTGGCGCAAGACGCGGCTAAGTCCGCTAAGGCTGAGACGCCTTTGGGCAAGCATTCCCAAGACCTTTATGCGCAAATGGAAGCTGCGCAGAAAGACGGTCTCGATTTTTCGGGCATTATGAAACTGATTAACGGCTCGCTTTAATTGCGCTGATACGGGTCTTTTTAGAATAGACTGCCTCTCAATCTCTGATAAGCCTAGCTCATGTTATCCGTCCTCGATATCTTCCGTATCGGCATAGGCCCGTCATCTTCCCACACGGTTGGGCCGATGCGGATTGCGGCGCGCTATGTGCGGCGATTGAGAAAACTTAAGCTGCTCGCCTCCGTTACGCGCATTGAAGTTATTCTGCGCGGCTCTCTTGCCTTTACGGGGGAGGGCCACGCCTCACCGCGCGCTTCGATTTACGGCCTAATGGGATATCGCCCTGCAAGCTTTGATCCCGACGAGGCCGCTATAGGACTAAGCAAAGTTTATGAGGCTCATGATTTAAATCTAGGCGGAAAACGGGAGATTAAATTTAATCCCGAAACGGATTTAATTATAGATTACGAAACGCCCGCCAAGCTTCATCCCAATGAAATGGAACTGCGCGCCTTTGATGAAAGCGGCACCCGTATTGATAAGCGCACCTACTACTCAACGGGCGGCGGTTTCATTGCGTCCAAGCAACAGCTCTCCAAGCCTGTCAAAGAGGACTTTATTCAAACCCCTGATAAAGCGCCTTACCCCTTTGGATCAGCCGCAGAACTTTTGGCGCTGTGTAAAGCGCATGAAAAATCAATCTCAGAGATTATCTATGCCAATGAAGACGAAAAACGCCCGCGTGAAGACACCGATGCGGCGCTGGATAAAATCGCGGAGGTTATGTTTGCCTGTATAGATCGCGGTCTGAATACGGAAGGTATCTTGCCGGGCGGTTTGGAGGTCAAACGCCGCGCCCCCGGCTTGTGGCAAAAACTGCATAGCGCGCCGATGTCTAACGAACGCGAACAGCTTTTTGATTGGCTGAATGTTTACGCCATGGCGGTGAATGAAGAAAACGCCAATGGCGGGCAGGTGGTCACAGCACCGACAAATGGCGCGGCTGGGATTATTCCTGCGGTGTTGAAACATTATTGCGCGGGAGATAATCGCCTTCCGCAAAACATCCGAAAGTTTCTTTTAACAGCTGGTGGTATCGGACTTCTCTATAAGCAGCGAGCCTCTATATCGGGCGCAGAAATGGGCTGCCAAGGCGAAGTCGGTGTGGCCTGCTCCATGGGGGCAGGCGGTCTAGCGGCGGTCTGGGGCGCAAACCCTGAACAAGTGGCGCAGGCGGCTGAAATTGGCATGGAGCATAATCTCGGCCTGACCTGCGATCCCGTGGGCGGGCTTGTGCAAATTCCGTGTATCGAGCGCAATGCGATTGGCGCGGTGAAAGCTGTGAACGCCGCGCGGCTCGCGCTACATGCTGACGGCGCGATGAAGGTGAGTCTGGATCAGGTGATTGAAACCATGCGCCAAACGGGTCTGGATATGTCGTCAAAATATAAAGAAACCAGCCAAGGCGGTTTGGCCGTTAATGTCGTCGAATGCTAATCAGCGAGTTCGAGGGATTTAAATCCGCCCTTAGGTAATTTAATCCCGAATACAGTCTTTAAATTCTCAGCTGTTAAAACACCAGGCGGCGTGCCGTCGGCGATAATCTTTCCCTTATGCATCATCCAGATACGGTCCGCAAATTGCGCGGCCAAAGATAAATCATGCAAGGCCGTAATCACGGTTTTTCCTGACGCGGCTTCGGCTTTTAATATCTGCATCATGGAAAGCTGATAAAAAGGGTCGAGCGCGGCAATGGGCTCATCTGCGAGCAAGATGGGAGCCTCCACGGCTAAAGCGCGGGCTACTAATACACGGGCCTGCTCTCCGCCTGATAGACTGTCAAAACGGCGGGATTTAAATATATCTGATTGCGTTCGGGATAGGGCTGACGCTATGGCGCTTTCGCCGTCCGTGCTTATTTTACCCAAGCCTCCACGATAAGGTGCACGGCCCAAGCGCACCACGTCTTCTACACTCATACTTGGCATGGCCTCGCGGGATTGCGCCAGATAGGCAATATGTTTGGCACGAGTTTTTAAATTAATTTCAGAGAGACTTTTGTCCCCAACAGATACTTGTCCAGACGACGGGACTATAATTCCGCAAAGTGTTTTCAGTAAAGTCGATTTCCCGCAGCCATTCGGCCCGATAAGCGCTATGAGCTCGCCGCTCTTGGTTTCGGCGCTTTGATTTTGCAGAACGTCGCAAGGCCCGTAACCCGCAGAGAGGTTTTTAAAGGAGATCATGTCCGCGTCTCCTTCACCGCTAGATAAAGGAAGAAGGGCACGCCAATGAGAGATGTTAAAATACCAAGATAAAGCTGTGTGCCTGGCCCCGTCAGAGCACGGGTGATAATATCGGCAAAGACTAAAAACCCAGCTCCGCCCAAGGCTGAAAGCGGAATTAACTTCATGGGGTCTGGGCCAAAGATTAAGCGAACAATATGCGGCACAAATAATCCGATAAAGCCGATAGCCCCCGCAATGGCGACGCCGCTTCCGACGCAAAGCGCCGTGCCTGCAATTAATAAAATTCTGACTTTGCCAAGAGAAACACCCAAACTTGTAGCCGTCTCCTCACCGAGACTTAGCGTGCGTAAGTCAGGGCCGACAAAGAGAAGCAGAGCGAGACCTAATGCTGTTAAAGGCGCGCAAACCATCAACCCGCCCATCTCCGCATTTTTGAGGCTCCCCATCAACCAATAGACAATCTCGGACAGCGCCCAAGGATTAGGCGCAAAATTCATAATGAGGCCTGTTAGAGCTGTGGCTAAAGCGCCAACACCAACGCCTGCCAGAATGAGGGTCGAAGCGCCTTTGCGTGGCCCTGCAATTTTTAAAATGAGAAGCGCCCCAAGAGCTGTACCAATAAGCGCCGCGAGAGGCACGAGCTGGTTAAAACCAAAATAAAGCGCAGTGACTGCGCCCAAGGCTGCACAGGCGGTAAATCCCAATATGCCCGGCGCAGCGAGCGGGTTACGAGTATAGCCTTGCAGCGCCGCGCCTGACGCGCCCAATCCTGCCCCAATAACGGCCCCCAGTAAGGCGCGAGGCAAACGCAGTTCCTGCACAATGGTGATATCAATCTCGCGGCCCTGCCCGAACAAGGCCGAAAGCGTTTGCGAAACGGATAAATCCGCAGCCCCAAAAAAAAGGGAGATCAAAAGGACCGTGATTGTGCCGAGAATGAGGAGCGCTAATTTCATGGCAATTTATCTATGGCGTCTGAAATTAATTCTGCCGCTTCAATTAATCCCGGCCCTGCACACGGCCATAAATTTCCGTCAATTTCTACATTTGGACGTCCCGCAATAAAGCGCTGTACGGCCTTATTACGCACGGCCGAGGATTGAACGGACTCATAACCATTTTTGAAATAGCTCGTGATGATAAGGTCAGGGTCATAAGCGATGATGTGTTCAGGGTCGGGCGTGAACCAACCTGATGTCTCGGCAATATTTACGCCGCCCGCCGCTGTAATCGCCGCATCAACTAATGTACCGCGCCCCGCAGAGCCGCCTGAACGGGAGAGATATAGGATTTTAGGGTGGTTGCCGCGTTGCTCAGACTTGTGGGTAAGAGCCTCAATCCGGCGGCTCCAATTTTGGGTGGTTTCAGTTTTTAGAGCCAGCGCGTCCTCTATCATCTTGGCGTTGGAGAATAGTGTACTAAAGTTTTCGCCCCATATTAGATTTAACGGCGCGGCGGGCAGGGCATTGGCTTTTGCGCCTTCACCCGCACCAAATAGAATGTAATCCGCTTTTGCGCTGAGGAGCACTTCAGGGTCATCCCATAATTGCGGGAGCTGTTTCTGAGCGTCATTGGCAAGGGATAGAGGGCTGCGCGATTGCCAAGATAGGGCGCTTATGTGATCAGGGGCTAGGGCGAGGAGGTAGCTGTCGCCGCAGAGGGATGTGCTGGCGATTGTTGTGGGTTCGGCGGGTTTTGCTGTGGCGGTCAAGGATAAGAGAAGAGTTATTAGCACCGCTGCGCTTTTTCTTTGAAAAATACCCACGCGGTGTTGCTGCATTTCCGCAGGAAATGTAGCTTGGCGCACCCGATAGGATTTGAACCTATGACCTCTGCCTTCGGAGGGCAGAGTATTATCTTTGCTCTCAATTCCAGTTAGAGCATTTAAGTATAAAAAACAATAATTTAGCAAATTTGATATTTCCTTTTAATTCCTTTAAGTTCCAGATAATAGCTTCCGTTTGCTTCCGTGGCGCTTCCGTAGAGGATTAACATTGCCTAAGTTATCTAAATCCATCGTCGATAAAGCCAAGGCTACTAACACCGAGTATCTCATATGGGATGAAGGCGTGCCTGGGTTCGGTCTAAGGGTTTATCCTTCTGGGGTAAAGTCGTACGTTTTTCAGTACCGCAAGGGTAACCGAACGCGAAAAATCGTTCTTGGCAGGCACGGTGCGATGACGCCCTACAAAGCAAGAGACAAAGCAGTAAAGTTCTGGAACCAAGTCAATGATGGTGGAGACCCATCAGCTGATAGGTATAAATTAAGTGATGCGATCAATGTTTCGGAGTTATGTGATTTATATTTGGCAGAAGGTTGTTCGCACAAAAAACCATCCACTCTTGCTACCGATAAAGGTCGAATTGAACGTCATATAAAGCCGCTTCTGGGAAGCATGAGTGTTTCTGAAATTTCCACAGATGACGTCACAAAATTTATGAAAGACATTATTTCTGGAAAAACGGCTGTAGATATAAGGACCAAAGCTCGAGGTAGGGCGAGAGTTACGGGGGGTAAAGGAACGGCTTCACGAACAGTAGGACTCCTAGGCGGGATTTTTAGTTTTGCAATTCAAAAAGGAGTCAGATCGGACAATCCCGTCCATTTTGTGAAAAAACCCAAAGACAGAAAAATGCAACGGTTCCTAACCGAGAAAGAGCTAAAGGTTTTGTTCCAGTTTTTGAATGAACCATCTGCTCTAGTTTTGAACTACAATGCTGTACCAGCAATAAAGCTATTGCTTCTTACTGGTTGCCGGAAGTCTGAAATTCTTAAGATGAAATGGAGTTATGTTGATTTTGAGAATAACTACCTGATGCTACCTGACTCAAAAACGGGTGAGAAAAAAATACCTTTGAATGATCAATCTCTTGAGGTCCTAAAATCTCTGCCGCGTCTAAAAGGCAATCCACACGTATTTACCGCACCCAACAAAGGGCATTTTACTGGCTTGCAGAAATGCTGGGAGAAAATTCGGAAACATCTTCAGATGGATGATGTCCGGCTTCACGATCTCCGACATTCATTTGCCACTATACTTGCCAGCCAAGGCGCCAGCTTGCTGCTTATAGGGAAAATGCTGGGTCACTCAGATCCTAAGACAACTCAAATTTATGCGCATTTAGTCGAGAAGGAGGCTCTTGCTGCCACTCAATCGCTTGGTGAAACTCTGGAAGGTTTCCTTCAAAATGACTAAAAAGGCAAAGCTGCATATGTCGATGTTACGAGCTGCCTATCTTAACGGCAACCAGCTCGCTTTGTTTGAAGCTCTTAATATACTAATGGGACATCGACCTTATAGGATTGATGAGCAACTAGAAACAAAGGTTGCCGATGTACCTGTCTGGATTCTTCAAGCTTTGAGGGAAATGGTAGTTTTCCGAATCGAAAATGAAAAACGAAATAAGGTTGGTGCCAAACCACAAGATAGAATGAAGTTATTGGCAAGCAAAGCAAAGGGCATTGCTAAAGATGAGCTTGCAAAAGGCAAAAATAAGCTTGGCTTGTATGAATTGGCTCAGCAAATATTGATCGAAAAAATGGGTGAGGGGCTACAACCCGAAACGATAAAGAAATATGCTTCCGAGTTTGAAAGAGAAGATAAGAAACATGAAAACCTCGGAAAATATCTTGTACTGAGTGAGGAAGATGACGCCATCTATAATGCGGTAAAGGAAGGTATTAATTAGGGTAGTTCTGTACCCTCGATATTTTTACAGCTTGAGCACATATCCTCTTCAACGCAATTGAGAGGAATCGAGATACATGACCAAGCAAGAATACATACGACCTGCCGAGGCAGCGAAGATCGTTAAACTGTCAATGTCTACGCTCGCTAAGATGAGAGTAAACGGTACAGGACCAAAATACACTAAAGCTGGTGCAAAGGTGGTGCTTTACTCGAAGGGTGACCTTCACCAGTGGTTGTTTGATCGCCGTCGTTCTTCCACATCAGAAGTTGTGGGGAGATAATTATGAGTCCTCTAGTAGTGAAATCAATTGCAAATCCTGCTCTTATTCAACTAACGGAGCGTGATGATCGCGCGATGAAGTGGGTCTTGAAGTGTCTCAAACAACATCCTGATAGGCCATTAAATGACATGGACTCAATTAGGGTGCACGTGAAAGGCCATCAGCAAAACCTAAGAAAATTGGCGCGGCTAATACTCGGTAATGCTTCCAAAGCGAGAGTAATGGCTAAACAAAATGCAATTGCGAATTCTGTAAATGCTTGTGTTGTCGCCGAGATTGTATGTGCAAACAGATATGGTGTCTCCATCACACTTGAAGGCATTTACGCTCGTGCAAACAAACATAAGCTAAAGGCGAAATGTGTTGAAACAATCACTACCTATGAGAAGCTAAAGTCAGATGGCGGGAAACGCATAATCCATGATTTTGGCCCAGTGCGCAGGGTTCGTAGTATCATTGCAAGTGATATATTCTTTATCAGTGCGCCAATGAACAAATGGGAATATTGCAAAACTGGGAAAAACGCAAAGTGCATATTCCAAGGTGTAGAAGAGGCTTTGGAGCAAGAATATTTATTTTGGGCGGTCTTAGATATTAAAGACGCCTTCCCCTCTGTCCGGCGAGGCCATATTTTTGATATGGTCGATATGTCAAAGTTAGTTGTGCAAGAACTTATTCCTTACATTGGATATGGCACATCAGCTAACAAGGAAGCGGTCCAGCCAGCATTGCCTCAGGGTATGGCGGCATCATCGTTGGTTCTAAGTGCACTAGTCGGGCAGGCTTTGTGCAAATTGCCAAAGCAGATAGCACGTTGTTGCTTCGTAGACGACCTACTCGTAGGCGCTAAGAGTCAAACGGAACTTGATGCCTCAACAGAGGCCTTGAAGGGCTATTTTGCAAATTTGAGTGCTGGACCGCTCACCTTGACCGTCGTTGAAACTTGCGATTTTTCGTCTAACTCAGAGGCGGCTATTCGTTTCATCGGGTATAAAGCCCGGCTAGACAAATTTACTAAGGAGTTTCGAATATCCCCTAACGCTCGGTCATTTGGGCGGATGAAAAAAGAGGTCGTCAGGCGAGCCACGAAGATGATAACTGATGATTTTCATTATTCGCTCATGGAGAAGCTCATTCTTAGTTATGCTAGGAATTGGGCGCAGCAGTTTCACTTGTGGCCGAAGACTTCTCAATCAATCACTCTATATGAGATCACCGCCATTACTGCTCTTTCGGAGACTTGGTCTGGGCACCTAAATGCAAAATCGTCTTCCTAAGCTAGTGCAATCAATTGCACGATTGGTTTTGTCCGAAAACAGACAATCCGACAGTTTTTCAGACAATGCTTGTCACCACTTTAACAACGCGTTGGAAGTCTCCAAAAGTTCGCTGTTGTGGGGGTTTACGTTTATTCTACGGCGGGAAACCTTTTAGACGCTATATAAAGGCGGACATTTTGAGCCGCAAAAAGGCTTATTTTCAATTGTTTCTATAAGCTCTAATAGCCAGAGAATGTCTTCGTCATTCATCTGGGAGGCATTGGAGATGATTTTTTCAAAGCCGTAGGTGCTGATGATTCCGGAATATATTGGATAGGCTATACCATGTTGAGATGGACAAGAGCCTTAGCCAGATTGTCGTGCATTATCCATTGTCGAGTTTCCTCATCAAATGTAGCTAGCGCTTCTGTCCAGGCTTGCTCGTCTCGACCAGTTAAATCCAAACCTACTTGATCGGCAATACGCTTCCCTAGTTTTCCGTAAAAACGATTAGCAGAGCTGAAACTGTCCCATCCCGCACTTTTTGCAAGTTCAGCTGCGGTAAGGCGCTTTCCTTCAGATTTATAATGGGCAGATAACATTGCGCATTCATGGTCTGCTGGCATTGAGGCTGTTAGCGCTTCTACGTAATCATCAAACGTTCCGATATGAGGCGCAGGCCTTAATTTCTGCTTTTCTTTATGTATCGCATCTATATGAGCTTTCGCATTTGCTAGAGACTCTTCAGTGCTGTTGCCATCTATCGGGTGATTTTGTGGATGGATCCTAGCTCCGCTTGCGTTGGCTATAATTCGGTAGCCTCGGTATTGTATATCTTCGCGTTTCATAGCCATTTCTTGTTCCTACTTCCTTGTGTTAAGCGCTTAACTTTTGCTTCTGTTTGAGACTGAATTACGGAACTAAAAGCTTTGCCTTTTTACCTGGATAAGCAGCTTTTTCGTTGTCCCGCCATTGGACAAGAACTTCGAGATTAGCCTCGATGATTGAACATATATCAGAACAAGTTTTCCAAGAGTCTTTGGCACTCTGCCCTTGAATTGAAATTCCAAGAGATTCATGGAACTCAAAACCCTCGTCGTTTTTCTCTCCCTTCACGGTGTGCACTGAGGAAACATCATCCATACTCACGCCGCTCTCTAAGCCTAGCTTTATCATCTCATCGCGAAGAGATTTCCATTTGTTTGCATTTATGACTTTGCCATTTATCTGAACTGAAATAATTTTTGTAAATGTCAAATCAGGTACTGCAGCAAGGTGGAAGTTGAGTTCATTTGAAGGTACGACAATTGTTTGTGTTGAATGTTCAGGCGATACAGCGCTCGCTAATAGTCGAGAAATGACAGAACCCGCCGTATCGTCTGGTGTCATCAAAGATGAAATAGTTTGATATGCCCATTCTGATATTTCGATTTGCTTGGCCATGATAGCTCTCCTTAAAATCATTTGCAAAAGCATATATAGCCGCAATAATTCATATTGCAAGCAATTTATGGAAAATATGGTCTTTAATTCCCATAAATACAAAAACGGGTGATTAATGGTCTTAATTTCCATATAATGGTCTATGAAAGACTACTTTCCCATCTGCGCCACGAATATGTGTTCTCGTGCAATCAATTGCAAAGAGGAATACTTTTCAACATTTTTGCGCTCAATGTTATAAGAGAAGCGTATCAGAAAACGTATATTGAAAGGTTTTGAGATGAATAAAGTTGCGATACAGCTTTTATCTGGAGTGTTGACACTATTTTCTTGGAACGGAGCCATGGCCTCTGAACCCCTAAGGTCTGGTGAGTTGATTGGCACATGGTGCGACATGCAATTACAGAACAGCCCAGCAAATGACTATGTGATTGAGATATGGAAGGATGACTCAGGGCGTTATTCATATCATCAGTTAATACGGAACGAGGGCAAGGTGGAACTCGGGATGAATAGCTACTGGGCCGACAAGCGTGATGGGAAATGGTATATTGACAATGGATTCGAGGAAAATGCACGAGAGGACATAGGTGGCTCTTTGAGTATTCACGACACTGTTGGATTCATAACGAAAGCTCTACCAGTTCCGCCGAACACCGTACCGGATAAATGCCGAAACCCGAGCTGATGAAATCTGCGGTGACTAATTTAAAATATACTTTCATGATTTTATGGTGAATTAACTCCTCTATGCGCATGTCATAAGCTACCCTCATTTGACCTTTTATCGGCCTAAGTTACGTTCAAATACGGGGTGAAAAGGTTTCGCCTCCCATTAATTTGGGAGGCCTATGTGCTCGAAACTATATTTACTAATTTTCTGTTGGAACAGCTTAACGACCAAGCCAGTGGCTTTAAAGCCTCACGGCGAAAATATAGTGACCTGCCCGACAAATGGATTGCGCTTAGCCTTTTGCAAAAGGCGATAAGGCGAGGTGACGAAGGGCAGGCTTTACGAGCGGCCTCATATCTCTACCAAATGGATTATCGTGTCTTATGGCGGCGCCTAGTCGTGATTGGATGGGAAGATATTGGGGTAGGGAACCCCGACTTATGCTTTATGGCTACTGCCGCCGCAGGATCAAAACGATGGCGTGAAGCCAATGGTGGGGATTGGCACTTTGCGGCTTATCTTACCATCGCGATGGCTCAATCTATAAAAGATCGTTCAACAGATGATTTAATGATGGTGGCGCAGCATGACCCCAGATACAAAAATGAGCGAGAGTCTTATTACGACCTCCAATTTGGTAGCCTGCTCTCCATAGTAAATGACACCGATATTAACCTCCCCCATAAAATCATCGCCGCATGGTACATGGCGGGCACACAAAGCTATGGGTTTGAGGGTCTAAGGCGACGTCAGGGTGACGCTGAGCGCTACTTTCAATGTTTGGATGATAAACTCTGTTTTGAGCATGTCTGTGCGCTATGCCGTATTGGTGTCTCAAGAAGCCGTACTGTGTTACCAGCATTCATTCCGATATTTTGGAGAGATTACGCTTCAGGCAATTATATTACCTTTGGCGCTGACGGAGGAATTTCTAAGCATGAGCTCAGGGGCATACCTCGATACGTTTTTGACGGATTTACTCGTGCAGGAAAGCGCTATCTGAAAAAAATAGCGAGAGAACATCAGCCGTTGAAACAATTCTTGGAGGAAGCCGCGCCAACGCCGGAACGCGACGCGATTGTTAGAGAGATGTATTTTCGGATTGAGTCCTCACTCTGTGACAAGCGTTTGGATTGGTCTGTTGGCAATGAAGCCCGACTACGAGCCGATGAAGTTGGATTTGGTTTGACCCCTAAAGCATTCAATGCAGGGAAGGTCATATTAAGGCAAGCGCTCACCGAGTTACCTATGACAGAGGCAGACCTATGAGAGCTACAGTAACACATAAACCAACCTTTACCTGTTACACATACTCAGGAGAGGCATAATGGGGACGTTAGAAGCCAAAACAGCGGCGTACTTGCGTGTGAGTACTCAGAGACAGGGAATAAGTGGCCTCGGCCTTGAAGCACAGCGTAAGGCGATTGAGATTTTATTGAGTGGTCATCCTTATACAGAGTTCATTGAGGTTGAGAGTGGTAAGAAATCAAAGCGCCCTAAACTGGAAGCTGCCATTGCACATTGCCGCAAACACAAAACCAAGTTGGTCATAGCTAAACTCGACCGACTAGCACGCAATGTGCATTTCATCTCCGGCCTTATGGAAAGCGGTGTAGACTTTGTGGCCGCCGACATGCCCAATGCAGACAGGTTCATGCTCCATGTCTACGCAGCTATGGCGGAGGAGGAGGGGCGCAGAATTAGTGAAAGAACTAAGGCTGCTTTAGCTGCCGCTAAAGCAAGAGGAGTAAAACTCGGAAAGAATGGTGAGGCATTGGCGAAAAGAAACAAAGCTGAAGCCTTGAGTTACGACAGCAAGATTTATGTGCATATCGACAATATGGTTTTAGATTGCACACCTACTTTATCTAAAATAGCCCAATGTCTTAATAAAAAGGGCATTTTAACAGTATCAGGCTCGAAATGGTATCCTATGACAGTGTCACGTCTATTATCTCGGCGTGAAAACTTATTGTCAAACCAAGCAAATAAGCCCAACAACGCTAATGAGATTTTGAGTATCACATCGGGAGAGATATAAGTGAGCCTGCAAGCTGAAAGAAACGCCCTTCAAGGCAATCGGTATGGCAGAATTTATACCCCTCAATTTCTAGCCGAATGGCTTGCATCTGAATTAGCTTCTGAAATTCCCGATATTCCAACGCCACACATTTTGGACCCTGCTTGTGGCGAAGGCGAGCTTTTAACTGCATTTAGTAGATGTCGGCCAACTTCGACGCTATACGGAGTTGATGTGGACGCCTCCGCGATAGCCCATTGCAAGGCCAGCTTTAAGCATGAAGTAAACTTTGTGCTCAGCGATGCACTGATGCCACAAGATGGTGCTTCATATCTTGACCGATGGAAGAAATTAGACATCAAACATTCCTATGATGGAATTATTGCCAATCCCCCATGGGGGGCAGATTTACCTAACCCACGACACGCCTACACATGCGCAGGCTACCAACTTGCCAAAGGTCAATTTGACATATGGGAGTTGTTTGTCGAGCTATCGATGTCTCTTTTGAAGGAAGGCGGCGTAGCTGCTTTTATTATACCGGACTCGCTTTTTCTTCCAGAGCATCAATGCCTCAGGGAACTTGTTCAATCTAAATATACCATACTAAGTATTGCACGGCTGGGAGAAGGCATTTTTCAAAATGTTTTCAGGGGAACAGCTATACTTCAATTAAAAAACATAGAACCAGACCCTTTGCATGCAGTCACAGTTAGGCGATTAAATCGTGGTCAGAGGGCTAAGGTGTTAGCAGGCAATCAATTATTGTCCGAGGCTCTAGCGGAAGATCAGCACAAAATAATTCAGTCGGAATTTCAAGCTGATGAATACTCTCGCTGGAGTATTGATACTCGCATGGACGAAAAGGAGTGGGTTAATAAGATTAAAGATAAAGGTGGAGATTGGCATACCGACTTACAATCGGGCAGAGGCATCGAAGTTTCAAAGCACGGTAAGTTATTGAAATGCCCAGAATGCAATCACCTGAACTCTATACCAAGAGCAGTTGGGAGTATTACTTGCAAACATTGTAACGCAGAGAATGAATACTCAAGTTTTGAACATACTAAAATAATTTATAGTAAGCCTAATAGTCTGGGACACGATTGGGCCGATTTAGCTGTAGGTGAGGATGTAGACAGGTATCACGCCACTGCCAGCCGCTCCGTAAAACTGCGAGAGCTTGGAGTAAAATATAAGAATTTAAGTCTTTATGATACAAAACGGTTGGTGATTAGAAAAACAGGTGTTGGGATAAAAGCTAGCTTACTAAAAGCAGGAGTATTAACTAACCAAGTAGTGTTTCACTACTTTCTGGGAGACGAGAGCCCCTTATCAGAATTCTATTTATCTTATTTAACTGGCGTATTGAACTCGCGGATATTGTTCGCATATCATTTAAAGGTCAATGGTGAAGACGAGTGGCGATCACATCCATATTTGACCCAAAAAGTCATAGAGCGACTGCCCGTTCCGTTACCCCTAAGGGGAAGTCGTGAATGGTTTTTAGCCGAAGCAATTGCTTCAAAAGTAGATCGTATGTATGAAGACGGAGCATATACAGATAAAATCGATGAAGAAATTGAAGCATTAGTGGCTGGCCTTTATGAGTTGAACATGGATGGAATGCTCTGGGTTGAAGGCGTTATTTCATCAGCACAGCAATTAGAACCAATGCGAGCTTTAAGTAAAATATCTTGTTCTAAAATCACCCCCATCAGAGAAGTGAGTGACTGTGTCATACCGATATATCGGAAATAAAACTCGCTTACTTGAACAATTAATACCTCACATCTCCTCTGAAGTATCTACTGGAGCAACCGTGGTTGATTTGATGTGTGGCACAGCAAGTGTTGCCGAAGCCCTGAGGGTCAACAAATTCAAGGTAATTGCTTCAGACATTATGACTTTTGCCAGGCATCACGCTACAGTGAGGCTGTTGTTAAACGCGTCTCCTGATTTTAAGGGCATGGGCGGAGCGAATTATGCTGATTTATTGCAAGAGTTGAATAGCATCGCCCCAAGGGAAGGCTTCTTTTTCAGAGAGTTCTCTCCAGATGGCGCGCCACTGAATGGAGAGAGAAGTAGGCAATACTTCTCTTCTGCTAATGCATCAAAAATAGATGCAATCTCAAAGACTATGAATGCATGGCGTGACAGTAAAAGAATTACAGAAATTGAAAACTCATTGCTAAGGCATGACCTTGTATTGGGAGCTAACCGTGTAGCAAATATTGCTGGCACTTATGGGCATTATCGTTCGAAATGGAATAAATCGGCTGCAAACGACCTTGAGCTTTTCCCGAGTACTTTTATCACTGACCCCAACATAAACCATACCGTCATACAAGGGGCCGCTGAGGATGTTTCATCTCAAATTCAAGCGGACTTATGCTACATTGATCCTCCATACATGAAGAGGCAGTACGCCGCCAATTATCATGTTATTGAAACAATAGCGCGCGGCGATGAACCTCTAGCAGTGGGTGTGAGTGGTCTAAGGGAATGGCGAGACCAATATTCCAATTTTTGCTCTAAAGTGAAAATCCGTGACTCTTTCAGGCAAATATTTACATCTATGCAATGCCCAAAATTTTTGATCAGCTATAGTGAAGATGGACTGTTATCGAAAAACGAATTGGTAGAACTATTCTCTGAATTCGGTAGTGTCAGGGTATCTGAATTAAACTATCAACGCTTTAAAAGTAACAAAGGTGGTCAAGGTGGTAAACTAAACGAGTATGTTTTCAGGCTGATTAAAAACTAAGACTCGTCAAACTTTGAGATTATTGCCGCATGTGCTGGATGCCAAGTGATAGTATAATCTTTTCCATTAATCTGAATGCTTAATTTGTCGTCCTTGATGTTGTCAAGGTCAAGTCCTGTTACATCTGCATAATGCAGCATTTTGTGAACAAGTGGGCTTAAGACTACTAAATTAGCAGGGCTATCTGCACCGCCTTTTGCGAGCGGTTCAAGATGATGGGCTTCTAAATAAGGTGACCCATCTCTTTTAAGGAAAATGAACTCATTCCCTGTAATTTGGCAGGTGTTGTAAAGCGCCTTAAGCTCTGCAACAGATTTTCTATTTCTAACAATCGTTTTAACAACTCTTTCCCTAATTTTAGGGTTATCGCTTCCAATATCTTCATCGAAAAGGTTTGAAATCAATTTTTCTTCAGGCTGGTGAACATGATGGCTAGTTGACAATTGTTTTTTAGCGGGAGCTTTTCGTACTGCAGGTTTCGCTCTTATCGGTTCAGAGGTGTACGTTTCAGCTTCAAGCTCTCGAAACTCTCCTTTATCTAGAAATGGCCAATTAGTTTTTGTTGATTCAAAGCGGATGGGCTCTGACAGTTTAATAATCCCATCAGGACTTCCAGTGTTGGGGAAAATATTAGCTAATGCATCTTCTTCATTTAAGTCGGGCGGAGGTGAAAATTGATTTATCCAACCTGCCCAATATTCAGCTTCAGTGGTCCTAATTAAATATATAACTAGGTTTCCAACTAGAGCTTCAATTTTTGGGTCACTGGCGCTATCTATTTGTCCCTTCGGCGCAGGAAAATCGCCATATTCGGGATGCCAGCTAAATATTCTTTTAGATAAACGACTGTGTAGTTTCTGACTTCTAATGTTTACTGAAGCCTCCCGACGTAAGCCAACATCAATTAACTGGCTGCCCTCCACCTCAAGTCCCAAGCTGTGGATGTTAACTGACCATACGGGTCTTCCAGATTGAATTTCTGGTTTTGAACCAGAGAAAAACTGCCTCCAATCTTCTAGAGGAACCGCTTTCGTTGGTATATCTATATATGATTGCTTTCCTCCAGGTTTCTCACCTGGCTTTAGCGCTCGGGGGCGATTATAAATGTTGAAAAAATCAGCATTCGTCAGCGTTCTGTAAATAATCTGCTCGGCAAACTTTTCCATAATTATATATCCAGTTCAATTTCCATACTCTAATCAAACTCTAGCTCTACTTGCAAGTGGAGGAATATCGACTAGTTATAATTGGCCGCGCGGTACTATTGTTTTAGAGGCTAATTATATTCAAGTTGAAAAGACGTAATTACTGTAGAAAACGCAGAAAATGATCTGGAATACACGAAGGGCTTGGACTAGCTGAAGGCAATTGCAAGGGATTAAAAATGAAAAAGTTCTCATCGAGAAAGAAATTCCGAGAAAGTCTAGGTGCTACTTGTCAGAATACTCAATGGAGTTGGAGCTGGGTAAATCACAAAAATAAGAAGATTTTTTTTGGGGCTTCTGATGTGCATGAAAAGGGAGATGCTCAATTAACTTTAGGTTTCAATTGGAAGCACAATCTAAAAGGACGGGCAAACCCCGGCTATCCTGAAGCCATTAGGAATATCGAATTGGTTCAGCGCGAAAACTATAGATTGTATACATTCAGGCAGTTTCAAGAAGCTATGGATGAAGAAACTGGAAGAGTAAGAATTACGAATTTCGAGCAAGATTTAGAGCAACGTTTTCTTATAAAAAAGGATGACGGCTGGTATGCCTTCGCTGTTGGAGATTTTGATACAAAAGAAAATTCTCTTAAATCAAGTGAAGAAGTTGTTTATCTTGAAGGCTCTCGCGTTCCAATATCAAGCTCGAGAATTGAGCGAAACAGTAGGGCTCGAGCCGCATGCCTTGAATTGCATGGTACAAGGTGCTGCATTTGCAGTTTTGACTTCGAAGAAACGTATGGCGAGTTGGGAAGTGCTTTCATTCATGTCCATCATTTAAAGTTAATTAGCGATAGTGAAGGCCCGCATAAAGTTTGTCCTGAAACAGACCTTCGCCCAGTTTGCCCAAATTGCCATGCTATGATTCATCGTAATGGGGAAAATAGGCCCTTAGAGGCAATACGCTCATTAATAGCCTCGCAAAAGCCTGTACCTCAATGAACAAGCTAAACCACATATTACACCACAATTTTCACTCAAACTGCTGTATGGATGTTACAAGACGCTACAAAGAAGGTTTAGCTCACAAATTACCATTCGAGCAACAATCAAGCTAATACGAGCCCAAGAGAATTATTTGGCTTAAGCTTCCGCCATGCTTCCGTTCAAAAAACCTCTAAAGCCAACGGTTTCTCTAACCTATTGATTTATATGGCGCACCCGACAGGATTTGAACCTGTGACCTCTGCCTTCGGAGGGCAGCGCTCTATCCAGCTGAGCTACGGGTGCGAGCATGAAGTGTCCTTTAAGCCAAGCGCGGAGCCTGCGCAATGACCTTATGCAAGCCGCTGCGATGAAAAGAAACATTGAACTTTCGCCGCTAACTGTCCAATAGAATTTTATGTTTAAACAAAGCCTTTCTTTCATAGCCCTCATGCTTGTGGCCTGTTCTGACGCGCCCATTATTTCCGGTGTGGATGATAAAGTTAATGCCGCGCGCGAGCGCAATGATGCGCCAGCCATTTGGGTGGCCAAGGACTTTGACTCTACGCTTTATCTTTATGGCACGGTGCATCTCTTGCCGAGTGATTTGGATTGGCAAAAGGATGATATGCGCGGCGCTTTTGACGAGGCTGGTACAATATTTTTTGAAGTCGATACAGGCAGTGACGGACAGATACAGGCGGCGGTCCTGACGACAAGCCTGGGCATGCGTCAAGACGGGCTGCGTCTGTCTGATAGCCTCGATAGTTATCAATTAAAGCTTCTTGATGCGGCGTCGCACAATGGAAATATAAGTCTTGCCGCGCTAGACAGTATGAAACCTTGGCTCGCCAGTGAGTTTTTGACGGTGGCCGCCGCAACGAATGCAGGGTTATCGCCTGAATTATCTGCTGATGACGCTTTAAAGTCCCGCGCAAGGCGTGAGCAAAAAAACGTGATTTATCTGGAAACCATTGAGGATCAAATTCGAATCTCAGCAGATCAGCCGCAATCCATACAGCTCTCCTTGCTGACAGAAACGCTGGAAAGCTTTAACTCGCTCGGAGATGATTTGATTAATATTGCGCGCTCATGGGCGGTGGGGCGGACCGATTACTTGACACGAGAAGTAGTCGTGCCGATGAAAAGTAAAACGCCCATTATTTACGACGCCTTGATTACGCAGCGAAATAAAAAATGGACAACTCAGTTTGTGGAATTTCTTGAAGGCAGCGGAACTGGCTTTGCCGCAGTGGGCACGAGCCACTTGCTGGGCGAAGACAGCGTGATAGAAATGCTGCGCGAGCAAGGCCATAGTGTTTCGCGCTATTATGCCTTTCAGGGCGAAGATGTGATTAATCCCATAAACCCGACGATTGAACGCCCTGAAACTGATTGAACATTTCACGTTATAATGACTCAAAAGAACGGACTAAGAGTGTCCGTTTTTTGAGCCTTTGGATTTCAAGGGAACGTGAATTGTTCCCACTAGAAGTTCGCCCGTAATCCCGCATAGACCGCGCGGCCCGGAGAGGTAAAACCAAAAACTTCTTGGTAATCTTCATCAAGTAAATTTTCCCCGCGTAACGTAAGCGTAAAATAATCAGCAAATTTATAAGATGCGTTCAGGCCAATAAGTGTGAAGGCGTCAAGCGTGACGTTTTGGAAGGTACCAAAATCTGTATCCAGCTGGCTTCCATTATAATCGAGCGAAGCTGTCACTGAAGCCGCCTCTACTGGACGATAGGTGACAGTTGCGCTGGCAATATAGTCTGGGCGGCGGATTTCTTCTATATCATCTTGTTCACTGTCCAGATAGGTCGCAGAGCCGCGAGCGGAAAGTTGATCAGATATGTTCCACCGCGCTTCAAGCTCAACGCCTTGTCGCGTACTATCCGTGTCCAAATTAATGACGGACGAGGTGAAGTCTGGATTAAAGATAGTTGAAATCTCGTCTGTCAATTCAGAACGGAAATAATCAACGGAGAGGTTTAAATCGCCAATTTCTTGCTCATAACCCACACTAAAGCCAAGCGATTTTTCGGGCTGTAAATCGCGGTTACCCGTAAAGCGGGACGCCGGAAAAAACCCGAACAGCTCTATAAGAGACGGATTTTTAACGCCGCTGCCAACGGAGGCCCGTATGCGTCCATCAAAATCCTCAAAGGCATAACCGCCGCCAACGCGCCATGTGGTGGCGTCTTGAAACAGATCATTAAAATCCTGACGGGCTGAGGCCGTAAGCGTTACGGGACCCGCATTATAACGGTAATCTCCCGCAATGGCATAAGTCGTATTATCAGGCTCGGCATCAGCTTCGGTGAAGTTTGGAGTGATAGAAAATTCCTCATGCTCAGCTTCCGCCAGAACAGTGAGAGAGCTGTCGCCAAATTCTTTTTTTGCAGTCCAATCAATGCCGTAGCGCGAACCTTCGGAGCGCGTTGAAAAACTTGCGCGTGTATCCGTATCTGTATTGACGGTGTCGGCTGTGATCAGGTGCGTGAATCCTGCCAGATCAAACCGAGCATCAATCCGCGCTGTTTGTGTTTGAACGGTTGTTTCGCTATTTGTATCATTTAAACGTCCATCAAAATCAGAGTCTTCATCAAATTCAGTATCTAGTGTCGAGGTTTCATATTTGGCGGATAGGGTAACTCCGCCTAATTCAACATTGTTAAGGCCAAGATTCAGATTACGTGATTGCGATCCATCATCCTCACCGCCAAGGCCAGAAACATCATAGCCGTCCGAGTTAAAAGCATTGCCGTTGATAGAGAATGCGGCACTACCGACCGGAATGACGGCGCTGACTTGTCCTTCTATCGTTTCTCGGCTGCCCCCTTGAACATAAGCGCGCCAGTTTTTTTGAGTGTTTCCTGCTCGGGTGATGATGTTGATGACACCGCCAATAGCGTCGGACCCATAAAGGGCGGATTGTTCTCCGCGTAATATTTCAATCCGCACGACATCTGCTGCGCGAAGACCTGAGAAATCAAATTCGCCCGAGCTGGGGTTAGCCACTTCCACGCCGTCAATCAGGACTAAGACCTGGTTCGCTTCCGCGCCGCGTACACGGATTTGCGTTAAGCCGCCGGCAGGGCCCGAAGAATTGACCGCTACGCCAGGAAGGGTCCGCAGGAGGTCCGATACATATTGCTGACTACGCGCCGCGATTTCAGTTTCGGATATTACAGATGTCGGGGAGGTGAGGGCAGCCGTTGAGGTGCTTCCAATGCGCTGGCCAATGGCAACGACTTGATCTGTTTCCTCAGTGGGGACTTCATAGGCTTGCCCAAAAGCATTTGGCGCAAGTAGGGCCGCTATTGCAGCCCCTAATAAATATCGTTTCATAGCACGACTCCAATGATGCGCCGCTTAAGCCTTGCGCAGTTTAACATTATGTCGTCATTGGAGAGGGCACCATTGCCCGCTATTCCATGCGCATCGGTCAGTCCCGCCCGCGCGCGCTGGCGACGTCATTGGCAGGTCTTCTGACTCTTGGCTCAAATGCGGCTCTTGCGTCTTCCCGAATTTCTTCAGTGACATGTGCAAAAGTTGCTTACCAATTACAGCTGCGGGTGCAGTCGGGGCATTTCACCCCATTCCCATATTCACGCCCAATTAAGGACGACCAATGAGTGGGCCGATAAAGAAGAAAGGTGTTTAAAGCAAGCGTCTATTTTTTGCGCTCTAAGGCTTCGAGCCGTTCAGAGAGATTGGCAAATTGCTGTGCTTGTTGTTGCGATAATTTGCTTTCCAAACGCGCATGCAAACGGTTCTGGCGTTGGCGTAAAAACAACACACCCGCGACCAAAAATGCGGCAATGCCGCCGGCTATGATGAAACCCAGCATGTGCAGGCCTATACTATACTCCAAAGACATTCCCAATAGTCCCGCTATAATAAAGGCAGAAATTATAATCGCCGCTGGATAGTGCTCGATCTTTTCAACTGTCTCAAAAAAACGCACTTTCACAGGCAGTTTTTGGGTGGTGATCGGCGCAGATGTCAGAGACTTAACCGTCAATGGCGCTTGCGTTAATTTCGAAAACTTTATGCCATCTGCCATATAGGCGGCCAATTCTTGTTTTAGCCGTCTGTGATGGCGGGCTAAATAGCCGTCATCCTCTTGCCCTGAAGCCGGATGACACGCCAGCATTGAGGCCACGTGGCGTTGATAAAGGGCTTCGTCAATATGTTCCCAATGGTGCGTAGCTATATTTACCGCCGTGTCTTCGGGCCCGAAACTAATACCGGCAAAACAAATCACTTTTGAAAAACTTGCCGCGCAGGGCAGGCCAAAAGATGTTAACACATTACTGGTGGGCTCATACTCCCACTCTTGGTCAAAGCTGTGCCCTGGCCGAGCCCTACGGGTTAAAGGGACGGCGAAGATGTTGTGTTGAATGTCCTCCGGCCAATGGGCGCGAATAGAGGGCAGATATTGAGCCGGTACAAGGATAATGCTGTCATATTGCCTGACTAATTCTACGGCGCGCCGTTGGTAGCGCCTCCCTGTCTCCGAGAGCCCAAATTGCGAAGGCCCATCAACGGCAATGATAATATCCGGCGGGGCGAGCTCACAGGCCTCTTGATTTAAGACAGAGGTGCTCAGATAGAGGGTAAGTGACGACTTTAAGTCCTCTGCCTTTAAGTCTTTGAGACTAGCCATATCTGGGCCTGAGCCGACGATCACTGCTCGCGCTATATTTGGCCGCCTTGCACGAATTCGTTTAAAAAACGCGTCTGAGTGACCTAAAAAATCGGGCGAAATATAACGCGCCACAAAGGCGTCCATCCTGTCGCCAACCGCTTGCTGGGCATATTCATCGACCACAAGCCCCTTGCGGCGATGAGAAGCCTTGGCGGCCCAGAAGGCTTCTTTCTGCCAATAAAAAATGACATCGGCCTGTTTAGCTGACCGCTCAGCCTCGACCGCATCTTCCGCGAAGACAATAGAAATTCGGTCTTTTAGGGGCGCTAAATGCCAAAGCGCCTGCGTTTTATAGCGTGCCAAATCATCGGCAGCCTCAAAGGCCGGAAAATAGCAGGCCTTAAGAGTGGTATGCGGGGCAGCGTTCACTTTATAACTCTGTGACCTGCGTTAAAATTTTGCAAGTAAGTTTGGCGGGTATAGATGCTATTGATTTTGCAAATTCTGACAGAAGGGCTTGATAAAACCGCGCATAAAGGTCAGATGCAGGGCAGAGCTGAACGAAGGAGCGGTCATGCTAAGAGTTTTAGAAAATACGGGTGCAGATTTAGCGCTCGCGCCGCAGGATTTGCCTTTAGATCAAATCTTGATTGAAGGGCTCGTTCTTCCGGCTTTTATCGGCATGTTTGCGCATGAATATGATGCGCCGCAGCCGATACGCTTTGATGTGACCGTCGATATCATGCCGCTAAGTCCTTCTGATGAGCATGATACCGATAATATCCTGCGCTATGATCATATTGTCGAGAATATCAAAGAGATATTGGCGGCGGGTCACATCGATCTTGTCGAGACCTTGGCTGAAAATGTGGCCGAAGCCTGTCTGGCCTATAAGCGCGCGCAACAAGTTTGCGTCACAATTGCCAAACCCGCAGCCTTTGCTGAAGCTGAGGCGGTTGGCGTTAGAATTACGCGGAGAAAATAATGCGCTCTTCCTTGCAAGCACTGCTCGCTGAGAAACAAATCTTATTGGCGGACGGGGCGACAGGCACCAATTTCATGGAAATGGGTTTGGAGCCGGGCTTCCCGCCGGATTTGTGGAATGTGTCTGAGCCGCAAAAACCGCAAGACTTGCATCAAGCTTTTGTGGATGCTGGGTCTGATATCATTTTGACCAATACATTTGGCGCTAATGCGCCGCGCCTGAAGCTGCATAATGCGGAAAACGAGACTTACGCGATTAACAAAGCGGGTGCAGAGATTGCGGCCCGCGTGGCCGAAGCTGCAGATCGCCCCGTTATCGTCGCAGGGTCTGTGGGGCCGACCGGTGAATTATTCGAGCCTATGGGCGCGCTGACCATGGACACATGCATTGCCTTTTTCGAAGAACAAATGCGCGGCCTAAAAGATGGCGGCGCGGATGTCGCGTGGATTGAAACCATGTCAGCAGCCGAAGAAATTCAAGCCGCCGCCCAAGCCGCAATCAATGTCGGCATCCCTTATGTCTTTACCGCTAGTTTTGACACGGCTGGGAAAACGATGATGGGGATAGCCCCCTCAGCCATTGGCGGCGTCACGGCAGAGCTGCCGCAGCAGCCTTTGGCCTACGGATCCAATTGCGGGGTCGGTGCCTCGGATATGATGCTCTCTGTTTTGTCGATGACCGAAGCGGCGCCAAATGCAGTGATTGTCGGTAAAGCCAATTGCGGCATCCCCGTCGTGAAAGGCAAGGAAACCGTCTATACGGGCACGCCCGAATTGATGGCGGATTACGTTGATTTGGCCGCTAATGCTGGTGCGCGGATTATTGGCGGGTGCTGCGGCACCGCGCCTAAGCACGTTGCCGCCATGCGCAAGGCGATTGATAATTACAATGCGTCTGCGCGTCCCTCTATGGAATTGGTGACGGAAACCTTAGGCGAGCTCGTCAGCCCGCCTGCTAAGGCTGGAGCGGTGGGCCGTAGAGGTAACCGCAGAAAGGCCTAAAATGGATCAAGAGACTCAAGACAAATTAGATGCAGCGGCTTTCCGCAGGCTCTTATCACATTTGGACAATCGTAAAGACGTTCAGAATATTGACCTGATGATACTCGCGGATTTTTGCCGTAACTGCCTTGGCAAATGGTATAAATCCGCCGCCGATGATTTAGGTGTGGAAATGAGCCCTGAAGACGCACGCGAACGCGTTTACGGCATGCCTTATGCCGAGTGGAAAGAGAAACACCAACGTCCCGCCACGCCTGAACAGATGGCAGCTTTTGACGTGCGGAAATAGATGTGTCCGTCTCTCGTCTAAAAACATTATCGTTTTAAATACTACCCCGTTCTAATATCGCTGACCCGCAAAGGCGCGGTTAAAGACAGGCCGTCCAATGTTCTTGCGCGCGAGAGCGCGACATAGGCTTGGCCGGGGGCGAAAGCGCCGCGGCCTAAATCAATCCGAACATCATCAAGGGTGAGGCCTTGCGCTTTGTGAATGGTTACAGCCCAGGCCAGAATGAGCGGCATTTGCGTGAAAGACGCCGTTGTCGATTCTTCCATTTTCTGTTCAACCTCATTCCACTTATAATTTATGGAATCCCATTTTGCAGGTTCGATTTTCCTGATGGTTGGCCCGCTATCAAATTTCACATAGGCGGCGTCAGGGCTCAGATCCGTAATAGTCCCGAGCGATCCGTTGACCCATCTTTTCTGCGGATCATTTTTAACAGCCATGACACGCGCGCCTTTTTTTAAAGTCATTTGCAAAGGCACAGGCGCGCGGCTCGCGTTGAAACGGCCTTCCGTGACGCTGTCATATTGCCGGGCATTGCTGGTTAAGTCCGCAAGACCTTTCTTATTATATCTCTCTGCTATCGCATTTGTGGAGGTTAGCAAGACAGGCGTATGTCCCTCGCGGTGAGGCTTGACGCATATTGTGTTGAGTTTTGCGACGGCCGCGTCAATGTTTTGAGCTAAGCGCAGATTTGATAAGATTTCGACGAAGCGTGGGTCACGCTGGCGGTAAACTTTGGAAAGCTCAAAATGAACGGGCGGATAATTCTCAAGCACGTTGGAATGATAAGCAAATGGCCCCTCATATCCCATTTGTCCCAATATGGCTTTCTCATGGGACGGAATAACGGGCGGGAGTTGATAAAAGTCCCCGACTAATAAAACGCGAACGCCGCCAAAGGGTAGGCGGCTATTCTGGGCTTTGCGCAAAATGATATCGATGCCGTCAAGCATATCGGCGCGCACCATAGAAATTTCATCAATGACCACGAGTTTAACTTTTTTCCAAAGTCTGTTGCGGGTCTGATCCTCAAGGGCCTGCTCATTGATGACTTTAAACGGAAATCGGAAAAAGGAATGGATAGTTTGCCCGCCCACATTCAGCGCCGCGACACCTGTTGGAGCTAAAACGACCGTATTGGCGATATGACCTTGAGTTTTTATAAAATTGACAAGTGTTGATTTTCCGGTCCCCGCTTCACCGGTCACGAGGATAGGGGAGAGGTCATCTGATTGCAGATGTTCCAAAATATGGGACACCGTCGGGTCGTTGGCGTAGTTATCAGGAAGTTTTTCGAGAGATGACACTTAGGCTTCCTGTGTTTTGAAATATGGATTTAGAGCCTAAGCCAAGAGAACTGTCCATAAAAAAACCCGCTCTAACGTTTTAGTAAAACGCAGGGAGCGGGTTTATTATTTGACGTGGGAGGACGTCTTTATTTTGGAGGGCTTCAAGCGCTCATTTTATCTTTGGCCGGGTCACGAAGCACATAGCCGCGTCCCCAAACAGTTTCGATATAGTGATCGCCTTGCGTTGCAGAAGCGAGCTTCTTGCGTAGCTTACAGATGAAGACGTCGATAATCTTCAGCTCAGGCTCGTCCATGCCGCCATAAAGGTGGTTGAGGAACATTTCTTTTGTAAGTGTTGTGCCTTTGCGAAGCGAAAGAAGCTCAAGCATTTGATATTCTTTACCGGTTAGGTGAACGCGGTGGTCACCAACTTCAACAGTTTTGGCATCAAGGTTCACTTTGATGTCGCCTGTTGTGATGATAGACTGGCTGTGACCTTTAGAACGGCGCACAACAGCGTGGATGCGGGCAACAAGCTCGTCTTTATGGAAAGGCTTGGTCATGAAATCGTCAGCACCTGTGCCGAGACCGCGAACTTTCGAATCGATGTCGCTTGTGCCTGATAGAATAAAGATAGGTGTATTGACCTTCGCCATACGTAATGTCTTTAGAACATCGAACCCCGGCATATCCGGTAAGTTCAGGTCCAGCAATATGATGTCATAATCATAGAGCTTACCTAAATCGACGCCTTCTTCCCCCAGATCGGTGGTGTAGACGTTAAATCCTTCTGACTTGAGCATCAGTTCGATGCCCTGTGCTGTAGCACTGTCATCTTCAATTAGAAGAACGCGCATAATTTCCCTCCCAGGCGAATCACTATCTCGTAGCCATCGAGATATAGTTAATGGAACTTCACTCGTATGTGAATCCAGTAAATCAAGTGTTAACGATATTTACCATTTTGACATGAATCGCAGAAAAACGGCAAAAAAAGGCCTAAATCCTGCTTTTTTCTTAATTTGGTGCTCAGACTTTTTTTACCGTGTCTCTTCACAGACCCGTAAACCTATTCTGTTACAAGGTTTTCATAATAAGGATCAAAAGGTCCGTTTAAAGACCCGCTAAGCGGGAACAATGTTGGGTTAGGTGAGACTATGACACACTCTATGGAGAAAAATGTTCGGCAAACGCGCTTTGCGATTGCTGATTTGCAGAAAAGAATTGAAGTTTTGGAAGCGACTAGAGACGATCTTGAACGTCAAATCCGCAAGCTGAATGACAGCGTGCCGGAAGATGACGTAAAGGCCAATGCCACAAAAGAGGGATATGTGGCTTATGGGTCTTATGCGCAGTCCGTTATTTCGCGTAAAGAGAATTTGCGTGAGTCGCTAAGCGCGATAACAGGGCAGGCGTCTGATTTATCAGCAAATCTACGTGTCGCGATGGATGCTTTGGACAGTTTTGAACGTGTTCGGGCTCGCCAAATGGCAGCTAAAGCTGAAAAAGCAATGGCCCGCAGAGCTGGCTAAGTCTTTAGATTAAAGATTAAGGCCCCTTTTACTAAGAAGGGGCCTCCTCAGTTTCAACCCACTCATAGACATCTTGGAAACCAAGATCCAGAGCGGCCTCTTGCCATGCGGCTGCGGCCGGCTCGCTCGGTGTTGAGACTTGCATCACCCCAAAACCAATGGCGCAGACAGCCAAAAGGCTTGCCGCAATCGGCATGAACCGTTTTGTAAATGATGTTTGCACAGGCGCGGCCACATCGGATTGCGCGCGTGCCGCTCTTAATATGCGGCCCTTTAGCAAATCACTCGGCTCAGGGGCTTTGTAAGCGTTTAAAGCATTATTCAGATCAACATTTTTCATCTAACCCTCCGTCATTCGTTCGTTAGCCAATAAAATCTTCAGCGCCTTACGGGCACGCACCAAGAGACTTTCATAAGCGCTCTCAGATATATCCATTACATTTGAGCCTTCACGCTGGCTCACGCCTTGATAATAAGACAGCGTCAAAGCGGTTCTCTGATTTTCAGGCAGCTGCGCCAAGGCCGCGCCAACGCGGGCGCTTTGCTCACTCTGAGATAAGCTCTCAAAAGGCGAATTGGCGTCATCTTCTATATCCGGCACCGTATCCGTATAGATGGGAGCCTTCTTTTTTAGCATATCCAGACAAGCATTGCGCGTTACGCGGCGCATCCATGTCAGTAATTTGGCTTGTCCCGGCTGCCAGTTTTTCGCATTTTCCCAAGTTTTGAGAAAGACGGTTTGCGTTATGTCCTCGGCGGCCATTTGTTCGCCCAACATATAAAAGGCCATTTTGTGTATGGTCGTCATATGCCTATCCATCAATCCAGCCAAAGCCTTCTCGTCTCCGGCTTTGAGGCCGAAAATCAAATCAGCATCGGGATCTGTAACCCCGATGCTGTTTTCTGTGGGCGTGGTAAGCACGTTTGGTCTTTACTTACCGCGGGTCTTGCCTTTACGGCCTTTGCGGTGCTTAGGGCCTTCGCCTTTGGTCAAAACGCCATCAGCATTTGCGTCCAAGCGGTCAAAGAGAGCTTCAGTTGACGCATCATATTCCGCGCGGGAAATCACGCCGTCGCCATCAGCATCGCGTTTAGGTCCGCGCATACCGCGCTTACCGTCTTTGCTTTTGCCGTCAGCCCGCTTTTCTTTGCGCTCGGCACGTTTCTCTTGCCGCGCAGCTTTAGCGGCGGCTTTTTCAGCGTCGTCGACTGTGCCGTCGCCATTCGTATCAAGCTTTTCGAGGCGCCGCGCTTGCATTTGGGCTTTGCGCGCCTCTTTGGCCTCACTGATTTCAGCTGGCGTGAGAGCGCCGTCGCCATTGGTGTCCATTTTAGAAAAGCGCTTGGCTTCTTTCGCTTCTTTTTTCTTAACGCGAAGCGCTTTCATTTCGTCCTTTGTCAAAAGGCCGTCGAAATTGGTGTCTGCCGCATTAAATTTAGCGTTGGCTTCAGTTCTAAATTCAGCACGGGTGATTTGGCCGTCCTGATTTAAATCCGCCTTGGGCGCTGCAAGCGCCACACCTGTGATAGCAAAAGCTGCCGCAGCGCTGAGCAAAAGCGGTTTTGTAAAACGTAATGTCTTTGACATGGGATACTCCTTTTAATGTCGTTCATAGACACTAACGGAGCAAAAGGGAAATTCCTGCGCAGCTTACTGTAATGTAATTTAGCGCCCTAAGCGACTTTTGCGCGCTCGACGGCTTCTCTCATGTGATCGACTAAGCGCTCGGCGATGGGGCCGTCTTCTGCGTGGCCCGCATAAGGCGGCGGAGCGCCTAGATGTTCGCGTACTGTATCCGTTAGCATAAGCGCCGTCTCAACAGCGTCCATACGCCCGCCCATTGAGAGGAGCAGCGGATCAAACTTTGGATCGCGGCGGCGCACCGCTTCAATCATCCAATAGGCCCGCATGAAATTATCAGAGGCTGTATCATAGGCTAAAAGACTGACATCAGCGGCAGATGCTAATCTGACATGAGCTGGTGTGCAGCCCGCTGGCGGAACCACAAACACCCAATCATAAGAAAGCGACAAGGCCGCAAGGCTTCCAAGAGCCGTATCCAAATCAGCATCACCCGCGGCGGCGGCGGTAAAATGCTCATTAGAGGTGACATATTTAACATCGTCCAGATCCGCTTGGCCGTCGAGCACGTCTGCGATTGTTTTGTTATATATAATGCCGGCGGTGTTCATCATCGCGCCGGCATTGCAATCCAGCATCAGAACAGTTTCGCCAAAGCTCGCGGCGCGGCGCCCGAGTTTTAACGCCAGATTAGACTGGCCTTTAATGTCACTTGCTGCGAAAATCGGCACGAGCCGACCTGCCGGGTGATACTCACCTGATTTATATGCTGCTTGAGATGCCACAAGAACCTCCATTCACCTAATACCTTCGGGTCTTTTGACCTCTTTGGTGAGTGTGGTTTAGCAGAAGGGTCTTAAGCGACCGACAAGAAGCAGGGTAAACGCTGGAGTAAGCAATATGACCGCCGTGTTAAGACGGCGGCCATAATTCTTTATTTAACGGCGACGTAAAAGGTGCTGCCATTACGTTCAACGGATAGCGCATAAGGTCCATCTTCATCGTCAATAATGTCTTCGAAATCATCCAAGTCCGCAACGTCTTGACGATTAATGGCGCGAATGACATCGCCTTTTCGCAGACCTGCACGCTGCGCTTTAGAGCTGCGCTTAACAGAGGAGACATAGACGCCGTCATCACCGCCGCGTAAATCTAAATCGTCAGGTATATCTGTTAAAGACGCGCCAGAGAAGCTTTCAGAAGCGGGTTCATCATCAACACTGGTTGGCGTGGTGCTAGTTTCGTCATCGTCCACGGCCTCAACCTCGATACGGGTTGTGCGGCGTTTACCGTCACGCAAGTAAGTTATGTCGGCTCTCTGGCCGGGCTCCACAAGGCCTACAGCGTTGCGAATATCAGAGGCATCTAAAATATCACCGCCATTAAAGGCAACAATCACATCATCTCGCTTTAAGCCCGCTTTTTCAGCTGGACTGTCCTCGACAACATCACTGACTAAGGCTCCGTTCAGAGTTGTAAGTTTGAGCGCTTCTTTCAAGGTCGGTGTAATATCACCGATTAAAATACCAATGCGGCCGCGGCGGACTTCGCCGTAAGATTCAAGCTGGCGCATAACGCCTTGAACGATGTTGGTTGGCACAGCGAAACCGATACCTTGATTTCCGCCAGATCGGGAGACAATAGCTGAGTTAATGCCGATAAGTTCACCTTTGGAATTGACCAAAGCGCCGCCCGAATTACCGGGATTTATCGAAGCATCCGTTTGAATAAAGTCTTGGTAACCATCAGCTGAGCCGCCGCGATCACGGCCAAGAGCGGAGACAATTCCGGCAGTCACGGAATGAGATAATCCGAAGGGGTTACCCACAGCTATGACGTAATCACCGACCTTCACATTGCTGGCCTGTGCGAATTTAAGTTCTTTCAAGCCGCGTGCGGAAACTTTAATCAGGGCGATGTCGGTCTTCTTATCTGTACCAACAACTTCAGCATCCAGCTGACGCTTATCTTCCAAAGTCACAGTGATTTCATCAGCGCCGTCAATGACGTGTGCGTTGGTGATGATGAGACCTTGAGAAGCATTAACGATAACGCCGGACCCCAAACCACGTTTTTCGCGGGGTTCATTAGGGATACGTCCGCCAAAAAATCGCTCTAGTAATTCTTCGTTACCTCTGGCCGCTGGACGTTCCTCTGACGTTCCTCGCACGTCAATCGAGACGACCGCGGGGGTTACGCGCTCCAAGAGCGGGGCCATTGTCAATACGCCGCGGCGAGAATCTACCGTCATAACACCATTACTTTTCAAAGATGATTGTGCTTCAGCTGGCTGAGTGAATGTTAAAGGTGTCAAAGCGAGGGTCATCGCCGCAGTGCCAAGAATAAGTGATTTGCGCATATTTTCGTCCTTATATTTGTGACCCTCTAAAGGGGGCATCGTTGGTAATGTTCTCTCCATGTAATGCAGATATTCGCGGCTTCAAGTCAGGGGCGCAGAATCTGAACGTCTTTTAATTTCCGAGCTCGGTCTTCAAGTGCCTAAATGGGCACCCTACTTTTTTTTACCTTTTACGCTCTGGCTCGGTTTTTTATCAAAGTTTTGCCGGGCGCCAAGTTCGATGACTCTATTGGGGGGAATATTAAAAAAGTCAGTGGCGCGATAAGAATTATGGTTCATCCATTTAAAGACGTTGGCCGGTAGGCTGAATTTATCAGTTGCCGTAATGGAGGGATTGCGCTCAACAAAATAAATACAGCGGTCAACTGTGATGTCCAGTTTTGCGCGGGCAACAGATCTTGCAATAATTACAGGCAGGTCGATATGATCCATATAACCTATTCGAATATCAAATTCGTGGGAATTTTTACCGAGGCGGTGAATATCTATTTGCTCATCAATGGGAATGTAGGGTTTTTCAAGAATGTGTGTGCGCACGATGATAATGGTTTGCGGCACGGCTTTGATTTGATCAATACAGCGAATAAGCGGAGTAGGGGCAGCACCTTCGCCGCCTTCGGATACAAAAATACCCACGCCAGCTGTGCGTTTAATATCGTCAGATCTGAGCTGTTGAAGCGCCATGCCAGTAGTTCTGTTTTCAGCGCGGTATTTCGTTCGAATTTTTGTCTGGCCCCATTCCCAATTTTTCATAACAGCAAAAATTGTCCCGCCCACCAATATCGGATACCAGCCGCCGTCAAATATCTTAACAACATTGGCTCCGAAAAAGAGAAGGTCCATGGTCAAAAATAGGAGGCCCAACGCTGCGACAGCAAAGGGGTTTACCCCGCGCATGATGAATATGACAAGGATAAGAAGGGTCGTAATCATCATATCCAGAGAGATAGCCAGTCCATAGGCGGAGGCGAGGGCCTCTGAAGACCCAAATCCGACAACCAAGGCCATGGTCGCGAACATAAGCATCCAGTTAACGACAGGAATATAAATTTGCCCATAGGCGCGGTCGCTTGTTTGCTCAATACGCATATGCGGCAAGCGTTTGAGTAAGATGGCTTGGCGGGTCAAAGAGAAGACCCCTGAAATGACCGCCTGACTTGCAATCACCGTTGCCAATGTCGATAAAATGACGAGGGGAATTAAGGCCCATTGCGGCGCAAGGTGATAGAAAGGCTGTTGTATTTCAGCCGGGTCAGATAAGACCAATGCGCCTTGACCCATATAATTTAAAATCAAAGCCGGAAAGACCAAAATAAACCAAGCTTGAATGATCGGGCCGCGGCCAAAATGCCCCATATCAGCGTAAAGCGTTTCCCCGCCGGTCACGCATAAAAACACGGCCCCCATGACCAAAACAGCTGTGAATTTTTCAGTCCATAAGAAATCAATGGCCCAGACGGGGTTTATGGCCCTCAAAACATCTGGGTTTTGTATGATGCCGTTTATGCCCAGAGCCCCTAGTGCTAAAAACCAGATAATCATGACGGGGCCAAAAATCATGCCAATCGTCTGCGTGCCTTTATGTTGGATCGCAAATAGCCCCAAAAGGATAACTAATGTAATTGGGACGACGTAAGGCGTGGCAAAAGGGGTGACGACCTCAAGACCTTCAATCGCGCTAAGAACCGAAATGGCAGGCGTAATAGTGCCGTCGCCATAGAGCAAAGCCGCGCCGAATAAGCCAAGACTAATACAAAGTGCCTGAAAGCGTTTATTCTTCATATCGGCTCGGCGTATAAGCGAGACTAAAGCAATAATCCCGCCTTCACCGTGATTATTCACGCGCATCACGACGAGTAAATATTTAATCGATATCACCAAAATAAGCGACCAGATGATTAGAGATAAGACACCATATATATGGGCTGTCGAGGTCGCGAGAGGCGGCCCGCCCAAAAAGCTTTCACGAAAAGCGTAAAGCGGGCTCGTCCCAATATCGCCAAAAACAATACCAAGTGCAGCCAGGATGAGCGCATGACGGCCTTGCAGTTCGGGTTGGTCTTGTGTGTCTGTTGACAAAAGGGCGTCTCGGTTTTTTCTATGTGTAGGCGCCCAGTGCTTAAAACACCGTTATCGAAAAGACCAGATGATTGCAGGATTATTTAAGTCCTAAATCCACCATCAATTTCCCGATGCTATGGGTGAAGCCATTAGGGAGTATTTCTTCTTCGCCTGTCCAAGTGATATTCGGAAAGCGGGTCAAGATTTGGCGGTAGGCGCTTTCGATTTGCATATTGGCCACGCGCTGCCCAAGGCAAACATGAGGGCCTGTACCAAATGCGATGTGGTCTTTGGCATTGGCCCGTTCCACGTCAAACACATCTGGGTTTTCAAACTTTTCTGGATCGCGATTGGCCGCGCCGTAATACATGAGCACTTTCTCACCTGCCGCGATTTTTTGCCCACTTATCTCGGTATCGACGATTGCCGTGCGGCGCATATACATGACGGGGCTGACCATGCGCACGCCTTCATGCACCATATTGGGAATTAGGTCCGGATTAGCTAGGACCTTGGCTTTTTGATCCGGAAACTGTGTGAGCAGCTTCATTAATCCGCTGGTCGAATTACGCGTCGTATCATTGCCGGCAATAACAATGAGCAGCCATGAGCCGTCGAGATATTCATCAGGCAAAACCGCGCCGTCTATTTCCACATTGGCAATAGCCGAGAGCAAATCTTCTTGCGGGTTTTTGCGGCGCTCTTTTAAAATCTCTTGTCCGTAATCAAACATGGCCTGAATTTCAGAAAGGAAGTGCATGATTTGCGCGGGGTCCACGGTGGAGAGGTCACCGTCCTCAAGCATATATTGCGCGAGTTCTAGCATATCCATCCATTGCCGAATTTTCGGGCGGTCAGCCTCAGGCACGCCCAGCATTTCGCAAAGCGTAAAGAGGGGGAGCTGTGAGGAGAAATGTTCTACCAAATCCGCTTGCGGACCAGCGGCTTGTAGCCCGTCTAAAAGCTGAGTCACCTTCGCATCGACTTTAACTTTCAGCTTACGAATATAATCGGGCTTGAAATAGGCCATATGTTCGCGGCGCAATTGCATATGATGGGGCGGGTCGAGGCAAATCATTGTATCAAGAGACGCGCTGTGCAGCTTGGGATGATTGCGCGGATCGCCTTTGGGTGGATAGGCCATCATGATGCCCCCCGCTTGGGAGGAAAAGACTTTTGTGTTCAGATTGGCGGCGCGTACATCGGCGTAACTCGTTAGCGTCCAAAAGCCCTCCATATTAGCTTTCTCAAGCGGGTGCCACATGACGGGAGCTTGCTCGCGCATGGTTTTAAACGCGCTAAAGGGTTGTCCTGCGGTAAAGTTTTTAGAGCGGGAGAGGTCGAGGGGCGGGGCAAGATCATAAATCGGCTTGTGAACAGGATCCATAGCGCCGCGATCTTCATTATAAGTTTGGCTAACAAGGGCCAGGGCCATGCGACTCTCCGTTTTCATTTAGTCTTAACGCCGCTTTTGGACATGTCCACTGCCGTATCAAGCCTGCGGCTCTAAGGCAGGTTAGGCGATCAAGGTTTGCCGATAACCCATTTATAGGCTTTGACCTCGGCAGAGGCGGTCAAGCCTGCTGCTTTATAAGGGTCAGTGGCGAGCCATTCCAAAACCGTAGCTTTGTCCTTGGCTTCGACAATTAAAAGGCTCCCGCGCATGACACCTTCATCGTCCAGCCAAGGGCCTGCTACGAGCAGCTTTACCTCGGCGGGAGCCTTAAGCCACTTTAAATGCGCGTCTCTTGCGGACTTACGAATATGCAGGCTGTCCGCTTTGTCTTGGCTGTAAATTAAAAATTCCATTGTTAACTTTCCATTCTGTGTTCGCGCGAGAGCAATTGCGTGATAGCGGTATCGACATCTAATGCGCCCGAAAGAATATCTGCCATGGCAAAACTTATCGGCATATCAACGCCAAGTTTTTCAGCCATCTCTTTAAGTGCAGGTGCACTTGCAACGCCTTCGGTCACGGAATTTCTGGCGGCCATGATATCTTCTAGCGATGTGCCGCGCCCAAGTGCTAAGCCGCAAGACATATTGCGTGATTGTTCCGACGAACAGGTCAGCACCAAATCTCCGAGGCCCGACAGTCCCGTCAAGGTTTCGGGGTTGGAGCCCAACGCTATGCCCAGTCTTCTCATTTCTGCAAATCCGCGGGCGATAATGGCGGCATGAGCGGAGCGTCCCAGCTCTTTGCCAAGTACAATACCGCAAACAATGGCGAGAACATTTTTAACGGCACCGCCAATCTCAGCGCCTAATACATCACTGGCTAGATAGGGGCGGAAGGTGGGCACGGCGATGGCTTTGATTAGTTTTTGTCCGACATCTTTATCTTCACAGGCGAGGGTAACAGCGGTCGGCAAGCCTTTGGCAACATCAATAGCAAAGCTCGGGCCTGAGAGCACGGCGGGTATCGCGCGGGGCGCAACTTCGGCCAAGACGTCTGACATGAAACTGCGCGTGGAAATTTCGATACCTTTAGAGCAGAGCACAATCGGCATGCCGTCTTTCATTGACGGAACAAATGATTCCAGAATTTTGCGGGTATGCTGTGCGGGGGCGACCGACAGCACAGCATCCATTTCGCCCAGATGTGAAATTTCAGAGGTGGCGTGAATGCGTTGGTTTAATTTTATGCCCGGCAGGTAAAGCGTATTTTCACGCAGTTCATTTATACTTTTGACGCAGTCCTCTTCAAATGCCCACAGCGTCACATCGCGTCCTGCCACGGCCAAGGTCTGCGCGAGCGCTGTTCCCCAAGCTCCGCCGCCAATAACGCCTATTTTTTGAAAATCACTCATATCGCTCTCTATTATGTTGGCTTCTAAGACTTTGGGCCTTTTTTGCCAAAGCCGCTGGCAGGGTTATGCTTAGCACTGTCGCCGTCAAGCGGCCAACGGGGCCGCGCTTTCACGTCCATATTATCAAAATTGCCGAGGGCGTAGTGTTCGGCTCCAGCCAAAGCAATCATCGCCGCATTATCCGTGCAGAATTTTAAAGGCGGCGCAAGCAGGGAGAAATTACTATCCTCACAGAGTTTATCCAGTGAGCTGCGAATTTGGCTATTGGCCGCCACGCCTCCAGCGACAACAAATCGTTGAGCGCTGTCAGGCTCGGCTTTAATGTCATCCCTAAACATTTGCATCGCCCGCAAGCTCCGTTCCGTCAGCACATCGCAAACTGCTTCCTGAAAACTCGCGGCAATATCGGCTTTGGCTATTTCTGTTTTATCGCTGGCGTCATAGGCGCGGGCAACGGCAGTCTTGAGCCCTGCAAATGAAAAATCAGCATGGTCTTTCCCTTTAAAGGGACGCGGGAGTTTGATGGCGGCGGGATTGCCGTTTTTGGCGGTTCGTTCGACATTCGGCCCGCCTGGAAAACCTAGGCCCATGACTTTAGCGGTTTTATCAAAAGCTTCTCCTGCGGCATCATCCACCGTACTGCCGAGCCGCTGGTAATCGCCAAGTCCTTTGACGGATAAGAGCTGTGTATGACCGCCTGAAATTAATAATAAGAGATAGGGGAAGGGGCATTCACCCGCCAATCTGGGCGATAGGGCATGACCTTCCAGATGATTTACGGCAATTAGCGGCACGTCCAAAGACATGGCCAAGCCTTTCGCGCCCATCAATCCCGCAATAACTCCGCCAATGAGCCCAGGGCCAGACGTCGCGGCGATGGCCGACAGATCAGAATATTGAACATCCGCACGCGTAACTGCACTCTCTATAATGTCATCAAGCTTTTGCATGTGCGCGCGCGCGGCGATTTCCGGGACAACGCCGCCAAAAGGAGCATGCTTTTCATCTTGGCTGGCGATGACAGATGATAAGATTTCGATCGACCCATCGGCCTCGCGGCGCAGAACGGAGGCCGCCGTTTCGTCGCAACTGGATTCTATGCCCAATATCAGCGCTTTCTCTTGGACAGTGTATTTCAAAGCCGTTATTGCCATATGCCTGACATAAGGAGACTTCACGCGTGATGCAACGCAAGCTTATTATCGGAACCCGCGGCTCCCCGCTTGCACTGTATCAGGCCAACCTCGTGCAGAGCTTGCTGAGTTTCGAGACCGACATAAAAATTCTAAAAACGTCCGGCGATACAATCAAAGGCGACCTTAAGGAATTTGGCGGCAAAGGTCTGTTCACCAAAGAACTTGAAGAGGCGCTTATGGACGGGCGCATTGATTTGGCGGTTCATTCGATGAAAGACGTCCCGACGGTAGGTCAGGACAGCCTAATGATTGGCGCTGTCTTGGAACGTGAAGACCCGCGTGATGCTTTTATTTCGCATAAGGTTGAGCGGCTTGCTGATTTGCCGGAAGGCGCGGTGGTCGGTTCGGCGTCTATCCGTCGCCGCGCACAATTATCGGCGATGCGGCCGGATGTTAAATTTACGCTTCTGCGGGGTAATGTCGGCACGCGTCTAGGCAAGCTGATTAATGGGGAGTGTGATGCCACGTTTCTGGCTTGTGCAGGCCTAAAGCGCTTGGGGCAGGATGAGGTCATTACCGAAGCTATTGAGACGGATGTTATGTTGCCGGCCCCCGCCCAAGGCGCCATCGGGATTGAAATTCGTAAAGATGATGATTTTGCACAAGACGCTATTGCGCCGCTTAACCATGGCGACACGGATTTGGCGATTACAGTTGAACGCGCCTTTTTACGCGCGCTGGACGGGTCGTGCCGTACGCCTATCGCGGCTCTGGCAGAAATAATGGATGGCGGGCTGAACTTTCGCGGCGAAGTCATTGCCAAAGACGGCTCTATTCGCTTTTCCCGAACAGAGCGATTAGACTTACCCTCTAAAGAGAAAGCCCGTGAAATGGGATTGCGCTTAGGGCAAGACATTCGCGAGGAAGCGGGAGAGAGGATAATTTGGGATGAGTGAGATAACGCGCCCCCTTCAGCCAACAATTTGGATCACGCGAACGGCGCCTGCCGCTTTTAAAAGTGCTGAGCTTTGGGCCAAAGATGGGTATGCCGCCGCTGTTGGGCCGCTTTTAGAGGTTAGCGCGCCCAGCGAGATGCCTGAGCTGCCGCCGCGTGACGCCGTGATTATTTTCACCTCCGGCAATGCGGCTAAAGCTTTTGCCGATATGACATTGCTGCGCCATTGGCCGGTTGTGACGCCAGGTTATCAAACGCAGCGTATCGCCCATGATTTGGGGTTTCGGACCGTCACCTCGGCCAACGGAACATCTGATGATGTAACAAAAGTTATTTTAAGAGATTTCACAACGGCGCGCCCGATTTATCACTGCGCGGGAAATCATGTGCGAGGAAGCATTGTTAAAGATTTGAAAGCCCAAGGCTATCGGGCGCAGCGTGATTTATATTATTTGACCTCACCTGTGGCACAGATGCCCAAGCTTAACCTCTCCCATATTGATTTTGTCGCGCTATATTCGCCCTTGGCAGCTAAAACTTTGGCTGATTTTGCGCCTGACCTGAGCGGCGTAACCGTGTTGGCTTTAAGCGAAGCGGTAGCTGAGGCTTTAGGAGACATAGCTTGCAAAGCCCGCTATATTGCTAATGAACCTAATGAGCCGGCCTTGATTGAAGCTGTCCCGAAAGTATAATTTTAGTTATGACTGATGAGAATAAAATAGACGACGCAAAGCTTGAAGAAGCAGAGGCTGTCCTCGATGAGTTAGAAACGAAAGACGTGGATTTGCAGGCCGATGAGCCTACAAATGAGCCTACGTCTGAGCCCGTCAAACCCCGCAAGCGCTTTGGACTTCCTTCTGTATTGGGTTTCACTTTTCTGTCCTCTGTGCTCGGGGCCGGTGTGATGTGGCTAAGCACGCAATATACCAAGGCGCCGCCCCCTAATCTTGCGCCGATGCAAAGTCAGATTAAGCGTTTAGACTTGAGTGTTAAATCTATGGCAGCTGAGAGAAAAACTCTGAAAGCACAAGTGACGCGGTTACAAAGAGAGATTAATAATCAACCTCCTGCCGAGGCGGTAGATATGACGTCAATTGAGACGCGATTAGACGCCTTGGAAAACGCCGAACCTACTACGATAGACCCTGAATTGGTTACGCGTTTAGAGGCCTTGCAGAGTGATGGCTCAGACGCTCTGGATTTATCAGATATTATAGCGCGATTGGACGCTTTGGAAACCCGGCCTGAGGCTCCTGCGCCGAACCTTAATGATAATGGATTAGAGGCTTCGGATTTATCCGACATTATGGCCCGTTTGGACGCTCTGGAAATCCGTCCAATAATGAAAGCTGCTCCCGCGCCGAGCCTTAACATTGCTAAGCCTGCAAGCCTTAAAAGTGAGCCTGTAGAGTTCCCGGCACAAGCTGTCTTGAATAGCCTTCCTGAGTCGAAAAGCTGGCTTGAGCGGTCATTAAAAAAACATGTTTCTGTCCAGTCTGATGATAATCCGCGTTATCTGGTTGATGTTATAAATCAGAGCCTAGCTGACGAAAATATTGATGCAGCGATTGCGGCATTTGACAAATTGCCTCCAGAGGCCAAAGCTGCTGCTCAGCTTTGGCGTAAGAATTTGAATAAATAGTTTTGGATATAATTGATGACAAAATATGTAATAGCCGTTTTGGTTTTTTTCGCCGCCTTAGCCGCGGTCTTGCTTTATATCGGAAATGATCCTCACCTTATTCTAACCTCAACGGCGACAAGCGGGTTTTTGAAATTTGATCCGCTTAAACTATCTTGGCAAATCGTCATCGGCCTTGTGACTTTTAGTATGGTATCTTTGATTTTGCTATGGTCGCTTTTAGGATGGCTCTGGCGTTTGCCGGGCCGCGTTAAATCAGGTGTTGGTCTTCGTCGCCGTAACCAAGCGTTGGACGCGATGGAAGAAGCGCTGATAGCAGGCGCCGAAGGCGATGCCGGGAAAGCCCGCAAAAAAGCTGAAAGGGCACGCGCGCTTATCAGATCTGAAGATTTAGGCCGCATGGTCAGTGCGCAAGCCGCCGAAGCAAGCGGCGACAGCGAAGAAGCCATCGCGCAATATCAAGCGATGCTAGGTTCCGAACGCACCTTAGCCACAGGTCAGCGCGGCTTGGCGCAGCAGCTCTTGACGGCTGGTAATCTACCAGGCGCGATTGAGCATGCCAGCCGGGCTTATGGCGAGAATAAAAATGCGCGATGGGCGTTTGATATTTTGTTCCAAGCGCAAGTGGCGGACCATCAATGGGACGCCGCGCTTGAGACGCTAGAAAATGGATTTAAACGCAAACATATTGATAGAGACATTGCCAGCCGCCGAAAAGCTGTTCTGCTAACAGCCGAAGCTAATAAGCTTAGCGATGCCGGGGCAGACGATGCCGCGATGGATATGGCAGTGACAGCGGCGCAAGACGCGCCAGAGTTTTCGCCGGCTGTTGCCTTGGCCGCCAAACTATTGGGGCAAAAGGGCGGGACGAAAAAAGCAAGCCAGCTTATTGAGAAAGCTTGGGCGAAATCTCCGCACCCCGCTTTGTCATTGGCTTACCGCGATATTCATGAGGACGCATCTGATAAAGCCCGCGCAAAACTCATCAAAAACTTAATTAAAAACAATCCGTCACATCGTGAGTCGACTTTACTGGATGTTGAAGAGCTTTTAGCCTCCGATGACGCTGTGACGGCTTGGTCCAAGCTTGCACCTTTGTTCAACGAAGACATACCCAGCGCCCGAATTTGCACATTGGCGGCTAAGGCCGAAGCGATGCTCAATAACCCGCAAGATGCTCGCGTGTGGTTAGAGCGCGCCGCGACAGCGCCTGCAGAGCCTAGCTGGTCTGACTTGGACCCTGAGGGCGAGGCGTTTGATTATACCGCGCAAGATTGGCGGCGGCTGATTTATACCTTTGGCGAAAAGGGCGAGCTTATCCATCCGCGATACGAACGCGGCGCGGCTCGTAGAGCGCCAATGGCGTTAAACCTCGCAACGCATCCTGCCGCTGAAGAGGTTGATGTCGTGGCTGTTGAAGATAAAACTGTTCATCAACATGAGGATATCAAGACCGATAAGTTGATTGATAAAGATGATTTGGCGGACCGTTTGGATAGCTTACTAGATAAGCCTGAATCTTAAATTAAATCCACGCATTATCATGCCAATTTATGTGGCTATTGAATTTGCTATTGGTTTTAGATTAACGAGAACATCAAGGTTCACTTGTTTCTGCTTCGAGATGTGAATTTGAAAGACTAGGGTTCAGCCTTTTGATCTGGCTTGAAGGTTTTCGGGCTTTTATTTCCGGACCGCTGACATCTTGAAAGTTCAACGATTTTGTGAAAGTATTGAGTATAAGTATTGAGTATAAGTATTGAGTATAAGTATTGAGTATAAGTATTTAGCATCGGGCTAAATATTACATATTATGGGGTGTGCCATGTATAAATTTTTTAATGACCTTTCGACAATTGGTGAGTTTGACGTACTATTCAATGATATTGATTTGGACGTGGGCTCTATTACAACTGGGTTTAGCTCCCTGACGTTTCAAAGCAGCCTAGCGTCTTTCATTCCCCAAAATTCTGTGGATTCAAGCTCGCAAGTTGCGTCTGCTTTTGATGTGCCTGTTGATATGCCAACTGGCCCTGCCTTTGAATTTAGCGAAATTGAACAAACTGTCGATCTTAGCGATGTCGAAATTATAGATAATGTAACATCTTGCTGCCCTTGCGTGTCCTGTGACGGACAGAATGGTACGTCTGATTTTGTGGCAACTTTGATGCCTAATTTCCAAGATGGCATGGTTTATCACAGCCATGCTGCGCCCGATCCCTTATGGCTTGTCGGCTCGGACGGCTACAATATTCAATCTATGACAGCAATGGCGGCTCAATCTGACCTTACCTTTACACTTACGGATACTGGCGGCGTAGGGCCGGGCTCACAAGCTGAAGCCGGATTTTTAGCAGCCATAGCGCTTTGGCAGAGTTTCCTGTCCGATGATGTAGATATTCGTCTGGATCTCGGCTTCTCATCACTCGGTGGGAATATATTGGGATCTGCAGGTTCCGCTCGCACCATCGTCTCTTATGCTGAATATCGCGATGCCCTTATGGCAGACGGCCTATCCGCCGATGATGCCACGGCCACTGCTAATCTTGAATTAGGAGATCAATTGGACTTTGCGACTCAAGACCAAAATGGCGTTTATGGTTTGGATAATAACGATAGTGCAAATAACACATTTTTGTTTATCAATGTGACAACAGCTTTGGCCTTAGGCATCACAACCGACGCCAATGGTAATCCTGTTGATAATGGCGTTGATGCTCATGCTATGATCACTTTTAACAGCGACTTTACGTTTGATTTCGATCCGACGGACGGCATTGACGCCGGAGCCATTGATTTTGTCGGCGTGGCTTTTCACGAAATTGGACACGCTTTGGGTTTTGTTAGCGGCGTCGATATTCTCGATGCAAATGATGATATAGATTTGAATGGTTTTGCCATTCACAGCCAGCTTGATGTCTTTCGTTACAGTGATGATTCTCAGGCGCAATTTGGCGCGGGTACGCGTGATTTAAGTTATGGCGGGGACACCTATTTTTCTATTGATGGCGGTGTTACCAATCTAGGGGGCTTCTCAACCGGTGTAGCTAATGGCGACGGACGACAAGCCAGCCATTGGCGCGATGGACTGGGCCTCGGCATCATGGATCCGACCTCTGCGCCTGCGGGTCAAGCCAACACAATTACGGAGCTTGATATTCGGGCCTTTGACGTCATTGGTTGGGACCGTGTCGGTGAAACTGGGGAGATTGATGGCACCCCGGGCGATGACAACCCTTTAAACGGCACGGCGGATGACGACATCATTAACGGCTTGGCGGGTGATGATGTTATCTTTGGCCTTGGCGGTGACGACACGATTAATGGCGGCGACGGGCGTGATATCCTGAACGGCGGCGATGGTGATGATACGCTGAATGGTGATGCTGGCAATGATGACTTCTTTG
>JAOIVW010000013.1 GCA_028224375.1 Hellea sp.
GCCTTCGAAAAATTGTTGATTTCAGGCCCCGAAATACGCTCTGAGTGACCGATATAAAGATAAGCCTTAGGCGCCATTTTTCGGTTAAATTTGGTCCAGACTGCGCCTTGCGTCTCCTCATCAAAATAAATGACAGTGTTTCGACAGAAAATTATATCAAATTTGCCTTTCATCGGCCACGTCGGAGCATTCAAGTTTAACAGCTTAAATGAGATTAAATCTTTAAGCTCATTAGATACCTCAAAATATTCCGGATTGTTTTCCATCTGCCGGAAATACTTATTTTTAATTGCGAGCGGCAATTTTGCAGTGATTTCTTTCTTGTAGAATCCAGCGCGTCCTGTCTGCAGGACATTGCTGTCAATGTCAGAGGCTAGTATTTTGATATCATAGCGAGCAATGTCAGGACAAAGCGAGTGCAAGACGGCAGCAATTGAATAAGCCTCCTCACCTGTAGAGCAGCCGGCAGACCATAGTCTCACCCGGTCACCAGCTTCCAATTTTTTTATAAGAGGTGGTAAAGAGGTTTTGATTAAGTGTTTAAAGTGATGCGGCTCGCGAAAGAAATGTGTAAGGTTTGTTGTAAGTGCGTTCATCATGATTTTGCGTTCCTCTACACCCGCCTTGTGCTCTACGAGGTCGCAATAGTCTTTAAATGATGTAATCGATAATGCCCGCAATCTTTTTTGTAACCGTGCATGCACAAGATTTACTTTTTCATTCGGCATTGAAATGCCGGCATCTTTTTTCATAATGTCAGAAATTCGCTTAAACTCTCCAAGGCTCAAAGCAATGTTAGGCGATGGGTGATGCGCGGCGGCAGATTTTAGCGTGGCTTGTGCGGTCGCAGGGGGCATTATGCGGCTACCGTTTCATTTTTATCTGGGAGGATACGCAAGGGGTCGATGATGCTAATCATGCGGTTTTCCATTGCGACCAGGCCGCTAATAAAATAATTATCTGTTTGCGCGGACATTTGCGGCGGCGCTTGAATGTCAGCTTGTTCTATCGATAAAATATCTGAGACAGCGTCAGCAGATAGGCCAATCATTTGATCGCCAATGTTCGTAATCATAATAACGCTACGCTCCGTTTTTTCGGCGGGCGTTAGGCCAAGCCTAAGGGCCAGATCAACGATTGGAACAACGGCTCCTCTGAGATTAATTACGCCCCGTACGTATGCGGGCGAGTCTGGTAAGCTGGTTGGTGCTGTCCAGCTTCTGATCTCTCTTAGCGACATAATATCGATGCAATATTCATTTTCGCCAATGAAAAATATTACAAATTCATTTCCGTTTTTAGTGAAGGCATTTTCGATATCACGCATGGGCTAACTCCAAAGTCTTAAGCTCGGCAGGCTGGGTAAGCAGAACGGCGTCCGAACGTACGATTTCATCAATATCGGCAATGAGCGCAATACGTCCGTCTCCTAAGATTGTTGCGGCGGCTATACAGGGGACTTGTCCATAATTGTCCTCGAGGCTTTTTATCACGACTTGCCGTTGGTCTTGAATAGCGTCGGCCATTAACGCATATTTCTTTCCGTCCTCGGTTTCGACGCAGAGAACAATTGGATTGCTTTTACTGTCTTGACCGTTTTCAAAATTTAGCTTTTTAGCCAGATTTATCAACGGCATGAATGAACCCCTGACATTTATGACCTGCTCCGACGGACTAATATCGTGAATATCGCTCGGTTTGGGTAGAAGAGTTTCGATGATAGATGTCAGCGGAATAACGATTGTCTGCTCGCTAACCTCAACCAACATTCCGTCGAGTACGGCTAATGTTAAGGGCAGGCTGATGGTGAATTTAGAGCCGGCTCCCGGTTCCGAGTTTATTGAGATTCGACCGCCAAAAGATTGAATGGCTCTTTTAACAACATCCATGCCAACGCCGCGCCCGGACAATGTAGAGACTTTGTCGACTGTCGAGAAACCGGGTAAGAACAAAAGGTTATCAATTTCAGTGTCATTCAGTATAGTTTCGGGCGCAATTAACCCTTTTGAGATAGCGAGCGACTTTACTTTTTCCCTGTTTATTCCCGCTCCATTGTCGGAAACTTCTATGATAATTTTACCGGAACGATGCGCCGCTGACAGTGTAACTGTGCCTTCCGGTGACTTTCCCGAGGCGCTACGTTTTTCAGGTGTTTCCAATCCATGATCAATGGCATTGCGGATCATATGTGTCAGCGGATCAGCCAGCTTTTCAATAATCGTTTTGTCGACCTCGGTAAATTCGCCCTCTAAAACCAACTTTGCTTTCTTATTTGTCGACTGTGCCGCCTCTCTGACAATACGCGACATTCGCTGAAATAAGGGCTGAACAGGCTGCGCTCTAATGGCCATAACGCTGTCTTGAATATCGCGAGTAAGCTGCTTGAATTCGTCAAGCACTGACACAACCTCTGGCGATTGACCCATCTCAGCATCAGAGATGCACTGGCTCAGCATGGCTTGATTGATAACCAATTCGCCAACTTGATTGATAAGGCGATCAACGCGCTCAAGGTTAATGCGAATGGTTGCGGGCGGGGCTTTTTTAGTATCTACTGCCTTTGAACTTATGGCGGGTTTGGCGGCGATAGCTAAAGCACTGCTTTCAGTGTTATCTAAAGCACTGTCCGAGTTTTTGCCTGTTTCAAGATTAACTTCCGTCAAGTTTTTAGCTGATTGAGGGTTATTGAAGCTAAGAGGTGCATCTTTATCCGTTTCTTCCCGCATTGGAGCTTTTTCCAGAGCAAAAGAAGTTCCAAGAAGATGGTCTAGAGAGCTACCTTCCGCATTTGAAATTTCAGTGTTGGCAGATGTGATGTTCAACTCACAATCATCAACAACAAAGTCAAAAATCTCCAGAATACTGGCTCTACTTTCTGACGTTTTCAGTGTGATATCCCAAGCCAAATATGACTCACCTGGATCAATATCTTTTAGCCCAACTAACTCTTCCGACTTGCAGATAATATCTACATCGCCCAGTTCCTTTAAGTGACGCATAAGGCGGGTTACCGAATGTCCTTTTTCAAACATTGAAGAGAAGGGTTTAAAACTTATCGAAAATTCTAAAATTGAAGGCGTGCTGTCTTGCATCTGGAGAGGCGATGTGATGGGCTCAAACGCAAAATCGAGCTCAATGGGCATTCCGACGGGCTCAAATCCGAAATCATTATCGTCTTCTACGCTGGGATTTACAGTGCCAGATATATCTTTGGACGAGAGCGTTTTTAACCGTTCTAAAAGATCTGCTGATGCGGAGCTGTCCCAGTCCTGATTATCTCTGGCCGCGGCGACAAGGTCGTTCAACGTATCTGAGGACTCAAGTAAGGTCTCATAGATGTCGTCATTGCCGTCAAGTTTTGAGGAACGAAGATCATCAAGAACATTCTCAAAAGTGTGAGAGAAGCTCACGAGTTCGGTTAAACTGAAAGCCCCCGCGCCGCCCTTTATGGAATGAACAGCCCGGAAAACTGAGTCGATACTGTCAGGGTCACCTTGCCCGTCTTTTAACAATATAAGGCCGCTCTCAAGTTCACGAAGCAGGTCTTCACATTCTTGGAAAAACGTTTGTTTTATACTTTCCATTTCGTCCATGGTGTCGCCTACGAGGCCACGCGGCGAATGGCGTCGGCGAGTTTATCTTTATCAAATGGCTTTACAATCCATCCTGTGGCACCCGCTGTTCGAGCACGCTGCTTTAACTCCGGCGCGCTTTCAGTTGTTAAAACTAAAACAGGTGTTGTTTTAAAAACAGGATGCTCTCTTACGCCCTCAATAACGCCGAACCCATCCATAACAGGCATGTTCAAATCCGTAACAATCACATCTGGCGAAAAGCTATTTAAGGTTTCCAGACCTAATTTTCCGTCTTCTGCTAAACACACATTAAAGCCAGATTGTTTTAATGCCATTTCAAGCATGGTTCGCATGGTTCGAGAGTCATCAATCGCTAAAATATTAAGAGACATGACCAAGCTCCGATTTAGGTCCCAAAAAGGCTGCAAGCCCGAGTGCATCGAGGCTTTCGAGAAAGTTTTTAGATGGGGTGATTATTTCAAATGCGGTGTTAGAGGCTAAGGACGAACGTTTAGCCGCTAGTAAAAGTTGTGCGCATGGCGCGTCTAAATGTTTAACTGCAGCAGCATCTATTTCTAAGGGAAGTCCAGCGCATTTAAATAACACTTCAAACAGAGGCGCAGCTGCTCTCACAGACAAGTTTTGATCAAGAATTACAGTTCTTATACGATTTTCTTGCATGAAATAAATCCAATATTAGGGTCACGTTTTTTACAAAACCCAAAATCGTTTGGTGAAACTTTGTGGGGGATTAAACCTGCTTAATAGGTAGTTGGTTATATTTCTGAGACTAACAAACTGTTAATATTTTGTATTGTTTTAAAATAAACACTTTTTTGGTGTGCAGTCACTGTTTAAATAACGAGATTTCCAAGCTGGCGTAAGAAGCCCTGACAATATTTATCTCTATGGATTTCATATGCAGCCCAAATAAGGGAGTTGCATACTATAGCGGCCAGCTTATGAATTTGTTTTATAACCAGCTCGCGCTTCTGATATATCGCACACCCTAAGCCGGGATCCTAGATGCATTCGGGAGCTTAAATAGTATGTGCCTAGTGATAGAAATGACTTTTTTCAAAGAAAAATTTTTATTTTACAGAGATCCTCAACATCCTCTTGCTGAGTGTCAGCATTCGCCAAACTCACAAAGAAGTAGTCTGGCCTGACATTGAAAAACTGACAAAATTTCCAGAGACGACTCACGCTGATGCGATTAACGCCATCCTCATATTTTTGAATTTGCTGATACTTGACTCCCGCATATTTACCAAGTTCGCTTTGGCTAAGGTCATGCTCACGCCGAAGGGTTCTAAGGCGCTTACCAACGTGCATATCTACAGAGGTAGTAGAGCGTGTATTGTTTTTAGTCATTGTGATATCCAATATTAAAATATATTCCCGTTGCCTACATCACAGACAACAGGCGTTGTTCCGATTAGGTTTCTTTGAGAAAATCAAAAACAGAATTAATTAATTGATCAGCAGCGCTCAGACTTTCCGCTGTTTGACTTTGAACAACTTCATGATGCCAGAGGGTCATAATCGCTTTTGCATCATTAAGGTTCGCCACAGGCATTAAGAGTGCGGATTCTAATAAGCCAACCTGTTTATCCAGAAGACACACCTCTTTTTCGATAATCTCTTTTTGCTCAATGGGTGTTTCAGGAACAAGGTCAGCAAAAAGACTTAACTTAACGGCAATAGCTTTATACTCAGCTATGATGTTGTTCAATGAGACGACGTTTTCCGCAATATCGGTATTTACAGTTTCGTTGTTAAGTTCTTTTTTTAATTCGGTATTCATAATTTTATCCTCAATATTATTTTCTTTAAGTCCACATGCACTCATAGATACTTAAAAACGCCTGACGAATAGAACCCACCTAACCGAGTCTATTTCAGGTGAATTAAAGTGGGGGAGTCGGTTAGCATGAGCTACCTAGGGTCAATAAAATGAGGAGAATCTATTTAACTAGCGCATGTGAACTACGCCAGACTGAGTGGCCCATATGAGGGACTCAGATTAACCCATAAAAGCGTAAAATTGTAAACGCGCTCAATTATTGTGAACAGGATTGCGAAACAATCCAATTTTCGAGACGTGCAGAGGACTCGCCCTCCAAGAGGTCTTGTTCATGCGCGCGACGTTTTACTTTCATATCTGTTTTCAAAATATCTTCTTTGACTAGAATTTCCTTCAACATCTGTTTTTCCATATCTAATTGAGCGCGAATATCTTTTTGTTGTGCCTGTATCTTCTGCATATTTCCTAAGGTTATATCACGCCATTGCTCCAATATTATCGCATCTCCAATAGGGTCATCTGATATTACGCCTGACGACACCTGAGTACACAAACCGGATATTTTTTCCGTCAGAGCCTGAAGCTGATTATCTAAGGCCAGTAAACGCTTTTTAGACTGAGTAATCTCGCGTTCAGCTCGAGAGCGCTTTAAAGCCATGACTTCGCAAATTTTCGCTAAGCTATCCATTCACTCTTCAATAATCTTTGGGCCGCACTTTATCGGCAAAGTGAATAGCGGCCGCCACAGCAGCATAGTGTTCAGGTTTTATGCCCTCGCCAATCTCGACCATGGCATGGAGCGAGCGCGCGCAAGGCGGATCGGAGTGAATTGGGATATCATGCAATTTAGCCCGCTCTCGAATACGCATTGCCATTTCATCTACGCCTTTGGCAACGCAGACAGGCACTGCCCCCTTGTCACGCGACCATTCCAAAGCGATCGCATAATGGGTCGGGTTGACGATAATGACATCAGCCTTGGCAACATCACGCAACATATTAGATTTTGAAATCTCTTGCGCCCGCATTCGCCTTGCGCGCTTCATGTGCGGATCGCCCTCATTCTCTTTACTCTCATCTTTGACCTCTTGCAGAGTCATACGAAGTTTTTTCATATGGGCGAAACGGGCGTAAGGCAGGTCGATAAGCGTAATCAGCATCGTAGCGATGAGCATATAAAAAGTCAGCTTTAGAGCGACATTTTTCATTTCACCCAGCAGACTATGCGTATTCATCGCGCTTAGTGCCGACAACTCAAAAAAGGCTTGATAGAAAAATAAACCCGCAATGGCAGATATAAACGATAACTTAGCAAAGCGTTTTAAAAACTCAACCATCCCATTCGGGCCGTATTTCTGTTTCGCATTAGAAATAGGAGATATGCGCGATAATTTTGGTTTGAGTTTATCCGGCGCGACGACGATGGCTTGTTGCAGAATGAGTGAAATAAAAATGAAGACAATAGGAATAACGAATACAGGCGATATGGCCGCCGCAATGCCCCCTAAAATATTTTTGAACGGCTCCGCATCTTGATCCTGCAAAACCATATGCCCCAGCTCAGAAGGACGTGTCAGCATGGCGGAAAGATAGGAGAATAATTTTTGTGCAACCGTCCCGCCGACCATTACGATTACAACCAAGAGGCTCGTATAGAGCATAAAGGTATTGGCTTCTGTCGACTGGGGTGTGTCCCCTTTATCCCGGGATTTTTTGATCTTGGATTCGGAGGCATCGAAATTCTTTTCCTGGCCGTCATTGTCAGCTCCGCCGCTCATTGTACAGCCTCGCTAGATGACAGTCCGTAAAAACCGTCTAAACTACCGTGATAAGCCTGCGCCCAAAAGACCAGAATGCTGCCTGACGCGATAACAAGAAGGAATAGCCCTGCCCCTGTGATGGCGGGCATACCGACGAAAGAAACCATGAGCTGGGGCATGGCGCGGTTTAGGAAGCCCAGCATCAGATTATAAACAAAGTTCAAAATTATAAAGGGCAAGGCGAGAGTTACAGCAAATCCAATTGCGCCCATCGCTTTTTGGGTCATCCAATAAGCGATATTGTCCATATTTGGAGCGCTCCCCAGGGGAAATATATCATAGCTACGGTAGAACACCCCTATAGCCTCAACATGAAGATCCATTGTGACCAATAGCGTGACGCCTGACATCATCAAAAGAGTGCTGATAGTTGTATTTGGCTCTGTCGCGATACCCTCCCCCAATACTTGAGAGATCGACAAGGCTTGAGACACTATATTCCCTAACATATGCAAAACAAAAATCATCATCCTGAAAGCGAATCCTAATGCAAAACCATGAAATCCTTCCTTGGCAATCAATAAGGTTCCGGTCGGCAGAGTTAACTCCGGCAAGGCAATTGTCGGCACTAAGATCGGGACTAAAATCCAAGTTATCAGGAAAGCCGCCCCCAAGCGTATACGTTGCGGAATAACAGTTTCACCAAGCCCGGGAAGCAAATAGATGAAAACAGATAATCTTGTAAAAATCGCAATAACTGGGACAAGCAAAGTGATATTATCGATAATGACATCGGAAAAACTCGTTAAGAAATCCATCAGGCAACGCCGACAATTGCCGGACGTTCTGTTGACATAATCTCCTCATAAGACACGACAGGATTGCGAATGCCCTTGGCAGATAAAACGGTTTTCAGGAAACGACGGCGTTTTGCACTTGTCGCCACGGCTGCGAAATGACCCTGCGTTGCTGAAAGATCAAGTTGTTCTTTTACCGAATTAGCAAGACGGTTAAACTCATCTGGCGGCAATGCAACATCGCTGCGGCCCGACCCATCCGAGATCTCATGACCAGAGAATTGGGTTTCCCAATCCGGGCCAATTTGCACCAGTGGAAGCCGCCCTTGTTTATCTCGTAATTTAGTCACAAATTGATAACTTAATCGCCGTCTTACAAAATCTGCTATCTGATCCGCAGCCGTCATAGAGCCGCGTGCTTCAGCAATCGTCTCTAAAATAACAGGGATATTGCGAATTGAAATCCGCTCCTCGAGGAGGAGGCGTAAAACCGCTTGCAAGCTTTCCATCGGGACTTTTTCGGGCAAAAACTCTTCAAGTAATTTTTTATTCGAGGCGGCCCGATCAGCATCGCTAACAGTTTTAAATGTCTCCAAGGTTTCACGCAAAGAGCGGCGCGTAAGGAGCTTTGTAAAGTTGGCTTGTACAGTCTCCAGCAGATGTGTGGCCAAAACCTCAGTCACCTCAACCGTTGGAATACCTAGCATCATTAATTCATCTTGATGTTCTTTTGACACCCAGCGCGCAGGCGCATTATATACGGGCTCTCTTGTATTGATTCCGGAGATTTCAGGATGATCGGCGTTTTCCATCAACGCCAAAACATGTCGAGGCCGCAACATATTACTGGCAACCTCGGTGCCTTGAATTTTTATGCGGTACATGTTGGACTCAAGCTGGGCATTATCCGTCAAGCGTATAGACGGCAAAATAAACCCAAATTCAGTTGCGATATATTTACGGATTTTCTCAACGCGTTGGTCAAAACCAAAGTCTTCGCTCATCGCAACAGGCACGAGTTCTTTTGAGAGTTCGACATGGACCTCATCAATATCCAGAGCATCTCCCAATAAGGGAACATCCGGAACATCTTGTTCAATTTTAGCCGTCTCAATTGCGCTTTCTTTTTCGGCTTCATCGGATGCAAAAGATCGATAAGCCGCGAAGCCCAAAATTATTGCCCCTATCATAAAGGGTATAAATGGTAGGCCGGGAAAGAATGCGAAAATCAGCATAATACCTGACACCGCCATCAAGGCCGCCGGATATTGCGCGAATTGCTTAAACAGAGCGAGGTCAACTGTTCCCTCACCTTTACCTTTTGCAAGCATTAGGCCTGCGGCAATAGAGATAATTACCGCAGGAATTTGCGACACCAGACCATCCCCAACGGTTAAGATAGAATAATTTTTCATGGCTTCCCCAAAGCCAACTTTATGCACTCCAACACCGATTGCGATACCTGCTACAAGATTAAGTAAAGTAATTAAAATGCCTGCAATCGCATCACCTTTCATAAATTTAGAAACACCGTCGAGCGAGCCAAGAAACGCTGTCTCTTCCTGCTCAGTTGTGCGCCGCAAACGCGCTTCCTCGTGACTGATAGCACCCGCAGCAAGATCGGCATCAATGGCCATTTGCTTACCGGGCATCGCATCTAAGGCAAAGCGGGCGCCGACTTCGGCCATACGGCCCGCACCTTTTGTAATGACCATAAAGTTTACAATGACCAAAACTGAAAAAACGATAAGCCCAATGAAGATGTTTCCGCCCATGATAAACATGGCGAAACCTTCAATAACCCCGCCTGCTGCACCTGACCCAGTATGCCCTTGACCAATTATCAATTTAGTCGAGGAAATATTTAGCGATAGCCGCAGTAGTAGCGAGGCCAAAAGCACGGCAGGAAAGGAGGAAAAATCCAAAGGCCGTTCAATAAATAAGACAATTGTAAAAATAAGGATTGCAAAAGCAAAAGATGCTGTCAGCCCTGCATCAAGCACCCAAGACGGTACTGGCAGAACCATCATGATAATTATCATCATCAGGCCCATCGCGAGAAAGACCGTAGAATTATTAAAAGAGGATAGCGTAAGCTTTGGCATTGAGAGTTAACTAGGCCCCGGCAATGACGGGAATAACATGATTATCGAACAAGCTGATACAAATCCTCGCCATGTAACCCGCTGACAGAAAAAAAACGATGAGCATGACCGCGAGTTTAGGAACAAATGTCAAAGTCATTTCTTGAATGGCCGTCAAAGCCTGCAACAGACCAATCACAAGACCGACAACTAGAGCCGCTACCAATAAAGGCATAGCCATCATAGCTGCGCCCCATAAAAACTCTCTTAGAACTGATAGAATTTCAGCTTCGGACATTAGACAGGCATGCGCAAAAGTTCTTGGTAAGCTTCAACAACACGGTTACGAATCGTAACAGCTGTCTCAAGCGCCACTTCTGCTGTGGCCATAGCTTGGACAACGGAATGAGCATCCCCCTGCCCCACGCTCATAGCTTGAGTTGTGGTTTCGACATTTTCAAAGATTTGCGAAAACTCCTGCAGACCTTGCGCCATTGGAGATTGTTTCGCCTCCGCTCCGGCTGCCTTGGCGCCGTTTTTTAGGCTATCGGGACTAAGAGCTTGTTTAGCAATTTGATATTGACGCGCGGCGCCGAGGGATGCGGGTTCCATAGCGTTCTCCTAGCGGCGCAACAGATCAATCAAGCCTGAATACATCTGCGCGGCTTGCTTGAAAGTGGAAAGGTTAGCTTCGTAACTCCGGCCTGCCTCACGAGCATCGGCCAGTTCTATCATCATATCGACATTGGAAAGTGCAACATAACCCTGCTCATCGGCGAGCGGATGAGCAGGGTCAAAGAGAATTTCGCCTTGGCTACGGTCCAGCGTAACACCGTCAATACTCACGCCGCCTGCCCCCTTGAGGTTATTTATTTCACTATCAAATGTAACCAGCTTGCGCTGATAACCATGCGTATCGGCATTAGAGAGATTTTCACTGACAACGCGAAGCCGAAAGGCTTGCGCACTCATCCCGCTACTCGCCGCTAACATAGCTTTAGAAATCGAATTATGTTCCATAAACGCCTCCTGCATTTATTTGTGCTAATTGGGCACGCTCATCATTCTGACAGCGCGTATTTTATTTAGATATTTTTGCCGATGGCCATTTTCATCATATCTAATGATTTTTTATAGACAGCCAGCGCCATATCATGTTGGCCTTTATTTTCGGTCGAGAGCATCATTTGCTGTTCAATCGAGACTGTGTTCCCATTGGGCGACGCGACATCACCTGTCGCCATTTCAATGGTTTGGGCCTGAAGGGTTTTGATGTCTTGTTGTCCACGCGAAGCCGTTTCAAACACTTCAGCAAAGGGCTGTAAGTCCTGTGCCTTAAAATTTGGCGTATCGGCATTGGCAATATTATTGGCGATAACAGAATGACGCTGAGCCGCGTGACTTGCCATAGCCGACATGGTGTCGAGAATTTTTATTTTGCTGAGCATGATGAAGCAATCCTTGTCATCATAGTTAACGATTATCTAAGAATTACACCATATAGTTGAATAAACTATTAATGAACCACGCACTATAATAAGTTTTCCCCACCATGAAATTAGCCCACTCTGCATATACAACACAATTTGAAAGGCACTTATTAAAAAAGCCGCCAGCCGCCAGATCTATTTGGGGACAGGTGACACAGATCGGCGCGCAATCTGTTCACATAACAGGACTTTCGGCGATTATTCGGCTGGGCGATCTTATTACCATTCGCGCCCATGACGGCCTTGAGCTGCGCGGTGAAATAATCTCGCTTCAAAACGAAATAAGTATTGCAATGATGCATGGCAGCCCGTTGGGCTTAAGGATCGGTGCAAAAGCTTATATTACCGAAGATCGCGCGCCGCATCCATCACATGATTGGATTGGGCGTGTTCTCAATCATTCAGGATGCTCTATCGACGGCCAAGCGCCGCTATCTGGCAAATATCCAGCTCCTTTGCACGCCAGACCGCCGGAGGCTATTTTGCGCAAATCTCTCGGCGAAAGGTTACAAACAGGTGTTACTGCCATTGATACATTTCTGCCGCTTTGTCAGGGTCAAAGAGTCGGGTTGTTTGCAGGATCTGGCGTCGGCAAATCCACACTCTTGGGCGCTTTGGCCAAAGGCAGTAATGCCGATATAAATATTATTGCACTCATAGGGGAACGTGGACGGGAAGTTCGAAGCTTCGTTGAAAAAACGCTCGGACCAGAGGGTATGAAGAAATCGATTGTTTTTGTCGCAACATCCAATGAGCTTTCTGCCCTTAAATTGCGCACCGCTTTACTGGCGATGGCAACCGCTGAGTATTTTCGCGACCAAGGTAAACAGGTTTTATTCTTATTTGACTCCATCACCCGCTATGCCGAAGCTCACCGGGATGTCGCGTTAACAGCCGGCGAAGTCCCGTCTTTAAGAGCGTATCCACCCTCAACCTTTGGCGCGCTTGCGGCTCTGTGTGAGCGGGCCGGACCCGGGATTGACTCCATGGGCGATATCACCGCTGTCTTCAGCGTCCTTGTGGCTGGGTCAAATATGGAAGAGCCCATTGCCGACATGGTGCGCGGTATTCTGGATGGTCATATCATTCTGGACCGCGATATTGCCGAGCGGGGGCGCTATCCAGCAATTAACCTTCCACGAAGTGTGTCGCGCGCCCTTCCAGAAGCGGCCACAGACGCTGAGAATGCAAACTTACTTCTCGCGCGAAGATATATCACGCAATATGAAGAGTCCCGCACCCTTATTCAGGCTGGGCTTTATGTCGCTGGAACCGACGCTTTATTAGATAAAGCTATAGACGTTTATGCCGCTCTTGATAATTTTATTGGAGATATTGGAGAGCCCGATATAAAAATGAGCTTTGAAAAACTAAATAGCATATTGCATCCGCAGTCAGAGGCCTCAGTTGTGTTTGAAAGTAAAACGGCTGGCACAGTTAGCCAGAATGACCAGAGCGAAACTGGAATTTAGCCTAGCCTAACTATTTGATAAAAGTAAATTGGTGATGCCCGTACTTCCAAGACCGCCATTTAAAATGGATATCGCGGCAAAGCCAGGGGTTGACGCCGAAGGTCCCAGCTCGATTTGCTCCTGAAGCAAGTAACGCCGGATTGTATTTTCGATAACGTCAGGGTCGTTAAAAACATCAACCGTAGTGCCGCCATAAAATTCCTTAGCTTTATCAGCGAGAATCTCTTTCTGGAAATCTAGATCAAGCTGCGAAAATCCATCAGGCAAATTAAAAGCGCTTTCTAAGACTGTGCGGATAGGCGTAGAGGCCATCGCTTTGAACCAGCCAGCATTTTCGGACAGGCCTTGGCTCGCAAAATCTGCTATTACACGTTTGAAATTAAGCGCCAACCGCATTGAGTTGTCTACATCACCAAGTTCTTCCTCAAAACTTTCGGTTTGATATTTCAGAACAATATCAGCGGCCGTGTCCGCCGTTATATTAAGCTCTCCATTGTCTCCAACGACAAATGTATTGGCAAGATCAAGATAATCGGAATTATTCAGACGCACGGCAAAGCTACTGTTGTCTTCAGTGCCTTCTTCAAGAATCTTACGAACAAAAGCCCCTTTGTCGATTTCTTCGCCCAAGCTAAAGGCCCCAAGGGCAACGGTTAAAAGACGCCGATCCGACATCAGGTCATCAAGCGTTTCCACGGAGCCGATATTCTCCGAAAAATAATCTACATCTCTTTGAATATCCGGTGACCGGTTGAAAATTTCTGTTTGGGAAGCAAGGGATGACTCTAGAAAGTTCCAACCGGCCAAACCGGAGGCTGGTATGATGGGCGAGAAGGGCACGTATGCCTAGCTCGCCATCGCAGGCAGCATTTCGTCAGAGGAAAATTTAGGGACAGGCTGTGCCAATAAATCTTCTTCGATTCGTAAAAGCGGTTTTAGAGCGCACAAGACTGAATAATAGCGGGCATTAGCGGCCGCAGCTTGGGCTTTGTTAATATTTTTTATTAGGGGAGTATCTGCGAATACAGTTGCTAGAGCCTCCAAGCCTTTACGAATATCAGCATCCGTTTCAATCGCGCCAACATCACCTGAGAGAATAATCTGAGCCGCATAATAGACGCGGCGAACAGGTGTGTTAACTTCGCTAGGATGAATAACATCACTCATGCGCAGAACATTAACGTCATCATCTCCAACACATATTTGTCCACGCTTAGGTCCATTGCTGAGCAATGCACCATTGACTAGGAATTTCTCATTGGGTTTGAGACTAAGGACAAGACCGGCCATAATTATGCTACCTCTGTCAGGCGTGAAGTTTCATGTGTATCTTTAGCCGCCTGCTCGAGAGCAGCACTTTGGCGCAGTCCCTCAATAATGGACTGATTGATATCTATAAGGACTTGGTGGTCCGCTTTTCCGCTTAAGACTTGAAGCGTATGTATCTGTGTAAATTTAGCCAAGGACATGAGGCTTGATTTTAGGGGAAGCGGTAAAGGATTTTCAGGATTTACGAGATCAATAAACAGTATTTTCCAAAGCTTTGCGTTGTCAGTAAGCGCTTCGGCAAGTTTAGTCGCCCCCCCTATCTCTTCTTTGTCGACACGGCGCAAAGCTGATGTCACAGAAATGAAGACGTTTAATTCAATAGTTTTATCAGAATTTATTTCGCGCTGGACTGTTTTATATCCATGTATGGCTTGGTTACTATTTGTCATTGGAAATCTTACCCTTTTGTCCTATTTTAGGCGTTAGTCTGACCGAAGCGGCGTACCGCTCCGGTCTTAAGTCATTTAAGCTGTTTCTATCTGAAGAGTGATAGAAGCTGCTGTGGACCTGAGTTCGCAATTGACAGGGCTTGGACGCCGAGCTGCTGCTGAACCTGCAGGGACTGCAGACGGGCAGAAGCTTCTTCCAGATCGGAATCTGTCAGTGCGCCGATACCTGTTGTCAGGGCATCACTTAGCGTTGAAACAAACTCAACCTGGTTCTCAATGCGCGTTTGCTTGGAACCGAAGTTAGCAGCGGCATCAATAGCTGACTGCAAGAAGCCTTCGATATTTGAAAGCGCTGCAGCTGCACCTTCGGTTGATGTGACATCAATCGTCTCGAGACCTGCAAGTGCACCGGCCTGCTTACCACCTTCAAAGACAGTTGCGTTGTCTACGACGGCATCATCACCACCGGAGACGTTGTTTACGGTCAGAACGCCAGCGGCAGCTGAGAAGGTGAAACCCTCAACGCCTTCGCCGTCATTCAAAGCCGCTGCAGCTGCAACCAGACCTGATGCGACATCTTCATTCGTGTCACCGGCGGTAGAGATATAAGAGATGGTCTCGCCGTTGACGTCGAATGATGTCGTTGTACCTTCGACAACACCATTTGCGCCGGCGGCAATAGTAACTGTCGTGCTGGCACCTTCGTCAACATCCGCGCCTGACGCCGCGATAGTCGCCGCACCGCCGTTACCGGCAGTCAGAGTATCTGTACCCAAAACTGCAGCATCCGTCGTCAGATTTTCTTTTTGTACGTTAATTTGTGACGCCGTGACGGTTCCATCAGCTGCACGGTCAAGTGAAGACAAGACGTTGATGCTACCGGCTTCGTTTAAGAGGTTCGCACCGTTGAACTGAGCCGCGCCAACAACGGATCCGATTTGAGCGGTTAACTCAGAAATATCTGTTTGGATTTTGTCGCGATCAACGTTTTCTTCCTGAGCGGAGACAATAAGACTCTTCATATCTTGCAGAAGGTCTGTGACTTGTTCTGACGCAGCGCGTGCAACGCCAACAGTCGCTGAACCGAGATTCAAACTGTCTGAGATCTGATCGAAACTCTCTACATCTGTCGACATGACAGTAGAGATAGCCCAAATCGCGGCGTTATCTTTTGCAGAGTTAACTTTTTTACCTGTTGAAATCTCGCTCTGAACCATTTCAAGATTGCTGTTGATACCGCGGAGTGTATCGAGCGCCACCATGGCACTGTTATTTGTAATAATACTAGACATAGGATTTTTCCTGTTGTGCGCTTATGCGCTCTGAAAATTATGAAGTTGCAGTCACTTCAAAATAATCAAACTCACCATTGAATTTGATCACCTAAGTCATCCTGACATTTATGCCCGGTGTCGTTCTTTCGACGTTTACCTGGCAAAGCACAACTCTCCTGAGTTGTATGGTTTAGTTATACACCAAATAATAACATAATCTTAAATTACACCCGCTTTTCTGAAAAAACCTGATTCTCGGATAAAAATAATTTTGTGCCGGCTCTATTATAGGCCCCAACTTTAGCTTCTTGGTATTGTATTGCTTGCAAGCGCTCACGGGCGGACCGCAAACCATTTAACACGCTTTTTAACATAAGGCCGTTTTCATCGGCCAAGCGTTTCAACTTTTCGATTTGCGGTGCTATTTGACTAAAATTACTTCGTGTCTGCAAAGTCGCCGTTAAAACTTCAAGTTCCGCCATGCGTTCAGTTTTTATGCGTACAATATCTTCAAGGCCCTGAACACGCCCGGAGCTAAGTAATTTAGTTTCCTGCTTTAATATATTAATCAATTCAGAAATCTTGACGTTACAGTTTACCAAAGTCGACATTCACAATCTCTCCGTTGTTTTCAAAATCATTTTGCTCATGCGTAAGACCGCTGAGTTTAACCATTTGCCCATAAAAATTTTCGGCCAAACCAAATCCACCTTTTTCGGCAATTTGGTCGGCGAAACTCTCAATATAAAAGCTTGTGAAAGCCGCCACTTCTTCGCCGCCCCCTGCCATCAGCGCTTTATCTAATCCACTAAACGTAAGCATCTGTGCAATATAGGCCGCTTCAAAATTCTGTGCCGACTTACGCAGCTCAGCCTCAATGACCTTTTGATCTGCCTCGCCTGCAACATCGGTCGCATCCGGTAAATCGGAGTAAGGCAGTTGTAGCGGGTTAATTTGCGAAAACATGTAAATCCCAAGTTTTTTTAAGTATATTTTTTAACACGTAAAGGATTAGTAAATACTTTTTACTTATTTTAAATTGTAATGAACATTTCACCTAAACTTCCTGATACACTAAGCCAAAAGCCTGCTAATTACCCGGCAAAGGCCGATCAAGATGATGCTAAGGGTTTTCAGCTCGGAGCTGATAAGGCGGTCATACCAGAGCCATCTGAAACGGCCGGTCTCGAACATGCCTCAACCCAACATGAAAAGGCTGATCAAGATTTTCTTGATGCCTTCTCTACTCTTCCAACGGAAACTCACTTACCCTCTGAAATCAAAAATGACTCCACTCTTTTCTTTTCGGCTTCAACAGCCCAACCTACTGACTTAGATATCAGGATTGACGACGTTACGGATGGCTCTATCAAAGACGCGCACCTATTGGTTAAAGCTCCAGACGATGGCAAATCTCTTGACCCTATCGCTGACTTGTCAAAAGACAAAGTCCGCTATGATCTGAATGCAAGCACTAAAAGTGAAATAACTGCACTCGCTGTGAAAAATCTTGCCCAGCCAACTCAGGATTCACCTCATACAATAACACAGACATTATTAACAGAGGCGTCCAAAACTCCCCAACTCCCACCTGAACCCATAGTTCAAGAAACGCCACCACCGGAAGGCGCCGTCATGAAAGATAGGCCTGCCTTGCCACCCCTCTCAAAAATAACTGACATCGCACCTAACGTGATGGGTGAGGCCCCCAAATTAACAGCTGATGGAACTACCGCCTTAACATCGATAGCCAATCCCGCGTCTGAAAGCACGGCAAAACTTACGCAAGCTGTAACTCTGACCGCGCCCATATCAACCTCACATCCGGCGCTCCAAACGGTTGCGCAAACCTTGGTCAAAGCCCAGGAAACGCAATCTGGTATTTCCGTAAGATTAGATCCGCCTGAAATGGGGCGTGTCTTCATCGACTTTAAATTCGAAGCTGACCGCAGTGTTACAGCTATTATACGCTCCGAAGTGGCTGAGACGGCCATACTTTTAAAAGACAAAGCAGAGTTCTTTCAGCAAACGCTCAAGGATAGCGGTTTTGACTCGATTAATTTAAGCTTCCAACAGAATGACCCCTCAAAGCAAAATGACTTTGGTCATGACCATACAGAAAAACCGCTAACGTTCTTTCATATAGAACATAGCGGTGAAGATAACCTACAAAGCGGAACACCCCAATCCCGTGGGTATAAATTATCAACCAACACAGCCATCGATATTAAACTTTAGGAGCCTATCATGAATATTCAAAGTCTCGTTGCCCTGACAAAGGGTCAACAACAGCCTCAGCTCTCTATATCTGAAGATGAACCAACGATACCGGTTAATATCGAAACGGAAAACACGGTTCAAACATCAGCGACAGAAACCCAAACTGGAGAAGAGTTTTCAACATTCCTCACATTACTAACAGCTCAAATTCGCAATCAAGATCCCCTCGCCCCGCTGGACTCCACGCAATTCGTAGAACAGTTAGCCACGTTCTCAAACCTTGAGTTACAAGCCAAGGGCAATGAGGTTTTAGAGGATATTGCGCTCATGTTAGCGCAGTCATTATATGCAACCACACCGCAAGCTGATACACAGACCTAACGCGTTTTAAGGCCTCGACTTATTGGTCCTGACGGGCAATATCAAGAATGAGAATATTTTGGATTCCGTCAGGCAGGATGGCTTTAGTAGCCGAGAGTAATGTGCTTCGCACATCTTCATAGCTTTCCGTACTTGTTAGATTTGCGCCAAAGACGCCTTCATTGGATAAAGCTAGTAATTCACGGGTAATCGCGTCACGGAATTTTGGTTCAAGACTGTAAGCATTACCCGGCGCGTCTGAGTTCATTTCCAAACTCAAATTCATAATAACTAAAGCGTCTATTTTCCCGTGTGTCATGACCGGAACAACAAATTGACGTTTAAATTTCAGATAAGAAACATCAGAAGAGCTGCCTGAATCCTTACCGTGCCCGCCCTTATCCTTGCCATGTCCTTTACTTTTCTTCTTGTCTTTACTCTTTTTATCTTTGGTCTTCTTGTCCTTGCCGTGACCATCCTCTTTCTTAGCTTTCTTTGCCACTTTTTTCTTTGGCGCATGTGTCTCTTCTGCGGCGGTCGCGTCGCCTGAGGTTTTCAGAAAGTCAGCGCCAACAGCACCTCCAATCACAAATAAGATCATCAAAGCTGGAAAGAGAATTTTTTTCATGAAGGTCTATATCCGGCTTTAGAATGGAAGTATTTTAGAGAGAATTTTGTTACCCTTACGCGGGCGTACACTATCTGTGATCTGTCCTTGGCCGCCATAATACACACGAGCTTCCGCAATTTTATCATAGGTAATCGTGTTTAGCCGGGAGATGTCCTGCGTACGTATAAGCCCCGTCACTTGTAAGTAACGGGCCTCATTATTGACCATTATTTCTTGGCGACCCACAAGACTGAGATAACCATTAGGCAGCACATCAACAACACGCGCTGCCAGCCGTAATGTCATTGTTTCTTGGCGTTTGATATTACCATTACCGTTCACGTTACTGCCACGGGCAATATCGACCGCTGGCGTAAAACCCGCGCCATCCGGTAATTTTGGTGTGAGGAATTCCGGCAATCCAAACAGGGCCCCTATTAAAAAGTCCTGATCAGTCTGTCGGCTTTGCGTAACAGAATTTTGAATTTCAGCCTCATCATCAATCTCGATAACAACCGTCAACAGATCGCCATTCTTGCTAGCACGGCGGTCCCCGAAAAGAGATTTAGGACTACTGCTCCAAAGGGATGTAACATTTGCATTGCTAGATTTTAAAACAGGCAACTCACCGCGTAAGACCGGCGGTGCATCTATATAGTTTCCTCTAGGCGCGTTCCAATTATCTGGGAAAGATTTTGGCGTCTCCAAGTTATTCGTGGAGGCACAGGCCGAGAGCGCCAAAATGCAAAAAGCCGCCATAGGTTTTACCAGAGGCTTGAGCGTAAAATGTGTCATGTGTGAACCTCAATAATACCTGATGGAAGAATAGTCCCTTGAATGCGCTTACGCGATTCCAGATTCATAATGCTGATAACATCGCCCTCTCCGCCCTCATCCAAAGCCCGCCCCCAAGCATTGATTTCAAGACGCCCAAAGCGGTAAATCATATTCACCCGGCTATTGCGCTTTACTAAAATAGGATTGCCTACAAAGGCTGGATTTAATTTATAGCCCGCATAAACCGTACGCTTTAATTGTTTTCCCAGATAAGCCCCAAGAATATCCTCCTGGTTCTCATTTGCCGACGCTTTGATCGTCAGATCTTCGGCTTGAATAATATCACCGCGCTGCAGAGTTTCATTAGCTATAACAGTGGCGGCAGAGGCAGGAGCCGCGAGCAAAACGAAACCTAAAGTTAAATAGACATACTTCATTTATCTAATCCGTGTTGTTGCGGCGTACATCTCATCGGCCGCAGTGATAACTTTGGAATTCAGTTCATAACCACGTTGGGCTTCGATAAGTTCAGAAATTTCCTCAACGACATCGACCCCGGAGTCTTCCAGATACCCTTGGCGCATTGTGCCAATGCCGTCTGTTCCAGGTTCGCCAACAATCGGCGAGCCAGACCCGGCTGTTTCGCGAAATAAGTTACCGCCGATTGCTTCCAACCCTTTAGGGTTTGCAAATACGGTCATTGTGATTGTTCCAATTTGTTGACCCTCAGGCACATTGTCAAAATAAGAGGTGACGGTCCCGTCCTGACTGATTGTCAATCGGCGCGTATCATTTGGAATCGTGATGTTGTCAGCCAGCGCGTAGCCATCCGTATTGACCATAAGACCTTCGGAATCCCGGAAGAACTTTCCATCCCGCGTGTAAGCTGCGTCGCCGCTCGGGAGGGTAATTTCAAAATATCCGCGCCCTTCAAGGGCAAGGTCCAGATCACCGCCAGTTGGACTAAGCCCGCCTTGAACGATCTCCATAGACACCGTTGACGGACGCACCCCCATACCCATCTGAATCCCGGCAGGCACAATATTTCCTGTCTGCGAAGATACAGCTCCGGGCGGAAGATGTTGTTGATAGAGCAAATCGGCAAATTCAGCGACACGCGGTTGATAAGCCGTCGTACTCATATTGGCGATATTATTAGAAATCACGTCAACGCGTGTTTGCTGGGCAGCCATGCCTGTGGCTGCAATTTTTAGAGCATTCATCCTGAACCTCCCTTTCTATAGCGGACATCCTGTCCGAGCGGTCGGCTAAGTTAATTGCCGAACCGTTGTGATGACCGATTTGATACGGTCGTTTTCAATTTCCAATAGTTTTTGCCCAGCATCATAAGCGCGCTGCACTTCAATCATGCGAGCAATTTCTGCAACGGGCTGAACATTAGAGTCTTCCAAGAAACCTTGAATAACCTGCGGTTCTTCGACGGGCACATAGCCATTTGCAGCAGACCAAAGGTTATCGCCCTCTCGCGATAAATCCTGAGGAATAGCCGTGACAATTCCCAACCTGCCCAGTTCAACACCATCTGCGCTCAAAGTCCCGTCTCCGCCAATCGCTAAAAGGTTGACCTCTTGAGGTATCTGAATGCGTCCGCCGGCATCGTCCAAAATCGCAAAGCCGGTCGCATTTATCAGCGTACCTTCACTATCGGTCATAAAATGCCCCGCGCGAGATAGACGCTCACCTTGTGGCGTCTCAACAAGAAAGAAGCCTTCTCCGTCAATCGCCACATCCAAAGAGCCGCCAGTTCGGCGCAATTCACCGCTTTCAAAATGGCTGACATGGGCCCCAAGACGACCCATAGACATTGACTCGCGCAGACTACCGGACGGTTGGGACGCACCGGCCGCTTTTACAAATTCCGTAAAGATAGCCCCTTCACGCTTATAGCCTGTTGTATCGGCATTGGCCATATTATTGGCAATGACGCTCAGTTCTTTTAGTAATCCCGATTGGCGCGAGAGGCCGATGTAACTTGGGTTATCCATTGTTGAGATATCCTTTCACAAGCGCGATATCATTATCCAATTGCGCTTTTAAAAGATTGAGATCTGCCGCTGTTTTGGGGGCGGCGCGGTTTACATAAGCCAGGCTTTCACCACCAACATAATTTGTAATCGCGATCTTATTTGCAACGTTACTGTCAGGGGCTTTATGTGCCAAAGCCTCAAGGGAGATTTTAGCCTCGCCCCAATGCCCTTTTTGCCAAGCAATATCGGCCTGCAGGGCAAAGCGTTCTGCATCCGGGGCTTTATGACTTAGGGAGTCAATTGTTTGCTTATAGTTACCGGATTTAAGGGCCGCCTCGAGAATTAGGGCCTGAAATTTAGGGTCAGCCTTATAGGGCTTTGATACAACGAATACACGGTCATAATCCCCCTGCTTTTGCGCAATAAGAGCATTGGTATAGGCCAGAGATGCTTTTTCATCCTTCGATAATTTTTTATCAACAGGCGTAATAATGGAGACAAGTTCCGGCAAATTTAGGTCAATGGCCGTATCTTTCGCTCGGGTTTTCAATTCCCCAAGATGATCATAGTTTGAAAAAAATGAAGGATCGAAAAGATAAGAATTGAGTGCATGAATCTGTTTGCTCTTTTCGGCATCTTGTAACCGAAGCGTTAGACGCTCCGCAGCATAATTTACGGCTTCAATACGCTCCGCATCATTAAGCGCAAATTCACGTTTTGACTGCTTAATTGCATCAATAAATTGATCGGTTTTTAAACGATGTTTAATGACCTGTAGCGTTGCCTGACGACTCTCCCTTTGTCCGTTATATTGCTGGCTTACGGCGGCAAGGTCTTCCGAAAAATTGTCGTATAATTCGGTCCCGTGATTAATATTGTCTTCGGCTAATTTTTGTAAGGACCGTGTTCTGTAAAGTCCGTCATTTTGCGCAAGATGTTTAAAAATTTGAGACGCGGCGGGGTCGCCTTTCAATTGGCTTACGAGGCCATAAAAGTATAATATTGCATCATCTTTGACAGCAGGTACTTTTCCGTATTCTGTCTCGGGCGCGAGGGAGGTCAACATTCGCACAGCCATTGTTTCTGACTTCTCTTCAGCGGCATAGATCCCGAGCCTTAAAGTTACCAGTTTTTGCAGATAGGCGGGAAGCTCTTCCAAAAAAATTTTTTCGTTACGGCTTAACGTAAAGGGCTCATTTGTTGTATCGAGAGTATCTTGCGAAGCTTTCGCGAACATAGACCAAAGTTTCATAGCCGCATTGCAATCACTATATTGCACAACTCTTTTTATATCATTTTCCGTAGGATTACCTGCAATGACGCGGCCCATAGATTCGATAAGCCGGGCTTTGTGACCTTTGAACTTCTGGACCGAACTTGACATCTCAGTTCCCAAGCCCAGTGCCATATAGGTTTTAACCAGAGGTAAGGTGTGTTCCAGTGTGCTAGCCTCGGCAATATTTGATTTTAAGAGCGAAATATCCTCATAAGAGCTAACAGATTTATAAATTGAGAGATCTAACACAGATGTGACGCTGCAATTCATCGTGCCGAAATCTTCGTCCTCAACCGCGACTTTGTTTTCATTAGGTGAGACTGGGTTACGCCTCTTAGAAGCTTTGACTTGACCTTTGATGTCTACAAAGCCCTGCTCACTCGCTTTTTGCAAAACATTTTCAAGCGACGTCACAGCATCATTTTTAGGCGGCGCAGGATCAGATTCATCTGCCGCGACAGCAACGCCGCCCCATAGAGCGGAAGCAGTTATAATCCCTGCAGCGGTTTTACGGATAGTCTTAAGCGCCATTTCGATTAAGCCGCCTGTTTTAAGGCTTTGAGAGATTCTTCAATATCAGTGAAACTCGGACGATTATGTTTCGGGGCACTCCGGCGAGCCACCTCAACACAAAGATTGGTTGGATTATTATGCAGGCTTGAGACTAAAACACCGCGGATGAGTGAGTAAAAATAATGTTCTTCTTCACGAACGGTTTTGACCTTATTAGCAAAAGGTCCGACGAGTGAATAGGCGAGAAAAACGCCGAGGAATGTTCCAACCAAGGCCCCACCAATCATACCGCCCAAGACTTCCGGCGGCTTATCAATAGAGGCCATTGTTTTAATCACGCCAAGAACTGCAGCAACAATACCAAGAGCGGGCAAGGCGTCGGCCATATTTTGCAAAGCATGAGAGCCGTGCAGACTGTTTTCCTTCATAACCTCAAGCTGTTTATCAAGAAGTTCTTCAACCTGATAAACATCATCAAAATTCATAATCATTGACCGTATGGTGTCGCAAATTAGCTCAACAAAATATGTTTCTTTCAAAATACGGGGATATTTCTGGAAAAGAGATGACTCTTCAGGATTCTCAATATGCGCTTCGATTTCAACGGGACTTTCTTTTGCGATACGTACTAATTCATGCATCAGGCAAAGAAGGTCGTTGTAATCAGACTTTTTCCATTTCGCGCCCTTAAAAACAGCACCAAAATCTTTTAATGTACCCTTGATGGTATGCATATCATTTCCGCAGGCAAACGCGCCAACAGCGGCGCCTCCGATAATCATCATCTCATAGGGAAGCGAATGTAATATAATTCCGAGCTTACCGCCTGCGAGAAGGTACCCGCCGAAAACACAGACCAATGTCAAAATAATACCGAATATAGAACTCATGGAGAAAGTCTTATGTGTCAATGATTACGTATTTATTAAAAATACACTATATCAGTGTGTATAATTTTAATTAAGACACGACTCTGGACAAAACTCAGGATTCATATTTTCGATAAGTTTGACTGCACGGTGAGATTTATAGATTCCAAGCGCAGCAGACCCAAAATTTACACTCCCTTCAACCATCTCCGTCTCAAGTCCAATTGACTGTAATGACACGCCGGGTAATTCAATAACTTGCCCAATTTCAAATCGCGTGCAATCGGCGACTGTCATGCGGCAAGTCTCGACTACCGCCCTTACGGGAACAACCGCTGTATCTAGCGATTGACGCATATGGTCTGTCCAAGGGTTTTCAGGATCAATAACAGACGGACCATCTTCATTCATGCAAGATGCTAAGAGATTCTGTAATAATGTTTGCGGCAGTAAAATTTTAAACGTCAGAGACAAGGGCTTTGACGGCTTAGACACCGTTTTTTTGACCGCTTTCTTATTTGCTTTTTTTGTTTCCGTTTTTTTTGTGTCCAGTTTTGTTTTTGTATGATCTTCGCTTTGCTGAACAATAAAAGTCACTTCATTCCACACACCTTTATCATCGGCTAACTCAATATCTTGCAGATTGAGTGAACGCTCTGACTGTTTCAAATTCTCGCTGATGTTAGCAAAGGTTGCGGAGAAGAGATCTCCAAGCGCAATGTCAAAACCTTGCACAATAGGCCTGAAAAGAATGAGGTCTAACTTGGTGGGTTTATAAGTCTCATCGATTACTTTAGCCTGCATCTCTAAAGAGCGCGTGGTAACTTGCGCCGCGAAACGTGACTCATAATGCGCCAGCAGAGTAGCTGGGTGATCTGAGACGCTATAGCTAAAACCAAGGCCCGTTTCCGGCAAAGCGGACTTAAGCTCTTTCAACTCCCCAGATTTTACGTCCACACGGCCCGTTTCCCAAGCCATCTGTGTAAGTTCAGAAAAGGCTGCACATATCGCCGAATGTAATGGATGCCAAATTTTAAGATTATTTATGATGTGATCCGGTATCCCAGATTTAACATCAAGTTTTTTTCGTAACAGACCCATAGCGCACCACATTAGTGTTATTATTATTTTTACATGATACGCATAACTGCGTTTCGAAAAGCTTAACACTTAAGGGATTTTTAAGCACGTTTGTTACCCATAAATTCAGGACTACCCTCTAACACTCAACTTAAAGTAAGTTATATGAGTGTTCCCATGGATAAAGAAACCAGACCCATTATAATACGACGCAAAAAAGTTTATGCGGCTGACGGGCATCATGGCGGGGCTTGGAAAGTAGCTTATGCTGACTTCGTGACCGCCATGATGGCTTTCTTCTTATTGATGTGGCTTTTAAATGCGACAACCGAAGAACAGCGCAAAGGTATTGCAGATTATTTCAGTCCTAACATCCCTATTGCCGCTGTTTCTGGTGGTGGTTCTGATGCTCTGTCAGGCGATACGTTCTTCTCGCAACAATCACTTGCTAAATCCGGCTCGGGCATGAAAAGCGATTCAGGTAATAAGATTTTAGAGGAAGAACTCAAAAAAGCAGCCGAAGAAAAAGCTAAAGCACAAATCGAAGATCTAAACCAAGCCCTCATTAAAGAAAGTGCTGATTTATTGGAGCATGTAAGCTTAAAAATGAGCCCGGATGGACTGGTCATTGAACTTATTGATAGCGATGATAAGCCGCTTTTTTTGATTGGCGATACCACGCCCTCTGACCTCTTAAAACAACTTCTGAAAGTCGTCACTAAATCCTTTGAAACAGTACAGAATGATATCAAAATTGTTGGCCATACGGATGGCCGAGTCTTTATAAATAAGCAGCATTATTCTAACTGGGACTTATCAACGGACCGTGCAAATACAGCGCGGCGTTTACTTATCTCCTATGGCTTCCCCTATGAGCAGATTACCGAAGTTTCGGGCAAAGCCTATACAGACCCATTAGCCTCAGATCCACTTGCGGCGCAAAATAGAAGAATTTCTATTATCATATTGCAATAACTTATATGGTGTATAAAATATTACACACTTTATTAATTCCTTATAAGTACTCTTTTTAATTGAGTATATTAACTATCAAGGATTGATTATGACAATATCTTCTTCTTTAAACGCTGGGGTCATGGGCCTTAACGTGAATGCCACCAGACTAGCAACCATTTCTGACAACATCGCCAATTCGAGCACCTATGGCTACAAACGTAGTGAAGTCGATTTTTCGAGCATGGTGATTAACCAGCGTTCCAGCGTCTATTCGGCTGGCGGTGTAAGAGCGACCACCTATAAAGATATCCTAAGTACAGCATCGTTGGTGTCTACTGGCAATGCCTTAGATATTGCGATTAACGGTGGCGGCATGATTCCCGTCACAGACGTTTTTGGTGTCAACCAAACCAGTACCGAACGAGATTTCATGATGGTGCCCACGGGCGGGTTTTCGCCAGATGAAAATGGCAATCTACGCACCCAAAGCGGCTTATATCTTTTGGGATGGCCAACAGATTCAACAGGCGACGTTATATCAGGCAGCCGCGACAGTACAAACGGCCTAGTTCCCGTCAATATCGACATCAGCCAATTTTCCGCCTCTCCGACCAGAAATATTGGTTTAGGGATTAACTTACCTGCAGATTCAACAATAGCAGGCGGAACCGGCGAAGACTTTAGCCTTCCTATCGAATATTACGATAATCTTGGCCGCGCGCAGACTTTAACTTACACATTCTCACCCGTAGTCCCCGCCACAGGGGAAAGTAATAGCTGGAACGTGAGTGTAGCGGATTCAGCAGGCGATCCTTTAGCGCCTATCGCCAGTTTCGATATTTCCTTTAATGACACCGCAGGGAATGGCGGTTCAATTAATACAATTACGCCAGGTGCGGGCATGACCTATGATGCCGCAACGGGTGAAATGGAATTTAATGTCGTTAGCGGTCCAATGACAGCATTTATTGGTAAGCCCGGCGAGAGTAGCGGTATTTCGCAACTCGCAGCCCCCTTCTCGCCCCATAATGTTACCAAGGACGGCTCTCCTATTGGGGATATACTAGGCGTTGAAATTAATCAAGAAGGCCAAGTCGAAGCCATCTTCAGTTCTGGCTTCCGCCGGACGCTTTTTCAGATTCCCGTCGTAGATGTTCCCAATGTTAACGGTCTGACGGCGCGAAACAATCAAGCTTACTCCGTCTCGCAAGATAGTGGCGATCTTTATCTTTGGGATGCAGGCACAGGGTCTGTCGGTAGCTATGCTGGCTATGCTTTGATGGAGTCCGGCACTGATATTGCCGCAGAACTCACCAGCCTTATTGAAACGCAACGCGCTTATTCTTCCAACGCTAAAATCATCCAAACCGTGGATGAGATGTTGCAGGAAACCACAAACCTCAAACGTTAAGCTTAGGATTAGATAAATGTCACTCTCGCGCGCACTTTCCAACGCTTACACCGGATTGGCCACCTCTGGGTTCCGCGCTAATGTTGCGGCGAGCAATGTGGCAAATGCTTCTACGCCAGGCTATGTCCGGCGTGAAGTGATAACGACAGAAAACGTTGCGGGTAATCGCGCAAATGGCGTTCGGGTCGCGGGCGTTGAACGCCATCAGGATTTCTCGTTAACAAGATTGCGGCGCGATTCAGACGCTTCTTTCGGGCGCGCTAATATTTTGGCAAGTGCTTATGACCAACTTAATAGTGAATTGGGTGCGCCTGGCGATGAATATGGTCTCTTTGCGTCGTTTGAATCGCTGGAGTCTAATTTCAGAGAGCTGGCCAGCACTCCAGAGTCACCCGCTTTACAAAATGCCGTCCTGGCATCAAGCACAGAATTAGTAAACCAGTTCAACGATCTGGCCACGATGACAAATTCACTACGTAATAATGCTGATGCTAACATTGGACGATCTGTTGAAACAGTGAACACAGCTTTAGAGCGGTTGCACACACTCAACGGCGACATTGCCAGTATGAACCCACTGTCAGGTGATGGCGCCGCCGCCCTGGAAGATGAACGTCAAAAGCTGATTGATTCAATTGCGGAAATTATTCCCATAAACGACATACGTAAAGACGGTGGACAAGTTGATATTGTCACGGATAATGGTGTCTACCTTCTCTCAGGAGAAGTCCATGAGCTGTCTTTTCAGCCTGCAGGCGTCATTCCCCCAGGTGCGTCATATGCCGATGGCACCGGTAATTTATCTGGCTTATTTGTCGGCGACCAAGAGCTGACACCCGGAACCGGAGGAAATTTCTCATTAAGCTCAGGGACTTTGGCAGGATATTTCTCAGTTCGCGATAATGTCGCCCCAACATTTTCAGCTCAGCTAGACAGCCTTGCAGCCGATTTGGTTTCTCGCTTTTCTAATGATGGATTAGATCCGACGAAAGCTGCGGGCGCGCCAGGAATATTTACAGATGCAGGTGGGCCGGTTGATGTAACAAATATTTCCGGCATTGCAGGCCGTCTGCGATTAAATGCTGCTATAGATCCTGTACAAGGTGGCTCCGCTACCCGTTTCCGAGATGGGCTTGGCGCGACAACAACTGGCCCCACAGGTAATGCAGATATTATTAATGGATTTTTGGATGCCTTAAACGCCTCGAATAGCGCCCCAAGCGATTTAGGTCTATCCGGAAGTTTTTCATCCATTGAATTGGTAGCAGGTTTTTCATCGGTGATTGGCGAGAACAGTATCCGCCATAACGCACTAAGCGCGAGCGCGTTGACACGCAGCAACGCGCTTTATGATGCAGAAATTCAAAAGTCCGGCGTGGACACCGACCAAGAAATGCAGTCCCTTCTCTTAATCGAACAATCATATGCTGCTAATGCACGGGTCATCCAAACGGTAGGCGAAATGATCGACCGCCTGATGCAAATTTAGGGGATCATCATGCAATTAACAGGATATCCTGACCTCTTGAGTTTTACCCGCCGTAACCGAACAACAGCTAACATTAAAGCGCGCCTAGATGTCGCCGCGCAAGAGGCTGTAACAGGTCAACGCGCAGATTTGACCGAAGCCACGAATGGCCGCGTGGGCAATGCTCACCTTCTGAGTAAGGCTTTAAATGACATTGAGCAGAGCTCACGCATAAATGCTTTAAGCACGACACGCCTTGATATGATCGGCCAAGGTATTAGCGGAGCCCGCAACGCCATGAACGGCATTGATACGCGCGCGCTTATTGCCATAAATTCCGCAGGCACAGCTGACGTTGAGACAATCGCGGATGAAGCCAAAGCCAATTTACGCAGCGTAATGAGCGCTCTGAGCTCAAAACAGGGAACGCGCAACCTTTTTTCAGGCGATGCAGTTGATCAATCGCCTTTTGCAGATGTCGATATCTTGTTGGATGATATTAAAAACATCATGGCAACAGCCGGGTCTCCTGCAAACATTGAATCAGCTTTGGATAGTTATTTCGATGACCCCGCCGGCGGGTTTCACACAAATATTTATACAGGCGGCACAGATGCGGCCCCGCCGCTGCAAATTGGCGATGGTCAAAAACTCAACGTCGACTTACGCGGTGATAATGATGCCATCAAAGACATCCTGCGCGGCCTTGCCGTAATCGCCACAGCTGAGTCCTCGGGTAACGCCATTGGCACGTCCGCATTCACTGAAATCTTTAGTAGCGGCATTACAGCTGCAGCTAATGGGACGAGCGGGCTCATTAGTCTTGAAGGCAATCTGGGTATCGCTTCGGAAACTTTAGAAAAAGCCAATAGCCGGAATCAATTCGAAGCGCTGTCCCTGAACACTGCATACCAATCTCTGACGGGACGCGATCAGTTTGAAGCTGCCGCTGAGCTCAAACAGCTCGAAGTCCAACTTGAGAGTTCATACATTATTACATCACGGCTTTCCGACCTTAGCCTCACAAATTATTTGAGATAAATTATGACCACTTTTCTAATACGCCTGTGTCTGTGTCTCGCGCTGAGTTTTTCAGTTTTTAACAGCGCAGCTTTTGCCGCTGTGAAAATCAAGGACATTGTCGATGTCGAAGGTGTTCGCGGCAATGATTTGGTTGGTTACGGCCTTGTCATTGGCCTAGACGGTACAGGGGATACTATTCGAAATTCACCCTATACTGAAGAGGCTTTGTCCAATCTGTTAGAACGCCTAGGTGTTAATATTCAAGGTAGTGATTTTCGTCCTAATAATGTTGCTGCGGTTATCGTGACCGCCTCCCTGCCCCCCTTCGCCCGCACAGGCTCGCGCATCGATATAAATGTATCCTCGATTGGTGACGCCAAAAGCCTTGCGGGCGGAACCCTTATCATGACACCCCTTAATGCAGCTGACGGCGAAGTTTACGCTGTGGCCCAAGGTAACGTTCTTATAAGCGGTTTTAAAGCTGAGGGCGATGCCGCCTCCGTCGTTGAAGGCGTTCCGACCTCAGGAGCTATTCCTAATGGCGCGCGCATTGAACGCGAGATTGAATTTGACTTCATGTCAATGTCTCGCATTCGCTTAGCCTTGCGCTCACCTGATTTCACAACGGCTGAACGCATCGAGGCCAAGATCAATAAAAACTTTGGTAGGCCTATTGCGACTTTACTGGATTCGGGAACTGTCGAGCTTGACTTAAGCACCGTTTCACAATCCCCTGCCCGACTGCTGAGCCGCATTGAAAATTACGACCTTACCCCTGCTCAGAAAGCGCGTGTTGTGATAGACCAACGCTCTGGTACAATTGTTCTAGGGCAGAATGTTAAGGTCTCTTCCGTAGCAATCGCTCAAGGAAACCTTTCCATCAAAATCGCAGAGTCGCCTTTCGTTGTAACTCAGCCCAATCCTTTCGGGTATAGTGAAGATATCATAGTGCCTCAAACCGATATAGGAATCGATAAGGGTGAGCCTGGGAATATCGCACTAGTAGAAGAAAACGTCACGCTCCCAGACCTTGTTGCCGGATTGAATGCGCTAGGAGTGTCCCCGCGTGAGATGATAGATATTCTAAAGACTATGAAGACGGCTGGCGCGCTCCACGCCGAACTCATCTTGCAATAAAGTTTAGACCTGCGCATCCTCAGATACAGGTTTAATGAAAGTAATCCGTCCTTCTTTTTCCAACTTACCGATAAAGCTCATCAAACTTGAAATAGCATTATCGGATTCTTTTTGGCTTATATCCTTAATCTCTTCGATTTGTTCTTTATATTGCCCCGCCATACGTTGGGAAATATTTGCAAAGAGAAATTCGATTGTCGCAGGTTCTTGTTCACCGCCGGCTTTTAATGCGATGAGAAGCTTCTCCTTCTCAAAGTCCTTAAAGATGATCGGAATGGCGGTGGTAGGCAAGCGCTTGGGTAAGTCTTCAAACGTCATCATGCCTTTACGAATGCGTTCCGCTTGTGCCGGATCAGCTTTTTCGAGGGTCTCAAGCATCATGTCACGGCGCTCACGCGGCAATATACCCAAAATCTCACTGACAAAGGCCACAGAACTTGGCGCGTCCCCTTCGGACTCCTCATTCAAAAATTCGATCTGAACAAGTTCAGCCACGGCTTCAATAGTGCGTATATCAATTGTGGTATCGCGTGATAATTGCCGTACACAAGCCACAGATACATCTTGCGGAAGCTCGGCTAATATTTCTCCAGCGCGATCTGTTGAGAATTGCGAGAGAATGATACTAACCACTTCACTTTGCTTCGCGGATAGATATTTTGCGATATCAATATCCTTACGTTTTTTGAGCTCAGGCCAAACGGATTCAGCAGATGATACAGGCTTCGTCGCAGCGGCGCCGAATAATCGCACGGCCCGCTCTTTTTCAAAAAGGCTTTCCGCTAATTGCCGAGCGGCGTCATGGCCGCCGCGTAGTCCACCGCGCCTTGCGCTTAATTCCGTGATGAAATCTGCAACTGCAGCCAATATACTTTCCCGGGGAATAAGCGTTAGGTTTTCAAGCGCATTCATAAAAGTCCGTAAATGTTTATCCTCGATTTTCTGAACAACGGGTCCAGCATAATCGGCGCCAAGGAGCGCTAGAATTACAGCAGCTTTTTCCGGATTCGAAAGTACAAAGGCTCCTCCCGTTTGCATCGCGAGAGATTGCGGCGGTACAATAACGGACGCCTCTTCCATCAGGCCACCCCATAGCCGCGTAGCAGCGCTTCTGTTATTTTTACCCAGCCATCTGCCATGACAAAAAAGGCGAGCTTAAATGGTAAAGACACCACTGCAGGCGGCACCATCATCATCCCCATAGCCATAAGAATGGAGGCCACAATAAGATCAATAATTAAAAAAGGTAAAAAGATCACAAAGCCAATTTGAAAAGCCTGCTTAATTTCGGACAACATAAAAGAGGTGGTCAAAAGCGAGAATGGAATCTCTTCTTCAAGGTTGTAATTTCGCTCGGGCATGGTCGCGGCAAGACGTTCTAAAGTATCCCGTTGAACACGATTTTCCATGAAGTTTTTAAATGGTGTCAGCGTACGATCAATCGCTTGTTCTTCTGTAATTGACCCCTCAATTAGAGGCGAAATACCCTCATCCCAAGATTTCATGAAGACCGGCTCCATAACAAAAAATGTTAAAAACATCGCCAGACCCATAATCATCATATTTGGCGGGGATTGTTGCAGACCGATAGCTTGGCGCAGAAAAGAAAATACAATAATCATAAAAGGTAAACAGGTAATCATCATGGCAAGGCCAGGTGCGAGGCTAAGAACCGTGACGATGAGAAAAAGCTGAATGACGCGGGCGTTAAGACCAACACTCTCACCCTCGGTATTCTCTTGAGCATTCTCGAGCAATTCTTGCAGAATATTATCGCTCTCAGGCGCAACTTGCGCATGGGCATCCACGCCAAAAATTAAAGATAAAGTAAGCAGGCCTAAACTCGTAAGGGCCCAAATCCAGATAGATTTCCGCTTGTAATATGGCGCTGGTGTCATTGGAGAAAATCTTCAGAAATATCTACAATTTCAGTAAGCTTGACGCCGATACTACCTGTCGCCGGGTCGGTTTCAATTAATTCACCGCGCGCTATAACGCGGTTATTGATACAGAGGTCCACAGGGTCTTCGATCTTACTGTCGAGCTGAATAAGCGAATCTTGTTTGAGCTGTAAAAGCTCGGCAATCGTTGGGCGAGCCGTACCAATGACGACCTGAACAGATACGGGTAGCGCATAAATGGAGCGCTTATAGACCGCGCCCTCCTCACCGACGCGTCGCTCTGCCATCGGAATATCAGTTGCATCTAGCTCGTTCGCTGTGGCGTTGTTCATATCATTATTCCTTTGATTGATTTAATGCGGCGTTGAGTTGGCTGAGGCAAAAAGTGGCAGCCGCTTGACAGTCAATATTAGCGCCTCCGCCAGTCCAGTGCAGGCTCATTTGCAGCGGCGCTAGAGTCTTATCCACCGTGATATCAATATCTTGGTCCGCGCAAAGTTCTTCGCAATGCGTTTGGTCATCGGGATGGACACGGAGTTGAATTTGGCCCTTTAGAGTCGAGCCGCAGGCCTTTTGCAGGAGAGTTTGGAGTTCCAAATCTGTGCCCCCCTGCATGAGGCTCGGAAAAACAGCGCGCAAACATGTTGCCAGAGCCGATAAATGGCTTGCCTCAATCTGCTGCGCTATAGACCCCATTTCGGCCTGAAGGTTATCCAAAGCCGTTTGCATAACTTTAATCGCATCTTTGTAAACCGCATCTGCCTTGGCCTGCCCTTTCTCAAACCCCACATCATAATTAGATAGCCCAGATGACGGCTCCTCAAGAGGCAACTTTACAGATGGGATTTCGTGAAAGAGTGAAATATCTGCTTTGATAAGTGTCGATTCTTTGCTCTCAGCCTTAGGCAGAATAACATCCAAAGCGGCACCAGCGGAATAGACATCAATTTTTTTAATTAGCGCTGTATCCATTAACTCACAGCCTTCTTATCTTGATCAAGCCAACTTGCTAGAAGGTCAGCTGCTTCGGTGGTCTGCTCTGATGTTATGGATTTTAACTGTTCAATGGGATCGTTATAAGACGCTATAGATGGCAAACTAGGCGCAGCACCTTCAATTAAGAGCGTCTCGCCTGGTGCTTGCCCCGCAAGAGCTATTTGAGGCTCAAGTCCATCCAGCGCGCCATTATTCAATGACATAGGAAGCAATCCCTGCACGGGTTCAGCGGCACCTTGCGTTAGCAACGGCCTCACAACAAACACGCCCAATACAAGTATAACAATCGCTAAAATGGTGGCCTGTATTGTACTCCAAAGATAACGATCTAGAAACTGGGCCATCATGCCGGGTTTTTGAATAAGGTCATTCACAGGGGGTTGATCGAAAGGTAAGCTTTTCAGCGTCAGTTTGTCTCCGCGCGCTTCATCAAGTCCTGCTGCGGTGCCGACAAGCTCTTGCAAGGCCTGTAATTCATCATTAGATCGCGGTTTTTGGGTAACAGTTCCATCTTCATTGCGTGTAGCGATATTGCTAACTAAGACCGCAACAGTCATGCGTTTTATCCCGCCGGGTAGAAGCTCTGTATTTTTAACAATTTCCGAAATCTCATAGGTGACTGTTTCCGAGGTCTCGCTGCGATCAGACGTGGAATTACCGCCGCCCCCTTCACCCTCAGGGAGGTTACTAGCCACAGTGACTGCGCCCGTAGTCCCCGAATTACTGTCAGTGATTTCATTACTAGTCTGAGATTTGAGAACCCGCGTGTCTGGGTCAAAGCTGCGTTCAGCTGTCGTGATATGTTCACGGTCAATATCAAGCGTGACGTTAACACGGGCATTTCCAATACCCACATGTGCTTCGAGCAAATTTTTCAAATTTTGTTTAATCTCGGCGGCGCGCTCAAGCTCACCCATACCGCCTTTGGTCATTTCTCCATCTAAACCTGGTCCTGCAATAACACCCTGCACGGTATCAATGACTGCGACATCCGAAGGGTTAAGCCCAGAAACAGATAAAGCCGTCATATATTGAATAGCTTTTGCTTGTTGGGCTGATATTCCTCCTGCCGCTGATAGTGTCACCGAGGCTGAATTTGCAGACGGGCCGCTTGTAAATCCTTTTGATTTTTGTGTTCCTAAATGGACACGAGCACTGCGAATATTTGGCATGGCTAATAGGGTGCGAGCTAATTCACCCTCTTTGGCCCTCCAATAAGCCGTATCAAACATCTCCGAGGTCATAGCAAAACTGTTCATATCATCGAAGAGTTCGTACCCGACTACGCTTTGACGCGGCAGCCCGTCCCGCGCCAGCTCGAGCCTGAGTGAATCGCGCCGTGACTTATCTGCATAGATCGCATTACCCTTCACTTCATAGGCAACATCCATCGTCTCTAACTTAGCAATAATTTCACCAGCCGCCGCCGGGTCAAGTCCTGCATAGAGTAAATCTGTTCTAGGTTTTAAGGCCGTATTAATAAGAAAGTACAACGCACCAATCGTCGCCAACACACTCACAATAGAGGCCAGTCGTTTTTGCGGCGATAAAGCCAGCCATACATTTATTATGTTCATCCTGTAGCCATTGTCATGTTAGTGAATCCTACACCAATAAGGCGAGTTATGAATTAGATTGAAAGCATTAACAGAGCGTTTACTTTAAAGTGCGAATTACAATATACACTAAATAATTGTATACTTATTTGAAAGCGCCTCATTACCTCATGGCTAGAAAAAAAGATAAGACCAAAAAAGCGGCCGCGAAAGCGCTTGACTTTGAAACTGGTGACGAAGCCCCCAAAAAAAAGGGCGGAGTTGTTGGCAGCTTTGTTACATTAGTCGCTCTTGGTGCTGCTTCTTTTGGCACGGTCTTTATGTTACCCGGAAATAACCAAGCACCGATGGCCAGCTATAATGAAGAGTCCTCTCATCATGGGCACGAAGCAAAGTTAGATCTGACGGAAGATACGAGCTATCTTGAGCTCACACCCTTGACCATATCCCTTCAAGATGATGCGCGGATTTTAAAAATTGGCATCACATTGGAAACGCTTGAGGGTGAAGAAGATTATATTGATCCAAATGATCCTAAAATCAGAGATGCCTTTGTGGGCTATCTGCGCGCCTTACGGCTCGAGCAGATTGAGGATGCTGCCTTTATGGCCCAAATGCGCGCGCAGCTCTTACGGCGGGCTCAACTTATTCTCGGGGCGGAAAATGTCCGAGGAATTCTAATAACTGACTTTCTGGTGCGATAATCATGGATATAGCAATACCAAGCCTTACAGATATTACGCCCCATATCGCGGATATCGTCCTAATTTTTATTTCAGGCATGGCCTGTCTTTATTGCGCTATGTTAAGCCGCCGTCTTAAAAAGCTCAATAATCTTAAGTCAGGCGTTGGCGCGTCTATTCTCTCTCTGACACAGGCGATTGAAGACACACATAAAGCCGCTCAGGACGCTCAAACATCAACAGTGCAAACCGTTGAAACCCTGCGCCACCTGCTTGATAAGTCGGAAAGTGCAGCCCCTAAAATTGAAGCGCTTATCTTGGAACTTGAAGAGGTCAGTAAAAATGCCAAACTTCAACAAAGCCAATTAAATAACATTGTTGAGACCGCCTTATCACCCGCTATCGATAAGGCGCAAACAACTGCCTCAGGGCTTCTAAAAATTGTCTCAGATATAAGCCGCTTTAAAGACACAGTCTCGAAATCGGAAGACCTGCCACAGGACGGAAAGAGTGATAGACTTGTTACACTGGCCCCAATGAAACGGACTGCCCCATGAAAACACGAATTTTGCCCATTATTGGCCTTACCTTTGCAATATTATTGCTAAGCCGTACCGTAGCCGTATCCTCGGAGGTAAATCCCAATCAGCCTATCATGGCCATAGAGCCAAAGACGGGAGATAGCCCTCCAGAACTTGTAGAATCACCGGCGCTGCAATGCTTGACAGGAGCGGTGCTTGAAACGGTCAGCGCTGATATGAAACGCTTGGATTTACGGAAAAAGGAAATGTCTGAGCGTGAAAGTGCTCTCAAGGCGATTGAAGCAAAGCTGGCGACACAAATGAGCGCGATAGAAAAGGCAAATGCGGCACTACACAACAATATTGAAAGCTTAAAGGGTCTCGCCGATGACGATCTTAAGCATCTTGTCGGCATGTACCAAACTATGAAGCCTAAACAGGCGGCAGAGATTTTCAATTCTATGGACCCTTCATTTGCGGCCGGTTTTTTACGTGAGATGAATAGCGACAAAGCCGGGTTAATCATGGCCAATATGAATACGCGCAAATCTTACGCCGTCAGCGTCATCATTGCAGGACGCAATGCAAAATACAGGCAATCAAAGTCTTAAAAAATGGACTTTCTAAATTTAGCAAAGTGATTCGCTTTGAACTATATGTACCCCTTTTACCGATATATTGGAATAAAATTCCCTTTGACCATAGCCTGAATAAGTTTCTCGGAGACAAAAACCTACAAAATGTAGCTCAATCAAGTGACCACATATAAGTTTTTTTTGAAAAATCCACGTTAAGTACAAATATAACTCACTTAAAACTTGTGCAGATTCTTTCTAGTTTCTATAGATAGATAGCTGGAACAAGACACTTGAGGATGGCTGAAAACCAGTTTTTACAGCAAATAAATAAAGTGGCAAAACTCCGGTTTCTGTGGGGCCACTGGTAGAAATTACCGACTTAAAACAGGAACCCACATGTTAAAAACTAAAAGTTATAACGACAACAATATTGCGCAAAGTCCAAACGTGACAGCCTCGTCGGGAAAACCCTCAGCTCTGAAACCCAAGATCAGAATTGCAGAGCAAAAGCCAGCGCCTCATAATTCGGCTTTAGACGCTCTGCTCGAAAGCTTTGAAAATATTTTTACGGCTGAAGAGCTATGGGATTCTCTTTTTGGCTTTACCAAAACCCTTGGTGTGGAGGCGTTGGCTTATCATCATCTTCCTCCTCCAGGGGCTATGGATTTTGACGAGAAAATATTCATTGCCCGAGGCTTCACGCCCGAGAGCGTGATTGATTACAAGCGGCGGCATTCTTTTTTCAGTAGTCCTTTTGAAAACCGCACATTATCGCTTAATGAACCTATATTCTGGTCAAATATCAAAAATAAAATTCCCTATTCTGAAGACCAATGGGCTACGATAAATAATTTTTATTTAACACACAATAACGGCATCATCATTCCGGTTCACGGCCCGAATAACCGCAATGGCTGTTTTATTTTACGCTTTAAAGACCCTAATCGCCGATACAGCAAAGCGGAAGTGCGGAAATTACAATGGATATGCCAATATGCGCATAACAAATTCTGCAATCTACAGACTAAACACCGTAAAAACCCAAAATCACTTACAACACGTGAGCAAGAAATCTTGACGTGGGTGGCCCGCGGTAAAAGTAATTCTGTGATTGCCGATATTATCGGCATATCTCAGCATACGGTGAACGGGTATTTGCGGCGGATTTATTTGAAGACAGGGACATCAGATAGAACAACAGCCTCAATAAGAGCTATAGGGGAAGCCCTCATAGATTATTAGTCTAGAAGAGATGCACACATATAAATTTAAGCATTTAGCAGTGCCTCTTAAGGCATCCAATTCCACCTAACGCTGTAATTTTAAAATTATGCGCGAAAAATAGCGCGAAATTATCCTGAAAACTGTAAGGAGTTGGCAATAGGCTTGCGTGAACAAATACAGCAAAATTAATTTTTGCGAGCCCACAATGTCACACGACAATCACTCTTCATCATTAGAAAATTTAATTCATAATGCAGATATAATTCAGGCGAGAATAGACGCAGCTATTTCCAATCACGATGATGACAAATCTTACGATAAGTTAATAGACGCTTTATCACTTGAATTCGACGAGATAGTTACAGCTATACTTTCATATTCGATAACATCATTTTCTGAGCTTAAACAAAAATTGAACTTTGGCAAAGAACTCATTCTCCTTGACCATAAAGACCCTGTGGTTGCCTCGGAGATATTTGCAAAGCTAGTCAAAGATATTGAAAAATTAGATGAAATCTACAGCCCGTAGCCTAGGGTCTTAAGTGCTTGCCTAACTGGCTAAGGCCTCACATAGCTTAATCATGAGATTGCGCTTATCTCCATCATCAATCGTCTTAAACGCCAACATAAGTTTAATATCCTGTGACGTCGCGACATTATTAGGAATCAAATCTCCGGGTGAATGTAAATTTGAAGAAACGTCTAAAACATTCTCGAACAGAAAATTTGGCGTGATTGAGAATATGTTACAAATTTGCCAAAGACGGCTGACCGATATCCTGTTGAGTCCAGTTTCATATTTCTGAACCTGTTGATAAGTGATATCCATCTTTTTGGCTAAATCTTTTTGTGACATTTTTTGTGCCATGCGGAGCATTTTAATCTGCTTGCCTATGTGTCGCTCAATATCATCAAGTTCCATAAATACACTCGCCAGTTTCAGCATGCTGTAAGCGCTGCTTAACATTTTTGATAAAAATTATACACGCTAAATGTATCAGTTCGCACGAAAATCATAGTGGAAAATGTATAGCTTTGACAATCAAGACCGCAAGATTGGCACCCAGCCTCATCACTGGGAGGGTGACCTCACTTTATTGCGCTTTACGATGATCGCAGGACAGCATTGAAGGTTAGCTGATTTATAGGCTTTTTGAACCTGATTCCTGCGAATAATTTGTTATGCCATTTTATTTGAGCTGGATACCAAATTTCGCCAAGCTTAACCTCAAGCTTGCCTTTCCGTTGAATGACCCCGGGATGCTGTATTTTGAAACCATTCATAGAAATATCGACCATAATCATTGTGTAATCGACGACTCCCATGCGTATATTAACCGGCATATTTAGCGAACGTCGTTCTTCTCGTTTCCTAATAGTTTTTGACCGCTTCATTATAAAATAAGGCGCTAATATCAGAGCCAAACACATAATGAGAAAAAAAAGCTCTAAGCTACCCTTGGGATAAGCACTATCTAATATAACACGTTGCAATGTGGTCCTACTATGAGAAGGCCGGTTACGCCCTTGTGACTGACCCAAGACTGGATTTACACGTTTATCAGCAGGTTTCTTAACCTGGGTGATAGCGCCTCCTGAGAAAACTGCATGGCCGCCTACCTCAAGCTGAGGTGTCAGCTGCGCGGGTGTGCAGTTCCAATGAGCTTCAAGAGAGAGGAGGCTTCTTGTAAAGTCGTGGGACGCTCCATGCCCTAAAGCTTCTACAGCATATTCCTCATGGCCCAACTGCGCGCCATGAACCACCATGCGCAGGCTAGATATATATTGATAAATTACACGGCTTTCAGCAAGATAAGCATCCTGTATTTCTGGAAGAATAAGGGCGGGGGGTAAAATGCTCTCTAAAAGCTTTTCTAGTTTAGTAACATTGTCGAAATAAACTTCTTCAGTCTTCGCATTTTGAATTTCTTGTACAAGAGATATCGAGTGTAAAATATTATCAATCGACTGGCAGGCTGTTTCAGCATGAGCCAGTTGAAGACTGCTTAGCATTGCTAGGCAAACGCATAAAAAACTTTTCTTAAACACGAACAACCATATAGTGATGATAGTTAAATTACTATTTAAAGTAATGGCTGGGTTTGTTCGGTATCTTTAAAATGTTAACGGTATGGAAAAAGTGATGACTTCTACTCAGCCCCGATTTGAGAAGTAAGCTGAAGTATCTAGCATGAGACAGTGTTACATCAGATTACAGCAGCCAGCTCGTTTTCAAATTGCTTTGGTACCGGATGAACAATTTTTAAAAGCTCATCTCTTCGATAAGCCATTGAACCGCCATCCCCGTAACTGGGGCGCGAATTTTGGTGGCCCATTAACAGGCAACGCAGGCCGTAATCCCAACCAGCCTCCAACATTCTTTTTTCAAACGAGTGCCTGAACGAGTATATTCGATGGTCTTTGCTAGGAAATAACTCTCGGATTCTGAAAGCCTTCATAAGTAATGCTGAGAGAAGGTTTCCTTTATCCATATAATTTGGAAAACCATTTGGGGCACGTTTCATGGCCTCCAGTGATACGCCGACTATTGGCACTTCACGCACCGAAGCCTTCGATTTCAACTGACGAACATTTTGTGGACGAATACGCAAGTGTGGGACGTCACTATCAAGCACGATATTTTCGGATATGAGATTTGACAATTCGCTCTGTCGGCAGCCCGTTTCTATCATGGCATAAACAAGCAGAATGGCTTCCGCATTCAAGCCTTTGAAAATTGTTGAGTTTAGAAATCTGGATTGGACCCAATCATCCTCAAAATGCGGAATATCCTTTAGCTTGTGCTTTGCAAAACTTAGATTACGGAAAGGGTTCTCCCTCATCTCGTCCCGTCATTTCGAAGCTGAAGATATCTGTTTTGATCGCGCAAAACAGGCGATGTAGGTGCGTTTATTACACTGATTGTTACACAAAATTGAAGAGCGGACCGATATAAAGCGAATTGGTGACTGAAAACAATTTTTTCCAGTTACTTATACATTTCATAAGGGAATATTTGGTGCGGCCGAGAAGTCGCATATTTCTCTTTAATATTGAATGAATACAACAACTTACGAACTTCGTCAACGAAATTTGTAGGTCAAAATGTGGGTAATTTGTAGGTCAATTTCTCAGCCGCGTCGATATCGACGCTCCTTTACCCCACCAATCCAAAAGCTTACTTTCTTATTCAAATCAGCTCTTGCCACAAAACAGGAGTATTCGTTGAGTTAAAGTCTAAGGACTGGGATAGACTCGGCGTGAACACGGCAGCCCGTTTTTTTCAGGACAGATTAAAAAATGTTATTTCGGTAAATTGCGAAATTAAAATTTCACGAAATGTTCAGAGTGCCATTCTCACGCGTAGAGAAATGGCCTACCTGCATTTTTGGATCAAGTTTAGGTGACGGTATGGATGTTGCAAAAATGACCTGATGAGCTGGCCTAGCTTCCTCTGAGATACCTACAATCAGGTCTTGCAAATTATGAACCCGCTCAGGTTCCATACCTTTGTCTTCTAAGGAATCGAGTAATATCAGACGTGGATGGCGAAATTGCGGATCCTTTAAAGATGCCGCGAACAAACCAATGAGGAAAGCACTCCGGAGATACGCTGTCGAACTCGCTGAAAAATACGTAGCATCATCAACCGTTATTCTATTTCCTGCAAAAGAAAAATTTACCATTTTGGGGTTTTGAAAGGAATCTTGCCGCTCTAGGTCATTTTTTAGAAGCTCAATAACATTTGCTTCGACCATATTATGTGCTTGCTGCGTTCGTTTTGCTTGTCTAGCCAACAAGGCTTCGAGCCTATCTTTAAACTCTTGAATACTTTTTGCGAGGTCGGCTTTTTTGTCAGCGAGCTCATCCACCCTCTGCGCCATTTTTAACTGCCGGTCAGCATCAGCTATTTCTCTCTCGATATAGCCGAGTTTACGAAACATTTCTCGTATCTGCTTTTGGGCATTTGTTGTTGGCAAAGCTGTTACAGACCGGTATTCCGTCGCTGCTTCTTCCCAAGACTTACGTGATTTCGCTAACGCTTGTTCAGCAAGCTCAAACCTATCTTGACGTGCCTCCTGAAGAAGTTTGGATTGCTTGAGTTGAATGCTTGCTTCGTTGATTAGAGCAACCAGTCTATTTTCAGCTCGCTCGGACACGCTCTCCTTACATAGCGGACAAGTAACTTGTGAAACATCAGGTCTTTCGCTTCTGACTGGTATTGTGTCCGTATCTGACATCTCGTCGCTGAGCTTATCAATTTTGTCTTCTGTAATATGTGAAATTGGAACGTAACACGCAGGACAAGCAGAGAACAAAATGCTTTCAATGTGTTCAGAAACATCCCGTGCTTCTTGTAACTCGGTAAGTCGGCTTTCCAAGGAGCCTATATACTGTTCTGAGTCTGATATTGAGAACTGGAGAGCCGCCAAAGTTTTTTCATCTTTGGCAATCTGCGCTTGAAGGATTTGGACGCGCTTTGAGGCTTCTGTTTGAGCAGCGATGGTCAACTCATCATCGCCAGATTCGGCATTTGGATTGGTTTCTGTATTAGATATTTGACGGAGTAGATTCTCCCGTTGTGTCTCCAGTTTTTTCCTTGCCGCCAAAGCCCACTCAGTGCTGACTACTTCTTGGTCAGTAGAATTTAGGATGGCTCTTAGGGACCTTAATTCTGAGGTGGCGTCCTTTAGTGAGGCTTCTTCACCTCGAATTTTTTGCCTGGCACCATATATTTCGTTGCTGTATGCGCCAATCACAAGTGACCCTACAGCTTCACGTACATCTCTTCTGTCGAAAGAATCGCTTTTGAACAGATCTTCTACAGGGCTTAATTGATCGGCATACACCAGTCTTAATAATTGATGTACGGTGATAGTTCCTGTGTCGTCGGTTGTCGCCTCCGGAATATTAAGCAATCGAAACAGGGCTTGAGAAAAAGATTCCTTATTTTTGGACCGACTGTAGGGATAGCGAATCCAATCACTAGAGGGCGCCAAGTCAGCTAATTTCAAAGGTCCGCCAAAAATTGACATCGCACTTTGGGCTGTTTCCGAAATTTCACGGCGCAAAGTTGCTAGCTTTCCATTTAAACTAACCTCGAGCCAAACGTCATCACATAGGAGAGCTTTATCGCTCCAAGCACGTAAATCTCCCCCAAGGGCGTAATATATGAAGTTCAAAATTGTCGATTTACCGGAAGAGTTTTCTCCAATCAGGACATTTACTCCTTGATGAAAAGCTTCATCGTAAGCGACATTTGCACCACGGGTGACTTTTAGACGCTTTACTATGAGAGTGGGATCAAAAATTGGTCTAGCGATCGTCATATCGAAAATCCATTAATCCCGAACGGTCTTTCAACCCTCCTTTTCCCAGTAGCTTGTAGGACGTCAAGATTGACCTCTGGACTGCCATGAGCATTGGTCTAGCTTGTAAACTTAAAATGCAGCTTTCCTTAAGCGAAGAAGGAATTGCGTCAATTTGAGGTGCGATCCATCCCTGTGAGAATTGTTCACCATTAATATAACCAGCCTTCGCTAAAGTCGAAAAAGCGGCCTCTTGAGTGGATTCCATTCTATTGAAAAGAGTGACTTCATCCGGCAAAAGACCGTACCGTGAAATCTGAATTTCGTTAATAGCAAGACGTCTAATCTTCATATCGCCACGCTGGCCCTTGAAATTTTTGAGAGACTCGGGAAACGCTAGATAGAAGTCAGCGATTCGGAGTCTGTCCTGCTCAACTTTTTCTACCTCTGGAAGGCCCAAAAAAATCCGTAAATAACGATGGATTGTATGATAAGCGTCGAAAGCGCCTTCGTAAGTAAGATCAGCCATGATGCCACTTCACAAAACACTGTTCAGCTAGCCAGTAAAGCATCCCAAAAACTGCTTCATCGTCTAAATGAAATACGTCGGTATAGCACTCGTCAACAATTGACTTAACAATTTCCGTATGAATCCTCATATTTGCTTGAGCCTCGGTCAACGACGGTAAGTCAGGATATATCGTTTTATTAAATGCCATTCGCACACGAGTTAAATAATGCACAAAAATTTCCTGAGCGCTCGCGAACATGGTGTACCTTGACAAAAGCTTTGCAAAAGCTTCTTTCTGCTCAATTGCATCAAGGTATGCGTGGCCTAGGCCCGCTTTTTTCAGCTTACTTTCCAATCCTTCGATCCCGTCCGTTGACTGCCTTTGATGGTAGCGAGCGAGTTCAGATATTGTCTCTTTGGTGAACACTTCGGCAGCAGACTCCGCTTTGAGTTTTTCGAGCAATGCCTGTATCTTTGACGGTGTAGAATTGTAAACAGTCGTAATCTTATCGCGAGCAACCATATCGTTGCCAGCATTAGCTTTCCTTTGATCAACCACAGACTTCAATCTTATCTTTTAGTCGTGATTTTGTCGCGTCCTACAATATCTCCGTCTGCATTGGCCTTGCTTTGATCAACCACAGAGCCCCGACCAACTACGGACTTCTTCTGTATGAAACGCAATCCGAAACCCGCAATGATTGCGGTGACTATGCCGCCACCAAGCAACAACCAAGTGTCGATTGAAACGTCTCCCATATTTCCCCCAGCGATTCTTACAGTGTGTACGATTTTCCTGCAACCGTAGTGATAGTAACACCTTTTTTGCTTTCTGTCTAGACAAGCCATCCAAGTAACGTCAGGCATTATTTTCTAGTGGTGACTAGCCATACTTGTTTGTTAAATGAGTCTCTATTCTCGACTTGCGTTTTTGACGACTTTCAAGCTCCCGTTCGAGACGCTCAAAAAGAGGCCAAGCTTCATCGCCATAGCGGTCAATCAGCCAAGCAAGAAGGCTTAGCCCCTCTTCGATGTCCTTTTCTGTAATTGGTGAGGTTACCATACGAACGCGTTAAGCAGCGTCACGCTTCGAACGTGACCAAACAAGGTCCGCTTCGCCATCCTTTTCGAACAGCGCCGCCCAAATCGGCGCTACAAAGCTCGGGTCGTCCAAATAGACAGAGATGTAGGGCTGCCCATCTTCGCCCTGCGCAACGGCATGCCGCGCAAACCCAAGATCGCATTCATCCGATTTAACAAAGAAATCAGGACTGCCCTCACCCTTCTTATTTTCATTTTTCACCAGACTGACTTTCCGGTTCATTGTGAGAGTTGAGATGTAGCCATCGAAGCCGTTTTCAGTCGTCTTAAATTGTCCAATAGTAGGCATTGTTCTTCCTTTCGGGATTAGAGGATGTTTTGAAGGATTATGTTTTGACAGTGGTTTTGAGGGCTTTTCGGGCTCGCTTAAAACCATTGTCCGTTGCTAGAAACCCGGCAATCATAGACGGAACAAGTTCGGCAGGCTTGACCGCCTCTCCATAACTCTCGCCATAAATGCGGGCATAATCTTCCAGCATCTGGTGAATGTCGGGGTCCAAAGTGACCGATAACTTCACAGGTGTCAGATCAGGCAGCTTCCCTATCCGTAAGGCAGGTTGGTTTTGTTTTGGCATTACAGGCCTCCATTTGTTGAAATGTATGGGGTCAGAACAAGGTCCCTATTGACAATCACGCCAAGTCGCCATCCTGGGCGAACACGCAAGGTCGGCTTACGAGAAAGCGCACGCGTAACAACCCGCTGGCCGGCTTGATTAAACGTATCTTGCCCTCCGGAGCGAATGGCTTCCGCAATCCGGTCTTCCTCGTCCGTGCCCAGCTCAGCTCCAATTGCGAGAACGGACGAGAGAAGAGCGGCCTTGAAGAGACCGCCCGTATGTCGATCAACACTGTCTCGTAACCCCGCCTGCCCCGATAAATCGACACCGGGCAAGCTCTCTATGACTAGCGATGAACCATCGGGCCGGATCAGCCGGTTCCAGACAACAAGGGCGCGAGATTGGCCATCATCAATATCACTATCGTAACTGCCGATCAGTCTCGTGCCTTGCGGCAGCAGTAAATGCCGACCCGTTGGCGTATCATAAACATTTTCGGTGACCTGCGCGATGACCTGTCCCGGCAAATCTGAATTCAGACCCGTCACAAGGCTTGCAGGTATGATCGTGCCTGCCATAACCTGATAAGGCGATATCGGCGTTCTCAGGCTGTGAGGATTGTAAATTTCCGCATCATTCAAATCCGACGAAAAGGGATTTTCTCCATCAGCTAAAATATGATTTGCTCCGCCCTGCGCGGAAGGTTGGGGTATGACCCCGCTACCGCCTTGGCCAAATAGAGCCGCCAATGCTGCGACACCGGGATCAGAAAAGGTTGATGCGGCAGGTTCGACGGAGCTTGCAGCGTCTCCACCGCCATCATTGGCAATGAAAAATAACTTCGAGGTTCGTGCTGTGGGCGCGTTATGTGAAGTCCCGGTGGCTCCGCCCCCATAGGTTGAAGCCGGAGCCGGAGCGTATGAAGGCGGCGGCTGATATCGAAAGGGGTTGTCCGTTGGGATGGCCTTTGGCTTTCCGTAAAGGCCAGCACCAATATCTCCGGGCAAAGGAGGACCAAGAATACCAAACTGCGGAACCGGCTCAATCTCGCTGTAGTCTTCAGGAAGACCGTTCAAAGCATCAGGCAGCGTTTTGCTGGTGGTGTTATAAAGCTCTTGCTGCTGAACCGTTTCAGTGTCCGGTGAGCGCAAGGCAAACCCCGCCGCAAGTAGAATAACTAGTGCCGACCCACCTAGTAATCCGCCCAGCATACGTTTGTTAAATCGCTTGGCTGATGGCGGACTACCTTTGATTTGCAACGCGGCAGATTTCTTTTGCTCGTTCGCCCCATTCATGACGAAATCCGGTCGATGCGAACAACTTGCTGGTCCTTTTCGCCTAAACGAAGTTCAGCGCGCGCAAAGAGACGGTCCACAAAATAATATCGGCCTTTCACCCGGTAGTTGACGAGTTGAGTTTCACCTTCGGTGCTAACGACGAATAGAGGCGGCGCTTCGCCTTGATCTATCCGTTCCGGAAATTGAATATAGACTTTTCGTCCATCATCGAAAGCGCGGAGCGGACGCCAATGCGGCGTATCGCCCTCAATCTTATACCGGAACTTCAAGGCGTCCACCGAAAGGCCCGCTGGAACAGATTGCACAAGTTCTGAAGCATTCGAAGTCAGGCTTGATGATCCTTTCCTTTTGGATGTTTTTGTCCCTGACAAACTCGCAAAGCTATTTTGCGGATAACGCCACGACACTGCCGCCATATAAGTCTCACGGTAAGATGTCAGCTCCGCGTGATAAACCCGCTGGGACGTGGTGATAATAAGGTTGGTCGTCAGGCCACTTTTAATCGGCTTCACCAAAATATGGACCTGCTCGCGGTCGCCCTCGCCCGAAAGCGTATCACCCAAAATCCAATTTTCAGTATCGCCCGCTGAAACCGAGATGAGCCGTTCGCCGGACCCAAGCGCAATATCTGTCACCTGTTCGGGAGCCGTGAAGACTTGATACAACGCCCCTTTCGCGAAGGGGTAAATCTGTATCGCATTTACATAAGCGTCCGGATTAGGACCGACCTTTGCGCCCGCATTTGCGGCATCAATAACCTCGTGCGGCTTGCCGTCAAAACGTCTGCTCGGAATATACCGTTCACGCAGTTTGAGTTGTCCCGGCATTGGAACCGCAGTGAAACGCTCCACGATCACCGTCTCCGGTGTTGCATCTAAATCCGCGAGTTTAGTTTCCTCGGGCTGAATGATAGCGGGCTCAAACACCATATCATCCAATTTGAAATCGGGCATGGTCAATTTCGATAAATGCGAGCATCCGCTTAGGGCAGCTGATGACAAGATTAGGGTTAAGGCGAGTGCTCTCATGGCGTGCCTCCTTCTGTTTGGGTTGAAGTAGAACGGTCCTGCGACCAGTTGATGGAATGGACGTAGAGGCCCAATGGGTTGCGCTGGAGCGTTTCCTCGTCACGCGGCGGATCGACCACAACACTCAGCTGCGCCGTGTAGGAAGACGTGCGCTGCTTGACGCTCGTCCGAAACTCGGTTTCTCGCCAGCGGACTTCAAAGGTCGAATCCGAAGACCGAACAACGCTCTCAATATCAATTGAGACAGACCGTACGCCAACTTCGGCAAAAGGGTCATGAGCTGCGGCGTAGTCCGACAAGGTGACTGCCGCTCGGCTGGTCGCGAAGTCATAGGCATCTAGCCAATTCTGCCGCACCACGACGGGATCGGAGGATATACCGCGCGTTTTGCGAATGAAGTCCGCAAGCTGAAACGCGATTTGAGCATCGGACGGAACATAGTTTTTTACAGTCGGCGTCACGCTTCGGACCTCGCCTGTTGTATCGATTTCCACGACATAAGGCGTCACGAGGCTTTGTGTCGCTTGCCACAACATACCGCCTGCCAGCACAGCCGAGACGCCAATTGATGTAAGCGTCGCTAACCGCCAGTTTTTAGCTTGCACCCTGGCCGAGCCGATACGCTCATCCCAGACCTGCGCAGCTTTTTGATAGGGTGTTGTCGCGACAGGTGTTTGCCCATACGCATTTTGTTGTCTTTTCCAGACCATTTTAGTCTCCTTTATTGTTCATCATCTTTGAGTTTGGGACCGGATGACGCGCCGCCGCTATCCCCGCCGCGAACGGCATGAAGGGCTGCGCTTTCCGCGCGGTGATGGTTTGAGGTAGGTTTGGCTTTCCTGGCCCAATCCGGTGCTTGGTCGGCCCCGCCGCCTGTTCCGCCTACGGCACTGGATGCCGCAGAGCTCTTTGCTGGTCCAATGGACCCACCCGTGCCGGAAATTGCGCCGCGCGCGCCCGTGGTGGAAGCCTGCTTAATCGCCCCGCTCGCTTTCGAGACCTGCCCTTTCGCAGCGTTCGCAACAGTGCCCGCTCCGGCTTGTGCAACTGCGCTGACGCCTGCGGTTGCACCCTTGAGCCCCCCTGCTCCGCTTGCAGCTTTACCCATAGCAAATGCCATGCTTGCGCCGCCGCCAAGAGATGCGCCCGCTTTGGCTGCGCCCATGGCCGCTTTTCCGGCAGCTTTCGAAGCTCCAACCGCGCCCGCAGCTCCGGCCGCTCCTGCCGCCCCAACTGCGGCGACGGTTCCAACCGCGGCACCTGCACCAAGCTGAGGCGCGCCTGTGACAAGTCCCGTGGCAATACCCGGTCCAAATAGGCCCAAGGCAAAAAGGGCAAGGCTCGCCAAAATGACGCCGCCCGCGTCTTCCAAACTTACGTCACCCGTTAGACCTGACGTCACTTCCGTGAACAGCGTCGAGCCGATGCCAACTATGATTGCGAGAACCATGACTTTTATGCCGGATGAGACGACATTCCCAAGAACACGTTCAGCCAGAAACGATGTCTTATTCCAAAGCGCGAAAGGCACGAGCACAAAACCTGCAAGTGTGGTGAGCTTGAACTCGATTATCGTCACAAACAGTTGGATCGATAAAAAGAAGAACGCAAAAATCGTGATAAGCCACGCTAGGAACAACACGGCAATCAGCACGATATTGACAAAGAAGGCGACAGGTCCCGTTAGGTCTTTTATCGTGTCGAGGATGGGAGACGCAGCATCAAAGCCAGTGCTCGCAATGAAGCCGGGCCGCATCAAATCGGAAGGGGTAAGGCTTGTGCCTGTCGCCTGTAATCCAAGTCCCGAAAAGCTATCAAAAATTATCGTCGCTAAGAATGCGAAGTTGCCGATGATATAAGCGAAGACGCCGATATAGAGCACTTTCTTTATAAAGCGCACCATGACAGTGCCGTCGGAACTCATCGCCCAAAACACACCTGCCAAGACAAGATCTATGACGATGAGAGTTGCCACCAGAAAATCGACTTCCGAGCCCAGAAGACCAAAGCCTGAATCGATATAATCCGAGAAGGTCTGCATGAATGTATCAATCACCGACATATCAGACGGCGGCGGCGCGGGAGGCGTGACTTGGAAAACAGGCAGCATGTTACCCTCCCCGGCCCATAAAGGCTTCGTGGCGCGCGGAGCCAGCTTGTTCCTGATAAAGGGCGCGGGATCGTTCAATCGACTCGGCACGATACTGCGCAGCTATCAATGTCTGCATTTGCATGGATTGTTTGGCTGAAAGCGCCGTAATTTGATTGCCGGCTTGCACAGCCGAGAGTTCGCCTACCGAAGCCTGTGAAGCATTCATCAGCACATCCAGTTGACGGCCATCTTGCTCGATGGCTTGTGTGATCTGTGCCTGCATTTGGATACTATCGCGAAACGCCATAATCGCAGCGTCCTGTTGAGCATCCGCGATTTGAGCTTGTTCCGTTATGGACCAATCCGCATAGGCGTCCGGAAACTGGAGCTCGAAGACACGTTCGATTTCATCAATGCGGAAGGTCAGCCCGCGCGCTTGATGCGTGAGGCGATTAATCTCGGAGAGCGTCCGCTCCATGTCCTCGCCCACGTAAATTCCCAGCCGGGTCATCTGCGTGATTTGATTGCGCAGCATGGTCGCTTGAGCGGTCACCTGTTGCAACGTCCGCGTGGCGGTCAACGCGTTTTGAATAAGGTTGGTCGGGTCGAGAACAATATCTCCAAAACCAAAAATGGCGTGAGCGGGAGCTGCGAACATCATCGGGATGACAGCGGCGGTAACGATCAAAGCTCGAAGTTTTTTAAATGTGCGGCGCATTAGGCGGCTCCTTTATGTGCAGTTGAAAATTGTGGGTGTGATGCGAGAAGATCTGAGGCCCAGCTAAGCCCTCGCCCCCGCAGCCACTCACTTGCGAAATCGAAAGACTCGTCACGGCTCAGAATAAGTTCGGCAGCTTCAAAATCGGGAGCCGAGGACGCACCGCATATGCTCAAGGCGATTGCTCCAAGACCCAGATCGAAGACGCGGTTACCCGCGCGGCTTTGAAAGTAGTAATCCCGCTTCGGAGTCGCATGACCTATAAGCTGTACTTGTGTGTCGTTGAGACCGAAGCGGCGATAGGCTTCCAGCTGCTGAGGTTCAGTGGCCCGTCCGTTGGGTAGAAAAATACGAGAAGGACAGCTTTCAATGAGGGCCGGCGCGATTGATGAATTCGCGACATCGGCCAGAGATTGCGTCGCGAAGATGACTGAGACGTTCTTCTTGCGCAGGACCTTCAGCCATTCCCGAATGCGCTCCGAAAAAACAGGGTCATCCAAAAAGACCCAAGCCTCGTCAAGTACGAGCAAAGTTGGGCGTCCGTCAAAACGGGCTTCGAGCTTGTGGAAGAGATACGTCAGCACCGGCAAGGCCAATGCTTTGGAGTGCATAAGCTCTTCCATTTCAAAACACTGCCAATCTGCATCAGACAAACTGTCCGTATCTGCGTCCAAAACAGAGCCATGCGGACCTTCAAGCGTGTAAGGAGAGATAGCCTGACGTAGGTCTGCCGATTGAAGGAGTGCTGACAGACCCGTCAAAGTGCGCTCTTTAGCAGGCGCACTTGCCAGTGAAGAAAGAGCTGACCAGACAAATTCTTTGACGTCCGGCGTAATCACGACGGCTTCATGCCTGAGCAAATCGAGTATCCACTCTTCTGCCCAGACCAGCTCAGATGGCTGATCAATGTGGCGCAAAGGTTGAAAGCAAAGCCCGGCATCTCCCCCGAGTTCATAATGCTCGCCCCTCATACCGAGCGTTGCGATTTTTGCGCTGCGCCCTTTGTCAAAGAGGAAAACTTGGGCATTTTCATAACGCCGAAATTGTAACGCCAACAGGGACAGCAGAACCGACTTGCCTGCGCCTGTGGGTCCAACAATCAACATGTGTCCAACATCGCCTTGATGTGTCACGAGCCGAAAAGGTGTGTAGCCTTGTGTTGTCGCATGAAGAAGCGGCGGGCCGCCTAAATGATCATTGCGTTTTGGTCCTGCCCAGATTGCGGATACAGGCATCATGCGAGACAAGTTCAATGTGTGGATGAGAGGTTGGCGGACATTCGCGTAGGCGTGACCCGGCAATGAGCCAAGCCAGGCTTCGACCGCATTCACGCTCTCGCGGATTGTAACGAAGCCTTGCCCGCTTACAATCTGCTCGATGGCTTTGGCGCGCTCTTCAACGACGGCGATATCTGTATCCGAGACAATGATTGTCTGCGTGACATAGCCAAAGGAAACATGGTCTTGCCCGAGAAGCTGTAAGGCTGTGTCCGCATCCGCGGCTTGATTATCTGCATCTGTGTCGACGAGAGCGGAGGCCTCATTTGTCATAACCTCTTTAAGGATGGCCATGACGTTTTTGCGTTTTGCGAACCACTGGCGACGGTAACGGCCAAGCACCTTCGTCGCTTCGGGTTTATCCATCGGTAAAAAACGCGTTGTCCAGCGGTAAGCAAATCCAAGTGCATTCAGGCCGTCCAGTACGCCGGGTTGGGTTGCGCTTGGAAAGCCCATGAGCGTAATTGCGCGAATATGGTGGGAGCCCAAGCGAGGCTCCAATCCGCCGACTAGTTCTGTACCGCCCAACACGCTATCAAGATGCATGGGTATTTCGGGCGCACAGACGCGTTGGCCCGCATCCGGTGCGAGGCAGCTTTGCAGAAAGGTCAGCGTTTCATTATCGCCTAAGAATTCGGCGGTCGGAAAAACGCTCGCGAATAAATCGTGCGCTGCATCGGTGTCGCGAATGAACGCCCGCAAATAATTATATCCCGCATTCGTTGCGGTTTCATCGTCTTGCGTATCGGTCTCGACAAAGAACCGCTCCAGCTTACCGATCTTGTCAGCAGGCGGGAGGAAGGTGAAAGTCAGATGGTAGTCTGATTCAAACAACGCTCCTGCTTCGTCATTCAAACCGCTTCGTTCTTGTTCAATCAACCACGCTAACGGGTCTCTAAATTCAGAAGGCTCACAAGGACGAGCCTCACGCCGCGTCGCTTCAAAGTGGAGCGCCCAGCCTGATCCGAAGCGCCTAAGCGCATTGTTCACTCGAGCGCATGTTGCAACTAATTCGCCAGGTGTGGAGCTATCGAGGTCAGGACCGCGAAAGCGCATTATGCGTTGGAAGCTGCCATCCTTATTTAAGATGACACCCGGCGCAATTATAGCGGCCCACGGCAAATGGTCTGCGAGTTGCGCGGGTTTACTGCGATATTCTGAAAGGTTCAGCAAAGCTGGCTCCTATGAAAGATAAGATTTTTGACAAAGGTGACGGCGCAGCACATCAAGGAACAACGGGTCGCGTTTGGCTGCAAACACGCAAGCCGTTTGGCTGACGCCCCAGATCACAAGCCCGACAGGCCAAAGTTGAAGGCCTAAGCTCAGCGCTGCCGCGAGCGTGCCATTCAAAATGGTGGCCGCGCGCGGCGCACCCGCCATCATGATGGGCTGGGTGACCGAGCGGTGAACAGGAATATTAAATCCTTCTATGTGCTGCGCCGCATCCATTAGATTACGGCCCCGCCGCCAAAGCTGAAGAATGACAGGAAGAAGCTGGTCGCCGTAAAGGCGATGGAGAGCCCGAAGACAATCTGGATTAGCTTCCTGAAACCGCCGCCTGTATCACCAAAGGCCAAGGCCAGACCTGCCATGATAATGGCCATTGTGCCGACAATTTTGGCAATCGGGCCTTCCACGGATGAGAGGATTTGTGTGAGCGGGCCTTCCCACGGCATACCTGAACCTGCGGCATGAGCGGGACCTGCAAGGGTTAAAAATGCGAGGATGAACGTCGCCCCGATGGCGGCTTGACGAAAATGAGGGTTGCCTAAAAGATGTGAGCTCAAGGCATGACTAGAGAATTGGGTCAAAATTGACTCCTTTTTAAATGTTGGGTTTTGTGGGTTAAGAGTTTGAGGCTTAGGCCTCAGTGAGTGACGTTATGGAGGGTCAGGAACCATGGGCCTCAGCCGATAGGTTCTGTTTTCTCCATCACATCCGAGAACTTCGAGAATGTCCGTAACACGCCGGACCCCTCCGTGATTCTCGATCCCGACAACGAGATTAACCGCTGCGGAGATGAGTTTGCGCGGCACATTCGCCACGACTTCGCCGACAAGCTGCTCAAGACGGTCAAGTCCGTCTGCAGCGCTATTGGCGTGAACGGTTGCAACGCCGCCGGGATGACCGGTCGACCAAGCTTTCAGAAGATCGAGCGCTTCAGCGCCGCGAACCTCGCCGACGACGATGCGGTCAGGGCGAAGACGAAGGGTCGAACGCACGAGCTCGCGCATGGGAACTGTTGGCTGCGTGCGAAGGGATACGCAATCCTCTGCCGCGCACTGGAGCTCACGCGTGTCTTCCAAAAGGAGGACGCGGTGATCTTCATTCGCGATTTCCGCGAGAAGCGCATTGGTCAGCGTCGTTTTGCCGGACCCTGTTCCGCCTACCACGAGAATATTCTGCCGCGCCTTTACAGCACGGCGCAATCCATTCGCAGAAGCCTCGCTCAATGCGCCGCTGCTGACATAATCACCAAGTTTAAAAACGCGCGCAGCAGGTACGCGAATGGCAAATGATGGCTGCAAAGCGACAGGCGGCATAACCCCTTCGAACCGTTGTCCACCAATTGGAAGCTCGGCGCTCACGATAGGCCGCTCACGCGTGACATCAAATCCCGACAAAGACGCGATAAGCCGAATAATCCGTTCTGCTTTTTCCGGCTCAAGAATCTGACCTTGGGACCGGCGCCCTACTCCGGCCCGCTCAATCCATAATTCACCATTCGGATTTTGCATGATTTCGACAACGCTTGGGTCAGCAAGAGCGTCACAGATCACGGAACCGAAGGCACTGCGTAACATCGTGTCAGTGCGAGACCGGCTTTGGGCTTTGCGCTGCGTCATGATGAACTCCCTTTTTGATTACTCGGTTTCTTATTTTCCAGCGCGTCCAGATCAGCGTCTGAGAAGAAATCGCTTTCAGCTAAGAAAGCATCTTCAATTCCGTTGAACAGATGTCTGTTTTTGCTGGACAGAATTGTTTCTAAAGATTGGCGATAACTCTCGAAACGGGCTGCGCCCTCTGCCCTCGCCGCTTGTCGTTCCGCGCCTTCCGGCGAAGGCGGCACCAAAGTTAGAAAATAACGTACGAACAGAGCATGGCCTTCGGACAAGACGATGAGTCGTTGGCGCAGCTTTTCGCATTCCCGCGTCATCTGATCCAGACGCCGCAATATTGGGTTGTTCCTCGCCGCTTCAGCTTCCGCCGAAAGATAAAGCTCGAGCGCTCTTCTGACGATCTCCGACTTGCTCACGTCCGGGTGCGAAGCCGCTAACTCAAGGCGCTTATGAATATCCTCCGGAGCATAGGCCTGAATACGCCTGAGTGATGTGGTCATCGTCCATACCCCATCAAGTCTTGGCCCGGTGTCGCACGGTCCAATACATCTGTTGTTCGCGCAAGTTCGCCGGGCAAAGCAACTTCTGACTGACCATCGAGGTCAATATCGTCTTTTGCGACTTCTTCAGCTGGTTCCTTCGGAGGTCGGTGCCGTTCGTCAAGATTTCGGGCCTGTTCCTTACCACCAGATGTTGGAGTTGTTTTCGATGATGTCTTGGTTTTCATAGCGTCCATAAGGTTCTGATGAACTTTCGCTGTAAGGCCACTCCAGTCATCGAAACGTCCCGGAGGGCTATCTCCATAAGGATGATTCGAGCCATTTAAGATTGGAGGCGAGCAAACTCGGTCACTGAAATTCTTGTCCGCGTAATACCGAATTTTCGTAGCGCGAATGGGTGGTACGCCTGAGACCAACACAATCTCCTCATCTGACGGCAATTGCATAACTTCGCCGGGGGTTAGAAGCTGGCGAGCCGTTTCCTGACGAGAGACCATCACATGACTGAGCCAAGGGGCAAGCCGATGACCTGCGTAATTGCGCATTGCACGCATTTCCGTTGTAGTGCCGAGCGCGTCACTAATACGTTTCGCGGTCCGCTCATCATTGGTCGCGAAGGCCACGCGCACGTGGCAATTATCCAATATTGAATTATTAGGTCCGTAAGCTTTCTCAATCTGATTGAGGCTTTGCGTGATCAGGAAAGCGCGGAGACCATAGCCGGCCATGAACGCCAAGGCGCTCTCGAAAAACTCTAAGCGCCCAAGCGCAGGAAATTCGTCCAGCATTAATAAAACTTGGCGGCGCGCATTGCCATCAATCTCGCCGTCTAGTTTTTCAGTTAATCGGCGGCCAATCTGATTGAGGATAAGCCTGACGAGCGGCTTTGTTCTCGAAATGTCAGAGGGCGGTACAACCAAGTAAAGCGAGACAGGTTTTACTGCATTCACTAAATCCTCAATTCGCCAGTCGCATGATGACGTCACCTCGGCCACTGTTGGGTCTCTATACAGCCCTAGAAAGCTCATCGCTGTTGAAAGCACCCCCGAGCGTTCATTCTCAGATTTATTCAGTAGTTCACGCGATGCTTGGGCGACAACGGGATGGACTGATGGAGTAGCTGCATCACTGCGGCCGAGGTGATTGGTTGACATCATCCCGATCAACGTCTGCTCAAATGTGCGCGCAGGGTCGGAAAGAAAAGTTGCCACTTTAGCCAGCGTTTTCTCATTCTCGGCGTAGAGGACGTGAAGGATTGCTCCCACCAGTAAGGCATGAGCGGTTTTCTCCCAATGAGACCGCCGTTCGAGAGCGCCTTCGGGATCGACAAGAATATCAGCGATATTCTGTACATCTCTGACTTCGTTACGCCCTTTGCGCACTTCCAGAAGTGGATTATATTTTGCTGACGCAGGATTTGTAGGATCGAAAAGTAGACAATGGGAAAAAGTAGACCGATAGCCTGATGTGACTTGCCAGTTCTCACCCTTAATATCATGCACAACCGTCGAATGTGGCCAGGACAGCAACGTTGGGATAACCAAACCTACGCCTTTGCCTGATCGGGTTGGCGCAAATGTCATAACGTGTTCAGGGCCGGAATGGCGAAGGTAATTTTTATCCGTCCGCCCAATGAAAACGCCGTCTTGGTCGAAGAGGGTTGCTTGTTTTAAATCTTTGTCATCGGCCCAACGAGATGAACCAAATGTTGTCAGTTTTTTAGCTTGGCGTCCGCGCCAGACTGAGCCGATGACCGAGAATACAACACCCAAGAAAGATGCGCCAATGGCGATTTGTCCACCGCGCGCAAACACCTCCGGCGCGTAAGGCTCAAACGCGTACCACCATTCGAATAAGCGCCACGGATAGTAAACAGGCATTTCATTAAACTGAAACCAAGGCTTACCCAAATATGGGTCAAATCTCAGTTCAGTCGCAACCCATTGAGTGGCTCCCCACACGCCAGCGCCTATCGTCGTGAAGACGACGCCAACTTGGCCAATGAGAATTGAATTGGGTGACATGAAGAGCCTCGGTTTTGATCCTGAGGCTTATGTTCAGTGAAATTTAAAAAATAAGATAGGTAGGAAAGCGATAGCAAAATCACGGCTTTGGTTACTTGAAATTCAAGAGAGAGGCATATTGTGACTTTGTGGGATTTTCACGAACGCCGAAAAAATTTAACGAAGGCACCCGAGACTTCAAATTACTATTAGATGTGCTTTACCAAAACTTCGATGCTGGGACTCAAGGAAGGTTTTAATTTCCTAGGCGCTTCGATTGTTGAAGGCGCCAAGTTGAATAAAACCCGTCAAGCCTGGGGCTCAATTTCATCGGTAGGGGCCATCAATGAACCCTAGTGAAGTGAACATAAGAAGCTATTGATCTTCAAAATGCATTCGCTTCGCACTAGATAAAATCAACTAATAGCTTTTCGGCGTGCGGCTTCACGTTTTTCGGCCAAATCAGATTCTAGGTACTCCAGAACGCCATTTTCATTAATTTCTAAAGAATAAACATCCCAACGACTAGACCGAGATGCTTTTTCTTTCATATAGGCCATGACAACCCTTTCACCATCTGAACGGAGATTGATTGCCCCGTAAGAAGTAACGGCTTTAACTTTTGACTCCTCATCCAGGCGATCAAATTCTTCTTGCAATTGCGCTTTCTTACCTAAGTTCTTTTCTGCTTCTATTTTACCCTTTATTTTTGCGGCCTGAAACCATGGAGTGTCTTCTTTATTGATGAACTCTTTCGCTGAACGCGACAATTCCGTGCTAAACACAAGTGGCCGCTCGCCATATCCATTACGCCCAATCGCGCCTAAAGTATCGCAACGCGGATGAGCGTGACTTTCTTCGTCTCCACTCGATATGACCGTAGCTGTTGCATTTAACACCTCCAGAAACTCATCCTTAAAATCCGCACTACCATGATGACAAGATTTAGCGACGTCGACCTCAAAGATATCAGCAGCAATTTTCATTGCGTCACGCATAGTTTTACATTTTTTATCAAAAACATTTTTTCCTGTGTAATGTTTTAAGAGGAACATTTCGGCAGAGCTATTCAAATCGCCCCCGAACAACAGGCGTAGATTTTTGTATTGCAGCTTGAGCAATATGGAGTGGCCATTTTTGGTTTTTCCAGAGTTCATACTCGTTGTTTTTTCTTTCGGCTTTTTATCAAAGACTCTCAAAGAGTCCTGTCCGTTCACCTCTTCAATGACTGGGCCGACAATACGAATTTCGCAGCCATCAGGGTTGTCCGGGCCAAATCCGGGCAGATAACTCAAGCCGTCGTGTAATTCGCCGTCTTCAGTGGAAAGGTTTGAGATATTAGGAAACCTGCGCCTGCCATCAGAATTCGTAGCTGTTTGAGCTGTATTTAATAAGTTCGGGAACTGTTTGGCCCGTCCTGAAGAGGTTTTGATCCATGCCTTCTGTTCAGCCAATAAGTCTGACAATTCTCCATCTGTCTTGATAAGATCCGTTAGAAATTTTTGTCCGCTTTTCTCTGCAAAAGAACCCAGAAGATAATCTGTCGAACTACTTTGTTTTCCATTTCTGTCAATTTTGAATTGTTCGACAAGTCCATTGTGATAAATTTGATCGCAAGAAACGTTGTCATCTTCCACGATATCTTGAAATCCAAGGTAGTGATCGTTGTCGGGATGGGTGATAATAAATCCATCAAAATCATTTGACGCTTTGAATCCGGCAAAGCGCCATTTCAGATAACGATACATATTATCGCCTTTACCAGCATCTATGACGTATTTTTTGTTGTCGGGTGTTATCATGACGGCGCCATCGCCTTGTCCAACATCAATAAATATCACCTCAAGCAGGCGGTTAGGGCTTAGATCTTCTATTTTCATGTAGCCGCTGACGCCGCGAACACGAACTGGAACCATACTTTTTTCGATTTCCGCAAGCTTGCTGTCGACGAAAACTTCTTCGGGGGTCGTTCTTATGTCGGGAACATGTTCTTTAGGAGCCGGTGTTTCTACACGGTAGTCAAAATCAGTGACTTTGACCCAATCTCCCCAAAGAAGATGTTTCATCTTTGCAAAAACAAGTTTATTTTTACTGTTACGACTAAAACTGTAAACATGGCTGGTCGGATAGCCTGAAAATCTAATATCACCTGTCTGTGGTCTTGCCATAATACTGCCCCGTTAAAACTAACGATACCTTCCATACACGAAAAAAGGGTTCTCCGCATTATTTAAATTATTCGTCCACTAGAGAGTGGAAAACCACGAATATGAGGTTCTCATGTCAGCTTTGGAAATCATCGAGACATCCCTCTTGCTTTTGCAATATCCCAACTGATCCCACCAGCGGACACCTTCCCCGAAATTGTCTGCCCTATACGCCGCTCCATCACAGGTCGCCAAGGCACAAGTGTAAAATCCTTGGCTCGTTCAACAACAGCGAATTTTCCACTCGGACGCTGAATGGATTGTTTGTAAATTCCTTCCACATTTCGATCCTCGCCTAGCGGCGCATAAGGCTTCCCTATGGATTTTTGGAAGTGACCTGACGCATCTTGCAAGTCTATCTCACGTAGCGCCTCCAAGGTGGACGGCGGAAATCGTCCAGCCTTATCCAACGCAAATCCCATTTTCCGAAGTTCGCTTTGACGTTTTAAAAGAGACTCTCCTAGAGAGGTTCCGCCGATACCTTCAGCCCCAAACCTGACCAGCCTTTTGTCTAGCCATGTCGCGCCTCTAGCGCGTTCCATTTCTGACAAGGTTTGGATGCTATCACGAGAAAAAGGTGTCGGCAGTCGCGCGGCTCGGAGTGCTTCATAATTCGCGGCGCGCTTGAGGTAATCATCCGGTATCCGCCAACTCCCATCTTGATTTCTCGAGACGAGATTTTTCCGGCATAAAGCTTCTAATCTTCGTACATGAGCTTGTGCATAAGCAGGCGAAACACCCCTGGCCTCCGTGACATGATAAACTTCACTGTAAACATTTTTCTGTGTCTTAGCGAAGTCGGCGATGGAATGATCAATCTTTCGCGCGCCCTGCGGATGGGGCTGCAAGGTGACGACCTGGTCTTTGCGCAAGGTTTCGAAAATCTCGTCCTCTCTAACCCTCGTGTAAACAAGCTCCCCTTTTAAAGATCGGATAACCACGAAGCCGCCGCTTTGAGTTTCGTCCGGCCTTCCAAACTTTCTGACAACGCCTGTGACATCTTGGGAGGTCGCTCGATTTGGATCATAACGATTGCGTTCGGTCATCAAACCGGGCGCATAGCCGTCTTCGCTCATGCTCTGGTGAATAGCTTTAATGATGTTACCGCGAGCTCCCATCTCACGGAGCGTTTCTCTAAAATTCGGGTCAAGCGTCCAGCGACCCGAACCTGCCCTGCTTGCCAGTCCCATTGTCGACAGGCTCTGCAACCGCCGAACCTGAAGCTGCCGATGCCAAACCCGTCTTTTCGGGACCGGCTTACTCATATCGACAATACCGTCTTTCAATTCGCTTGAGAGACTTCGGTCAAGCTCTGTGTAACGTTGCATATCAATCGTATGAGCAAGCCTCACCCGCCCCTCAATTTGCGACACTGGACCAAGTTCGATATCTACGAGCTCTTGGGCGCGCTGTCTCATCGTTTGAGAAATGTACTTTCGAGGGATAACAAGGTCATCACCGGTGTCTCGGACGCCGCGAACAATAAGGTGCGAATGTGGCTGACCCGTATCATGATGATTGGCGGCGACCCAATCAAGCTTAGTGCCAAGGTCGCTCTCCATTTTCTGAACAAGATCGCGTGTAAACTCCGTCAGGTTTTGGAGCTTGGCGCTATCTTCAGGCGCCACGATAAACCGAAAATGATGGCGATCATCTTTGCACCGCTCTGCAAATTGTTTCAGCGGCTCGGCCCGATGGTTTGGCTCGCCTTCCATCTGCAATTCAACGTCCTCTAAACCGTCGCCGTAAAGTTTCGCACGCTCTCCTTTTTCATCCGTCCCGTCGCGTTGAATATAGTCTAAGTGCTTTCTAAAACTTGATAAACCATGCCCAGCCATCTTTTTGATCGAGGCTTTAACAACGACGCGGCGATAAAACCTCATTGACTGCCCGGAGGATTTCGAAGACCCGCCTGATCTGCCGCGTCCCCTTTTCGACTTCGCGCCTCGGCTGACCGTCTCGAAAAAGCCAACAGCGCGCCGACTGCCGGATGATGAGCGAAGTCGTCCGAGGTAGACCTCAAATTGATCTTCTCCTCTACCGGCCATAACCAAAACTTCCGGGACTTTGCGTAGGGAGAATACAAGGTGACACCCCCAAATCCTCAAGCCCTATGGGGCTTTGCGCCAAAACAGTAACTCCCCCCATAAGAGTGGGGGAGTTATAAAAATCGATGTGCAGACAAGGCGTTAGCCGGGGGGTGACACCACCCCCTTTTATCTTGCCCTCCACGCCCTTCACCCGTGCCCAGCCCTCAGCCGCTCAAAACGCCCTTTCATCCGTCCAAGGTATTTAACGCGGCCCAGCACTAATTCACGGTCCACAGGACCAAAGTAGCGGCTGTCAAAAGAGGTCTGCACGTCGTTGGAGATGAGAAAGACCTCGTCTTTCGAAAGTTCATAGCAACCGCTTCGCGACGGCAAGGCACGGCCCAGCTTATCGTGTTTTAACACGATTAGCGGGGGGCGGCCTTGCACCAAAGCAAGCCCGTTCTCGTGACAAATTCTCTCTCCGGAAACAGCCCAAACCGTTTTGATAAGCGGGACATCTTGCGGAAGATAATGACGTTCACGGACAAGCGCAGCCCCGTTTTCAGGGAGGCGCGTGGCAACCAAATTACCCCTTTGAACATCAGAATTAGGCCACAAACGATACCACCCAACAGGCGCGCTCGGGCTTGGATTATAGAGAAGTCGCGGCACTGTAGGCCGTACGATTTGTAACAGCGAAGCTGTGCAAAGCGTGGCCACGGACAGCATACCCAAGACGCGAATTAACACGTCCAGCTCCTGATGACACCGGCTGGGTCGCCATTAGGACCAAGCATAAGACCTATGTCACGCCATCGGTGTTCACAGATTTCTTCAGGTCTGAAGCCGGCGGTTTTCATGACGTCTATCGCCTCAAAAAGCCGTTTGATTTGGGTTTTACCTTTGACCGACAGCCATATATCTGCACCGGGCTTAATGCCGGGAACGCGGGTAAAACGCCCTCCGCTAACGGCTCTGCCGATGTGGAAGGTCCAGTGTTGCGTTCCGTATTTATCGGCGAACCAACGCTCATAGCCAAAGACCTGTCCCGGTGCGAACACCGCGAATTGAGAGCGCCAACCGCGCCGAACACGGCGTAAAGGCTCTCCGAATACGACGCGGTGATTATAGCGTTTTTTGCGGTAATGCTCATGCAGAGCTGTGAGGCGCGCGCTCACTTTTTCACCTCATCTTTCGGCGGTACGCGGTGATCATTTGCATCCCGGCCCGACGACCAATGATCCAAGTCAGACATGTGATAGACGACTTTACCGCCATGTTTCCTGTAGTTCGGTCCCTCCCCGCGCCAGCGCATATTATTGAGCGTTTTCACATCGAGGCGCAGATAATCGGCGGCTTCTTGGCTTGTTAAAAATGGACTTTTGGGATGGTCATGCATCATAAATTCCTTTCAATTGACGCTCATCCAAAACAGGAAAGCGTTACTATTGATAAGAATATATTCCTATTTATAAGATTGCGGAAGTGTCGAATTTGGGATTCCCGATTCCGACACCCCTAGAAAGACGCCCTCCTTAAGAGGTCAAAATAGCCGCCTTCAACGAAGGCGCGCCCTCGATCACGCGCTCTCACGGCGCGGTCTTTAAGGGAGCGGTTATGGCTCCACTCATGTATCACGCGGGCCTCACCAAACAACGCAATCGCTACATCTTTAAGCGTGTTTTTACCGCTGCGATGTCCATCATATACATCCCAAGCCAATAGGCCCTCGAGGAGCTTATCGCGGTTCGGCGGGCGTTTCACGGGGGGCAGGTGTCCCGCGTCAGATAGGTGTAGCAAGAAGAGCTGCTCAAGGCTTGAAACACGCTGCGGCAGGTCAGAAGACCCTGTCAAATTGACCTCAATGGACGCGTCATCTTCCAGCTGCGTAATGTCTTGAGTCACCATTTGAATCCAAAAATCATGACCGCCTAAACGGATATGACGCTCACCATCAACGGTATCGAGAACGGTTGGACAGCACTTTAAAGAGGCTAATGAAAAGCCATTTAGATTGTCATTGGCTTCTGCGGATAGGGAAACAGATAGCGTTCTTCGGAAGAGGTCAGGCCTCCAGAACACAGGCACCTCGCTTGCGGAGAGTTCCGGGTCAGCAAAGGTGATAAGGCCAAATGTTTCGGCTTCGAGATAAGGACGTTCAAGCCGCATATAACGAAGGCTCGCCCTGGCATCACACACATGCGGACGGCTTTCGTGATGCCGCGCCCACGCTTTTCGGTAGGCGCGATTGCGCCGCAGACCTTCCCAAGCCCAAGCAGCGTCTGATATTACCACCCTATCCTTTGCGTTCATTTTAGCCTCCACAGGCCTGCGCGACCTTTGAAGAACAAAATAGGAACATTTTCCTATAAAAGTAAACAACTGAATCCTTAAAAGTCTTTCAAGCCGATGTTCTTCTCCTCTGACGCACTTCGCATACAAGGCTATCTTTCAAATTGTGACCACGAAAAAACCCGCATCAGCATGAGCCGATGCGGGTTTGAGGCGCTGGGGATTTAGTCGTCTTGCGGGTTCCAGAGGATCGCGAATTCATCCGCCTCTTTGCCGTAAGCCTGTCCGAGATTGGCGTAGACTTTACGCGGGCCGAGGGTCGGATGGGCGAAGGTGAGCGAGATATACTGCTTACCGCTCACTTCGCCGGTCTTGAACCAGCCGCCGCCGAGCTCCTGTCCGCGTGCGTCAACAATCCGAAAGTCGGGCTGTTTCTCGGTCTCTTTATTGTCATTCGCGACAATGTTGATGCGGGACGCGCCGCCGAGGTTAAGGGTGCCTTGAAAGTTACCCACTTCATTTTTCGTTACATATCCAAGTGCTTGTGCCATGGTTTCAGTCTCCAAATTTTGTCAGCGAAATCTCGGGAGCCAATCTCCCTGCTGACATAAACCGTCCGCACCAAGGCCTGACGGGCAGAGGCGCAAAGCGCCCGAAACGCAGTGGAGATAGGCCAAAGAGGCGCTATTTTGTTTCGCGATGAATGTGTGTTTCCCTTCAGAAACACAGAGAGGAAAATAGTGACGCGACGCCTATTCGGTCCGGCAGGTTTTGGGGCAGGTTGTAATTGTTCAGCCGGGAATGGGTCCCCCAAGCATTTTGTTGATGGAATTTTGAGACGCCCAAACTATGGCGGAAGCATTTGGATATGCCTTGACTAAACCTGATGGGGGTCACTTGAGAGGCACCCTCCCAAGCTCGGCGGCATTGTTCTGCATCTTCAGTATCGCCTATCCTGACAATATAGAGAGCGCGAAATAGCCCCCTGATCTTGAGGCCCGTTGACGTACGCGCACAGGCGCTTGGCGGCTCATGCTGAGGTCAAGACCGCGATGTGGGCCGTAAAGTCTTGTCTATCTCGCCAGCCTTCGCCCCGTCTGATCCTTGGCCTTCGTAAAGTCCCCTCGCCAATCTTAGGCAGGCTTACAACAAAGAGGCCCATGAATTTTCGGGGATTTTCTCCTCTGGATTCCGTAACACGTCTAAATCCTGACGCGCCTTTAGACCCGCACTGGCCCCCGCTGATGCGGATTTCTTTGGGGGCGCAATTTGCGTTTTGGCAGTCATCAAAAGCAAAGCCCCTGCAACAAGCGGGGGCTTTTCAGTCTAACCTTAGCGGCTTTCGCTAAGCGCTTTTGAACAGTATTGCGATACGCCGCGCGGCCTGCGCAGGCGGGCATCCGTCCACCGCCTTATAGGGCTTTGCCGGAAAGGTCGCCCATTTGGGAAGCCAATCGGGCGACGCCTTGGCCACCCCCTCACCTGCCATACGGTTCTTGATGATTTGTTTTTGCGTCTTCGCGGTGTCCGTAACCGCGCCATCAGCGCAAGATTTCCCTGCAATGTCTTTGACCATTGCATTTATGGTCGGCTTGTCTCTCAGCAGCGTAAAGAAGGCCTCGTCAGGTGACCAATAGTCACCAAAGCTTGGCTGCGTCAGCAAGCCAACCGCTTCAACCTCACTGCTATCAACGGCCAATGTTTCGGAGAGGCAAAACGCCTGAACGCGCAAAACATCCGCATCCTCCAAAGTCAGAAGCTGCGCAAATATCTCGCAAACATCATAGGGGCTATAGTGGCGGTGATAGATTTGCGGGTGCTCTCCTTTTAGCCCAAGCAATGTGAAAACCGCGCGGCGCTCCTCTGCTAATAAGGCTTCGGCCTTACTGGATTCGATACTCGTGCGAGTCTCTTCCTTGCGGCTTCGAGAGCCTGTCCCATCAACTTTCCAGTTTCTTGCCCCGCAAATCATATGGGCAACAGTCAGGCGCAAGGCCAAATCAGGCCGCTTAATAAGCTCCGCTCTCGCAATCGCGTGGCGGTGCAAGTTCATGTAGTCGGCCATCGGGCCGGACATTTCGGGGCGGTTCGTTTTGGTCGCTTTGCCGACCTTGGCCTCGCCATTAGATAGGGCGCGGCGTATCTTCTGCGCCTCGTCGTCTGTGATATAGCCTTCATGGAAAGTGACTTCGCCGTTCTCGCGGGTTTCGACGTAAACCCTACCGCCTTGGTCTTTGGGATGGGCGGCGTGGTTATAGCGAGGAAAGTAATGCCCCCGCTCTCCGAGAATGATTTCTTTCCAGCCATCGGCTTTGTAGGCCTCAACAGCCTTGGCAATGGCCGCGTTTTGGCTCTCCCAAAAATGCTCCGTATCGGCAAACTGGCCGTGCTCTCCGAACAAATCCGTCAGGATGGTTCCGCTATATTCGGCCAAATCAAACAAGGCTTTATCAGTGGTAATCACCCCTCCCCCTGTGAGCCATGCTTTAAGCTGCGGACCGAGCGGACAATAATCGTCCGAATTGAACAACGCTATCCACTCAGCCTGCTGCTCTTCTGTGGCCATTGTCAAAGCGCGGATGCTGGCCGCATCAATCTGCTGATTGGTGTAGGCCTCGCGCACGTCAGGGATAAGTGCTCCCAATGCCAAACGGCGTTTGACCGAGTTGGGCGTTATCCCAAACACGGCTGCAATATCGTCCACGCTCTGGCCCTTATCGGCCAAGACCTTGAACGCTTCATATTGCTCCATTTCCGTGGGCGCGAGTCGCGCTACGTTCTCGATAATGCTTGTCTCTATGGCGAGGGCATCATCTTTCGCGTCCATCACGCAACACGGCACATCGGCGATTTCGGTTCCGTCCTCGGCTATCGTGGCAAGGCAGAAATGGCGGCGGCGTCCCGCGACAATCCCGTATTTGGGTGCTTTGGCCGTGCCGCCCTCGCGGCGCACGATCAAAGGCTGGCGGATGCCGCGCTCTCTGACACTCGGCAGAATGTCGTCAATGTCTGGAGCCGTTTCGCTGTGGCGCATGTTCAGGTTTGAAATATGCAAAGCGTTGAACGGGATAAATTTTAGGTCGAAAGGTTTGCTCATGGGAGCCTCCTGTGGTGGTTAAGTTAGGGTTGGGATGAGGTCTAACAAGTCGATTTGTGCACGGCCGACCTCGTCGAATAAGCCGTGGTCACAAGGCTTCTGCCCTGCATTGGGATTGCGTTTGGGCGTCATAGGGTGAGATGTTCGGGCGGTGAGTTTCTCGCCAAGCGTGACAGGGCGCACCCCGTCAATCAGGCTCTGCGCTCCGACTTCAGTCGGCTCATATTTACGAAGACCCGTCACGCGACTCCCTCGGCCATGCAGAGAATAGCGCATTGCCGCGCCCGCTCGGCTTTCGCGGCCTCTAAGGCTTCGGATAGAAGCTCGTTAGCGACTTCGGTCAGATAGGCATTATCACTGTCGGGATAATTGGCCTCGATGCCCCAAAGACTTGCCGCATGGTCGGTCAGTTCCAGCCCATCAATCGCGGCGGATAGAATGACGCCGCAATAAAACCATTCGTCATTTTTCCAAGCTGCCATAACGGCCTCGGCCTTGGCTTGGGCGGTCGCAAAGCGATCCCGCCAGCCATTCCCCGCGCCAATGAATCCCGCGTCATTGGGATATAGGCTCGGCCAGAATCCGTCCTGCCTCTGGTCGGGGGCGTCCGGTGTATCGTCATGGGCTATGCGGGCCGTGACCGTGAACCCGTCCACCTCGCATGTGAGGGAGTCCCCAAGACAGACAAAGCTGCCGAATTTTTCTGTGAAGGCCATGTCAGTGCGCCCAAAAAATATGAACGCTGCCGCCGACTCTGAATGTCAGATAGTCGCCCGACTGCTCATAGTCATGCGCCATTGCTTTATAGTCGATGTAAGGGGCAAGGCGCTGCGGGATTACCTCGCCCGTCTGCTCGGTCAGCTCCTCCGCATAATCTGCGAGGCTGTCATATTCGCCCGCATATTCATCAAAGCGGGATTTGGCGTCCTCGATATTGCCGCCGTAATAATTGAGAACCTCCGCGCCTAATTTGCCGCGCTCTCCAATGTATTCGGCAAGCTCTACAACATTGGCAAATGTAAAATACTCGCCAACCTCTGCGCCTTCAAATCCTTCATAGTCGTGAATGGCCCATTCTTCGGCCTCCTCAATTGGGGAGCGGAATAACATCGCCTGCACGGCTTCCCATATGCTGGCCTCGTCCGTGACGTTTATCCATTCACCGTGAAGATGGCCGTTATTATAGGCGGCAAGGCAAGCCACATAGATGCGGTCAGTGGGTGGCGGCGCGATGCTCGGCGGCTGATGGTCAAAAAAGGCTTGCGGCTCGGCTTGGCAAAAGGTCATCGGTCTGGTCTCCGGTGCCGCCCCCATGACGGGCGCGCCCCGCGCCCCCATTGACGAAAGAATGGGACGCGGCACGTTCCCCCCGCAGGGGGCGGGGGGAAGCGGCAAGAGGCCAGTCAGCCGACGGGTAATAAGGCCCGCTGCCAGGTTTTTGGTATGAGAACGTAGAGAGACCCAGACGACTTTGGCCAAAGGCCTTGTGGCGGGACTGCCCGGCGGCAGTCTGGCCGACCGCTTCCCATCGCCCCCGAGGAGGGAACAAAACATAAAAGCCGACCCGTTAGGGCCGCCCTTCTGGGTCAATTAACGACCCGGCACGTTCAAACAATCGAGTGTGATAGCTCAACCGTTTATAAGCTCACGAATTGAACTTACCTGGGCGTGGTGATCGTCAGGATGTTCTGAAATAGTTTGCTCAACAAACACTAGACTCAGCTCATATAGGCTGAACATTGCAGGTCATATTTTTATGCCGTCGAAAAGATCCGAAATAAAACCTATTAAACCTTATTGCGGTTACTAGAAGTTTTCAGCTATGAGTTACGGGAGAGCTCTAGACGCTTCCTAGATCTCGATAAAAACGGATAATATAGTTATGCTCTTTCGTACTTTTATTCTGCTGCCTATAGCGACTGTATTAATAGGGTGTGTTAATACATCAAGTTCTGAGGTTCAAACGAGTTTAGCTAAAGTCAGTCCTGATAACAGCTTGCAAAGCAATAATCTAAAAGCTCAAAGTCATGAGCGGGATAATTACGAAACAAAGATTGCGAAGGCGCTCAACAAAACGAAGGGGAATTTGCAAGCTAGTTTTAAATACGATAATTCATTTTCTTTGGAAGTGAACAATCTACCACGGTATAGCGCGATAAAGCCGCAGCCCTACACATTTGACAAAGAATTTTCTAAGATATGCAAAGAAGAAGGTGGAAACGTATATAAATGTGATTTCTCGGGAGACCAATTTTCATCAACATCTGAAGACTACCTTTGCAGTATAGGGTCTAATGGAGAAGAATATGATCTCTCTGAATTCTCTTTTTATAAGCCAAGCAACATTCTTACAATTGACCCTGTCTTAAATAGTTATCATGACGCTTTTTATTCGATTCAATTCATCTCAGAAGCCCACGGTGTCAATATTCACAAAAAACTCGCCGAACTGATGGGTGATGACATTAAAACCCAAGAACAATATGTACCAGCCACCCCTACGACGCTGAGTCCGACTAGATATGACCCAGATGCATGTAAGGTCGTTTGGGTGTCTGAGGGCGGGTCGATTTCCGTCCTTGGTGAGTAAGGGCCAGTCGTATTTTTTTGTTGGGAATTTTAGTCCATTGTAAATTAATTTTTGCTTGAAAAAAAACGAAACCTAAGGCAAGAATAGCTTGGGGGCGACCAATGCATTATTCTCAAATCTATTGGACTTTAAAATCCATATTGGCAAAATTGACTGGACGTTCGTCCAGTGAAATTTTTGCTGACCAAAACCTTGTCACAGATCTTAGATTTACCGATCAAGGAAAAGCGTCTTTAAATGCTGATATCAATCGCGGATTTGCGGATGAAAATTTTCCAATTTCCCCTGCTTTACGGCCTGGTGAAACACGAAATGCAGCCACCGTGAGAGATTTATATAAACTTATATCCAAAAGGTTTTGAAAATGGGAAAGTCAAGTCGGGTTGCTGTTTCAATCCTATTCGCAAGCTCTATTGGCTTTGTTTCAAACGCACAAGTCCCTGCTAACCTCAAAAATATTCCTCCGAAATATGATCGTAACGGCAATGGAATTGTCGAAAAGGGATCTGAACTAAACATTTATCTGCTACATAAACGGAACTCAGTACTTGAAAAATATGATATAGATTTGGATGGCGTTTTATCGCCAAGCGAAACACAATCTTTAAATGAAACATTTGTAGATGATGATTTGAAAATTGATATTCTTGACGCTGAACAATTCTTAGGCACGCGGCAAGGGGTAGCTGTAGGTTCGCCAGTAAAGCCTAGCCTAACCCTCGCAAAAAATCAATGCCATGAAGATAAAAGTGCAATATTGCTGCGTTCGGCATATTTTACGCCCTCGGTTTTCGGCTCTTTACCGAAAACAGATAAGTCACATTTAGAGAGCGTTACTCCCGCAACATTTAGCTTTTCTCGTAACAACGTAACAAATAACGAAACGCTCACAGCGACTGGAGCTCTCTCATTCGTCAAACATCGCGCATACAAAGATTGTCCCGAGAACCAAGTCGGTAATTTGAAAGAGAGTGCGTACTCGGCGGGTATCGTGTTTGATCGCTCTAGGTCCTCAGGCTCGGACGATGAAGGCGTTGATAACCTTACTTTTAACCTGAATGGCGATTACTTCTTTCAAGGGTGGCCAGTATTCGACAGCCATAACATTACTGCCTCTGCAGCTTTAATGTCCGATTTCGGTTTTCGTAGCGCTGTAATCTCTACAAGCGCTAATTGGCAACCTACTCACAATCGAGCAGCGATTGGTGTTGCTCGCCGTATTGATGGCTTGCCTATAAGTTTCCGCTGGCAACCGCGCTTGGCTTTGGATTTTCGGACGACCTTAGATTCTGGAAGTAATACGGAGCTAATGGGTGAAAGTGACAGGTTGTTTATTAGCCCTTCAATTTCCGCTCAATTATTTTTAGAAAATGACGTTTTTAAAGGGACTTTTTTCGAGGTGAACTATCAGCACTCAGAGAATATTTTAGACGGTGATACGAGTTTTGATTTCTTTGAAGGCTCCCTAAACATCCCTATCGATAGCAGCCAACACTTTCTGTTTCAAGCTCGCTATCGCGACGGCAATTTGCCTTCCTCTAGACAGGCAGTTGACGATTATCTTCTCGGCCTCGGAGTAAGGTTCTAAAAACTTCAGAATCATAAACACGCCAGCGAGCGACGTCTCTGGTATTAGCCAGTGGGAAGCGCGAGCGTACACAGGCGCCAAGCCATCTTTGGGCGAAACGCAAAGATTACGCATGTCCGCAGCCCGTCGCCGCTTAGACAAGAAGCCGTATCATCCCGTCCACCGGTCGGGATGATTGTCGCGTGAACGTCCTGCTTCAACTGCGCTTCGCGAAAATAAAGGAGGAAAGCGTGTACCTGGGTGCGGAACAGTTCGAGCTTGAGCGAACGCCTGAAATCAACCCGCGGCAGTGGGATGCGTCAGGGATGGCAGCCGGATGGCCGAGACCGCGAAGCGGGCTTGGTTCACAACAGCCCGGCCCGAAGCGCAAGCGAAGGCCGACGCCCGCATGCAAAATTTCATAATCTGCATTTTATTATGGCTTACCGATTTCCAGTAGGTCGTCAACAATAACCCTCGCCATATCCTGCGTAAAATAATTACAGTGCACGAGTGCTTTGGACAATCTACTTTTGTTCAATTCTAAGGCTGTGAACAAATCATGACCTGAACTCATTGCTGATAAAACTTTACTTTTTGTTTGTCCGAGGTGGTTGGTGGTGTCGGCCACCATATGATCATAAATATGTTCCAAACGGGAATGAAGCACCTTCGGAAAATTTGTCTTACTTGGCAGTTGAGGTTCCGCATTCATGGTCCTAATTCGACCTAAGTCGTTTCCCAGGCCATTGTTGTACAAAAATCCATTCAGTATTTTTGAGAAAAAGCGATTGAATGGTTTTATCATATAACCCAAAAAAACCTGGAGAATAAGAGGGACAAAAAAGCAAAGAGCTCCAATCAAGAATATTGTTTTCGCATTTTCCATCAGTGCTACAGATCGAATGTAAACACGAAACTCGTCCGCTGATTCAGTTTCATATAATACCGTTCCGTGCCTAATGGCCAAATAGCTCAACCACAGAAATAATAAAAATGCTAAAACAATGCTGACTATTTTTACGGCGGACGCAAAATTATACTGGCGCTCCGGCACAACTGACAGCGCAGCTATCGCTTCATCTTCAGGGTGGTAAATTAGTCTAAAGTGGTTTTTGACCGGACCCTTTGTTCTATGTTTATATTGCTGAAACATGGGCTTCTGAAATATACGCCAACCCAGAAGTAACAAGATGTACAATGGTAAAATAAGTTTCCAAAAATTCAAAGACTCCCATTTATCCGTATTCCAATTTGGACGCGTCTCTACAAACTGTGCAATTGGCTCAATTAATACCAGAGAAAAGACAAAAGCTACCAAGAGGGCCAGAAAACTAGTCAAAAAGAAAGGCCGCCACAATCCATGCAAATGCGAGAAAGGTGTACCTATGGTATAAATTTCAACGTTTAAATCTTCGTCGTGGTGATCTAGCATATAATTGATAACACTTCCACCATGACTATGCCCAATTAGAATAACGCGATCATACTCTTGAACATCCGAAGGTGATTGTAGCTCGACATACAGATCTTTGGCGGCCTTCAAACGCTCTTTATCCTTATTAGCACCCGTCCATTGAAAATCCTTCCAATGAACAGTGGTGCCAGGCTGCTTATCTTTTAAATAATTTATGAACGTTTGGGCAAAAATATGTTCTTGGTGCCACCATTCCTCATGTGCGGATGTGCCATTTTTTTCCAAATTAGCTTCGCCTGCAAATGTGCCATGAACAGGAACTATGAGAATATTTAACGTCATTTTATAAAAGCCCTTTAACTTCAGATAAGAATTGAAAACAGACGCGCAATTGGTCGCCAGAACAACCTAAAGGCAAGCCCACTCAACGCTCGCAAGCTATTCCATCATTATCCCTGTCCAAATGGGAGCCGTACCCGGCCTGCCCTCGCCTGATGTTAGATCTACCCGCTTTTCGAGCGGCTGTGCAGTTTGGATAATAGACACTTGATGTGCCTTGATAGGACGTCTTCGGAACGGATTTTTTTGATGTAGCCTTTGCACCGTGACAATGCCGCGTGCCCGCTTTTTTATCATTGTGACACCCATCGGCAGCCGTTCGCCCGGGATGGGCAGTCCCGTTTGGAGCGATAGCTGTAAGAGATAGACCAAGAAGAGCTGCCGCTGCATACACCTTAAATGTCATTCTAATCTCCCATATACTTTGAGATGCAATAGCATGATTTCATCCTTCAGTCGAGTCCACCAAAGTATTGGAAATATCTATCAGAGCTTTCTCAAACAGAGACGCTCAGTGCTGCGCTCTGACCTTTCCTCTAATTCCTATAGATAAAATTCATCCAATGGTTAAACTGATAGCGTGCTACCGCTTTCTCCTTACATCCTCCTCCTAGGAGCTTTTATCGCATGGGCCGGCCTCATGTTCAGCTGGTCACGTTACATCGGGGAGATTTCAGAACGCCGCCGCAAAGAGGCGGTTTCCCAAGGCGAAACGCCTCCCGATATGAAAGGCGTTTCAAATTACGAGCGCGCGGAGCTTAGAGAAGATGCTCATAGAGATACGAAAGTGACGAAACGAGAAAGATGGATCGGGAGAGGCTTATTCTTCGGTGTTCCCGCACTCATTCTGATAGTATTCTTAGCAACCACACCGCTGTAGTTCAGACGAAGTCAGATTGGGGACCTATACAATTAGCCAACCGCGATGACCCTCAGAGCGATTTGACTGCTTACACTCTGAGGGAACCTTAGCAGTATGCATTGGCCTGTATGGTCCCTTGTAAAGGAGGGAAACCTGACCAAATCAAACACATTTTAGTACCGGGTTTAAAGCGCAGTCGCTTTTGCCGTGGTATGTGGTCCCTCTTGCAGCCAGCCTGCCAGCCGTGACTACTTAGAGGTTTTCGGCATCATTCAAAAATTTGGCCAAAATAGGTCCTCCTTTTATTCCTGACCTACCACATTTGGCCCCTAGGCTCAGATTTACAATGCTACCGAGCAAGAATCCTGGCTTTAGCAGGTCTCGCAAACTGGCGATGAATCGGCAGGCATGTTCTATATACGTCACCTGTTCCGCATATAGACGAAGGGCAGCTCTTTGCTTGTCCGAACTGAAAGTCAACGGAAACTTGTCTAGTTGGGTATTTAGGCCTCTTAAATTAGTGGGGTATTCAGTTGAGTTTGACGTATTCCAATCTACTTTTCGGCCTCGACCTCAACGGACAAAGCTAGAGTTAAAGCGGTAGCATATCGCTCCGCGGCTTGCACCAAGCGGCGTTCTGCAATCGGAGACGCAAAATCGACATAACCATGAGTGACTGTAAATGACCGGGCGCCTTTGTAGCGTTGTCCTTCAACTGGAACAAAATAATCGCGGTCAACATCATACGCACAAAACTCAGAACCGTCTTTCACGCGGCAATATTGGACGGGCGGATCACGTACTAGCATGAGAGACTCATTTGCCCATACAACCGGATTAAATTTTGAGTCGACCTCATCAGATACGGGAACATCTATCGCTCCCAATCTGTCCGCATGTGTCGCAATGTCAACTTGCTCGGCTAACCCGAAAAGCTTTGACTTTTTGGGAGCATCAGACTCAACCAAACATGTATCCCAAACCGCGTGAAGATTATCCGTACCGGACCGGCAAGGTTTTGATTTTCGTCCGGCCTTGGGGCCGCGTTTCACATGCACGCTATTTCCGCCGCGATCATCAGAAAATCCAACGTGCATAGGCTGATGGATATCGCCAATCCAATGCCCCAACAAAACCATGGCTTCCGCGCGGTCGGCATCTGAACTGTCAGGGTCCGACAGGGTTTTAAAATCATCGGAGAGCGCTGTGAAAATACAAGTTTTCGCCTCCCCGCAATTCGCAGTTTCGATTTCAGTTAAATCACGGGGGAAGTTTACATAATGCTGTTTCGGCTTTTTGCGCGGGAACCGATCTGCCCAAGCGCAGGCTGTATTCAATTTCTCATCTTCAGGATGAGCTAACATCAGTTCATCGACAGCTTTGCGAATTTCCGGTTCCAACTGCCTATAGGTCAGCTCACAAATAACCGCATGACCATGTTCCCCCCAAGCCATAGCACTGGTTGGCAACAGGAGAGCTGTCAGGACGGTAAAGGCGCCGGAAAAACTCAATAGGTTTTTAGGCATGGAGTATATCCTTTTCTATCATAGCCTAAGCTTCACTGCCGAGCTCCACCTAGCATTCCGAAGGTTTAAAGTTACGCCAATATCCGACATCATCTAAAGGACCCAATCATCTGAGCTATTCGGGATGTACGAACCCTAAACAACCAAGATTGCTGTTGTCCTATTTCCGCCAAAATCTCTTGATCAGACCGCTTTAAAAACAAATGCGCGCGAATATCTTCAGCTGCTACTTCATACCCACGGCTTTTTAAGTATTTCAAAAGCACGGCTTCTCTCATGTCCGAGATTCTTGAGTCCAACTGCTTTTGGTTCTTTGTTTTCTTCGTCAACATTACGGCACCAGATATTTGTAAAAATGGGTTTCAACCGTTGCCAAATAGTCTTTATATCCACTCTTATTTTCGGCGGACGTTTGGTCAATAACACGGACAAAGAACCTGCATTGATTCTCTACGCTCCAATCAAACAACCCTCGGGTTTGATTCAAAAATTCACGTCGACTCAATACACGGTCATAATCTGGATCCCGGGCATCACCTTTAAACACGGAAAGATCTTGACCGGTACGATCATCCCCCAAAACCACAAGTAATCCATCGTCCTTAATGCTCACGTTATAACTATATAAGGGTCGTTCAGGATTACTGGGAGACGCCCAACATGGCGGGTATACCAATCCCTTCCCGCCGGACAGATCCGTCAAATTCTCATTCAATCTATTATTGGTACGTTGCAGACGTTCAATAATCTGCTTCGCTTCTTCGATATTTTCAGGCTCCAAACCGGAAACATCCAACCTTTTGTCGGAAGGACAAGTTTCTAATGCCGCTTGTGCTGTTGGCGCCGAGAAGTCATTCGCAAGTTGATCTTTTAATTGCTCCAAATCGCCGCAAATATTTTGATATTCTTTCGCCAAAAGATCAGCATCGCTCATGGCTTGCAATCGCGAACGCAATACGTCCGGATTGTCAACCTTGACACCCTGCTCGCGCAAGCGCTCTCTTAACTGAACAAATTCATTTACAGCCGTAATCATAGAGTCCGCGTCCGGGAGTGCCTCGACAACAGATTCATAACTTACGACTTGCTCGCGCAGACTGGCAACACTCGACTGAATTTCAGCCGTCGTATCGGCCGGAAGGTTCGCTTCAACCAGAACTTTTTTTACGGGGTCCCATTTAATTTTTTCAATATTAAGAAGGTAAGAAAACACAAGCAACAACAAGAACAGAAGCAGTAAGAAAATTTCCGCCAGCGTCAGGCCAAGGACAAGACCGCGGCGATAATGCTTAGAGTTGCCGTTAGAGGCCACGACCGGCCTCGCGCGTCACTGTCGAGGCAAGGCTTCCGAGCGACTCATATACACTTGCTGTCGCTTTTCGCATGCGCTCGCCCTCAAGCTCGGCCGCGTCTGTATAGGTCTTCATTGCCGCGACGTGGGCATCCATGACCTGAGAGCCTTTTTCTACGGCCTCTAATTGCCGCTGAAGGTTTGTGGTCATTTTTTCCAAAGTGTCATCAAGCCTCTCAATACGCGTCTCAAGGCGCTCGGATAAAGCCATGAAATTATCAGCGCCTTCATTCCGAACTTCGATAGACTTTGACGTTCGCTCCAAGCTTTCAGCCGTTTTGATCAAAGAATTTTCACTCGCCTGCAACCCATCTCCAATTGCGCTAAAAGCCGACTTAAGAGTTTCAGGTTGCGCATCAATGCTGTCCATACGCGATGCCAGAGACTGAGTTGAATTCCCGAGCATTTCAGCCGTTTTGAGCAAAGCATCGGAGCGTAATGTGAAGGCCTCTAAAAAGGAATCCATCGCGGCCATTCTGTCATCAAGACTATCGGCTGTACCCAGATTTCTATCTTTCAGGTTACGCGCCTGTACTTTGAGCATTTCCGCCAATTCTTCATGTGTACTCGAAACACTTTTCATAACCGTATATTTGTAGTCATCTAAATCTTGCCGCGCGCGCCTTAATTGGCTCTCAAACTCTTTGGCTTCTCGTGTTAGAGCCAGTCGTGCATCCGTTTCAACATCATCGAGTTCGTCTCTGAACTGCATCAAAACCATTCGCATAATTACGCCGGCAGCCGTTGATCCTAAGGCAATACCGAAGTCCTCTAGCAGTCTTTGGCCTACCTCCGCACCAGCGAGACCGAATAGGGCGCTGATCAAACTCGCTAAGGTGTAGGTGAGGCCCAAGTAGTAGCAATTATCGCCGATGCGATCGATGCGCATGCGGTTACCTTGGCGCAATCCGGCGAAAACCCCGTAACAGACAATAGCCAAAACGGCCATCATGGTGACAATCCAACTAGGTGTCGATGTAAAGGTTTTTACTATTACAATCAGGCCAAACCCGACGAGGATAAGCAAAACATAGGGCATACGCTCCGCGAAATCGTTCATCTGGAGTGTTGGCAAGTTACCGCTTTGTTTTCTTTGCATTGCCGTAACGGCCAAAGGCGCTTTTTTAGCCTCCGCCTTTTCCGCTCTTTCGTCGTCTCTTTTTATCTTTGCCTTACGTGCTTCTTCCTGCTTTTCTTCTTTTCGCGCCAAGGCCTCATCTTCAGAGACTGTTTTTTCTAGATCTGAAGTCGGCACATCTTGAGGGCTTTTAGGGGTAGGTGTCGCAGGTTTAGGCTTAGATGCGGGCTTAGGTTTCCTTGCGGCGCCAGCGGGCTTCTTCGCCGTTTTTTTAACTTCTGATTGCTCACCTGCGCCTATGTCTATCTTCTCAGACTCAGTTTTAATATTTTTCACTGAGTCTGGACCTTCGCCTAAAGGCAGCTCTGACTGAGATGTTTCAGCCTTTTCTAGGCCGGGCAGAGATAGCGTCCGACGCTTTTTGCCTTTTACGGTTTTTTTCTCATCATCCGCCATTTTCGCCTCAATCTGGTCAACAGGTGACCACGTCATTTTTAAAATAAATCAGAAGGTTTCTACGCTTTTCACGTTTCCGCCAACGTTTTGAAAATAATCTTCCCACCACGAAATATGCTTCTGCCCTTGCAAGGCCCGATCTGTTGGGCGGGCCACATACCCAATAGTCACATCGGCACCTCGCAAATCGGTGATCACGGACGACCATGCAGGCGTACGGGATAACTCGCGCACAGACTGATGAATTTTGTAGTGATTTGAGATTGCCGAATATTGAAGCATATCCGACACAATTATAAAATTGCGTTTTGTTGTGTCTGGCGTGCGAGCAAATGAGCGAGTTGCACCATCTCTGATAGACTCCATCAACGGCGAACTTTCGGCCTTTTTTTCAGTTAAGGCCAATTCCAAAGCCCCTTCAATTGCCCCTTGAAATTCGACAACAAATTTTTTCTCGTCGCCTTTAGCGTTTGTCGTCAGAGCTGAACCTGCAGGCCCGGGATTGCATTTCGAAAATGTGGGTTGCGTCAACTTCTGTCCGGGTTCAGCCATGAGGTAAATGTCTACACGCCCATATTTGGGAATTTGAGATACATTTTTTAGAATAAGTGCGAGAGCCCGCTCTCGCTGAACAGGATCAAGACTGTCAGAGGCATCTACCATCACCATTAAGACCGCAGGCAGATCATCTTTTTTGCAAAAGGTCTCTTTATCAACGCTCGCAATATCCGCCTTACGATTTGAAGCTGCAATAAATATCAGCGTGCCGAGCACAATCACGCCAAACAGTAAGGCTGCCGCTATTATATTCTTTTGCAAATGGCCGCGCCCGCGCCGTGATCTGCGTCTACGCCGCGCCATTGACGTCCTCCAATAATATAGCCCTCAATTCTTTATGGTCTTGCTCTATATCATCCAACAAGGCTTGGGCACTTAGCGAGCGTTTTTCAGCCTTGGATAGAATTTCAGCGGGCGGTGTCATAGTATTATGAGGCGGCGTCTGAAATTTAGATTTTTCATCAAACGGCGTTTCGAAATAGCTCGGCTTCGGACTTGTTCTTACCTTGCTATTTGTCAGGCGGTAGCGATCAATGAGGTGACGCGCTGCCGACAAGAGGTCGAGTTCAAATTGGTCATAACGCCGCTCGAAATTGGTAATGTCATCATATAATTGTTGGTAGCGCCTGACATGGTCACCCTGAGCAGAAATAGATGACTTCAGGGTGTCGATAATGTCCTCAGTGCCATCCACAAAATCCAATTTAAATTCATCTTTGACATAGCCCAAGTGGCCCTCAGCAGCTTTGACTTTCTTATATCTTCTTTCGAACCCCGGAATTGGATGCCCAAAAGTGACCCCTTTGCCCAAGGCAATTAAACCAAAGGCGATTCCTAAAATCAGGAGGAGGACAGAAACAATGTCCAGGCCCAAGAAATCAAATTGGAATAACCTAGAGATTGCTTTGTCAGATGCAATTGCCAATTCAATGTCCGGATTCTCAGCCTTTATCTGCCGGTAGAAAGCTACAACACTATGAAATATGAGCAAAGATAGAAGAGATATAGCTAAGACAAAATAACCCGAAATCTTTTGCCAGATGACATTGCAGTTTTTATATCGGACACCAAAGTAACCCAAAGCAAAAAAGCCAAAGACGTTCATCGTTGAGATCCCGGCAGCGATTATGACCCCCCCTAAAAGACCAAGCTCATTCCCCTCGGAGAAAAATGCCATATTAGCAAGAGCTTCGAGGAAAACCACAACCGTTAGTATGGCAAAATTCAGAAACGAGTTCTTAGTCATGGAGGGAGCATCGACGATATTTCGGGGCTTCGAAAACCGCTCCAGCATAAGCTCGCTTCCGTCGAGCTCTTTGCGGGCTCTGGCTAGTTCGCGCTTACGATTGTCGATCTCTAACTGAAGGTGTTGCAATCGCGCTCTCGCTCGGGGCACAACTCCCGCATCCATTAATCGAGTGGAATGTTCGGCTAATTCTTTTTCGCGCAGAGCTCTATCGCGCTGAACGTCAGCTCTTACTTTAGTGTGGTACGTCTGAACCTCATTTAGTATTTTTCGTTCAAACCCACTGAGTTCCGTAGCTTGCGAGCCGGGTAAGTCATTTTTCCCGTCCTCGGCGGCTGTTAAATCAATCTTGAGGATGGCGGCAATCTTGTCTTCATCAAGAGGCTTCAAAATAGAAAAACTGCGTGACACTAACTATGACCCCCCCCATTTCTCAAAATTATATCAGACCACCCAGCAGGTCACACAGTTGCAATCTAACTTCGGTAATGCTTATGCGCAAGTAAAGATGAGTCAGACACGAAATTCAAAAGGATAAAGCTTTTCCCGCGAATTTCGAAAACTATAGTTCGCGGTCAAAGGTTTCCGCATAAGCGATATTGCAGATAGCGAAAACATCTCGTTGACGGACATCGGCTCAATTTTTATAATTGGTTTGCTCCGATAACTAATACCTTTGAACTTTGACAAGCATTCGTAGATTGCGATTGTTTCGACTTGTCCGGAGCCACCCCCCCCACCAACCTCTATGCGATACTTCGTCTAATAATCAAGTCGGTTAGAAACTCAACTTAACTACCTGTTCTGCGAACAACCCAGTTATTGTACGCAAAACGGATAAAGTTTCGATCCGAACCACCCTCACCTATCTGGCATTTGAACAAAATCTATACAAAGACAAATGGCAAAATGGTGTATCTTTGGCGAGCTGTACTTGGTGAAGGCACCGTTCTCGATGTTGTCTAAAGACTACAAAATACTAAAACCGCATGCCGATCACAGCAGAAACTCTTAGGAACCAAGGGGTCAGACCTACAAAACTTGTCACTTATAAGCTTAGATGTTACGGAGTTGCTCTCAAATTTTTGGGATTAGAACATCTGCAAGACGCTAGAGGTCAAAAGAACAATCGTGCCGCATGTCCACACATTCCAATTCGCCAACAAGAACGAAAATCGAAAGATTTATATCTGTAAAAAAGGCACAACAGCTACTCTCAGCCCACAGTCAGATTTACGACCTCTTCGATCACCACCGTCATCTTTTTTCAAGACACCCGCTCCGCGAGTTCAGACATCAAGCCACCTTACAGTTGAATTTAGCTACGGCATCAGTGTGCGCCTAAAAGTGCGGGTCAAGGGAAATCTTGCCTCGACATCATTAACGTGACAAAGCCCATATACGTATCGATCATGAATTATAGACGTCAGAAACCGAGATGAATTCCTGATGTGGGTAAAAAATTTAGAACCAGTTTGAATAAGAGATGTTATGGCATTACGAGACCTGTAAATCTCATTTTCATTGATTGCCCAATGCACAAAACTATTGTACCCTGAACTCTGAATATCATAGAGTGGATGAGTTGAAACTCTTCTGTGTTATGACAATTTGAATTCACGAGTGCCAGTCTATTCACTTTGTATCCAAAACTGGCCGATCAGCGTTTTAGGTATAAAAAAATGAGCAATTTAGACGAAAGCTTCAAGTTAGTTTTAAATTACATTGAAAAGGAGAGAAAGTCTCTTAAAATTACTAAGATCGACAGAAAACGAAAGCGAGAGATATCTGGTATTAGTCAAGGGATGAACGGTGAAATCAGGTCGCTACTAGACACCCAACTCCTTACAACTGAAGTGGGATATGGAGCGTGGGACGAGCTCGATGATGAAGATATCATGGCCGAAGTGTTGATGGAAATAGAAGCTCGATCCAAATGAGTTACATAGCAATTGTGCCCTTGGCTGGCCGCGGAAATCGACTCAAGCCAATTACTGATAAATTACCTAAGGCTTTGGTAGATGTTGGCGGAAAGCCGATAGCCCAACGATGCGTTGAGCAACTTCTTAATGCAGGGATTAACGAGTTTGTGTTTGTTATAGGTTACCTCGGTGAACAAATAGAAAAGCATTTTCGAGAGATTTTACCCAGCGGCACAACAACGCACTTCTACAAACAAGAAGTCCTTGATGGCACTGGAGGAGTATTGAAGTTATTGAAAAAAGATTTTGACAACAGAAATTTCTTAATGGTTTTTGGCGATAGTTTTTTTGCAGACAGCGCCATAGGAGATTTACTAACCGACCAATCTAAAAACTCTTTTGCAGCTGTACGAGTCCATGATCCAGAACGCTATGGCGTAGTTTCTTTGAATGAAAATGGCTTTGTCGAGGCAATAGAAGAAAAACCGAAAAACCCAACGTCGAATTTAGTAGTAGGCGGGATGTATAAGTTTGATAAGTCTGTTTGGAATTATGTAGACAAATTAGAACTTTCTCCAAGAGGTGAATATGAGCTTCCCGATATAATAAAACTGTTGCTGGAGGATGGAGAGCTAATCAGACCGGTAACTATTTCGCACATGTACGATGTGGGAACAGTTAAAGAGCTACGAAGGCTTAACACGCTGATTCAAAAAGGCGACCTGTTTTGACCAATGACCTCTATTGAATCGGTCAAAGATATGTTTCCTATTACACGGAATCCTTTAGCACCTAATTTGACGGCATCACTCTCTGAGCAAGTCGCCAAAATAGGGCCATTAGTCTGAGGCAAGCAAGAAATAACCTTATCCAAATTGGTAAAGTTTTTATGGGTCTTATTAAGGACTTTCGAATATTCAAAATTACTATTGATGTAACCGGGAAGAGAAGCATCTGCTAGTTGGAACCCTACTGCATCTGGGTCATAAATCAGCGCATGCAGGCTATCTCTCCATAAATTTGCTCCATATCCATTTGGTAACATTTCGCTAAGATGTCCTAACAACCCGAAACCGCTTACATCCGTGGCAGAAAAATTGCGAATAGAAGATAGTTCGATTGCAGATTGACCGTTCGATTTCAACAGTAAGTTTTGATCAAATTCTCGTCGCCCACCTAAAAATTTACCTAGGTCTAAGTTGTTCCGGAGTTGGAAGGACGTGAGCTGTTTAGAAATAACGATGAAATCTCCATCTTTAAGAGAACTTTCATCTGGCCAACCGTCTCTCTTCCCTCCAAAAACAGTTATACCAAGCAAAGGAGATGGCGACAGCATTGTATGTCCGCCGACAATCCTAACGTTTTCCGCCGCTAGCGCATTTGATAAACACTCTAAAACGATCTCCCATTGTTTTTGCTCACTGTTTATATCGAGTATCAATTGTATCATCGCGTGGGTAGGGACTCCGCCAGAAACCCAGATGTCATTGAGAGCATTTAGGACAGCCACGTGCGCACTTAAATTTTCGTCTGTCGAAATCGGGGGAGAAATCTCAGTATTGATAAACAATGAACTAGAAGTCACTTCATCCAAACTTAACCGAACGGAGTCTTGGCCTCTATCAAAAAAAAGATTATCCTGAAGTTTTCTATCCGACCCTATTTGAAATACTGATTCCAGCAGCTCTTTTAATGCAACTCCGCTTAATTTCGAAGAGCACCCCCCCATTAATTCGAACTTCTCACGCAAGTTTCGCCCTCCTTATCGCCGGCAAATACAATTCATTCATGATCCTATAAGCGACAGCCTCCCGCCCGAATTCTTTTGCAAAATTTGGCACGGCGAATTGACGGGAAGATTTAATGGCGTCCAGCCAACTATTTTGAAAATCCAGTTCGAACTTTTCTCTTGCGGGTTCATCTTCGCCTAAAATAGGTGGGAAAAGAAAGATTTGATTGGAAGAGCACATGCGATCTAACGTCAGGTCAGCGCCTGAGAGCCTTGGCATGACTATCTTGAGGCCGCGTGAAGCGGCTTCAAGGGCAACCATGCCAAAGCTTTCTGCCCACGAAGGAAAAACAAATATTTCGCAACTTATCATTTTTTCCGCCAAGTCCCGCTGGGAAAGGTGTCCGTGAAACATAACACCATCTCTTAAACTTGCCTTACCTTCCTTTTCATCAAACATATAACTTCCACCGTCAACCGAACCAACTATATCTAGATGGAGTGAAGGAATAAGCTTTCTCAAAGTAAAATGGGCACGAAGAAGCTCTTCGATTCCTTTGCGCTTCGTTAATTTACCCACAAAAATTGATCTGCCATCACAATCACCTACTCTAGGATCAGGACAGAATAGGTCCTCTCGATATGGAGGCTCCACTGTAATCGTGTTAACCGAACACAAATCCATAGAAGCTGCCTTGATGAATGAACCATGTGAAACAAAATGAAAAAAACTATCTTTGTAGGGATGCATGGATCGAACGTATTGGGCTATATCTCGGCACTTATCGAACTGTTCTAAATCTGTGCCATGAATAGTAGTTACGATTGGACATTTAAGCGTATTTTTAGCAATCGCACTTGCCAACCATAGGTGGTTTATGTGCCACACGTCATAAGATTCAAGGCTAAAGTCTTTGAAAAACTGCTTCCAAAAATCAAAATACGCGTCCGACTCTAGTGTCGATAATTCTTTAAAAACGGAAGAGCTATAAGGCATGTTATCGGACATTCCAGGCACTGGGAAAGTGAACGAGTACGACAACTTGGAAATATCATGATATGTTACAAGTTCACTCCCTACACCGACAGGGGAACCTCCGTAATGGTATACATCCACAGCGCACCCAAGTTCAGCCAAGCCGAGGGCCAAATTGATGGAAAATTGGCCGCTACCCGTTTGCCCTATTGCTTGAGCAAGAACCAGAGCCACCCTCATTTTTTAGATTGCCTCCGCAATCTCGCAATGTGGGTTTTAGCATTTTTGGCATCCTCCCACAGCCGTTCATAATAAGAAGAGAAAGCAAAATAGAATGACCACTCCTGTGGCGCTTGTCCTAGGATTATTTGAGGGCTGTTTTGACCACTGTGAGTGGAATACGAATATATGCCAACTGTAGCAAAGTTGGTATCAACCATAGTAAGACGGAAGTGAGGCTTTCTGTCATATAGCTTCACTTCAACATTATATCCTTCCGATTTGTAATCTAATAGTGCGTCAATATTCTTAATGATGGATTGTGAAATTGATCCCTCGGGTACATTTTTTATTTTTTCAAACTCTATGCATGCTTCGCCGTACGGCTGCATCAATAAAAATCGAGCTCTGCCACCCGTATTCGCATGTCGAATCAACATTTTTCTAAACTCTCGCTCCTCCTTCAGCCATTTCGTGCTAGCTATACCTAGGAAATTGAGACTGGTATGGGACTTGGCAATACATTTTTTTGTAGTGGTTCCCTGACTGAGAGTTTTTTCCCAGTTCCTGATGCCCAACGAACGAAGAACGTGAATCCGAAACAGTAAATACCCTAGCAGAACCCCCATAAGTGAAGCGATTACGACAGTTATGAGCGCTATTTTATTGCTTTCCTGGTTGAAAGATAACAATATTGCCGACAGGCCGTTTGCTACGACGCTTAGGGTGATAACCCACAACATGTTTTTAACATTCATGATTCTTCTGACACCCGCCTCAACCTTAGGAAACACATATAGGATTTACCGTTTTCAGTCAAAAGTTCTTCTAAAATCATTTGTTAGCACGTGACGCCGAATAGTCCCCTAAGCGCTTGTTAACAAATTATAGTGATTGAACAAACCACTCAGATAGTACCGCCAATTTCAAAATGTTTGAGCGCACTATCAAAGCCATTTTGGAAATTGAGTTTTCACGGTGTTAAATTTTGTTAGAAAAAATGATGAGAAATTCCCTTGGTTACTTTTTTAGATCATTTATCAAACACGGCATAAGATTGCGAAAGTGCTTATCAATCGGATGAGCTATCTTTAGCAATTCATCTCTACGGTAAGCCAATGACCCGCCGTCACCATAATTTGGGCGAGAGTCTTTATGACCCATCAGAAGGCATCTCAAACCGTAGTCCAATCCAGCCTCCAGCATTCGTTTCTCAAATGAATGCCTCAGGGAATAGAGACGATGGTCTGGCGTGGGTTGCAGCCCCCTTACTCTAAGACCGTCCATTACTGCCTTGGACAAGATATTCCCTTTATCGCGATAACGCGGAAAGCCATTGGGTGCGCGTTTAAAGGCCTCAAGAGCGCATCCGACCAATGGAATATCACGTGACGAAGCGGAGGCTTTAAGCTGGCGATCTGCTCTAGAACGAATTTGAATGTAAGGCACCTCTGCATCAAGTTTGATGTTCTCGGGTAAAATATTGGAAAGCTCACTCGGTCGACACCCTGTTTCAATCATCGCATATACCAATAACGTCGCGTCAGCATTCAAGCCTTTGAAAATTCCCGGCTC